>CALXOD010000044.1 GCA_944389925.1 uncultured Victivallaceae bacterium | reverse complement strand
GCATTGCTTTTCAACTTCTTGCAGACATCTCCTATATGCCGGGAGACGGGTTCGTCCGGACGATTTCGACGGAATACCGAATCCCTTTCGGGATTGCCAAGGTCTGCTTCGACAGCTCCATTGTCATGGCCGCCGTACTGTTGTCGCTCTGCTGGTTTCAAACCATCAACGGGGTTCGGGAAGGAACGATTCTGGCGGCGGTTCTCGTCGGCGTGCTGATCCGCTTTCTGCAACAGCCGCTCCGGTTCGTCAAAAAACAACTCGTCAAAGCCTGAACACATTTGCGGACAACCGGTTTCAAGCCTCCGTCTCATAACGTCGCCCCCCCCTCTTGCCTCCTCACTCTTTCCAGCTTTGATCTGCATTCCTGCTGCCGGGGATGAAAAAAATCGTGTTTTTTCTTATTTCCATTTGCTTTCAAAATAAAAATATCCTATAATTACAACGGCAGACAGGGGGATGTTTTACCGGACTCCATCCGGTATCCGGCCACGTTGTCTTTTCCGAACAGGCGACAAGAACCGAACGTGCGGCTCTGCCCGGTGCGTCCGCAGTTCGCAAAATCCCACTGGTCTGCCGGTAAGAATCTGTTTCCATGCATATGTATGACGTTTTTTTGAATGCCTTCACCAGAAAAGGAGCAGAATAAAAGATGTGGACAAAGCTGACAGCCTGCTGTCTGTTGTTCGGTGCCGCCCTCCATGCTGCAGACTCCGGCCCGGTAGAACTGAAAAATTCCCGACCGGAATTATTCATCACTTCTGAAGAAAACGGAATATGGAAAGCCGCCAACCAGGTGCCGTCCCATTTCTGTACGCTGGAATTTCAAGTGGATTGCCCCTGGCGCCCGGAACTGGAATTGCGGTTTGAATATCGAAATATTTTCACTGCCGGGGATAAAATCGCCTATACCGGCGTCAATTTTTTCGACGAGTCGAAGCGGTCAACGTTCACCCGGCTCCCGGTGTCCGCCGACTGGACCGAAGCAACCATTCCGTTCGCCCGGCTCCGGCCCGGTAAAGACGGTTCGTTCAGGACTTCAGATCGTTTCCGGCGGCTTACCATCTACAGTCGGATTGCTTCGGACGACGTGCCGGGAAAAGTCGCGATTGAGGTACGCAATATCCGTTTTACCGTCGATCCCGAATACAATCCGTACAATCAGGGCGGCATCACTCTGCTTGCCCGGAAAAATATGACCACCTCCCCCCGGAAAGACGGCGTGTGGGAAACAGCCAATGAAACACCCTCCCGATTCTGCACACTGCCGCTGCAGATCCACTGTGCTTTCCGACCGGACCTGCTGCTGCGCTTTGAATATCGCAATCTTCCCGGAGAAAACGCCCATCTTGCCTACACCGGTGTCAACCTTTATGACAACCGGAAACGTTCCGCCTTCACCCAATTTCCCGTATCCGCGGAATGGAAACAGGCGGAAGTGTCATTCTCCCGCCTGCGTCCGATCCAGGGGGGCGTGTTCGGTGACAACGATCACTTCATCCAGCTGGACATTTACAGCCGGATCGCCAACAGCGACGCTCCCGGCAAAGCCACCATTCAGGTCCGCAACATCCAATTCGCCGTCAATCCCGAATACAACCCGCTCGACGGCGTACGCGTCTCCTACTCCGCTCACCCCATGTTCAACTGGAAACAGGGCCCTCGGGCTGCCGGCTATCGATTGGAGTTCAGCCAGGATCCCGCCCTGCCGTCCGACGCAACACAACAGGTCGAGCTGACCAGAAATTTCTTCGTCCCCTCGGAGTTCCTGAAACCGGGCCTGTGGCATTATCGGGTCACCGCCTTACCGGAAAACCGGGAAATCGTCCGCGATAAACTCTTTATCCCGGAACGCAGCCATCACTGGCGCCGTCCCCCCTTTGATTTTGCAAAACTAGCCACTACCCCCCATCCCCGACTGCTGCCACTGGCACGCTACTATGCGGAAATCAGCGGCGACAATCAGGAAAAAGCCGCGGAAAAACTCCTGAAATTCACCGTCCCTCCCAACCCGGAACCCTATCGGGAAGGTGCCGATCCCAATATTCGCGCCTGGGTCGAGTGGTACGGAAAAATTGCCGGAGGCGTTATTTCCACTACCGGCAAAAAACTTGCCACCGTCGGCCAGGCCGCCATGCTGACCGGTCGCCATGACCTCAAACAAAAAGCCCGCGAACTGGTACTCGCAGTCAGTCGCACCTGGGATCCGGAAAGCGGCAGCCAGATGAAACGGGCAGACCTGCAGGCCGCCAATTTGCTGATGGGCATGGGCTACTGCTTCGATGCCGCGTACGACCTCATGACGCCGGAGGAACGCACCGAAGTCAGCAGAGCGATCGAAACGCGCGGCCGGCAGTTCTGGGTGGATGCCAATCCCTTCCGGAGCAACGAATCCCAGAACCACCCCTGGGATCGTGCACAGGCGCTGGCTTTCGCCGCGGTAACACTGGCGGAAAATCCGGAAAGCCGTGAATGGTTTGATTTCGTCGCCGACCTGTACGCCACACGCTTTCTGCCCTCCCTCGGCTTCGATGGGGAAAACAACGAGGGACTGGCTTACTGGAGTTACGGTCTCGGCCTGGCCATCCGTTATGTGGACCTGGTCAAAAGTGTCGCAGGCATGAATTATTACCAACAGCCGTGGCTGGCAAAAACCGCGCGGTTCCCGTTGTACTGCGCTCCGACTGACGGATTCTGGATCTCCTTCGCCGATAACGGAAAACCCAATCACTCCAACCTCGGACCGGTCAATCGCGAATTCACCCGCCGCCTGGCACGCCAGACTGGAGACCCGATTGCGCTCTGGTATGCCGGATTTCCCCGGGACGGTGAATTGCTGGCGCAGCCGCCGACCTGTATTCCACAATCGATGATTTACCCGCATATCGGGCTGGCGGTATTCAATACCTTTCTGCCGGACGGACGGGAGAACGTTGCCGTGGGCTTTCACAGCGGAAAATTTTTCGCCGGTCACCAGCATGCCGACCAGAATGCCTTCGTCATCAACGCCTACGGCGATAAACTCGCCATCGATGGCGGCTATTACGACTGGTACGGCAGCAAACATTTTAAAGCCTACAGCGTCCATACGCAGGCTCACAACACCATTCTGGTCAACGGTGAAGGCCAGTCCTGGAATACGAAAGACGCGGACGGCAAACTGACTGCAACCTTCGATTCTCCCGGGTTCGGGTATGCGGCGGGTGACGCTTCCGCTCCGAAAATCTACAACCGGAAGCTGTCGAAATTCAATCGTCGGCTGCTCTTCGTAAAACCAGCCATGGTAATCATTTTCGATGAACTCGCAGCCCCGGAACCAGCCACGTTCCGCTGGCAGCTGCTCTCTCACACGGAGAAAATGGACGATACCCGGGCGGATGGTTCGTGTTTCTCCGTCATTCGTCCCCTCGCCCGTCTGGACGGCCGCATGCTGCTCCCAACCAACAGCGCCATGCACGTTGAAAAAGCCTATTCCGTCGATCCGGTACAGGGATATTCCGTAGACGCCATTCCCCATCCCCAGCCGGAGTGGCGGATCTTTACGGAAAATACCGCACCTGCACAGACAACGGAATTTCTTGCCGCCATGCACATCACCCGCAGCGAAGAACATACCGGATTGCCGGAATACCGCCTTCTCCAGTCCCACCAGGCCGTCGGCGTCCAGACCCGGGATGCAGAAGACCGGATTCTGGTTCTCTTCAACCGTCGTCCCGGACAACCATTCTCCCTGGAGAACATCACCACCGATGCTGAAACCGCCGCACTGCGGCTTGCCCCGGACGGCACGGTGCGCGATGCCATGATCTCCGGCGGCACCATGCTTCGGTTCCGGGACCAAGAACTGCTTCATTTGTCTACGCCGGGTGCAGCAGCTCTGCAAAAATCGCAATCAGTCATATCGGAAAAGGTGCGACTGCTTACCCTGAACGGGACTCCGGTAGAACTCGAACGCCACACGATTCCCCAGGCAAACGGCAGACACACCACGTTATACACCGGTCTCCTGGAAATCCCCGCCGACGCCAGACTGGAACTGACGGTTGACGGAAATGATGAACGACCAGTGCATTACGTGATCTCCGACCGTTCCGCCCGTCATACGGGAACGTTGATCGGCAGCTCGACAACCATCTTTTTGAATCAGGGGAGCTATCTGTTCAATCTCTCCACTGCCGGAAACCTGCAGCAGATTGCCGTTCGAACTTCGAACGCCGGCCGCGCTCAGGGCATCATGCATCCAACTGATTACCAACTGCCTCGGGACGCGCTCCTGGTCGAAGCGGAAAATCCAACTCCGGCAACCCGGAGTGCAGTGGACATCGCCGAACGCACCTCCGCTTCCGGCGGAAAGGCGACCATCAACTGGAGCAACGCCGGTCAGGCTGCACAATGGATATTCCAGGTGCCGGAAGCCGGGCGCTATCGACTGTTGCTCCGCACGGCCACTACCTATCCCCGGATTTTTCGAGAAATCACCATGGATGGGAAACCGCCGTCCGCCGATCTCGGTACGCTTCAATGGGGGAATACCGGCGGATTCGGCTATACTCCAGACGAATGGCGCTGGATAGAACTTCCCTGCGACCTGACGCTTTCCGCCGGAGAACACCGACTGGGCATCCGGACGCTGAGCGGCAGCGCCAACCTCGACTGTTTCGCCCTGATCAAAGTTTCGGATCCACGTCCATGAGTCCACGTTCAAAAACAAAGGAGAACGCCATGAAACGAACCTTCACACTGATCGAACTGCTGGTTGTCATCGCCATCATCGCCATTCTCGCTTCCATGCTGCTTCCGGCCTTGAATAAGGCGCGGGCGCAAGCGCATAAGATCTCATGCGTCAACCAGCTCAAGCAAATGGGAATGGCCGATCAAATGTATGAGGGCGACTATGGTCGCTTCGCCGCCTGTTTCTGGGCAACCAATCCCAAAAAGCAATGGTACATTGCTCTGGCGGACTATGCCAAAAACCTGTTCACCCGTGAAGATCCGACGATCACTTCCACCTATGCCAACGGCACCGCCTGGCCCGGACACCGTCTGGCAGTGCCGCTGTGCCCGGCGGCAGTATCGGAAACCGGCGTTACCGACTGGATATACGCCGGCTCCTGGAATCCCTGGGATCCGATGGCGACCTCAAGCGGCGGCCGGGCGGCACTCGGCGGGTATGCACATACCTGGTTGAACGGTTATATGACTTCCAAACGGCCTGAGGGAGACTTTCAAAATCTTTCCTCCGGCCAGATTCTGAGCCCCAGTCGCAAAATGGTCATCGCCGATGGTTATTATTATGAAGGTGCCTGGCATACCCGCGACAGCGACTTCTATCGTCTACAGGGAGGGACCATCTCCTGGAGCCGCCATGGAAACGCATCGGCCAACGTCCTGTTTTTTGACGGCCATGCCGGTTCCATACAGCGTACGGCAGCAACTGCTCCGGTGGGGCATGTCACATTTCGCGATATGCACATCTGGCTCTCCAAATCCCAGAAATCCACAGCGATCTAAAAAAAACGCTCCCTGCGCTTTATGCGGTACACTATAGAGGTGTACCGCTTTTTTTCTGCGGGAAACCTGGTCAACCATTTGCGTCACACCGGTTGCCGCGTTATATTATTGAAATTTCAAATATAATTCATATACATTGATATGCTTCGCCCATTATGCTGACTTCCCTTCTGATCCGGCTGTTCGTAAAAAATTCCTCACAAACCTCCGATCCGCACGTCCGGCTTGCTTACGGCCTGCTCTCCGGCGGGGTCGGCATCGCCGTGAACCTGCTGTTATTTGCGGTAAAACTGACGCTCGGCCTGCTCTCCGGGAGCATTGCGGTAGCGGCAGATGCCATCAATAACCTTTCCGACGCAGGTTCGGCTATCGTTACCGTTGTCGGCTTTAAATTGTCAGCAAAACCGGCGGATAACGAACATCCGTTCGGCCATGGCCGGATTGAATACGTGGCCGGACTGGTGGTAGCGGTTTTCATCATCGCTGTAGGGCTGGACTTTCTGAAATGTTCGCTTGAACGTATTTTTTCACCCCAGCCGGTTGCCGCAAACAGTACGGTGATTGTGATTCTGGCGGCCACACTCGGCGTCAAAAGCTGGCTGTTTTTCTTCTACCGTGCCATCGCCGCCCGGATTGAATCAACGGTCATTCACGCAGCGGCATTCGACAGTCTGAGCGATCTGCTGACAACGGGACTGGTCCTGATTTCGCTGGGGCTGAGCCGTTTCACCACGTTTCCGGTGGACGGTTGTGCGGGGCTGGCGGTGGCCGGATTCGTTATTTTTGCCGGAATCGGTGTGCTGCGTGACACGATCAATCCCCTGCTGGGCGAATGCCCCGACCGGGAACTGGTCGAGGAAATGCGCCAGCGACTGCTCCGCTGCCCGGAAATCCGTGGCATTCATGATATCATCATTCACAACTACGGACCTAACCGTTATTTCGCCACCGCCCACGCAGAAGTGAATCGCGATTGTGACCCAGTCTATCTGCACGACGCCCTGGAAGCCGCTGAAATTGAGATTGCCCGAACCATGCCGATCCGGTTGATTCTCCACAGTGACCCCTTCGACACGCTGGACCCAGAAGTAAAAAAATGGCGCGCCCGCTGTGAAGAGATCATCAGCCGAATCGACACTCAGCTCAAGCTTTATGATTTTCGCCTGACCGGGGAAAAAGATGCCCCGCAATTTCACTTTCATTTGCTGGTGCCACGTACCTATTGCATGTCGCATGAACAGCTGACCGAACTCATCCGCCGGCATCTGACCGAATTCACCGCAGCACCACAGCTCCACATCGAATTCATCAACACCTACGTTTAATGCGGGAGGCCATCCCCCCGCCCGTCTCCGGCAGCGGCGTATCCCCTGTACTACAGAATCGGTGTCAGCAGCGCGCAAGCATTCTCGCAAAGCCGTCTCGGGATGGATTTTGCCTCTACGTCAAACAGCTGAATCTCGTCCGAATCCGCCAATTCCACCCGCACCTGCTCCAGCATCGACGTCAGGAAACGCCCGCGTTCAAAGCAGAAATCCAACTCAAAATTCAGACGAAAACTCCGGCTGTCGCAGTTGCTCGATCCCATAAACCCCCATTCGCTGTCCACCATCAATGCCTTGATATGCGAAAAGCAGCCGCGTTTTTCGAAAATCCGCACCCCGTGCCGGAGCAACCGATGATAAAGACTGCGTGCGGCAAAATCCACAAAAATGTGATTGTTGTGTTTCGGCACGACAATCTTGACCGCCACCCCCCGTGCCGCCGCCATGCAGAGTGCATTGATATATGCCGGCCCGGGCACCAGATAAGGCGTGACGAGCGTCAGAGATCGCCGGGCCAGAGCCGCCGCTGCGAAAAACAGCATTTTAGTCCCCTGATAATTGTTACCGGGGCCGCTCTCCAGCACC
This sequence comes from uncultured Victivallaceae bacterium, assembly GCA_944389925.1. Taxonomy (GTDB): domain Bacteria; phylum Verrucomicrobiota; class Lentisphaeria; order Victivallales; family Victivallaceae; genus CALXOD01. Next base: position 18,952 of record CALXOD010000044.1, on the reverse strand, counting down.
CGGACCACGGATTTTCCTGTCTTGACCGCCGGGGGAAAATCCTCCGGCAGGGCGCATTCATTGAATACCTTGCCGGTCGTATACATCCAATCCCGGAAAAAGGAGAGGGCAAACTGCGATACCGCCGGACCGGTAATCCGACAATGCAGATCATGAATGTACCGTGAAGCCGGCACCTGCTTCAGATGTTCATTCTCGCGGGAGATATTAATACCGCCGCTGTAAGCGATCCGGCCGTCGATCACCAGCAGTTTCCGGTGATTCCGCAACTGAAATTTCCAGGGCGCCAGCAGATTGATCGGCGAAAAAGCCCGAATTTGAAAATGTTTCCGGCGCCCGAAAAGATAACGGCGAAAAAACGGCGAAAAATACGATTTGCAACTCCCGAAACTGTCGAACAGTACCTTCACATCCACCCCTTCCGCCGCCTTGCGTTCCAGTGCATTCAGAATTTTCATGCCCACTTCATCGCTCATGAAAATAAAAGACTGCAACCGGATGCAATGCCGCGCAGCAGCAATATCCTCCAACATCCGGGGATAAACACTGTTTCCGTCCCGGAGCATTTCGAGACGATTCCCCCCCAGCAGCAGTGATTGGGGAAACAATCGATCCAGCATGCGATTGTGATCGCTTCCGGCAATTCCGGCAACCGGCATGCAATCGCCCAGACTCCGTTCCTGCGCGGCCAGCGCCAAACCGGGTCCATGATCTTTGGCATCTTCTACCCGGGTGCAAACCCGGCGCACTTTGAAATCCACCCGTCCAAGACGGGTAATCCCGAAAAACAGAAACAACAGCAATCCGCCTACCGGTATCAACGTCACCACCAGCAGCCAGAATGCAGCTTCCGCCGGATCATCGCTCTTGGCATACAGGATGTACAACAAGATCAGCACATGCAGCAGAATCATCGCCGTACTGCCGGCCAATGTCCAATACGAGGTAATCATCACGCCCATATCACTATGCCCTCATCCAACCATATTTCAACCGTCCTTTGATGCGGTCTCCTGCCGCCTCCTTCCCATCTGTCGGCGATTTCTCTCCTATTCACTCGCCCCATACACCCATGTCACGCCTTCTGCAGCAAATCATAGACGCGAAACGCCTCGGTCACGCTCCACGCCTGGGCCGGACATCCTCCGGAACGATGCGGAAAATCTCCGTCCATCACCTCCGGCAACATTCCGGGGATTCCCCGATCGGCAGCATATACACTTCCCCCCAGCAAAGCCAGTGCCCGATGCCGAACCATCTCCCCCCCCACCAGATACAATCCTTCACAATAGGAAGGGAACAACCATCCCCACGCAGTTCCGTTATGATAGGACACTTTCCGCGAAGTATCCTCGGGCCCGCAATACACACCGCGGTAGGGATGTGCCGGATCATTCAGCAGCTGTCCATCCCGGACCACCGGCAGCAGATAGGTCACCGGGCGGTCGGAAAGACTTCGGATCGCCCCCGGCACCAGCAGTTCCGCAGCGCTTTCAAGAATAGCCAGCTGCCGTTCCCGCACCGTTACCGCCCCCAGAGTCAGAGCCAGCAGCTGATTGGGCCGCACATGATCATCCGGCACCGCTGCAGCCGCAGCAGTCCCCGCCGAAGCATGCAGACAATCGGCAAACCGATTCAGATCGGAACGGAAAAACAATCGTTCCAGCGCATCCTCCGCCTGTTTCGCTTCTGCCAGATACCCCGGATTCCGTCTGCCAAGGAACCGCAACGCTGCAATCCAAAGCGCCTGAATTTCAATCGGATATCCTTCCCGCGGCGTTCCCGCCGGAAAATTCGTGTCCATCCAGGTAAAATGAGACGGGCTGAAAACCAGTCCCGATGCCGGATCCACCCCGATGCCGTTCGCCGTCCCGGTCCGGTAATGCGCAATGATCGACTCCAGCACCTGAAACAGTGTCCGTCCGCCGCAATCTGCCGCAAGAAATTCCTGATCGTTAAAACAGTCCACATAATCCCGTACCGCCGTAAACAACCACAGCGGCGCATCGCTGGTATCCCGGTTCCCCACCTCGCCACCGTGAATCACGTTGGGAATCGTTCCGCCCTCCTCAAACGAAGCAAACTGTCGCAGAATCTCCCGTGCTTCCTTCCGCCATCCGCCGCGAATCAGTCCCCGCAGCGCAATCAGCGTATCCCTGCCCCAGTCCAGAAACCACGGATACCCCGCAATCACCGTATGCAGGTCGTCCCGGCGTACCACAAACGGCCGCAATGCCTCCCGCAACGCCGTCCGCGGCGTCCGGGGTTCATCGTCAACGCTATCGCCATCCGGCCAGCGGCAACTGCTTTCCGAAATCGCCGTTTCATCCTCCTCCGTCACTGCGGCAAACAAAGTCCGGCTTTCCCCGGCAGCCAGCGTAAAACGAAAATAACCGGGACTGAACAGGTCAGTCTGATGCTCCAACCCGTAATACTCCTCCTGCGACAGATTCACCATATAATGCCATTCCGGCTCCGTCACATAGTTCGCTCCCGGCACCTGCAACAGCAATGCCCGCCCCGGTTCCGGAGCGAAGCGGAACCCATCCGTCATTGGCGCAACCGCCGCCGGGAAACGCGTCTCCGGACCGGTGAACGCCTTCGTCACCTGATGGTTCGGCCGGTCTTCCAGATCCGGACGCAAAATCAGCGTCACCGGCGGCACCGTTTCCATACCGGCACTCTCCGGAGGCCGTCGGAAGATCAACCGCACCGCATCCCGATCCCATGCACCTTCCATCACAATTCGGAGCGCCGTCATCCGCCCCTGTCCCGATGGAATATTGAACCGCCATTCCGCCCGGTTATCGCCTCCGGAAAACCCGGTCAATGCCGCCGCGTCGATCTCCTGTGAATAATCTTCAGACACCAGCCATGCCCGGCATCGGGAAAACATCACACGTCGATCCACCGGATACGGCGATTTCCCGTTGGCAGCAAGCACGGCATCATATTTGCTCTCCAACTTGCCCCAGGCGGCCCGCATCAAGGTCATGCCGCCCCGGCGGTTGGCGGCGAAAGCACAAACATCTTCCGACCGCACCGCATTTCCGGAAAAGCGGAAACGCCAGCGCACCTCCTCGCCCGGCGGCAGCTGCAGGATCCGGCCACACACTCGGCGGGCGGTTCGTTCGTTCTGATAAACCACCAGTTCCACTGTAAGTTCCCGTGCCGTTTCCGGTGCCTCCGGCGGGAAAAGAAATGCAAATTCCCCCTTGCCGTCAGCCAGCGGCAAACTGTCCGCCCGGTCCCAGGTCCGCCGCCCATCCGTCAGCAATACCCGGAATGGCTCCTCGCCCTCCAGCAACAACAATTCTCCGGGACAGACCATCACCAACCGTCGTTCATCACGCCCGATCCGGAAACGCACCACTCCCGGCAGATCACTCCCTGCCGCCGCTGCCGCAAATTCATACGGATTCCGCCGCAACGACTCCGCAGGAGCTCCTCCCGCCAGCGGATCGGTTCGGAAAAAATGCCGAATCCGGTATCCCAGTTGCGCGGCCCGCTGCGTCAGTACCACGGCCGGTTCGCCCTGACTTGACAGACCGGCCGCCACTTTGTCCCAGTCAGTCTTTTCCCGGCTCAGACAGCGACATTCCCCCGGCGCCAGCGGCCATACCGCTTCTTCCCCTTCGCGTTCCAATGTCAAACGTTCCCCGGAAAGAAGGTCCATCCAGTCGCCACCGCATGGATCGCCGCATATCGCGACCGGCCAGTGTGCCCGGGCCGTTCGTTCGCAATCCAGATTCGCCAGCACCAGCACGGACTCTCCCGTCGATGCCTCCCGGTAGCCCACCACCAGATTGCCGGGACCGCGCTGGATCAGACGCACTCGGCTCCCCGCGGCAAAAGCGGGATGAACCGCCAACAGCGTCGTCAAGTGCCGCAACCACGACACCAGATTGGGGGAGCGGCCCCAGTCCAGAGTACCCGCCCCGTGTACATCGATGCGTTCAGAAGCAAAAAATTCCACGCCGTTGGCAAACCCGAACGCTCCGTTCTCAGCCAGCAGTGCCGTCAAGGCACAACGCATGGCGGCATACCCTCTGGATTTGGAAGCCAATCTTTCATTGTCATGCGTTTCCGCAAAATTCACCAGCGTACCGAAACGCTTTGCACATTGTTCCGTGTACGGCAGATAGCGGGTAATTTCATCCCGGGTGTAATTCTGAAACAATTCCGAATACGCCCAGTCCAGTCCGGCTTCGCCCAGCAGCTTTTCCTGCACCTCCAGCCTGCCGCCAAGTCCTTCCAGCAGGAACACGGTATCCGGATACTCCTGCCGAACCCGGCTGACAATGTACTGCCAAGCCGCCTGCGGCAGCATGTACCCGGCATCACAGCGGAAACCGTCCACCCCGATCCGGCACCAGTATAAAAACACCTCGGCCATCAAGCGATGCACTTCCGGTTCCGCGTAATTCAGCCGGCACAGATCTTCCCAGACCACCCCCCAGGCTCCGGGACTTTCGAACCGGCCGTCCGGATGGCGGACGAAATATTCGGGATGCTCGTTCTGCAACCGGGCCCCCCAGCCGGTATGGTTGACGGGAATATCCAGAAAAATCCGCCCGCGCCGCGCATGCACCGCATCCAGCAGCTCCACAAATTGCTCCAGCACTGTCGCATTCCGGTCAAATTCCGCCAATGCCGGATCTACTGCGAAATAATCCAATGTCGCAAAAGGACTCCCGTACCGTCCCATACGGCCATACACCGTCGGCGCCGGATGAATCGGCAGCAACTGCAGAATACGGCATCCCAGATCCTGGAAAATATGATCCAGACGCCCGATCAGCGCCCGGAACGTCCCGGATGGAGGAATCACGGTATACCCCGCCCGATCCAGCGCCTCCAGCGTCTCCCTGGCACACGGTGCGGCATGGGGGGCGGCACAATCGGGCCCGAACTGTCGCACAAATGCACAATAGATGGTATTCCCCGCGACATTGGCGGCGCTTTCCACTTTGATCCGAAAATTACCTCCGCCCGGCCAGAGTATGGCACTTCCATCGGCAGGTACGAAGCAGCATTTTGCCTCAAACACTCCCACTTCAAGCAGGGGCAGCGTCAATTCAAACACACCATCCGCGACAGCCGGCATCGGCAGATCATGCCATGCGGCGCCTTCCAATGCCCGCCCCTTTTCGGTCCAGTCGATCATCTCACATCGCAGGGCAGCAGCATTACCGATTGTAGTCCGCAACCGTCCCGCACCGGGCGGCGCATTCTTCAACTCCAGCCGGAAAGTAATCAGACTGCCGGCTTGAAAAACCGACCGTTCCGGCATCATCATCTGTTTCATAGGGCTCTCTCCGGAATTCCGATGATTCTCCGGCATCAATATAGCGCAATCCCGGGCGGTTTGAAAGTGGGATATCTCAGGTTTTTTTCAGGAATCAGGCTTTCATTTTCAGGGAAATGGTGTTATTCTATAAATATGTAGGGTAATTATGTGCTTTTTCGCAAACGAGGAGTGGTTTTTGCGCATGAAAAAAAATCTTCTTTTCGTCCTGCTGGCAGCTGTCTGCCTGGCTGCGACGTTGTCGATATATGCCGCGACCGAGGTTTCCGAAGCAGACCGGTTGAAAATCATCACCCGACTGACCGCCAATTTGATTGGCCGCCAGCATTACCGGCAACAGCCGTTGGACGCCAGCGTGTCCAGCCAGATCTTTGACGAATATTTCAAAGTGCTGGATCCCAATAAGATGTTTTTCACCGCCGAAGATGTCCGGGAATTCGAGCCGCAGCGGATGCTCCTGGCCCGGAAACTCAACGACGGGGACGCCTCTTTCGCCTTTGCCGTGTACGAACGATTTCTCAAACGGTTTGAGGAATACCGGGCATTCACCGAGGAAATGTTGAAAAAACCGTTCGATTTCACCGTGGATGAAACCTTCGAACCCGATCGCCGCAAACTCCCCCGGCCGGCCAATGATGAAGAGTTGCATCAACTCTGGGCCAAGAAGTTAAAGAGCGACTTGCTCTATTTCCGTTTAATCCGGCGTTCGCTCGAAGAAGATAACGCCTCCGAAAAAAACAAGCAGAACAGCAAAGCCGACGAAACCAAAGCCATCCGCGCCCTCTGGGAACGCCAGTCTCCGGAAGAGAAAGTGGCTAAACGCCTGCGTGATCTGCACAACATCTATCAGCAGCGGGAAAAAATCGATATCCTCGGGTTCTACCTCGCCGCCGTCGCCCAGGTATATGGGCCGCATTCCGGCTATCAGCCCCCCAAAATGGACGAGGATTTTGAAATCAACATGAGCCTTTCCCTGAGCGGCATCGGAGCCACGCTCATGAGTGATGACGGCTATGTGCGTGTGGTCAGCATCGTTCCGGGCGGACCGGCGGCGCTGGACGGCCGGCTGCATCCGGAAGATCGCATCATCGCCGTTGCTCAGGAAAACGGTGAACCCGTAGACGTCATTGACATGTCCGTGGACAATGCGGTCAAACTCATCCGCGGACCGGCCGGTTCCAAAGTCACGTTGACCGTTCTGCCGGGCAAGAAAGGCCGCAATGCCGTCCCGGAAAACATCACGTTGACCCGTGCCAAAGTCGAACTCAAAGACAGTGAGGCTCAGGGGGAAATCCGGGAAATCACCCGACCTGACGGTAGCAAAGTCAAAATAGGCATTATTGATCTGCCGAGTTTCTACATGGACTTCGCCGGCGCCGCCGGCGGGGATCCCAATTACAAAAGCTGCTCGCGCGACGTCAAAAAACTGCTCGAAGACTTCAAAAAGGAACATGTCGAAGCCGTCGTCATGGATCTGCGCGGCAACGGCGGCGGCAGCCTGCCGGAAGCCATCGCCCTGACCGGGCTGTTCATTCCGACCGGCCCGGTGGTGCAGGTGCGCCTCAGCGACCGCAGTATCCAGGTGGAATCCGACAAAGACGAATCAGTAACCTGGGACGGTCCCCTCGTGGTGCTGACCAACAAGTTTTCGGCCTCGGCCGCGGAGATCTTCGCCGGAGCGATCAAGGATTATCAGCGCGGACTGCTCGTCGGGGATACCCGTACCTTCGGCAAGGGAACAGTGCTCACCATGATGCAGCTGGACCGCATGCTGGAGCTGGTAAACCGCCGCTTCCCCGCCGGTTCGGTCCGCCTGGAAACCGCCATGTTCTTCCGAATCAACGGCGGATCGGTCCAGCAACTCGGCGTGGCTCCGGACATTGTCCTGCCCTCCCTGACCGAGGAAATGGAAATCGGCGAAATGTTCAGCGACAATCACCTGCCATGGGATTCGATTCGGCCGCGTGCCTATCGGGTGTGGGACGCCGAACTGCCAATGCGGGTTGACCAGTTGAAGAAAAACTCGGAAGCCAGAATTACCGCTTCACCGGATTATCAAAAGCTGCTCTCCCGAATCCAGCGTTTCAAGGCACAGCTGGGCCGCAAGGAAATCTCCCTGAATGAAGAAAAACGCTGGAAAGAATATCTGGAGGAAAAGAACGCTCAGGATGCAGATCCCGCAGAAGAACTTGATGAACCGCTCGACACCGGCAGCCGCCGGCGCGGACCTGCCGATGATCCGATTCTTCAGGAGGCAGCCACCATTGCCGCGGATTACGCGGACAGCCGGAAGAAAAAATAACAGCGCGATCACCGCAGCAGACCGGAAACGTGAACCACCGTATCGCATGGTGTACTTCCGCGTTTCCTGTGGCTGTAGCGAAAACGTTCGCCGTCAGACATGAAAAAATCGGAGAGAAAGCATTAGTTCTACAATGCATGAAGGGCACACCCCCTCTCGTTTTCAGGCGATCCTGCTGATTGTCGCACTGCTGTGCGGCAGTCTGCTCCACGGTCACCTGCACGTATGCATCCAGTCCCATGACACGACCCGGCAGCTTCCTGCCGGACAGTGCCGCAATGTGCTGTCCCACGCGGATTCCCCCCAAGCCGTGACCGTGGAAAATGCCTGGTTTTGTCCGATTTGCGCGGGATTGCTGCAGGGAGATCTTCCGCAGGAACCGACGACCGGTCTATTTCCGGCCATCGTGTCTTCCGGGCCGGCGATACGGGCCGGCGTCCCCGCCTTCTTGCCGGGGCACACCTCTCTTGCGCGCGCGCCCCCGGACCACGCCTGACCCTTCCAGTAAAATCATTGTCTGAAACATGGCGGGACGCCGCATGCGTGCGGCCGGTTCCGGCCGGATTTTCTCCGTGGCCGCAACCGGAACTCCTGTCGTTCGTCTCCCCAAAAACTTTACCAGAACAACGGGGTATCCTGATGCTGTATTCCTTTTCCCCGGTCCCGGACAAGTACTCTCCGTCGGACCTCCCTGCCACCGCAATACCGGAAAAATCCACTGCCCGGATGGCGTTCACACTGCTGGAACTGCTGGTGGTGATCGCGATCATCGCTATCCTCGCCGGACTGCTGTTGCCCGCGCTCGGCCAGGCGCGCGGCAGGGCGCATGCCACCGCATGTGCCAATCATCTCAAGCAGGCCGGATTGGCTCTCTCCGCCTACAGCCTGGACTATCGGGACGCGTTTCCCGTCGTCCACACCGGAACGTTCGAATCACCGGGAGAACTGCCCGGCGAACCGCAGTGGTTCTCTCCGCTGATTACCGGCTATGGCTATGACCTCCGCTTCCTGCGCTGCGCCGCAGACAGGGATTATCAGCGGGAAAACGGCATTCAGAGTTACATGATCAATGCTATGCTGACATTCGGCAGGCCGGTTTCCACCATCAGGCGAAGTTTCGTACGCCATCATTCTTTCTGAACGGGGAGGCCCGCAGGGAGCACCGATACAGCACCAATGTTATCCGGAAATGCAGCCTCCCGCCGCCTGGCAGGACAACCTGGACGCCACCCGCCACGACGCACGCGGCAACTTCTTGTACGTAGACGGACATGTCGCCGCCGCTCCTCTGGCAGCAACCATTGGAGACGGCACTGAAGAACAGAACCGCCATTTTCTGCGGGACTGGCTATCCCACTACACCGCTTCTTCCGGGCACGAACATCATCACCATTGACCGGTCGGTCGTCGCGCCGCCGGCTCAGTCCTTCGGCGCGGCGGTCGGCCGTAATCGGCACACGAGCCCGGATTACAGCCGGATTTCCGTATCATTCACCTTGACCCGGGAGAGTTGAAAGGCATTCCATAGATTGTGCCAGAGAACGTAACACGTCGGCCCCAGAGCCACTGCCGGATTGGCATACAGCAATGCCAGATAAATGGTCAGCGTCGTATTCTTCTGGCCGAGCGATTGGCTGGCTTCCCGCCGGAACTCCCGTCCCCCCAGCAAATATCCAAGAGAAAAATTGGCGACACATACGCCGAACGTCACCAGACACACAGATGTAAGCGCCTCCAGTGCACCGACTTCACTATCCTGCAAAAAATCCGACGCATTCGCTGCGATCAGAAACAGCGCCGCCAGCCAGAGCCCGAAGGAAAAATCTCCCAATTTCGACGGCCAGCGCCGCGAAGGGGCATAAAATTTCCGTAGCAACAACGCTCCCGCCAAAGGCCCCCCCAGTACCAGCGCCAGACTGAGAAACACCTGCCCGCACAATCCCGGCGTTTCCGCCCCCAGCAGCGGAGGCAACAGCAACGGCATGCCGAATGCCACTGCTACCGTAGTCAGCAGAAATGCCACTACCACATATTCCTCCCGCCCCTTGAGAAACCCCATGACCACCGGAGCCGCGGTGGCAGTAGGCGTAATCCCGGCAAAGAAAGCCGCCAGTGCCAGATCCCGGCTGCCGCCACAAAGCCATACCACGCCGAAAGAAGCCGGTCCCATCGCCAGATTGGCGATCATCAGATAAACATGACTCCACCGGAAAGCATTCTGTGGTGCCTCCACTCGCAGAAACACCAACAGCAGCATGGTCATAATCAGATAACGAATCAGAAAACCTGCTGCATGAGCCTGAGGCGTCAACGCCCCCAGCACAATCGCAGCCAGAATTCCACCGGTACGGAAAAAACTCTTATTGATACGCATCCTCTTTCCTCCGCCGCTCTGCGGCCACACGGTTCCGCATAAAAACCAATCCTGTCAATGTAGCACGGGAAATATCGTTTTCCAGTAGAAAAACCGGATTTAGGGGGGTGGTCACTTTTCAGATCAGCAAGGTTATGCTATCTTATGAGAAAATCGGGATCGTGATTTATGCTGTTGTATCGCAAACATATTTACTGGATTGTCGGAGTGACCGCAGCAGCGGTACGTCTTGCCGCATTCCTCGCCTGGCGGCAATCTCCACTCAGCTGTTTTCACCTGATCCCCGGACTGGATATGATGACGCACTGGGAACTGGGACGTCGCCTGGCAGCGGGTCTCGGTATTTTCACCCCTTATCGTTTCCTGATCGCCGCAGCAGGAACCCCTCCCCTGTTGACGGGCTGCCAAATGCTGGGGGGAATTTTGACTGCTCTGCTGGCGACCCGCTGTGCGTTCCGGCTATGGGGAAACCGGGGAACGGCATTGGCCGCAGGATTGTTGACGGCGCTTTATGCGCCCGCGTTGCTGTATGAATGCGTGACATTACAGGAATCTTTGCTGGCCTTGCTGGGCTTCGCCGCGTTTACCATGCTGCTGGAAGCCCATCGCCGCCATTTTTCTCCCGGAGCGCTCGCGGCCGCGGGCACGGCATTGGGGCTGGTCAGCTTGGGACGCCCTTCTGCGCTGCCGTTTTTCGCAGCCGGACTCTGCTGGCTGGCATTCACTCCGCGACGACACGGCCCCGGATTCCGGAAGCGCCTCGGGTGGCTGGCCTGCGGCGTGCTGCTCATCTGGTTGCCCGTGATCGGCTGGAACTGGCACCGCGCCCAATGGCCGCTGCCGTTTTACGGCAATAATTTCTCCTATTTACTCGCCGTGGCCCAATCCCCGAAACTGAACAACTGGAATCAGGCCCGGCCGGAAAACAACGCCGCTGTGGCTCCGGCCTTCCATCCGGGCCGTACCGCTGTCGGCCTCCTGCACAAAGTACCGTTGGCGCTGACGCCACGGGAAATTCCGGATAATCTCAATTACCATTTTCTCCGGCAGCATTTTGCCCCCCTCGCTCCCCTTCCCGGCCCGGCAGCAGTCATTCCAACAGCGCTGGCAGGAGCTCTTCTCCTGTTCTTCGCCGGATGCCGCGGGCAGCGACGCGACTGGTTGACCGTCGGTTATCTGCTGACCATGGGGATCTGCATGATTGCCTACTATCCCGCCGGACGTTATCGGCTTGTCCTGTACCCGGCATTGGCATTGTGCGCAGTCTATCCGTTTTTTCGTATGTTCCGCGGATCCCGCCGGGAATGCTTTACGGCAGGCGTTTTGACGCTTGGATGCTGCCTGGTATCATGGGGAATCATGCCCCCAGCTCCGCGCCGGGCTGCAGACGCCACCGCCTGGGCGCTGGCGCTGGAGAAAATGCAGAATCCCCCGGAACCGCCTCTTTTCTACCATCTGCAGGCCTATGCGGACAACCGTCAGGATCCGCCTTATCTGGTAAGGGCGATTACCCCGCTGCTGACCGCCGGACGCTACCAGGAAGCCGGCGAAGTTCTGCAACATTTTGAGGGTGCGCCTGTCTGGCGCGATTATTACGCCGCTCTGCTGGCATTGGCTGCCGGCCACCCGGCAGAAACGGAACGACTGCTGCTCCGGATTCCTCCGGATGCGCTGCCGGAATTTCAGGTTCAACGCTGGTATTTTCTGGCAGAAAGCCTGCATCGTCAAGGCCGCCCTGCCGAAGCCGCCATCGCAGCACGCCGCGGCCTGGCAGCCAATCCCACCGAGGCCCAACGCCGCCAATTGGAGCAGTTGCTCAAAGCGTCAGAAACGCTGCGGTCGACTCCGGTTGCGCCGCCTCAAGATGCCGCCCGAGAAAACGATAGGCAGCCAGCAGTGACTCCGCCGTCGGGCGATGTCCGCTTGCATGATTGAAAAATCCCAGATTTTCCTCCGCTCCCGCGGCAGCATATCGCTCCCGCGCCGGAGCCAGAAATTCCAGGCTCGCATCACTGTCAAACTCCCCGGCAATCAGAAAGAACGGCAATGGACAACGCGCCGCCAGCAATTGCCAGTGTTCCAACCCCTGTCGCCGGAGCACCTCAACCCGTTCGGTTCCCCAATACCAGGGATCATTCCAATTGGTTTGCTCCCAGCCGATGCCGAAATCACTGCCCACCACAGCCTTCACCCGTTCGTCCAGACAACCGGCATAAAATGCCATCTTTCCGCCCAGCGAATGCCCCATCACGCCGATCCGGTCCGCATCAACAACAGGTTGCCCGGCCAGAAAATCCACTGCCAACCGGGTATCTGCTGCCAGTTTCCCCATTCCCGTCCAGCGTGGAAAACGGCAGGCAAACTCCTTTGCCGCCGCGCGCCACCAGAGAAAATCCTGCCGTCCACTGCATCCATCCGGACAGGGAACCAGATGAAACGGATACGCATCACAAGCCGCCACCACATATCCCATCCGCACCAGATGCAAGGCAAAAAAGGTTGTTTTCTTCTCCTGCGGCAACGGCACTCCGGCAGTCAGATCATATCCGCACATTCCATCCGGAGCATAAAAGGGGGTAACTACCGCCGGCCGTTTCCCCTCTATCCCATGAGGCGTCATCAACAAAATCTGCTGCCGGGTCTCCTTACCGGTACGCTGCCAGTAAAAAGCCCCGTGGAACTCCGGAAAATCCGCTTCACGCACCAGTTCCGTTTCCGGAGTAAAAGGTGGTTCTCCAGATTCGCCCAGAGCCTGACACCAACGCTCCATCATCATGGAATCCACTACAGGAAAACTCTTCATCTTCGCCCCCTTTTCCCGGGTTTGCGCCGGACTGAATATCCGAAATGTCCGATGCAACGCCCCAGTTCATAATAATGCCCATGCACATATGCCAGCATGCCGAACCGCTCCAGATCCAACCGGCCTTCGGCGTCCAGAAGCACCTCCGCCGCCTGAACCGCCAAAATATCCGCAAGAAACAGATGGTGGGTCCCGAGCTCCAACACCTGACTCACCCGGCATTCCAATGCCAGCGGGCACTCACCGACCACCGGCGCTGTCACCCGGGTCCCGGCTACCGCCGTCAAGCCTCGTTCCGCAAACTTATCATGATCTCTTCCCGAAACCACTCCGCACCAGTCCACCGTCTCCGCCAGATCGGCACCGGGCAGATTCACGGTAAACTCGCCACTCCTGCGAATCAGTGTATACGAATACCGCTCCGGTCGCAAAGCAATGGAGATCATCGGCGGACGACTGCACACCACTCCGGTCCAGGCTACGGTGATCAAATTGGGACGGACATCCGGAGAGCCACCGCATCCGACCAGCACCGTGGGCACCGGCGCCAGCTGCGTACTGCCGGGCCAGACGACCTTCTTGTGTAACTCACTGGGCATTCAGTTGGCTCTCCCGGCCAAATTCACTCCAGATGCCGTCTGTGGTTTCGATGGCGATATCGGTATCCAGCTGGTCCACGCCTTGATCCAGCATAGCATTCATCGCCTGCAGAAAAACATTGAAGTCCGCAAACTCAATCCGGCGATTTTCATCCGGAAAAACCAACCACACCCGGTCATCCCCCGAACGGTAGAAACAACCACTGCCACCATATTCACCGAAAATCAAAATATCCTCCGTTCCCTGCGGACGCTGTGTCAACGCCTTTTCCAGGGACGGCATGGACAGAATGCCGAAAAATTCCAAACCTCCGTCATACCGTTGATAAAATGCCGCCACCGCAGCTGGAATCTTCACTCCGGCGGTATCGGCCAGAGAGGCGATACGTTCCGCGGTCAACCCCTTGCCGGCCCGTTCATAGATTTCCGCACGGTATTCCTGCAACAACCGGTCAAACTCCTGCAACCGGGGGCTTTCCGGAGTGGTCTTTTTCACGGCTTCTGCTGCTGGAGCTGGAGCGATGTCCGCCGGACAATGTTGCTCCGGACCACAGCAACCGGCACTCAGCATTCCGCACACGCCGACCACGGCGACTGCACAACGGATCGAATATCCATTCATGTTTTCATTCATCTCCTGAATTAAGATTCGTTTCCACTGGATCAGCTATTAAGATACCATGCGGGGAAAGTGCTTTCAAGTTTCCGGAACTGAAAAAAAGTTTTCTGGAAGAAAATTGAAAAAAAACAGAAATCCCCCTTTAAAAAAGCGGAATCAGGACTATATTAGTAGTATTCGCGGTGCACCCGTAGCTCAGCTGGATAGAGCGTCTGCCTCCGGAGTAGAAGGTCGTGAGTTCGAATCTCGCCGGGTGTACCATTCTTTTTTGCATTTTCTACTCGGAATCCCGTTCCTGAGGCGTTTTTCTTTTTTGTAACGGCTGGAATCTCCGCGACAGCAAAGCGGCCCATGCAGCGTTGGCGAGGGGGCTGCCATGCCCGCAGATCCAGAAACGCGATATCTATTGAATTTTTTGGGAGATTGGAGCTGGAAATCTCCATTTTGCTCCTCCGAAACCAGTGGAAAAACTCCCCTGGTGAACATGCTCTCTCCAGGAGGCTCCGGGGTGCCTTTCATTTCGGATGGGAATTCCCATGGCCTCCCCCAACATGGGCTGAAGGGATTTAACAATAAAATCAATTTTCCGGTATTGGGTGACGTTTTCTCCCTGCAGAGGTTCCCATCGTTAGCCACTGCTCATCACATACAAAGGAAACGAAGTTGCCGGACCACCTCGAAAGGCCCAGTTCTGCAACGATTTCCTGTACACACTCAGAAAAACCGCCTCCAGCTACCGGAAGAATCCCCGCCCCCCCCCACACCATAAAGAAATGCAACAGAGCCACGAACCATGAAATTCCGAACCGCGCCTGAAGTGTTTTCGGCAACAGGACATGTTGTGGCACTGGGCTACATTACATTTTCTGATCAAGGTTTTTGCCTGTTTCCACATGATGGAAGTTGGGCAGATATTTTTTTAAGCAATTCACCACCATTGCCTTGTCGGTATCGGCAGAGGAAAAATATTCTCTCAACTCAGCTAAAAGCGCCTCCAGGCGTACACGATCCGGCATGGCAATATCGGTGATGACTCCGAGTGATTGAAAACGCTCCATGTCCACACTTTCCCCGGAGATAAAAAATTCCTCAAAACTTTTTTCTCCCGTAGTGTCACTTTTGAAATAATACACCGGATAGCTTTTGCTGTCCGGCGGCATTTCAGCAGCAAAACGGCGAGCTTCTTCCTCACTGGCACAGTATTTCGGTACATAACCCAGATCATGCAGCAACAGATCAGCAAGCTCCGTGAAGGTCATCATTTGATTTTCAGAAAGCTTGGGAAAGAAAATCTCACGGTTCCGTCCCAGGAGACATGCCATCAGACAGATTTGACCACTTTCCTCCGGCGACACAAAGTAACGTCGAATGTCTTGAGGCGCACTGAAAGGTTGCCGCTTATTGAAGCGCTCTAAAAAACCGGCAGGCAAACTGCCATTTGAAAAAGCAACATTGGCGAAGCGGGCCGTAGTGACTTTGAAGGCATCGGAATAACTCATAATCAAGTCTTCCATCACGCGCTTGCTCGCGCCCATGATATTGACCGGATTCGCGGCCTTATCGGTCGATACGCAAAAGAAATGCTCCGGTGGTACTTGTGTAAGCAGCTTCAACAGCTGTTGTGCTTTGATGACATTGTTTTCAATCAAAGCCTCTACGGAAAAAATATCCTTTTCACTGCGGACATGCTTGTGCGCCGAAAAATTTGCTACAATGTCAAACCCTTTTTCTCTGAAGAGGATGCGCTCGAAAATCGGATCGGCAAAATTCAAGGGATAAGTCAGGTACTCCGCCGGCATGTACAAGTTGTAGGTGGAACGCAAATCCCTGGTCAGCTCAGTCAATCCGTTTTCACAAATATCCACCACGACCAACTTTGCCGGTTTGAATGGCAGCAGAGCACGAATAAAAGAAGCACCAATTGTACCGGCGCCACCGATGACAAGAACTTTTTTTCCCTGGATTTCCCGAGACAATACAGCATCATTCTGCTTCAAGTCGGCAGCAAACATGCTTTCCGAGCGGTGAATGACATTCTGCTGAATAAAATTTTTAAGCAAAAACATTCCGTTGATCTCCTTGGTCAGCGAATCCAGGCAGAACTTTGCGGCAAATCATATAACACAGTAAAGCTTCAGGAAAAACGATACACCACAAGGTGAGAAAAACAATCATTGCATCACCCCGGAATGACTGATATGCCGCCTGCACCAGCATTCAAACGCCCTTTGGTATGGAACCATCAATGCCAGATAACATGGCTCATAGCTCAACCCGGAATCACCCCCTATAGATTTCTCATCTTGAAAAATCACGAAGCCAATTCCTCCGGGACCTGGTCGCAGTGTTTTGATCTTTGTTTTTTACCTCATCTGAGTAATAAATTGAATTCTTTGATAATGTCCCAATTTTTTGTAATGGGAGATCTCATTTGACAGAGGTGCATCTGTTTTTTATTTTGATTTGCACAAAATCCAACCTATAAGGCAATGCAGATACGGGGTAAAGTTAGCATGGAGTTGTCATTTTGTCAATCGGGGAACGTTCTTCCCTGAAGGAACTTTTGACAAAATTGACAGATAGATATACACTCAAGGTATGCGCCGAATGACTGAAGATGATTTTTCAGACGGCAGGTACCAACAACCTTATCCCTCACTCTCTTTGCAGCAGACTGAATCGCTTGAAATGATGCTGTGCGCATAATTATCTGCGCTTACATGGCTGCTTCAACCCCCCTATTTGAATCATGGAAAAACTTTACACCATGACGGCGGATCATTCGTTTGAAATGTTATCAGACGAGGAACCATGCACAGGAAAATACGAATGGTGATCAAGTGAACACTTCCTGGCGGAATTGGTTCTACGCCGACTCAGATTACGCCGGGTGGAATCGGACCCCAAAATGAAAAATCCAAGAGCGAAGTGCACAAGGGGGGATTCTGAAAGTGAACATCGGCATTAATACTTGTGGAGAAATATTTCCATCAGGGACCTGGTCCGGAGCAAGTTGGCTCTGCATCAGTTAAAGTATTCCGAAAATGGTCGCAATACGCCCTGACATTTTTGGCGATACCTTGTTCGAGGGAGATTGCGGAATGCCATCCGAAGGTGTAGGCGCGGGAAGAATCCATGAGCTTCCGGTAGATGCCGTCCGGCCTGGAGGCAGCCCATTTGATTTCGCCTTTAAAACCGGTGTCATCTCAATCTACGGCCTCCTCTCAATACCAAGGAAGCCCAGGTAAAAACAGGCATGGTTCTGCATTTCAGGAGAAAGGTCCAGCAGCCGCCATGTTCCCGATATGTCGTTTCCGGAAGTGTACTCCGATATTTCGAAACTTATCTGCACATGCTTCTGCATGTGGATGTTGTAAATTGTGACGAGACGGCTCTTCTCCATCTATCCGTTCAGATTCGAGACTCAGTGAGATCTTTCATGCGGAGGGGGAGGCACGTCTTCCCGATGCGGCTTCCTGCTGCAATGCTCAATCCAGGCAGCATTGAAGGTACCGGCACGTCAGTTCAGTCCAGGTATCTCTTCCTTCCTTTCCCGGGAACAACGCGATCAAATACGCTTTTCTACTCAAAGAAACTTCTCTTGTTGTTCTCTGATCTGAACTACTAACTGCCTGACTTCCTGCTCCCTGGACAACGGGCACACCAGAATCCCGTTACCGGCCTGTATCGCCGCAATATCGTGCATCCCAATGACTCCAAGCAGAAAATCCGGATCGGAAATCAGAACGTTGTTGACCGAATCCAGCGCCAGCACATTGCCCCGAAGTGCATTGCCGGCCTCATCCAGCGGCAGCACAGAACGGAGCGCACTCCAACTGCCGAGATCGTTCCAGTAGAAGGGAGCTTCACCGACAACTACGTTATCCGCTTTTTCCATGACGGCATAGTCGATGGAAATTTTTTCACAATCTGCGAAATCCTGTCGGTAATCACCGCCGCTGCGCCAGTGTTCCAGTTTCGTGAACAGAGCGGGGGTATACCGGCGGAACGCTTCGGAAATGACATCCACACGCCATATAAATATGCCGCTGTTCCATTTAAAGTTACCGTCACGGAAAAATTCCTCCGCAGTTTCAACATCAGGTTTTTCCTTGAAAGCAAGCACTTTCCGGAAACCATCCGCAACAGAATCGCCAACATGGATATACCCATATCCCGTAGCGGGTCTGGTCGGAGTGATCCCCAGCGTCACCAGATTTCCGGCCTGCGCCATCCGCGCAGCAGAAAGCAACGTATCCTGAAAAATCTTCGCCGGGCGGATCACATGGTCGGCCGGCAGTAGAATCATGGTCGCATCCGGATCTCGTCGTGCGACCAGAGCCGTCGCCAGAGCCACACAGGGAGCAGTATCCCGCCCATCCGGTTCGCCAATCACGTTTTCCGGAGGCACCGGCAGCAGTTTCCGCACCTGCTCCACATAAGCAAGATTGGTAATCACCAGGATCTGGGCTGGAATGATCATCGGAAAAAGTCGTTGCACGGTTTCTTCTATCATGGTCGTTTCACCCAGCAGCGGCAGCAATTGCTTGGGGTGTTCCCGTCTGCCAGCCGGCCAGAAGCGCTCTCCACGCCCCCCCGCCATGATAACCACATAAAGATTGGATTTCTGCAATGTCATTTTAAGTGTTTGAAATACTAGTCAGAAGCATAGAAAGATCACTCACCGACCTCTGATGCTCTTGGGAACACGCCTACCTGCCACCTATCCTGGAATCCTGCAAATCTTCTCGGAAGAAGTACTATAACTTCATTCCCCCAAATGTCAACACCGGTATTCACCCCCTCCCCTTCTCGGAGTGCATCGATCAGCCAGGCTTCCGGCGCCGCTCCGCGAAGCAGCCCCCACCTCCCCCCTGAAACGGAGAAATTATGATAAATTGTCCTGCAGAGTGATTTGCAATTTTCGCCGTCAGGCTTATGATAAGC
>CALXOD010000043.1 GCA_944389925.1 uncultured Victivallaceae bacterium | reverse complement strand
GCGATGATCGCGATTACGACCAGCAATTCAATCAGCGTGAAGATTTTTTTCATGATGTTTTTCCTCTTCTGACGAGATCCGTTTACAGAACGGATTTCTGTTGAAAAAGATGATCGCAAGCGCTTGCGATTATGCATTCAAAAAAAAGAATCAACCACTCGACTTTGTAATTATAGGCAAAAATGGTCGGGAAAGCAAGGATTTTGTGAAAAAAATGGGAAAAAAATCGAAAAAAAGCCGGGACGTTTTTCCCCAGAGGGGGAAGTTCGCTCACAACTGCTTTTTCTGTCGCAGCGTCACCACCAGATCTGCCGGTATCCGCGCCGCCGCCGACAGCGCCAGGAAAAAGACAAACCAGACCGCCTGCAAAAACCACGTCGCTCCCGCAGTCAGCACCCAGCAGAACAGTGTCCGAGCGTTGCGGCGACTCCATTGTGTCGGCCACAATCCGACCGCAGCGGCGATCCAGGCGCCGTACAGTGGCAGAATGAATCGCGTGGTGTGTTCCGCCGTGAACGGATACCCGCAGAAAAACAACAGCGTCGGCAGCAACCAGAGTCCGAGCATCAACCGGAGTTCCCGGCGCTGCAACAGCAGGAGTGCGCTCATGCCGGCCGCCACCCATGGCAGATTCGCCCCGAAAAGCGCCGGTATATTGATCGGCAGCATCGACCAGACAAAGCCTTCCGAGGCCCGGTCGTGCAGCGAAAATGGGGTGATCCAGGGCGCGCCGAATTGCACCGTATTCAGGATCAGCTGTCCGGCCACGGTCAGCAGCAGGGCAATGCCTCCCGCAGTCAGGCAGAGCCGCCACGATTTCGGGTGGCGGGTATGAAACTGCCAGAGAAAGTACGGTGCAAACAGGATGGCGTTGATCCGCACCAGAATCGCCGCCCCGAACAGAAATCCCGCCAGCACCGCCATCCGCGGTATGGGGCGGGTACAGGTGAGTAACGCGGCACAGCCGAGCAGCAGTACCGTGGCGGGCATGTCGCTCATGGCATTGTAGCCGCACCAGGTCAGGCTTTTGTAATAACCGAATGCCCAGGAGGCGTCCGGTAACGCGAAAAAAGCCCGGTAGATGCCACTCGCCGGATCTTCCAGATGAAAGAAGAAGAGCGGCAGCACGGCATAGATCCATGCCGTGATCAGTCCTCGTTTCTGCGATCCCAGCCAGCCGGTGGCAACGCAGGCAAGCAATGCCACACTCCCCGGCCCCAGAAGAAAGCCGTTGAAAAAAGAGAAGGCCGGCAGCAGGTCCATCACGGAGTTGCAATTTATAATCGCCGCAAACGGCCAGTACAGGAGCGGCAACCCCACCGTGCGGTTCCAGGCACCGTGCCAGTTGCCTTCCGCCAGTTCCTGCATCGTCCGGAAGAAATCCGGTTCGTCGCTGGAAAATAGATACACCTCTCCTCCTTGCAATACGATCCACGCCGTGAGTGCTCCCCGCACCGCCGCCGGGATGAATGCCAGCGTCCAGTCCGGCAGCAGGCGCCTTCTCCAGCCCAGCCAGAGGCCTCCTGCAAGCAGCAGGCAGGCTCCGCCCCAGATTCGCGGCCATAACGGCCGGGCGGGTTGAGGCTGAATATGCCAAGTGCCGTCCGGTTCCTGAGTGCAGGCGAGATCCGGGGTGACAAAAACAGTTTTCCCAGGTGCCGTGGGGATTTCCAGGAAAGTCAGGCGTCGGGCCAGATGGCCGCCGATCTGGTAATTCGTCTGTCGGGCGATTGCCTCATCCGGTTCGGGGCACTGCCGGGCAACGCCGATCCAGCGGGACGCAGCGTCGGGACGTTCGAAGATAGGAAACTCCGCCCGGGCGGCACAGAGCAATGCCAGCCAGAGCAGCAGACCAACCATGCCTTTCATGCGGATTCCTCGGGGTTGACAGTATGATCCGGTACGGAATGTGCCGGACGACAGGATAAAATATCGCTTCAGGAAGAGATAAGCAAGTCGGTTTTCCGGATGAAAACTGCATACAAGCGGATTTTTGCGGACTGCCGTTGTTCCGGCGGTTGCATTCGGGAAAAGACGGTGATATGATAAAAACGGATTGTCTCGTTCATCACGCAAATCATGGGAGGTAATGGGAATGAAAGGTTGGAGCTTGGGACTGGTCATGACCGCTGCGGCAGTGACCGCAGCTGCGGCGCCGGCCGGATTGACGCTCCAGGCGGAGCAGGCACAGTTTGATGCTGCCCGGGCCGAGGCGGTGGAGCGTGCCGGATTTTCCGGTGGAAAGGGAGTCATGCTCAAAAGCGGACAGAAGTCCAAAATGGCCAATCCGACCGGAGAGCCGGACCTGACATTTCATGTGGATATTCCAGAAACCGGGCGTTACTGGATCTCTTCTCTGGCCGATACCACCGGCGCCACGCGCGAGGCGATGAAAAAGGCCGGGACCAAATACGATTCGCTGCGGGTGATGATCGCCGTTGACGATGATTTTCCGCGCAATCGTGTGCTGGTCGTGCCGTGGGGAAACCAGAACGGCTGCTATCAGCGGCTGATGAAGCAGGATTTTACCCGGGGTAAACATGAGATCCGGATCTGGCTGCCGGAAGGATCGGCACTGGATCGGCTCGACATTACGCCGTACCGGGCGCCGAAAGTGCCGGAGGCCGCGCAGAAATATGTGCCGAAGATTTTCCCTCCCGCGTCTCATCCCCGGTTGTGGGTGAACTCCGAATCCCTGGCCGCGGTGAAGGCCAACCTGAATAAAGGAGCGAACCGGGCTGTCTGGGAACAGGTGCAGAAGGCGGCAGCGGTGCCTTACACATTCAAGGTGGCGCCCCGTACCGCGGCCGAGTACGATCCGAAACTTCAGAACGCCGCAGTCAATAAAGCGTTCGTTTATCTGATGACCGGCAATCGCAAACTCGGCGAAGAAGCGGTCAAGCTCATGCATGATTATCTCAGCGCGGTGGAGTTCGGCAACATGCTTGATATCACCCGTGAGATTGGTCTTGTCCTGTATTCCGGAGCGCAGGTGTACGACTGGTGCTACGACCTGCTTACTCCGGAAGACCGGGAACTTTTCCGCAAGAATCTGATGCGTCTGGCCGAAGATATGGAAATCGGCTGGCCGCCATTCGGCCAGACGATCGTCAACGGCCACGGCAATGAAGCTCAGGTCAACCGTGACCTGCTGGCGATGTCGATCGCATTGTACGGTGACTACAACCTGCCGTATCAGTATTGCGCCTACCGGATTCTGGAGGAATTGGTGCCGTTGCGCAATCTCGAATATCAGTGCAACCGCCACAATCAAGGGGTCGGTTACGGTACCTTCCGGTTCGGCTGCGAAATGCACGCGGCCTGGCTGATGTATCGGATGAGCGGCAAGCGCGTTTTTGACGATGTGATCAACAATGTGGGGTATTACTGGATTTACGCGCTGACTCCGGCGGGGACGATGATGCCGGACGGGGACGGAACTTTGTCCACCAGTTTCTGGCAGTCGCCGCAGACTACGTTCCTCTGTTACGCCTATACCGGGGATCCGATCCTCAAGGCGGAGTTTGAACGACAGGGCGGGACGCTTGGCGATCCGATCATGTTCCTGCTCTTGAACGATCCGGACCTGAAGGCGGAAAAGAGTATTGACGCATTGCCGCTGACGCATTATTTCAAAGGTGTGCTGGCGTCCATGATCGCCCGGACCGGCTGGAATATCGGCAAGAATTCTCCTGATGTATTTGTGGAAATGAAGGGCGGCGGCTATCATTTCGGCAATCACCAGCATGCCGATGCGGGAGCGTTTCAGATTTTTTACCGCGGCTGGCTGGCAACGGACCTCGGCATGTACCATTTTTATGGGACGCCTTACGACTACGGCTACAACAAACGGTCGATCGCGCATAATGTCATGCTGGCCTATCAGCCGGATGAAAAATTCCTGCGCGGCGCCGTCAACGATGGCGGTCAGCGTTTCAATCAGACCTGTCCGACCAGTGTGCAGCAGCTGCTGAGTGATCCGCATTTCAAATACGGTGAAACCCTGGCGGCGGATTTCGGGCCTGACGCGAAACGCCCCTTCTACAGTTATTTCAAGGCGGATCTCGCGCCTGCTTACAGTGATAAGATGGAATATTATACGCGCGCCTTCTGCTTCCTCAATCTGGCAGATGCCGGGAATCCGGCGGCGTTGATCACCGTGGATCGGATGAAAACCGCCCGGGCGGAATATCGGAAATACTGGCTGATCAACTCCCTGACCCAGCCGGAAATTACGGATAACGAGGTAAGAATTGTCTCCGACCGCAGCGTTTTGCCCGGCCGTCTGGATGTGCGTATGCTGCTGCCCCGGAAAGTCAAGGTCGAAACCGCGGGCAAAGGGGACGCCACCAAGTTCTTCGGTGCGAACCTGAAGCCTCCGGTCGCCGGGGCTGCTCCCGCCCAGGGATGGCGTACCATGTTCACGCCTGCGGAAGAAAATGCGACGGATGTATTTGTCGCCGTCATGCAGATCGGCGACCCCACAGCTGAACCGCTGCCGGTCGATCTGATCGAAAATCATGAAAATTGCCAGATTACACTTGGCAATCGCGTTGTCGTACTCGGAACCTCCGAGCGTCCGGCAGGACGGCAGTTCTCGGTGCAGGTACCGCAGGGGCGTGGCGATATGCAGGTGCTGCTGGCCGATCTGATGCCGGGCATCTGGAATTTCCGGAATGCCGACGGAAAAATCAATTATGAATTGTTCGTTTCCGCAGATAAAGGGACGGCGTTTCTGGTGGTTCCCGGCGGCGAATATACGGTTTCTCCGGGAGCTTCCAGCGATGCGGTCCGGTATGATGTTCCCCGGATTGCCGTGCCGGAGGTCCGCAATCCGGCCAGTGGGCATTGCCTGATTGACGGTAAACCGGTGGCGGATGCGCCGGAAAATATTGTCCAGGGTGAGCAGGTGCTGGTGCCTGCGGAAGCGGTCTTTGCCGCACTGGGGGGCAAGTGTGTCGCATCCAAGGATTTGACGGTTGAACTTGGCGGACGGAAGGCCGTCTTCAGCGATGGCTCCCGGACGTTTTTGTGGAACGGGGATCGTTTGGATATGGCAGTTCCCGCGCAACGGGTGGACGGCGTCTGGTATGTCTGTGACTCCGTACCCGCCGGTCTGGCCGGATATCTGACGGTCAGCGATGCGATGGATCGCAGTTCCATGTATTTTAAGCGGACGAAACCATCGCCGGTCATGTGGCTGGATTCCAACTGCGGGTTCCAGGAGGATGATCTGGCATTCCTGCTGGATGCGTATACCGGGAAGTCTGCTTACTGGGCGGCGAATGGCGCCGGCAAGAGCTTCACGCTGACATTCACGGAACCGCGTAAGCTCGACGGTGTGGAACTCTGCTATTATCAGGGGGCAAGCCGTGCGGCGAAGTTCAAGCTGGAAATTTCCGATGGCCGGGAATGGAAGACCGTTTATGACGGAGAAAGTCGCAAGAGTTCCGGGCCGGTGCTCTATTCATTCCCCGCGCAGAAGGTCTGTCAGCTGCGTTTTACCGGCAACGGCAACAGTGCCAATGAGTGGAATTCGATCATTTCGATGGTTCCCCACGACGCCCAATAAACACGGTCGCAGGATCCGTTCTTATCCGGAGCGGATCCGCGCCGCCGTTTTCTGCTGAAGACAATGAAGGCATGAGGAACGGTCTGTTCACTTTTCCCGCTTCCCGAATTTTCCGGGGAGCGGTTTTTTTTACAAACAGAGGCGATCAAAAGGTCAATCCGCAGCGATAAACCAGGAAAAACAACATTATCGGGAGAGAATCAGAAGGGATTATAAAAAAATGGAGGCGTGGATCGGAGTCGAACCGATCTTCGCGATTTTGCAGACCGCTGCCTAGCCGCTCGGCAACCACGCCATTGCGCTTATATAATAACCTGTTTCTGGAAAAAGTCCAGTCCATTTCTCGTATTTTTCCGTATTTTTCCGGAACTCCGCCGGGAATGCCTCGCCGGGAATCGGGAAATTACGAAAAATTCTTTTAATTTTCTGGCATCGCCGAAATCCGGCGGGTATGGTAAAAAGGCTATAATTTTTTATGAAAGGATATGCAAGATGGCGATGCCTCAGGATTTGCTGATTCCCCGTCCCCGGAAAATCGAATTGACCGGCGGTGCCATGCCGCTGACACTCCTGCATGCGGAAGCGCCGGATCTGCTGGCAACGGAAGCACGTGCGGCAGATACACTCTTCCAGCAGATGCAGCTTTGGGGGGAAGCTTTGCCGTGTCGGTTGCTGCTGAATACCGAATTGCCCGCCGAAGGGTATGAACTGGTGGTTGCCGCGGAAGGCGTCCGGATTGGCGGTGGCGATCGCGCCGGTGTTTTTTACGGCATTCAGACCTTGCGGCAGTTGCTGGAAGGCGCGCGGAAAATGCGACGCAATGAACTTGCCGCGTTGCGGATTGTCGATGCGCCGGAATTTCACTGGCGGTCGTGCATGCTGGATTCCGCCCGGCATTTTCAGAGTGCGGCACAGGTGCGGGAGGTTATAGATGCGCTGGCCCGTTATAAATTCAACCGTTTTCACTGGCATCTCGTAGATCACTTCAGCTGGCGTATCGGATTCAGGCGTCACGCCGAAATGCTGGAATCTTTCCCCGGACACGCCCGTTCTTCCGGTTATTATACGCCGGAGGAAATCCGGGAAATTCTCGCCTATGCCGCCGAACGCCATATTGAAGTCATTCCCGAGCTGGAAATGCCGGGGCACAGCAGCGGCGTTTTCGCGATCCATCCGGAACTGGCCTGCCCCGACGGGCTGCCGATTGATCTTACCCGTGGTGAATATTGCATCGGGAATCCCGCTTCACGGCGTTTTCTCGGAGAAATCATTGATGAAACCATGGAAATTTTTTCCGGGATCCGGTATCTGCATCTGGGCGGCGATGAGGCGTCTCCCCGGCACTGGCAGCAGTGTCCCGTCTGTCAGAATGCCATCCGCAATCTGGGGTTGAGCGGTGAGCGGGATCTGGAGCATCACTTCATGACCGAGCTGGCCCGGCGGGTGCTGGATCACGATGTCCGACCGATTTTATGGTCTTCTCTTCGTGCTTATGATCCCCGGATCATCATGCAGTGCTGGGGCGGACGCCCCCTGGATCCGGAGCTCAGTCGCGGTTCGCTCGCCGGGAACCACTCCATGGTTCGCTGTCAGACCTCCTGGATCGGTGCCGTTGCTGCAGCTCAGATGGAGCTGGCGTTGATGCGTGGCGCCGATTTGATCAATTCCCGGCATGATTACACGTATCTGGATTATCCGATGCGTCGGAGTGAACCGCACAGCAGCTGGATGCCGGATTTGCCGCTGGAGCGGGTCTATCAGTTTGATCCGCTGCCGGAGGAGACTCCGACCGGTCGCCGCAGTCAGGTGCTCGGGGCGGAAGCCTGCCTCTGGACAGAGCTGGTAACTCCCGATCGGGTCATGGGGAAACTTTTCCCGCGGCTTCTGGCGTTCTGCGAAACAGTCTGGACGCCCGGAGAACTGCGGGACTGGGCTGATTTCCGCCGCCGGGTCCGTCATCATCAACGGTGAGGCGAAGCGGTGGGACGGAGAACCGTATGACCGAATTGTCGCTGGCCGCCCCGGGTGAAAACCCACTCCGGGGTACAGCGGACGAGGGCGTCATGAACAGGGCTTGTGCCGCAGTCATGACGGCAGGCATTACAGCACGGCCGGTTCTCCGGAATCCACTGCCACCGCGGCAGTTTTGTGCTGGATGAGTCGGATCTTCTGCCAGCGATTGGATCGGAAACGCCAGAGTACCAGCCCCCCCTCCAGAAACGCGCATGCCGCCAGAAACATCCAGACCGTTACCACGGATGCACCGACGACATGGATCAGGATGAATACCCCCGGTACCATTACCAGGTAAGCGCAGCCGCTGGTGATCAGCAGGACCGAGGCGGTGTCTCCTGCTCCGCGCAGCGCACCGACGAAAATATATTTGAGCGTGTCCGCGAAATTGAAGAAGACCGCGCACACCAGGAGCCACCGGGTGGTGTCAATCACTTCCGCGAAATCCCCGGCGGCGGCACCACTCGGTGCAAAAAGATTAGCCAGGGCGGTCGGGAAAAATAAATAGACAAATCCGCCGAGACACATGTACAGCAGCCCCAGCCGCCAGGCCCGGTAGGCTGTCCGGCGAGCGATCTCATGTCGCTGGCGTCCGATGTATTGACCGGCGACGATGGATGTGGCATCACTCATGCCAAGCAGCGGGATGAAAAACATATTGTTGATGGAAAGCGCGATGACGTGCGACGCCAATGGCAGGCTGCCGAGCTTGCCGATCAGAAAGGTCGCCAGCGTGAATGCAGCCACTTCAAAGAACACCTGCAGTCCGGACGGCGTACCATAACACAGCAGCCGCCGGAGAAAATCCCATTTCACCCCGCTCCGATCCCGTGTCGGAAATTGCCTCTGGTCAACCGACAGGAAATAGCAGAGAATCGTCAGAAAGGAGAAACTCGCACACAGCGAAGTGGCGATTCCCGCCCCGAGAATGCCCAGGGCCGGGATCGGGCCCCACCCGAAAATGAAAACATAATCCAGTGGGATATTGAGCAGGCAGGCAATGGTGTTGATTAAAGAGACCGGTACGGTTTTGCCGCGTCCTGAGAAAAAACAGAAAAACGGTGCCGCCAGGCAGGCGAATGCCCCGCTGGGGATCAGCGCATAAAAATATTCCAGCTCCCGCTCAATCAGCTCCGGCGAGTGTCCTCCCCGTTCGATCAACGCCACTCCAAGCATCGGCAGCGCAAAGATAATCAGCAGCGATGCCCCGACTGAAAAATAAAAGCCGGTCCACACCGCCCCCAGCAGGGAATTACGATCGTCGGCGCCGTAATATTGTGCGACCAGCGTCGAGGTGAAGTTCGCAGTCACCATGAAAAAACTGAACAGTGTGAAATAAAGAATGCCTGCCGGCATGGCCGCCGCCACATCCAGCGTGGAGTTGGATGCGAGAAACTTGCGGTCCACAAACTGCATGAAGGTGTTACTTGCGCTCAGGATGATCAGCGGATATGCGATATTCCAGAGCTCCAGATACCCCCCCCGTCCGAAAAGGTCACGCCGGGTGAAATAAGGAATGGAAATCATGACTTCAAATTCTCAGAAGATGGTTGTTATTGATCGTTAATCAGAGTTCAGATAAAATCAATACTATAGCATTGATAGGGTGATGATGCAAGATTGAATGATCGCTTTTTTGATCGAATTTTCCGGGGAAGAGAAAAAAAACGTCCCGGCATTTGAATTTCTCCGACGAACCGTTATAATTTCTCAAAAGAACCCTATAGGAACGACCTGGAGAAGCAACATGCCGTCTGATTTCGTACATCTGCACGTTCACAGCCACTACAGTCTGCTCGACGGAGCCTGCACCACCAAGGGGCTGCTGCAGATGGCCAAAGAGTTTGACATGCCCGCGGTGGCCATCACCGATCACGGTTTTCTCGGAGCAACGCAGGATTTCTACAAAACCTTCAAGGGAAGCGGAGTCAAATCCATTATCGGCTGTGAAGCCTATATTACTCCTGGACCGCGGTTTGACAAAAATCCGGCGACGCCGCATGTGCGCGGCTTTCACCTGCTGCTGCTGGCTGAAAACAATGCCGGCTATCACAGTTTGTGCAAGTTGATTTCCGAAGGGTTCCGGACCGGTTCGTATTACGGAAAACCACGAATCGACAAGGAGCTGCTGACGCAGTACCACGATGGTCTGATCGCCATGTCCGCCTGTATTGCGGGGGAGATCCCTCAGCGCATTCTGGAGGGAAACATGCCGGCGGCCGAGAAGGCGTTGCGGGAATATCTGGAGATTTTCGGGCCGGAGCGCTTTTTCCTGGAGGTCATGGATCATGGCATGGAGGAGGAACGCCGGGTCACCCGGGCGCTGGCGGAGATGGCGGAAAAATTCCAACTCGGACTGGTCGCCACCAACGACGCGCACTACCTGAAAAAAGAACATGCCAAGGCGCATGA
This sequence comes from uncultured Victivallaceae bacterium, assembly GCA_944389925.1. Classification (GTDB taxonomy): domain Bacteria; phylum Verrucomicrobiota; class Lentisphaeria; order Victivallales; family Victivallaceae; genus CALXOD01. The sequence continues at coordinate 47,843 of CALXOD010000043.1, read as the reverse complement.
AATCATGCTCTGCATTCAGACCGGTGCGCTGCTGTCCGATCCGAAGCATTTTCGTTTTTCGGCACCGGAGTTTTACTTCAAAAGTCCCGATGAAATGAAGGAGCTTTTCCGCGAGCTGCCCGAGGCGATCACCAATACCCGCGCCATTGCCGAGCGTTGCGAAGTTACTTTTCGGTATGTGCCGGAGGTGAATCATTATCCGGTTTATACGTTGCCGGACGGTACGGTGCCGGGGAAGGAATTTCTGCGGAAAATCTGTCTGGACAACATTCCCAAACGCTATCATTTTGACCCGACCGCACCGGATTTGACGCCGGAACAACAGGAAATTATCGAGCGCATGGATTATGAGCTCAGCATCATCGACCGGACCAAATACTGTTCCTATTTTCTGGTGGTCAGCGACTTCATCCGTCATGCCAAGTCTCAGGGAATTCCGGTCGGACCGGGGCGCGGCAGCGGTGCCGGCAGTCTGGTGGCCTATCTGGCGGAGATTACCAATATTGATCCGCTCCGGTACAATTTGCTGTTTGAACGGTTCCTGAATCCGGAGCGGGTCAGTCCTCCCGACTTTGACATCGACTTCTGCGAAAAACGGCGCGGTGAAGTCATCGAATATGTCCGACATAAATACGGAGAGGACAGCGTTGCCCAGATTTGTACTTACGGTGCGTTGAAGACCAAGGCCGTGCTCAAGGATGTCGCCCGGGTACTCGGCCATGATTTCGAATTCGGTAACCGCATCAGCAAGCTGGTGCCGGATGAGCTGAAAATGACGCTGGCCAAAGCCGTGGAAAAATCCGAGGAGCTGGCGGCTTTGATTCAGAATGATCCCGACGTGGAGGAAGTGTTCCAGTTCGCCGAAGTTCTGGAAGGATTGAATCGGCAGCTCGGTATTCATGCCGCCGGCGTGATCATCGGGGACCAGCGGCTGGACAATCTTGTGCCGTTGACCATCGGTGCCGGCGGGGAAATCATCACTCAGTTTACCGCAGTGCCCTGTGAGGAACTGGGGCTGTTGAAAATGGACTTCCTCGGGCTGCGTACGCTGACCATTATCCGCAATGCGCTGGATATGATCGAGGAAAATCATGGCGTGGTCATCAATATGGATGAGCTGCCGCTGGATGATCCGAAAACCTACGACCTGCTTCAGCGGGGTGACACAGTGGCAGTGTTTCAGCTGGAATCCGGCGGTATGCAGAATCTCTGCCGCCAGTTCGGGGTAGAAACCATTGAGCACATTATCGCTCTGCTGGCCATCTATCGACCGGGGCCAATGCAGTTCATCCCTCAGTTCGTTCGCCGCAAGAAGGGGGAAGAGGAGATCATCTACGACCATCCGAAAATGGAACGTTACCTCAAGGAAACCTACGGCATCATGCTTTATCAGGAGCAGATCATGCAGGTGGTGCAGGTTCTGGCCGGCTTTTCCCTGGGGGGCGCGGATATTCTGCGGCGCGCTATCGGTAAGAAAAAGGTGGACGTACTGGCACAGCAGAAAGCGAAATTCGTGGAAGGCTGTGCCAAAACCAATCAGATTTCCGAAGAGCTGGCCAACCAGATCTGGGAAAAAATCGAAATGTTCGCCGGATACGGCTTCAATAAATCGCACAGTGCGGCATATGCCGTGGTTTCCTATCAGACGGCTTACCTCAAGGCCAACTATCCGGTGGAGTTCATGGCGGCGGTGCTGACCAGCGAACTGGCGAATGCCGATCAGATCGCTTTTCTGATCAATGCCTGTCGGGAAATGGGCATCAAAGTGCTGCCGCCGAACGTCAACAGCAGTCAGATTGCCTTCGGGGTGGACAACGGTGCGATCCGCTTCGGTCTGGGCGCGATCAAGGGCGTGGGCGAAGTGGCCGCACGCAAGATCATCGAATCGCGGCAGGCGGAGGGAAAGTTTAAAAGTTTCCAGGATTTCTGCGAACGCTGCGGCGCGGCAATGAATTCCCGGATGATGGAACATCTGACCCGGGCTGGAGCATTCGATCAGCTCGGACTGCGGCGAAGCCAGATTCTGGCAATCGCGGAGCCGATGTTGAAATTTGCCGCATCGCGCATGGCGGACCGGGCCAGCGGGCAGGGATCGTTGTTCGATCTGCTTGATGGGGGAGAGGCGGAAGAGAGCTGTTCCATTCCGATTCCTGACATTCCGGAATTTTCTCTGGAGGAGATCCTGGAAAACGAAAAGGAACTGCTGGGCTTTTATGTGACCGGCCATCCGCTGGATCCTCAGGCGGAACTGGTGCGGGCTTTGTCCTCGGTGCCGATCCGGGAACTGGACCAGGTCCGGGACAACAGTTCCGTCCGGCTTGCGGGCATGGTGGGGGCCTTTACCACGAAGTTCAGCAAGAACAGCGGCAAGCCGATGGGGATTCTTCTGCTGGAAGATCTGGATTGCTCCATTGAATGCATGCTTTATGAGCGGGTGCTGGGAGAAATGAACCAGGCCGGTCTGGCGTTGAAACCGGGGCTGCCGATTCTGGTGGAGGCGTCAGTGAGCCGCCGGGATGATTCGGAACGCCCCCGGGTGGTGGTGGATCGGATCATGACTCTGGATGATGCGGTGCCGCGCTATGCCGAGAAACTGTATCTGGATGTTCATGAGACGGAAATGGATCATGGCCGGCTGGAGAAACTGGCCGGATTGTGTCATGAAAGTCCCGGTGATACGCCGGTGGTGATCTGCGTGATTGGCGAAGATGAGGCCGTATATTTTATCGAAGCGGATCGGCGTCGCAGCGTGCGGGTGACTTCGGAACTGCTGCGTGGTGTGGAGGCGCTGCTGGGTGAAAAACAGTATCGGGTGAAGGGCAAGCCGCACTCCGCCGAACGTCCCCGCAACAATTGGCGCCGGGACAAGGCCGCCGCAGCCGCGGCAACGGCATAAAATTAAAATAATCCGGAAGAACGCCGGATGACCGGAGACGGGAGTCCGGCGTTCAGGAATTACCGGCTTTAGCGATTCAACCCCAGCAATTCCACGGATTTCAGGGAGGAAGCGGTTTTCCCGCGGATGCTGACGTTCTGGAAATTCAGCGTCAAATTCTCCGTCTCCGGAGCTGCCGCGACCGGAAGAAAAAGTTCCGGTACAAAATCTGATACGGAAACGTATTCGTGGTGAGCCCCGGCACCTGCCGTTACGCTGACGGTCAGGTAGCATTGACTGCCGAAACACAGCCGGACCGCGAAGCCGCGATATGTTTCCCGTTCTTCCCGGCTTAACGGAAAAACGAGGCGTCCGCCGTTGCCGTTGACCGCTCCTTCTTTGAGTGGCCACAGTTGCAGTTCGCCATCAGGCAGCGGAGCAAAAGAGCGGTCGTGACTGCCGACTGCCGGTTCCGCGGGAAGTTCGGTCCAGTTTTTCGCGTCAAACTTTTTCAATACGGTCCAGCGTTCCGGTGCCGCGCGCAGTTCCTTCGAAGGAATGGTGCCGTACACGCCGAAGAGATTGCCGGGATGACAGATCGCCACCACCGCCAGGCGTCCCTTCAGAAAATCTTCGCCCTTGCGGAAAACGAATCCCGGCGTCCCCCCCGAGGAGCCGCTGCGGTACAGCCAGTCCGGCAGATGTCCGGTCAGTTGTGCCACGTAATGCGGGATGCTGGCTCCGGCTTTGACTCCGGGATACGCACCGTAGGAATCACTGACGAAAAGGATCGGCGAAGTGTTGATTTCTTCGATGGAGGGTACGTTACCGGCGGCATCGATCACGCGGGCGGCGGAGACCTGCCGTTCGGCGGGGAAATGCGGATTCCCATCCGGATAAGATACTTTGCGATAGAGATCGGCGGTTTCGTCGAGGCGGTATTCGCCGGTCTGCGGCAGCTGATACCGGGCCAGACGCTCCGCGATCACGGGCGCGAGAATGCGCGAAAGACCTTCGGCCGGATGGCCTTCGCGCGGCAGCATGTACCAGTAACTCAGGGGATATTCCGCGCTATGGAGATGCATGGCTTCGAGGCCGTCAATATATTCCACATCGGCGGCGAGCAGCTGCTCCGCCAGCTGCAGATAGGCTGGATCCAGCATGCCCGGAATCATCTTGCCCGAAATGAAATGAGGAAAGGCCACCTCATGCCGGGACGGCACCCGGATGACGATCAGATCGACGTTCTGCTCTTTCAGATAATCCCGCAGTGCCAGAATGCCTTCCGCAAAATTTCCGAATCGCGGGTTCTGAGCCACCGGTCCGGCCGCATAATACGCGTCTTTCACCCACTTGGTCGCTCCAGAGCGGAATGCAGTTTGATTTTCCTCGAAAAAAGCCTGCGTTTTCTGCCGGTATTCCGCCGCCGGTCCGGCCGCTTGAAGCATTTCCCGGACATGTTTCAGGTCTCTGGCGACGGTTTCCCGGCGCGCCTGTTCCATGGCGGAAGTTCGGGCGGGTACGGTGCGCGTTTCTCCGGCAGCGGCCGATGGCCCGACGGCAGCGAGTAGAGACAGAACAATTGCGAACAATGGTTTCATGATTCACCTTGGTGGAATTTGTTTTTTCTCCGCATGCCGATGCGGTCATGCCCGATGCCGGAGAATATAAACCGGAACGGATCTCTTTTCAATAGCGGTCCCAGTAACACTCCGGTTTCCCGATGCCGGGATTCAGGAAAGGCGTCCGCAGATAGGGATCGTAAATTCCTGAAATTGTCGTGCCGGCATCGATCGGCTGGCCGTGGGCGACGGAAACATGGCCATCAGCCCAGGCGATATTGGCCTGGCCGCCGTGACGCATCATCGGTGCCCCCTTGTTGGCTGCCAGGTAATCTTCGACCATGGCATAACCGCGGGTGGTGATATTGGTTGGTGCACAATCCACAAAGGCAATGGTTTGGGACGGGCGCTTGATGCTGCCGACTTTGGCCGGATTCCCGCCGTAGACAGTGAAGCCGCCGGTAGCACCGTAGCGGCTGCTGGAACCGAGATGGCGATAATTGTAGCCGTAGTCGATCAGCATGGTGGCGGAACCGGTCCAGCCGCCGTTGGTTACAATATTCCGGTAATCTTCCACACTGTCATTTTTGTTGGCGGGGCAGTAAAGGGTAGTCAGGGATTTGCCTTTCAGTCCGTAATACCCGCATACCCCGAAGGTGCCCGGCCAATAATGTCCCAGACCGTCGCGGACATGGTAATACGGTACCATGAAATCGTCGAAATCGGCATTGTAGAAAACCGAATTATTGCCGACCTGTTTGAGATTGCTTTTGCAGTTGGCGTTCTGAGCGGCAGCCCGGGCTTTATTCAGGCTGGGCAGCAGCATTGAAGCCAGAATGGCGATGATCGCGATGACCACCAGCAGTTCGATCAACGTAAAATGTTTCTTCATGGTTCTGATTCTCCTGTTTTAGAGTGAATGATGAAGATCACGTTTTAATTATAGGGAAAAACATGGAGAAAAACAAACTTGCGGGAAGGGGAAAGCCGCATTTTGGTGCGATCAAATTGAATCCATATGAATCAATATGGGACTTTTTTCTTGCAATTCGGGTCAATGTGGTTCAAATTGAAAGAGGATGACTGAATAAAGAACCATAATTATTTTGCCGGAGGAGTTGGTTGTCATGCGTCTGTTGTGGTTGTGGGGAATGTTGCTGGCCGTGATTCCGGTGGCCTGGAGCGCTCCGGTCCAGATCGGTTTGAAGTCGACGGACGTGGCGGTTTCTGCGGCTTGCCGCCATCCGGATCGGGTACAGGTGGTGAAGCAGGAGGGTTTCCCGGAAGGGGCGGTCACGCTGGCGGAAGGCGTGGCGCCGCTGACGGAGACCGGAGACAACCGGACAGCGGATCTGACATTCGAGATCCGGGCGACAAAACCCGGCCGATATCTGATCAGTGCGATCACCGCCGTAGACGATTACGGCAAAAGCCTGATTCCGAAATGGAAACGCACGACGTTGGATTTCAGTGTCAAAATGTGGTTTGATGAAGGCCGTCCCACGCACCGCTCCGCTTTTTCCCCATGGCTTAAAGCCGAGGCGAATCGGACAGCTCTGGGACGATTCCATTTGACCGGCAAGACCCAGCGTCTGCATCTGCAGCTGCCGCGCGGCGTACGTCTGATGCGATTGATCGTGGCGCCGTATCCGGTTCCCACCGTGCCCGCTGCGGCGATGCGGTATCGTCCCGCGATCCGTCCGGACATGCCGCATCCCCGACTCTGGGTGAATGCTTCCGTGTTGCCGGAACTGCGCGCCAATCTGGACAAAGGCGAGCACCGGAATCTGTATCAGACGTTGAAGAAACGGGCGCTTACGCCTTTTCGCTTCGACCCGGCTCCGGCGGAAACGGTGCTGCCGGACGCGGCATTGGAGCAGGCTGCCGTCGAAAAGGCCTTTGTGTATCTTATGGAAAAAGACCGGCAAACCGGTCAGGAAGCGGTGGCGCTGATCACCCGCTATCTTGATCGGGTTGAATTCGGCAATATGCTGGACGTCGCCCGGGAGATCGGTGCGGCGGTCTATGCCACCAGTCTGGTTTATGACTGGTGTTACGATCTTTTCACCCCGGCACAACGACAAAGTCTGTGCCGTCGGATGTTGGAACTGGCATCGGAAATGGAAGTGGACTGGCCGCCTTTCCGGCAGGTGATTGTCAACGGCCACGGGAACGAGTGGCAGATGACCCGCGATTTGCTGGCCATGGCGATTGCGGTTTACGACGAGAATCCGGAACCGTACCGGTATCTGTCGTATCAGGTGCTGGAAGTGTTGCTGCCGATGCGGCGTTTTGAATACGTATCGCCCCGGCATAATCAGGGTACCAATTACGGCTATCTGCGGTATGGTTGTGACCTGCACGCGGCGTGGCTGATGGAGCGCATGGCGAACCGGCCGGTGTTTGATCGAAATCTTTTCGGGGTGATTGATTTCTGGACATACATGCGGCTGCCGGGAAATGATATGCTGCCATGCGGGGACGGCCGTATTCAGGGACGTTACTGGTGCTACCCGCTGACGACCATGCTGGCGCAGGCGGGCAGCCGTTCCGCACAGGTCAAGGGAGAGATGGTCCGGCAGAAGAGTCTGGAGAAATTTCCCATGATGGCGTTGCTCTTCAACGATCCCGAGCAGAAGCCGGATGAAAGTTTTGACACCATGCCGCTGACCCGGGATTTCGGACCGGTGCTCGGCGGAATGGTGGCACGTACCGGTTGGGATCTGTCGCCGGAATCTGGTGACGTGATTGCGGAAATTCGCGGCGGGGGGTATCATTTCGGCAATCATCAGCACGCCGATGCGGGGGCACTGCAACTGTATTTCCGGGGACACCAGATTGTAGATCTCGGACAGTACCGGTTTTACGGTACGCCTTATGACTTCGGTTTCAACAAACGTTCCGTTGCTCACAGCATGATGCTGATCCGCGATCCGGAAGAAACTTTTGAAAACAGTTCGGTCAATGATGGGGGGATCCGGTTCAATCAGCGGCTGCCGTTGACGCCGCGCGAGGTTCGGGAAAAACCGTATTTTCAACATGGAACCGTGCTGTCGGCGGCCTTCGGGCCGGACCGGATGAAGCCGGAATACAGTTATTTCAGTGTGGATCTGACGGCCGCCTATGCCCCGAAAGCAAAGCATTATGTGCGCAGTTTCCTTTTCTGGAATCTTGGTTCCGCGGCGCGTCCGGCGACCGTGATCCTGCTGGATCGGGTACAAACGGCCCGGGCGCAGTGGCGGAAGTTCTGCCTGTTCAATACCGCGGGGCCGGTGGCAACGGAGGGGGACGGTTTGCGTATTTCCAACCGCAACGCCGGAGGTGAAGGCGTCGTACACCTGCTGCCAGTGTTGCCGGCAGCGGCGGAACGGACGGTGGAGATTCTGGCGGGGACCGATTCGATGAATGTTTTCGGGACTCGTCTGACCCCGCCTATTTCTGACCATTGGACGACGAAGGGGGCGCGAGTGATGATTTCTCCCCGGCTTGCATCGGCGGATGATCTGTTTGTTCATGTACTGCAGATGACGGAGAAGGATGCGGTGCCGCTGCCGGTCCGATCCGTCCGGGAAGGGGACCGTTTGCTGCTGGTGGTGGGGGACCGGGCGGCGATATTGCATGGCGCAGGGGGACTGTTTCGTTCCGGGATTTCCTGGGAACTGCCGGCGGAGCAGGCATCGTACCGGCTGACGGTGACCGGACTTGCGCCGGGCAGATGGCAGCTCGTCGCCGGAGGAGAAAAACAGCCGCCGGTCGTGGTGGAAAAAGGTCGGAATTGCGCGATTTTCACCGTTCCCGCCGGAGCCGGACGTCTGGAATTCGTACAGGGACAATAGAAAACGCTGGAGAAGACCATCATGGCATTTCTGCTTCCGCCACGTCCTCGCAAAGCCGCGGAGTTGATCCAGTTTCTGGAGGGAAAAATTGTTTCCGGCCAGTTTCCTGCGGGACACCGGTTGCCGCCGCTGCGGCAGCTGCAGGCGGATTTTCACCTCAGTTACAGTACTGTGCAGCGCGGTATCGCCTATCTTTGCTCCAGGGGATTGCTGGAAAAATCCGGCCGGGACATCCTGATCGGCCGGGAGAGCGGAGGCCGGACACGGAAAACCATCCGGCAGATAGCCGTGTATCTTTTGTCTTACCGGCTCAGTCAGCGCGCGGGGCTTTATCTTTCCGTACTGCAGGGGATTCAGCAGTCGGCGCTGGAAAAAGGGTATTCGGTGCTGGTGGATCCGCTGGAGCCGGAGAGTGATCATGTGGCCCGTATTCAGGAGAGCGCCACGCGAGCCAGCGGGATTGTGCTGTTGCTGGAATATGATTCTTTTATTTCAGAATATCCATTGCTGCAGCCGACGGTGGGGGTGCAGATGGTCCAGGATTTCGGAGGTCGGATTTCGCTGGTGGACGTCGATCCGCTGAATGCGGCGGAACAGGCGACGGCTTTTTTTCGGCAGCGGGGAGTGAAGAAAATGCGGGTTTTCGCCACGCAGCTGCCCAGCTATGAAATTCGTGCGGAAATTTTCATGCGGCGGTGGCGTCAGGAGACGGGAGTCATGCCGGAACTTTTCCTGCACGGCAGAGGCGAAATGCACTATGAGGTGGAGTTCGCTCCGGATACCGGTCATTTTTTCACGTCCGACAACCTGCTGCAGGTGTATTGCGACTATTATGCTGGGCGTTTTCCGGGACGTACGCTGCCGGCGGACGCCTGTGTGCTCGGTGTGGATGGGAAACGCCTGCTGATGTCGGATTTTGCAACGTTTCCCACGATTGCGGTGGACTGGCAGGAGATAGGCCGGGCCGCATTTGAAGAATGTTTTACCTTGATAGAACATCCCGGTCGTCCGCGGCGGCGTATCTGGATGCCGGGTACGCTCCGGCTTGACTGAGGCCGGTTTTTCAGGTGAAATCCGCGGTGTCTTCCGGGCTGATCGGTTCATACGGACCGGGTTTGACTTCCAGAATGACGGAGGGACGCCGTACCCGGTAGAGGTGCCACTGGCCGGCGGGGATTTCCAACACGGAGCATTCCCCGTCCGGAGAGAGAATATGGCGTTCGATTTCCCGGCCGTCGCTGTCGAAAAAAATCGCTTCCACTTCCCCGTGCAGCAAGGTAAACAATTCCCATTTCGTGCGGTGCCGGTGCGTGGGAAATACCGTATCCGGCATGGCGCCGATCAGAAGTCGATGAATGGGATCTTCCAGAGTGGGATGGAAATTGTGATGAGCCCTGCGGCGAGGGCTGGCGGCTGCCTGTTCAAGGAGTTCGGCGATGAGTTCCCGGGTGACGCATTTCATAATGATTTATTCCTGAATGAATGAGATTTTGTGCTTGCAAAGCGGGTGGAACCGGCATATTGTAACTCGTGAACGATTGGAATGCAAACAGGAAGTTGTTATTTCGGGATAATGAGCAGAGAAAAAGGAAACAGCGCCGGGCGGTCCGGTGGAGAGGAGCCGCGGCGATTTAAGGTGCGCCATGTATTTTTCTGCGCTTTTGCGCTGATGCTGGTGCTGGCGATCATCTCCTATGCTCCGGGAGACATGGACGCTCTTGGCGGAGGTACGGACGCTCTGCCGGAGAACTGGATCGGAAACCTCGGGGCGCATCTGGCCTATGCATTGTTTATTTGCTGCGGGTTTGCCGCGTATTTGTTTCTCGGACTGCTGCTGCTGGGGATGTTCCGGTCGTTTCTGCCGGAACGGGGACACCGGCTCCGGTTTCTCGGTGGATCCGCATTGATGATGCTGGGGGCCATGTTGTTGTTCGCCATTGCGCCGGAGACATTTGCAGAGTTGACCGATCGCTTCGGCCTCGGCCGGGCGGAGACGCCGCAGCAGGCCTTGCCGGGGGGCGTGATCGGACAGTTCTTTGCCGCGCCGCAGGTGGAGAATCCGCCGCTTCCTGAAGGGTGGCTGCGCCGGCTCATCGGTCCGATCGGAACCATGGTGACGGGCTGGACTCTGCTGCTGGGCGGTATGGTGATGATTTATCTTGCGGATTTCCATCGGCTGGTGGCGGCGCAGTTGGCCAGGCGGGAAGAGGGCGTGGACGAAGAGGCGCCGCGCAGCAGAGTGGAGGCGTTGGCCGCTGCCATGGGGCGCGACGAGAAGGCTGCGTCCGTACCGGCCCCACAACCGGCGCCGCCAGTTGTGGCAGCTCCGGCTCCAGCTCCGGCTCCAGCTTCGGAGGCGGAGCCGCCCCGTCGAGGAGGTGGGTTGCTGGGCGGGGCCCGGGCAGCCCTGGAGGCGCTGAAACGCAGCCATGCTGCCGAAGATACGGCTCCGGAAGCGGTTTCTGCACCTTTGGTGCCGGAGCGTGAAGACACACCGGAGCTGCCGGAAATTCCGGAGATGCCGTCGCCGCGGTCAGTTGTATCGGCGACAGAGGGGGGGAAACGCAACAGCGCAGATCCGGACACCCGAATTGTCGAAGAAGGCAAGCGTGGCCGAGTATCGTTGTTCGGGAATTATACCCTGCCGCCGATTACCATGCTGAGCAAGGGGGCGGAAGCCACCGGCGAAAATATCGAATCGATTGTCCGGTGTCGGGAAATCCTTCAGCGGACGCTGGATAACTTCAAGGTGGACGGTACGGTCGTCAATCATATCAGCGGGCCGCGGGTGACACGGTATGAAATTCAGCTGGCGCCTGGCGTCAAGGTGGAGAAAGTCGTCAACCTCGAATCCAATATCGCTATGGAGCTGGAAGCGCAGAGTGTGCGTATCCTGGCACCGATTCCCGGTCGGAATGTGGTGGGGGTGGAAGCTCCGAACAGCCGGGCCGAGGCAGTTTTCATGCGTTCCGTCATGGAGTCGAAACAGTGGCAGGAGACTTCCGCGGAAATTCCGATTGTCCTGGGGCGTGATGTGGCGGGAAAACCGGTGATTCTGGACCTGGCCAAAGCTCCCCACCTGTTGATCGCCGGTGCTACCGGCAGCGGGAAGAGCGTCTGCATGAATACGCTGATCATGAGTCTGCTGTTCCGTTTCAGGCCGGATGAACTGCGGCTGATTCTGGTGGACCCGAAGGTGGTGGAACACGAAGCATACCGGACGTTGCCGCATTTGATCACGCCGGTGGTCAACGATCCACGCAAAGTGCCGATTGCTCTGCGCTGGGCGGTGGCGGAGATGGAAAAACGGTACCGGATTCTTGCCCGGGCCGGAGTGAAACACCTGCGTGGCTACAATGCCCGCACGCTGCCGCCGGAACCGGTACTGGATGATGACGGGCTGCCGATTCCCGACACGCTGCCGGTGCTGGTGGTGATTGTGGACGAGCTGGCCGACCTGATGATGACCGATGCCCGGAAAGATGTGGAAACTTCTATCGCGCGAATCGCTCAGAAAGGCCGTGCGGCGGGGATTCATATCGTTATTGCCACGCAGCGGCCGAGTCGTGAAATCGTCACCGGGGTTATCCGGGCCAATTTGCCGACGAAGATTGCCTTCATGGTGGGCAAGCGCGTGGACAGCCAGGTGATTCTCGACCAGAACGGAGCAGAAACACTGCTGGGCAAAGGCGATATGCTGTACCTGCCGCCGGGCAGTGCCGGACTGGAGCGGATTCAGGGGGCGATGGTGGATGACAATGACATCAAGAAGGTGGTGGAATTTGTTTCCGCCCAGGCGCCGCAGCAGTTCAATTCCCAGGTGATGGCCGAAGGGGAGGCCGACGAGGGGGGAGCGGACGGTGCGGAGGACGACGAGGATATGGATGCGGAGGATTTGCGGGATATTGCGCCGCTGGTGCGCAAATATCTGCGTCCGGGAGACGGGGACAATGTGCGCAAGGCTCTGGAAATCATTATTATGGAGCGAAAGGCGAGTACCAGTTATCTGCAGCGCCGTCTGGGGATCGGCTATAACAAGGCGGCGGAGCTGATTGATTTGTTTGAGGCACGGGGCATTGTCGGGCCGCCGCTGCCCGGTGGAAGTAAACGGGAAATTCTGATTTTTGATGAAATAGAGGGATAATCTATGGAAGACACGCAGAATCAAGCGCGGAAAGATTCACTGCCGCTGTTCGACGATGCCCCGGAAAAAACGGTTGAAACGTCTGCCGGTGCCGTGTTCCAAACGGTGGGGAATGCCGCTGTTCCTGCTTCCATGCCGTTACCGGGACCGCGTTCCATTCCGGCGTCGGAACCGGGGCCGGAAAAAACGGAGCCGGCAGTGACGGCTGTTCCCAAGGTGGAGCCGTCACCGGTTCCGGTGCCGGAGCGTCCGATAGCGCCTCCGCCTCCGCGCCCGACACTCCATCGCCATAGTGGAGAAAGTGGGGAGCAGGCGGGCTTCGGCTCCTATTTACGCGAACTCCGTCAGCAGCGTCGGATGAGTACCTCGGAAGTGGGGGAGGCGACGAAGATTCGCAGTATTTACATTGAAGCGATTGAAGCGGAGGATTATTCTTCGCTGCCTCCGGTGGTGTATGTACTGGCCTACGTTAAGACGCTGTGTTCGTTCTACGGAGTCGATGGAGAGCTGACGGAGTCCCTGACGGCGGACATCCGCCAGAGACTGGAATACGAGGCGCCGGGGGATCCGTTGAAATCCGTAGTGGATATGGAATTATCCGAAGAAAATCCGATTCTGCTGAAACGAATTCTACTGGTAGCGGGGGCCGGCGTGTTCCTGATCACAGTGCTGTTGACTTTGCTGGTGCTGGCGCTCACGTCCGAGTCGGAGCCGGAGGCGGCCATGCCTCCTGGAGGTTCTACTGTGCTGCTGGATGAAAAAAGATTGCTGGAGATGCAGCCGCAGCCAGCGCTGGAGGTGGTACCGCTGCCGTCTGAATCGGGGCGTTGAGCAGAATACTGGAAAAAGTGGGATTTGTGTGCTATAGTAAAACGTTATGAAGAAGGTACTGTTGATCAACGGTCCGAATCTGCAGCTGCTGGGCAGGCGCGAACCGGATATTTACGGCACGGTCACGCTGGATGACATCGTGGCGGCGCAACATGCTCTGGCTGCGGAGCTGGGGTTGACGCTGACGGCGTTTCAGTCAAACAGCGAAGGCGAGGTTGTGAGCCGGATCGGAGCGACTTTAAGCGATGGTACTGACGGTATTCTGATCAATCCGGCCGCTTATACGCATACAAGCGTGGCGATCCGGGATGCTCTGGCCGCGGTCCGGCTGCCGGCGGTGGAGATTCATCTGAGCAATGTGAACGGTCGGGAGGAGTTCCGGCATCGATCTTTGACTGCACCGGTGTGTTGCGGCGTGATCGCTGGATTCGGGGCGGACAGTTACCGGCTGGCACTGCTGGCCCTGGCGGAAATTTTGCGTCGAGACACGGAACAGCGGAAAAAGTAAGGAAGGAACTGCGCCGATCGGATGAAGACGGTCGGGCGTTGCGATCTATGATGACGGCGGTTTGCAATCCACACGGAAGTGCGGCCGGCCGGTGCCCTCAACAGAATGAAAAGGGATCATAAACGGAAATGAAAATCGAAGAAATCAAAACGATTGTCAAGCTGATGGCCGAGAACGATCTGACGGAGTTCAAAGTCGAGGCCGAAGCGTATAATCTCTGCATCAAACGTGGCCCGGCTGCAGTCGTGACGGCTGCCGCTCCGGTCATGGCGGTTCCGGCCCCGGCGGCGGCTCCTGCCGCGATTCCCGCAGCAGCCGCAACTCCGGCCCCGGCGGCAGAGACTGCTGCGCCGGCGGAAACAATTGATGCTCCGCTGGTGGGGACCTTCTACCGTGCTGCATCTCCGGATGCCGCCGCCTTTGTCAAGGTGGGCGACCGGGTCAACGCCGATACGGTGATCGGGATCATCGAGGCGATGAAGGTCATGAATGAGATCAAGGCCGAAAAATGCGGCGTCATCAAGGATATTCTGGTGGAAAACGGCCAGCCGGTCGAATACGGTCAGCCGCTGATTATCATTGAATGATCCGGAGCAATGCAAGGAACCCTGTTTCATGTTCAATAAAGTACTGATTGCCAACCGGGGCGAAATCGCGTTGCGGATTATTCGCGCCTGCCGGGAGCTGGGTATCCGGTCGGTGGCTGTTTATTCCAAGGCGGATGCCGACAGTCTGGCGGTACGGTTTGCCGACGAGGCGGTATGTATCGGGCCCGCCCAATCTGCATCGAGCTATCTTCTGATCGACCGGATTCTTTCGGTGGCGGCGATCTGCGATGCTGATGCCGTGCATCCCGGATACGGTTTCCTGGCGGAGAACGCCTATTTTGCCGAAGCCTGCCGCAAACATGGCATTACCTTCATCGGGCCGACCCCGGAGGCGATGCGGGCACTGGGGGACAAGGCCGTTGCCCGGGAAACCATGAAAAAAGCCGGCGTGCCGACCACGCCTGGCAGCGATGGACTGATCATCAGTGAAGCGGATGCCCTCAAGACGGCGCACCAGCTCAAATACCCGGTTATCATCAAGGCTGTAGCCGGCGGCGGTGGACGCGGGATGCGGATTGCCCATAACGATGCCAGCTTGATCCAGGGGTACCATGCCGCGCGGACCGAGGCGGAGAACGCCTTCGGCAACGGCGCGCTTTATATGGAAAAGTACCTGGTGAATCCCCGGCATATCGAAATACAGATTCTCGGTGACAATTACGGAAACGTCATCCATCTCGGCGAGCGGGATTGCAGCGTGCAGCGTCGGAATCAGAAGCTGATAGAGGAATCTCCTTCTCCCGTTTTGACGCCGAAGTTGCGCGACAGAATCGGTGCCGCGGCGGTCAAGGCGGCCAAGGCGGCCGGCTACACCAATGCCGGAACGATCGAATTCCTCTATACTGAGGATGGCAGTTATTATTTCATGGAGATGAATACCCGGATTCAGGTGGAACACCCGGTTACAGAAACCGTAACCGGGATTGATCTGATCAAGGCGCAGATCCGGATTGCGGCAGGGGAACGGTTGTCGATTCGACAGAAGGACGTGCATTTTTCCGGACATGCGATCGAATGCCGGATCAATGCGGAAGATCCGTTCAACAATTTTACGCCTTCGCCCGGCGAGGTGGACTTGATTATTCCCCCCGGCGGCATGAATGTCCGAGTGGATTCCCATGTATACAGCGGTTATCAGATCCCGCCGTATTACGACAGCATGATTGCCAAGCTGATTGTTCGGGGCGATACGCGCGAAGAGGCGTTGGCTACCTGCCGTCGGGCGCTGGATGAGTTTACGATAGAAGGAATCAAGACGACGATTCCATTTCAGAAGCAGATTCTGGCGAACAAGGATTTTGTAGCCGGGAAGTACGATACCGGCTTTATTGAACGTTTCACCCAGGAGCGTTCCGCCGCGTCGCGGGCGCAGGAAAAGGAGGATGCGGAATGAAAGCTTCCATCAAAGTCGCAGAAAAAACAGCCGCCGGCCAGAACACCGAAGCCGCCTCCAGTGCTGCGGTCGAAGTGAATGGCATGGGAGAAGTCAAAATTCATGAAAATGTGATTTCTGCCCTGGTGCGCAAAGCCATTCTGAATATCGATGGCGTTTCCCGGTTGGCCGGCAGTACGTTGATGGACAATATCGCCGAAATCGTCGGCAACCGCCGGTTGCAGGATCGGGCGATCACCGTCAATTTGGGGACCGAAAACCGGGTGTCGATCGATCTCAAGGTGAATCTGAAATTCGGGTACAAGGTACCGGTAATCGCCACCGCGATTCAGAAAGCGGTGATCGAAGAAGTGGAACAGACTACCGGCATGACCGTAACCGGTGTGAATGTCATTGTTCAGGAGCTGGAAACGGAACCGGAAGTGGATGAGGAGCCGGTGGAACCGGCACGGTAAATCCAACGGAAGCGGCCGATTCTGTGAAGGCGGAGTCGGCCGCATGTTTTTTACAACCGGAACGGGGGGGCCGCCGTCAGGCCTCCCCCTGGAGAGAGGGAGGAGGCCATGGGTGGTTTTCTGGCCGGCATGCCGGAGTGGCGTGTGATTTTTGAAAATGATTTCAATCGCGGTTATGTGACCGGCGTGGCGCTGGTACTGCTGGTGATTCTGGCAGTAGTGGTGCTGAAAATCGTATTCCGACTGATGTTCCGGGTCCGGCGCTGCCGGGAAATCGTAGTGAAGGCGCCGGATGGAGACATTCTGGTAGCTTACGATGCCTTGAACGGAGCGGTTTGTGCTGCGCTGGAGGATTTTTCCGCATTGAACGTGCGGGATATGAAGTTGTTTCGCAGCAGAGGGGATTATTTTCTGGAACTTTTCTGCAGCTACGATGCATCCGGAGAAGGGCATTTCCCGGATGAGGTGAAGTCCGTGAAGGAACGGATTTTTTCCGTGCTCAAAGAGCGATTCGGGATTGCAAGTGTGAAGCGCGTCCGGGTCCGCCTGGAGAACCTCACCGGTTTGGCGGTCGTTCAGAAACATCAGGATGTTCAGGCAACGCCGGAGCC
The DNA here is from genome assembly GCA_944389925.1 of uncultured Victivallaceae bacterium. Classification (GTDB taxonomy): domain Bacteria; phylum Verrucomicrobiota; class Lentisphaeria; order Victivallales; family Victivallaceae; genus CALXOD01. The sequence goes on along the minus strand of CALXOD010000043.1, from coordinate 31,020 downwards.
TGTGCCGTCCGTCACGACCGGTCTTCCGCCGGCGCCGCCGTGGGAAAAATGAGTCGGTTAATTCTTGCTTCGGCATCGCCGCGCCGCAAGGAACTGCTGGCGGCATGCGGTCTGCCGTTTTCGGCGTGCGCCTTACCGGTTCAGGAGTGGAAGACGGCTCCCGATATTCGGACTGTGCCGAGAATCAATGCTGCGCTCAAGGCCGACGCTGTTTCCTCCGCATTTCCCGAGGCACTGGTGATCGGCGCGGACACAGTGGTGCTGCTGGATGGTGAAGCCTTGGGGAAGCCGGTAGATATGGCAGATGCACGGCGAATGCTGTTGCAACTTTCCGGCCGGGAGCACGAGGTGGTGACGGCGGTGGCGCTGCGTCGGGAGCAGGACGGTTGGCAGCGGGATTTTGCGGAGACAACCCGGGTGCAATTCAAGCCGTTCGATGCAAAGACCGTGGATGTGTATCTCCAGCGGGTTTCAGTGTTGGACAAGGCTGGGGCTTATGCCATTCAGGAGTACGGGGATATGCTGGTGGCGGAGCTGGATGGCGAGCTGGATAATGTGATCGGATTACCATGCCGGACTCTGCTGGCACATCTGGCGGAGGCGGGGATCAAACCGGTCGCTCCGTAAAAATATATTCAAAAACAAGTCGGAACCGTTGTGGTTCCGTTTTTTTTATGGACAGGAGCTGGGTAGACAATTGCGCACATGGATCGGCAATGTGTTGCTCGCGGACGGGACGGGAAGGCCGCCGGAATCGGGAGCGGTTCTGGTGGAGGATGGGCTGATCGCGGAAGTGGGGCAGCCACCTGCCGGAGGGGATTGTGAGGTGGTGGACTGCGGCGGGCGGGGGATGCTGACTCCCGGCTTCATTGATGCTCATGGGCATTCGGATCTGTCGGCAGCGGCGTCTCCGGCGTGTTTTGGAAAAATTTCCCAGGGCTTTATCACCGAGATTTCGGGGAATTGCGGCTTGTCGCCGTTTCCATTGACGGAATGCAACCGGGAGCACCTGAATGACCTGTACCGGCAATACGGGATTGCACTGGACTGGACGGATTGGAACGGCTATCGGCGTTTTTTGAAGAGCCGGGGTGTACAAATGAAGCTGGAACCGTTGTGCGGTCATAATACGCTGCGTGCCGCGGTGGCGGGATATGCGCAACAGCGGCTTTCGTCCGGGCAACTGGAGGAGATGGTGCGGTTGCTGGAGGAGATGATGGGGCAGGGGGCGCGCGGGTTGTCGAGCGGGCTTCTGTATACGCCGGGGTGCTTTTCCGATCGGGAAGAACTCATTGCGCTGTTGAAGGTGGTGGCACGTCATGGCGGCGTGTATGCCACGCATCTTCGCAGCGAAGGTGCGCAGTTGCTGGAGGCGCTGCAGGAAACCTTCGACGTCGCCCGGGCGGCAGGAGTACAGCAGGTGCAGATCAGCCATTTCAAGACCGCCGGTTCACCGAATTGGTCGAAGCTGGAGCCGGCACTGGAATTGATGGAGCAGGCACGTCGCGACGGCATACAGGTTGGTTGTGACCGCTATCCCTATGTGGAGTCGCTGACTCAACTCAGTGTGGCGGCGCCGGAACCGTGGGGAAGCTGGGATGATACCACGCTGTCCCGATGGCTGGCGGATCGGCGGCATGAGACGGAGTTTCTGGCCGCGCTGGAAGCTGGAAAACGAGATTGGAGTCAGGTCCGTCTGGCCTCTACCGGCGTAACGGCCTATCGGCAGTTCACCGGAATGTCATTTACCGAGATCGCTGCAATCCGGGGGCATGAGCCGGAGAGGGCGGTACTGGAGTTGCTGCGGGAAGATGCCGTCGGCACCATGGCTGCTTTTCGCGGGATGTCGGAGGCGAATTTGACACGAATTCTGGCGTTGCCGGAGTGCTGTTGCGGCAGCGATGAAAGTGCCCGTCCGCTGGACAATTCGATCGGACTCAGCCATCCCCGGGGTTTCGGGGCCGCTCCGGAGTTTTTTCGGCGATTGACGACAGAAGGGATGCCGGTTGGAGAGGTGGTCCGGAAGCTGACCGGGCTGCCGGCGACGAAGTTCAACTTGCGTGATCGAGGATTTTTGCGCCGGGGATTGGCGGCGGATCTGGTATGGGTGGAACCGGAGATGTTCCGCAGCAGGGCGGATTTTCATCATCCGCACCAACCGGCGACAGGAGTACTCGGTGTCTGGATTGACGGACAGCGGATATATGGCGGGTCACATCCAGAACGGGGGCTTTAGCAGGCAGGGGACGGTCTTGTCCCGGATACGGGAAGCCTGCGGGGGGGAAAGAAGGGGAAAGCGGATTCGGAAAAAGTTTTCCCGGAAAGATTTTCGCCTTTTGGGGACGTTTTTTTCCGACTGATGCCGATTGGCCGGGGAAGGGGGATTTTTTCCGGTTTGCAGAACGATGTTTTTTTGGCGGGAAAAGGTTGTAAAAATGTCTGGGGGGAGTTACATTAAACAACATGTATTGTTTTCAGTCGGACTATTAATGCGGGAATTCCTCTCAAGTGAAAGAAATTAAAGTAGGTATTATCGGATTCGGAACGGTCGGCGCCGGTGTCGCCGCCAACTTGTTGCAGAACGCGGAGGTAATCGCGAAACGAACCGGCGTCATGGTAAAGCTGGCGCGGATCGCCGATCTGGATATTACCACGGACCGCGGTGTCGCAGTGCCCCCGGAAATTCTGACTACAGATGCCGGGAAGCTGATCGACGAAGTGGATGTGGTGGTCGAACTGGTCGGCGGAACTACTGTAGCTCGGGAATTTATTCTCCGGGCATTGCGCGCCGGAAAACCGGTGGTGACGGCCAACAAGGCATTGCTGGCGCTGCACGGTCGGGAACTTTTTGCGGCGGCGGAAGCGGCCAATGTGGATATTTATTACGAAGCGAGTGTCGCCGGCGGCATCCCGATTATCAAGGCGCTACGGGAAGGTCTGGTGTCCAACCGGATTCACCGCATCTACGGGATCATGAACGGCACCTGCAATTACATTCTGACCCGGATGGAAAACGAAGGCGCCGATTTCGCCGCAGTGCTGGCCGATGCCCAGAAACTCGGTTATGCCGAGGCGGAGCCGTCCCTGGATATCGATGGTTTCGACACCGCACACAAGGCGGCAATCCTGGCGGCTCTGGCTTACGGGCGCTGGTTCGGGCTGGACCCGGTCTATGTCGAAGGCATCCGGGATATTTCTCTGGACGATCTGCGGTATGCTGATGAACTGGGATACCGGATCAAGCTTCTGGCCATTATCAAACAGATTGATGACGATGTACAGATTCGCGTACATCCGACGCTGATTCCCAAAAATACGTTGCTGGCCAATATCTCTGATGTATTCAACGGGGTGCTGGTGGAAGGCGATACGGTGGGGCAGACTTTGTTTTACGGACGCGGAGCGGGGCGTCTGGCGACGGCCAGCGCCGTGGTGGCCGACCTGGCCGATGTCGCGCTCAATCTGAGCTGCGGCTGCGCTCGCCGCGTAGCTTTCCGCGAGGGGGCACAGTTCCGGGCGGTCACCGGGATGGGGGATGTGCAGTCGCGTTATTATCTGCGGTTGACGGTTACGGATTGTCCGGGGGTGATTGCCTCGATTTCGCAGATTCTGGCGACGCATGATATCAGTATTTCCAGTTTGATCCAGCACGAAAAGCGCAATGCCGGTGATCAGGTTCCGCTGGTGATTTTGACTCACAGTGCCTGTGAATCCCGGTTGCGTGCTGCTGTGGACGAAATGGAGAAACTGGATGTAGTCCGGGATCGGGTCCGGATTTTCCGCATTGAAGACATCTGAGTGGAATGCGAGGAGCTTTGCACATGGGACAGCATACGGTAGAAAAAATCGGCGGAACCACAATGACCCGTTTCGGGGAGGTCATGGAAAACGTTCTGATCGGCTCCCGTACCGGGAAGGAGCTTTACAACCGCATTTTCGTGGTGTCGGCCTACGGCGGAATCACCAATCTGCTGCTGGAAGACAAGAAGAGCGGAGAGCCCGGAATTTTCGGGAAGTTCGCCGCAGGCGACCCCCAGTGGGAGGAGAAGCTGGAGGAAACCCGGCTGGAAATGCTCAAACTGAACCGTTCGTTTACAGACCTCGGGCTGGACTTGAAAGCGGCGGATGCGTTTGTCAATGAACGCATGTTCGGTATCCGTGACGGCCTGCGGCACCTGATGCAATTGCGCACGTTCGGACATTTTCATCCGAAAGACTACCTGCCGGCAAGCCGGGAGTTTCTGAGTGCCGTCGGAGAGGCGCACAGCGCTCACAATTCGGTGCTGATTCTCCGCAAGCGGGGAGTGGATGCCCGCTTCATCGACCTGACCGGCTGGAAGGACAATACCAGCTGCTCGATCGAACAGATGATTGAGCGTCACCTGGCCGGGCTGGATTTTTCCGAATGCATGCCGATCGTAACCGGTTATGCCAAGTGCGCCGAAGGGATTATGGCGCGTTTTGACCGGGGATACAGTGAAATTACCTTCAGTAAGCTGGCGGTCGTTACCGGTGCGCGGGAAGGGGTGATTCATAAGGAATACCATTTGTCCACCGGCGATCCGAAATTGATCGGCGCAGACAAGGTGCGGACCATCGGCAATACCAATTTTGACATTGCCGACCAGTTGGCCGACCTGGCGATGGAGGCGATTCATCCGAAGGCTTCCAAAGAGATGGAACACAAGAATATTCCCATCCGCGTGACCAACGCCTTCGACCCCGGCAATCCGGGGACGCTGATCAGCAAGGAATACGTATCGCCCACTCCGCGGGTGGATATGATCTGCGGGCGGAACGATCTGGTGGCAGTGGAAGTGTTCGATCCGGAAATGGTCGGTCAAAGTGGGTATGACTACCATTTGCTGGAAAGTTTCAATCAGTTCCGCATCAGTTATGTGGCCAAGAACACCAACGCCAATACCATTACTCATTACGTGCCGGAACGGTCCCGTAATCTTGACAAGTGCCTGGAGATGCTGGAGCGCAATTTTTCCGGAGCCTCCATTACAACCCGCCGGGTAGCCGTGGTGGCGGTGATCGGCAGCAATATGAAACTGCCCGGTTTCCTGTCACGGGCGGCCGGTGCGCTGGCGGAGGCGGGCATCAATGTGCTGGCGCTGGACCAGTGCATGCGGCAGGTTAATATGCAGTTCATTCTGGATCGCGAGGATTTCAAGAAAGCCCAGATCGCGCTGCATCATGAGTTTGTGGAAAAGGAAGCGTCGTATAATTAAGCGTTTCGGCGCGAGGAGAAAACAGTAGCGCTTCGGCGCGGGAGAGGAAGAGATCATGGCTGAAGAACTGCAGGAGCTGTTGACGCGAATCAACAATGATTATTTGCAGAAGGCGGAAGCGGAGAAGGAGGAAATCCTGAGCGCCGCCCGCGCGGAAGCCGCCCGGATCGTGGCGGAAGCCGAAGCGGCCGCGACGGCAAAGAAAGCGGAGGCGGACAAGGCCGCCGCCGGTTTTCAGGCCCGGAGCGAAGCCGCGGCCCGACAGGCGGCGCGGGACGTGGTGCTGGCCTTGCGGGCTGAATTGGAAAGTCGCCTCAACCGGGCGTTGAGCCGGAACGCTTCCGCTGCGCTGACTCCGGAATTCATGGGGGAACTGATCCGGAATCTGGCCGCCGGTTTCGCCGCCGATCCGAACGGGGAAGTGACGGTGCTGACCTCAGCGCGCGATGCGGAGGCGTTGCGCGGCGTGCTGAGCGGGACGTTGCGTGAAAGCTTCCGGGAAGAGCCCCGGGTATTCGCTTCCGCCGGCATTCGCGGAGGATTTCAGGTATCCTTCAACGGGGCTGACGTTTACTATGATTTTTCCGAGGCGGCGATTCGTGAGTTGCTCGCCGGGTATCTCGGCGGCGAACTGGCGAAGCTGCTGGAATCGGATTCGGAATAACGCCGACGGGGACGGATCATGGGCGGTAACTATTATTATTTCTGTTCCCAGCTCCCCGCGCTGCAGCCGGGAGCCGTGCCGCCGTTCACGCTGGCGGAATTCGATGAGCGCGTCGCGGGGATTCTGCCGCCGGCGGATTTCGCCTATGTCAGTCGGTGCGGTTTTCCGCCGGACCGCGGGGCGGATTTGCCTGCGGGCTCGGTCGGCGCCGCCTACCGGAGCTGGGAATTCGCGTTGCGGGGAGAGATCGCGCGGCTACGGGTGGCCGAAGGACATGGCGACGCAATCGATCTGCCGCCGGAGACGGATGCTTTCGCCGACATCAGAGAGCAGATCGGCGGCGCGGCCAGCGCCCCCAATCCGCTGGAACGGGAACGCCGGGTCGATCAGTTGCGCTGGCGAAGACTGGATGAGTTGGCGTTCGGACATGAATTCACGGTGGAAGCAGTGGCTTGTTACCGGCTGCGGCTGGCGATTTTGGAAAAGAACCGTCAATTTGTTGCCGAAACAGGACGGAACAATTTTGAAGAGGCGGTCGGGCTGATCGACCGGAATTCCGCAGAGTAAGACGATGACCGCGCGTTGGGAGCCGGATGGGCGCGGACGGATGTGAACGAAGCATAAGACGATGATTCAATAGAGAGAAGAGGAGCAGCAAATGCCGGAGAAAACAGGCAAAATCGTCGGCGTCAACGGGAATATGTTGACCGTCGAATTTGAGGCCGGCGTCTCGCAGAACGAAGTGGCGTATGCCATCGTCGGCGAGGAACGGTTGAAAAGCGAAGTCATTCGGGTGCGCGGCAATCGGGCCGATATGCAGGTGTTCGAGAGTGCCAACGGATTGTCCGTCGGCGACCCGGTGGAATTCACCGGTGAGCTGCTCAGTGTGGAACTCGGACCCGGCTTGTTGACCGGTGTGTATGACGGGTTGCAGAATCCGTTGCAGTTGCTGGCGGAGAAATCCGGTTTCTTTCTGAAGCGGGGAATTTACCTGCATGCTCTGGATCGTGAAAAATTCTGGACATTCACGCCCGAGGCGACTGTCGGGGCGAAGGTCACGGCCGGCGACCGGATCGGATTTGTGATGGAGGGGATTTTCAAGCATTATATTATGATTCCTCTGGCCTGGAGCGGTGAGTGGGAGCTGACAGAACTCAAACCCGCCGGTGATTACCGGGTGGTGGATACTGTGGCCGTGGTGCGCAACGCCGACGGGGAAACTCGCGACGTGACCATGCTGCAATACTGGCCGGTGAAGATTCCGATTCCCCATTACGAGGAAAAGTTGCTGCCGGAAAACACCTTGATTACGCAGACCCGGATCATTGACACTTTCTTTCCGGTGGCGCGCGGCGGCACGTTCTGCACCCCCGGCCCCTTCGGCGCCGGCAAAACCGTGTTGCAGCATACCATCAGTCAGAATGCCGAAGCCGATGTGGTGATCGTCGCCGCTTGCGGAGAGCGTGCCGGGGAAGTGGTGGAAATTCTGCGCGAATATCCGCATTTGTCAGACCCGCGTACCGGGCGGTCGCTGATGGACCGTTCCATCATCATCTGCAATACCAGCAGTATGCCGGTTGCCGCGCGGGAAGCGTCGGTCTACACGGCGGTGACACTGGCGGAATATTACCGGCAGATGGGGTTGAATACTCTGCTTCTGGCCGACTCGACATCCCGTTGGGCGCAGGCGTTGCGGGAAATGTCCGGGCGTCTGGAAGAAATTCCCGGCGAAGAAGCGTTTCCCGCGTATCTGGAATCGCGGATCGCGGACTTTTACGAACGCGCCGGTCTGGTGCGGCTGAAGACCGGGGAGACCGCCAGCGTCACCATCGGCGGCGCGGTCAGCCCCGCGGGCGGGAACTTCGAAGAGCCGGTGACGCAGGCGACGCTGAAGGTGGTGGGATGTTTCCTCGGGCTTTCCCGGGAACGGTCCGATGCCCGGCGTTATCCGGCGATCAACCCGCTGGAAAGCTGGAGCAAATACCCCAGTCTGGTGGCCGCCGCCCCGCTGGCCAAGGCCCGGGAAATTCTGGCACGCGGCAGTGAAGTCAACCAGATGATGAAGGTGATCGGGGAAGACGGAACACACATCGACGACTTCGTGATCTACCTCAAGAGCGAATTTCTGGACTATGTGTATTTGCAGCAGAACACCTTCGACGCGGTGGACGGCGCCTGCAGCGCGGCGCGGCAGAAACTGATGTTTGATCAGGTTCTGGTGGTGCTGGATACGAAATTCTCCTTCCCTGACAAGGCAGCGGCCCGCCGCTATTTCCTGGAGCTGCGCCAGCTGTTTATTGACTGGAATTACCTCAAGAGCGATACGGAAGAATTCAAGAGCCAGCAGGCGGCGATTGAAGCCAAAATCACGGAGTGCCGTAGCAATGCGTAAAGTGTATCATAAAATCATTCAAATCGTCGGCAACGTGATCGCCGTGGAAGCCGACAATGTCGCTTACAACGAACTGGCCGAAGTGACCAGCCGCCGCGGCAGTTCGCTGGCGCAGGTGATCCGGCTGCAGGACAATAAAGTGTTTTTGCAGGTGTTCGCGGGGAGCCGCGGTGTCAGCACCGGCGACGAAGTGCGTTTTCTGGGACACCCGATGCAGGTGTCCGGTTCGGAAAAATTGCTGGGGCGGATTTTCAATGGCCGCGGCGCGCCGCGTGACAACCGTACGCCGATTACCGACGATATGATCGAAATCGGCGGCCCCTCGGTCAATCCGGCCAAGCGGATCATCCCCCGGAACATGATTCGTACCGGGTTGCCGATGATCGACTTGTTCAACACCCTGGTGGAATCGCAGAAACTGCCGATTTTCTCCGTGGCGGGCGAGCCGTACAATGAACTGCTGGCGCGAATCGCCCTGCAGGCCGAAGTTGACGTGATCGTGCTCGGCGGTATGGGATTGAAGTATGACGACTATCTGTTTTTCCGGAATACGCTTGATGCCCAGGGGGCGTTGTCTCGGACGGTGATGTTCATCCATACCGCCGCCGACCCGACGGTGGAGTGTCTGATGGTGCCGGACATGGCGCTGGCTGTGGCGGAAAGTTACGCTCTGGCCGGGAAGCGGGTGCTGGTGCTGCTGACCGATATGACCAACTTCGCCGATGCACTCAAGGAAATTTCCATTACCATGGAACAGATCCCGTCGAACCGCGGTTATCCCGGCGACCTCTACAGCCAGCTGGCTTCCCGTTACGAAAAGGCGGTGGACTTCGATGGCGCCGGTTCCATTACCATTCTGGCGGCGACAACCATGCCGGGGGATGACGTGACCCATCCGGTGCCGGACAATACCGGTTATATTACCGAGGGGCAGTTCTATCTGCGGCACGGGCGCATTGAGCCGTTCGGCTCTCTGAGCCGTCTGAAACAGCAGGTGAACGGTCGGACACGCCCTGACCACCGGGCGATTATGGACTCCATGATTCGGCTTTATTCGGATTACAAGGGGGCGCTGGAAAAGCAGTCGATGGGCTTCATGATGACCGAATGGGACAATAAGCTGCTCAAATACGGGAAGCTTTTCGAAGCGCGCATGATGGACCTCTCAGTGAATATTCCGCTGGAAGAGGCGCTGGATCTCGGCTGGAAGACTCTGGCCGAATGCTTCGATCGGACGGAGGTCGGGATCAAGAGTGACCTGGTGCGCGAATACTGGCCGAAAGATGCCGCCACTGACGGCTCGAACTGAAAAAAAGCAAGACCATGGGCAAGATCAAATTAACCAAAACCGAACTCAAGGCGCAGCAGGATGCGTTACGGCAGTACCGTCGCTTCCTGCCTACGCTGCAGCTCAAGAAACAGCAGCTGCAGGTGGAAATCCGCCTCAGCCGGGAACGGCTCGAAGAGAATCGGGAGCAGCAGCGACAACTGGTCGGGCAGTTGCACGAATGGATTGCCGTTTTCGGTGACCGGGCGATGCTTGACGAGGTGATTGCCGGGTTGCGGCTGGTGCGTGTCGAACGCGGTCAGATGAATATTGCCGGAGTGATGGTGCCGACGTTCGGTCATGCGGAATTCGAGATGCCGGCACCGGATCCGGTGGCTACGGCCTGGTATATGGACGAGGCGATCAGCGCATTGAAGGATGCAGTGGCGCTTCGGGCCGCCGGGCGGATTATCGAAGAACAGGAGCGTTTGCTCAGCAATGAGTTGCGGACCACCAGCCAGCGGGTCAATCTGTTTGAAAAGGTGAAGATTCCGGAATGTCGGGAGAATATCCGCCGCATTCAGATTCAGCTGGGTGATCAGAGTACCGCTGCCGTGGCCCGTTCCAAAATTGCGAAAAAGAAAAGCAGCGAGGTGCCCGCATGATTGTACCAATGCGAAAACTGACGCTGATCATGCCGGCGGAAGACCGCCTTGCTGCGGTCCGGGATCTGCGTGAACTCGGCGTGATGCATGTCGAATCCGTGGAACTCGCGGAGAACGCCGGCCGTACCAATCTGGCCACCCGGCTCGGAGAAATCGGGCGGGTGCTTGGATTGCTGGAAGCGATGCCGGCGGCCAACAGCGGCGGTGCCGGCGACGAGACCGGGGAAGCTGTTTTCCGGAATGCGCAGCAACTTTTCAACGACCGGGCGCGCCTGACTCGGGAACAGGAACAGCTGCAGCAGCAGGCGGCGGAACTGGCCCCCTGGGGAGATTTTTCCGCTGAAATGCTGACGGCGTTGCGCCGCCGCGGTCTGCGGGTTTATCTTTGCCGGGGGAGTGCCGCGGAACTGGAGGCGGTCAAGTCCGCCGGGCGGCTCTGCCGGGAAGTGGGTACGGAAGGCAAAGACCGGCTGTTTGTGGTGATCAGCGATCAGGATATTCCAGCGGAAGAACTGCCGCTGGCGAAGTTTTCCGGAACGCTGACGCTGAAGCAGCTCCGGGAGGCATTGTCCGCACGGCGAGCGGAGCTGGCCGCCAATGAACAGGAATTGATGCGGATTCGTTGTGAACTGCCGTTGTTGCGCCGTTATCATGATGAAATTGCCGAAACGCTGGATTTTGTAACCGTCCGCGATACGCTGGCCGATCATGGTCGGCTGCTGACGCTGTCCGGTTTTGTGCCGGAGCCGGAGCTGGAGAAGGTGCTCGCCAGCGTGCGGGCGCACGGCTGGGGGGTACTGCACCGTCCGGCCGATCCGAAACGGGAAGCGGTGCCGACGTTGCTGGATCCACCGCGCTGGGCGCGGTTGATTGAGCCGTTGATGAAGTTTCTGGCGATTTCCCCGGGATATGATGAACGCGACGTCAGTGTGCCGGTATTGTTTTTCTTCACCATTTTCTTCGGAATGCTGGTGGGCGATGCCGGTTACGGGCTGATTTTTCTGGCGCTTTCCGGTTACGGCCTGTATGCGAAGCGGGCGGTTCCGGCTGCCCGGCTGCCGCTGGCGCTGCTGGTGCTGCTGAGTCTCGCCGCCGTGGTCTGGGGAGGACTGACCGGCAATTATTTCGGGGTTCAGTGCAAGGGGTTGCCCTGGCTGGCCAGTGATCCGGCCAAGGACCAGCATGTGCAGCTGATCTGCTTTATTCTGGCGCTGGCGCAGCTGGCGCTGGGGCATGCGATGCGGCTGAGTGGCGATCGCCACTGGCGCAATGTGGCTGGTCAGCTGGGCTGGTTCTGCATTCTGTTCGGCAACTTCGTATTGATCTGCAAACTGCTGCTGTATCCTGGCGAGTATCCGGGGTGGCTGATGGTTTGCTACGGAGTGGGAGTCGTCTTGACGGCCATCGGAGAGATCGACTGGAAGGATGTCGGCAGTATTTTTGCATTTCCGTTCAGTGTGGTGGGCAGTTTTGTCGATGTGTTGTCCTACATTCGTCTGTTTGCGGTGGGGATGTCCAGCTTTTATCTGGCAGCCTGCTTCAACGACATGGCGGCGCCATTGATGGATCGGGCATTGACGATTCCCCTCGGATTGCTGGTGCTGCTGCTCGGTCACCTGCTGAATATCGCACTGGCCGCCATGGCGGTGCTGGTGCACGGCGTGCGGCTCAATACGCTGGAATTCTCCAACCACCTCGGTTTGCGCTGGGCGGGGTTTGAATTCAACCCCTTCCGGAGACGGATAAAAGACAATCAGAACATCGCAATGGAACGATAACTCCAAGGAGAGGAAAGAAAAATGGAACAGACTTTGAATCAGGACGTCATCATGAAAATTATCCAGTCGCTGTCGCTGTGCGGTGGTTATGCGGCAATCGGACTGGCGGCGATCGGATCGAGCATTGGTGCCGGGATTGCCGGTTCCGCGGCGATCGGTGCCTGGAAACGCCGGTACATGATGAACAAGCCGGCGCCGTTTCTGCTGACTGTGTTTGCGGGATCGCCGCTGTCGCAGACGATTTATGCGCTGGTGCTGATGATGGTGATCAAAGGCAAGATGGATCCGGCAAATCCGATGATGCTCTTCCATTTTATGCTGGGGATTTTTGCCGGAGTCGGCTTCATGTTTTCGTCGATTTACCAGGGCAAGGCCGCGGCGGCCGCCTGCGATGCGTTCGGGGAAACCGAGAAGGGGTTTGCCAACAGCCTGATGATTCTCGGGGTGATTGAAACCGTGGCGCTGTTCGTGCTGGTGTTTGCCATCATGGTGCTCTGAGCTTCTGCAGGAAAAACAGAGGTTGTGACCATCCGCTCTCTTCCGAGCTGTAAGGCCGGAAGGGGGCGGTTTTTTGTTTTTTCCGGAGGGCTCGGGAAAATTGCGGATACCGGCTTGCATATTGATTCAATGGCGGTTATCTTATGAATACGAGTGCGGAAAAAAACGATGATGCGCGTCCGGTCCGGCATCGTTCGGGACCGGCGATAACCATGGAGCGTTGCGTTCTTATGAAGAAACATGCCGGCCTGATCTGGAAAACGATTTTACTGGTGCTGATTTTCATCGGCGTATTGTACTGGATGAATTATGCGTTCAATCATTCTCCTGCTTTCCGCAGTTTGTTCAGCGGTCCGGGAGCGCAGACGGGCGCGGCGATCGGCAAACTCCCGACCGGCGATCCGGCAACCCTGGCGATGCGCGAGGAATTGGCGGGAAGGATTTCCATGTTTGTTTTCGGCGGGGTGACGCTGATGCAGTTTGCTGCACTGTTTGTGGCATCGGTGGTGATCGGGCGGATCCGGCGGTCGGAATTGAGTCCGGCATTGAAGCTCAAGCAGCTGGAAAATGCGGATATTTTTCTGGATGTGCCGCTTTATATCGGTTTGTTCGGGACGGTGTCGTCGTTTCTGGTGATGACGTTCTCTCCGACGAGCAGTCGCCTGATCGCTTATTCTTCGACGCTGATCGGGATTATTTTCAGTTTGACATTGCGGCTTTCGCTGAACTATCCGTTGCGGAAGCAGCTGATCATCGCCAAAAGCGAGGGTGAAAAGTGAATCGCGCCATTCTCATCGTCATCTGCGACTTCATCGTATCTGCGATGCTGTCGCTGGCCACCGGAGTATCGCCGGTGGAGAATCCCTTCGGCAGTCACGGAGCGCCGCTCGACAGTCATACCGCGGCGATGGTGATGAATTCCCTGCGCCAGGAACAAGCCCGGCTGGAAGAGGCGCGCAAGGCCCTTCTGGATGCTCAGTTTGAAAAGGGTTTTGCCGCATCCCGCGAAGCGGAGATACAGGCCTTGACCCGGCAGCTGGCCGAATCTCAGGCACGCAGTGAGTTTCTGGAAAAAAAACTGGCGCTCACACCGGAAAACAGTGGCGCCTTGACGCCGGAACAGCTGCAGGCACAGTTGGAAAAAGAAGTCAAGAACCGGCTGCAGTTGAACATCCGTCACCGCGATGCGGAACGGGAACTGGCCGTCCTGCGCGCTCGTCAAAAAGAAACCAGTGACCATAATGCGACATTGCGGGAAGAACTGGCCGCCCGGCAGGCGGAGCTGGCCCGAACCCAGGCGGATCTTACCGAACAAAAGAAGAAACTCGGCGATGCCGGAGCGTCCCTCAATCAATATCGGGAGTCCCTCGCCGTCCGCGAGGCCGATCTCAATCGGACGCGGGCCGAATTGAGCCAGCTGGAAAAGGAATCCGAGGCGACCCGGAGCAAGAACCGGGAGTTTGAGACCATGCTGTCCTTTACTCGCGGCCGGTTGAGTGCCACGGAAAAGGAGCTGGCCGAATCCCAGAGCCGGTTTGAGCGGGCCCAGAAGGCGGTTAACACCCGCGATCTGGAATTGACCGAAGCCCGACGCCGCCTGGAGAATCTTCAGACCGTTTTGAAGAACGCCGTTTCTGATTTGTCAAAAACCCGGGCGGAACTGGCGACTACCAAAAAGAATGCCGAGGAGACCGCCGCCCGGTTGCTGGAGATTCAGAAACAGTCCGAAGTGGCCGGAGCTGAACTCAAGTCGACCCGAACCCAGCTGGCGCTTGCCGAGGAAAGGCTGCGCAGCGACGTGCTGGAGCGCTATTCGTCCGCAGTGGTGCGGCTGCAACTCAAACTCCGAGAAATCCGGCTGATGATTCCCATGACTGCCGAGGCGGAATATTTTCTGCCGCTGGTCAATATCGGCGGCCGCAGCTGTGTGGTCGGTGATTTTCTGCTGTTGACCGGTAATGCCAGAGAGCGGCATAATTTTGACAACATCACCGATCTTGCTTACGCTGTTTCGTTGCCGGAAGGAGATGCCCCGGCGCAGGTATTATCCGGACCGCTGTATGCGCCGCGCGGAGAAAGCCGCGTTGGTTTGCTGGAGGTGAAGAATGATCAGCGTAAGCCGCTGGAAGTGTTGACGCTTTCCGCTTTAAAGCAGCGGGGCATCCAGGATTTGTACTTATTTAAATTTTCGGCGTTCGGGAAGGAGTCCAGCTCTCTGGAAGGGCGTTGCTCCATGAACTTCGCAGATGGTGACGAGTATTTGTACATTCGCAATACGGCTCGGGGGACAGGGAGTGAACTGCGGGCTGAGCCCGGTGATTTTGTCTTGACCAAGCAGGGCGAATTCGTGGCGGTAGTCGTCGCAGTGGAAAGCCGCGACATGGGGCGGCGTCAGGAAGCGCGCTGTGTGGTGTTCCCGGATAATTTCAACTGGGACAATGTTTTTACCATGCCGATCGCAAAATCGCCGTCTTCGGATTATCTCGAAAGTTTTTCCAGAGCTGCTCAACCGGTTCTTTCGGCCATTCGGGCACGGGAAAATGCCTCCGGCAGAGAGTAAACGGAGCCGATTATGAACTCCCGTGAGATTTCCGACGAGGATCGTACCATTATCTACGGTTCTCCCGGAGAGGCGAAGCTGTCGCCGGAGGAATTGCGGGCCTTGCTGGAGTTGCCGCAAGGCGATGACATCAAGGATTATTCCGGTCTTTCCGCCATTGGCATGGGAGGGCTGGGAGCGGTTTTTTCGGCTCAGGAACCGGGCTTGAATCGTGAAGTGGCACTGAAAGTATTGCGCCCGGAATTCCGCAATCAGATGCGGCATATCGAGAGTTTTATCCGGGAAGCCCGCACCACGGCGCAGATCGACCATCCGAATATTGTGCCGGTGCATCGTATCGGAATTTTCCGTGATGTCGGTGTCTATTTTACCATGCGGCGGGTGGAAGGGGAAACCCTGCGTTCCGTCATTCGGAAATTGGCGGAGAATCAGGCGGATTATCAACGGCGTTATTCCTTGCAGCGAAGGATGGAAATTTTCATCTCTGTTTGTCAAGGGGTGGCATTCGCCCATCGCCGCGGCATCATCCATCGCGACCTCAAACCGGGCAACATTATGCTCGGAGATTATGGAGAAGTTCTGATTCTGGACTGGGGACTGGCCACCTATCGCCAGGAGAAAGATCAGTCGGTGAATGGGAAAAAAATGTCTCTGGAACTGGACGGCGCGCTTGCTCCCGAGCCGCCGCGGGCGGGGCAGGGGCCGCTGATCAGCGGAACTCCCGCCTATATGGCTCCGGAACAGGCGACTGGACGGAATGATGAGATTGACGAGCGGACCGATGTGTATTGCCTGGGGGCCATTCTCTATTCCATGCTGACGTTGGAACCGGCGCCGTATGACAGCAGCAAGCCGACTGAGGCATTATTGCGGGACGTGGTGGCAGGGCGGCTGGTCCGGCCCCGGCGTCGGGCGCCGCTGCTGGGAATTCCACGGGAACTGGAGGCCATTACCCTCAAGGCAATGAGTCGCCGGCGTGAAAACCGTTATCCCGATGTGCAGAGTCTGATTCGAGAGGTGCGTAACTATCTGGATAAATATCCGGTGGAAGCTTATTCGCCGAGCTGGTTCTACCGGCTGTTGAAATTATGTCTTCGACGGCCGCTGGTGCCGGTCACGTTGCTGGCTGCTTTGTTGTCCGTGGGGGGAGTATATCTGGTCAATCGGATTTCCGAATATATTCAGACCAGTTCTCTGATGCAGGTGGTTCGTTATAATGTGTCCCAGGCGGAGGCCTATTACAATCTGGCGTTGCGTACTTCCCGGCAGCTGCAACACGATACCGGTCTGGGGTCTCCTGCGGCAGGGAAGCGGCGGATGGATCTGGATAATGAACTCTCCCGGCAGACAATGGAATTTTTCAGTTATTGCAGTGCTGCCATTGAGAGTTTGTCGGC
This sequence comes from uncultured Victivallaceae bacterium, assembly GCA_944389925.1. Classification (GTDB taxonomy): domain Bacteria; phylum Verrucomicrobiota; class Lentisphaeria; order Victivallales; family Victivallaceae; genus CALXOD01. The sequence goes on along the minus strand of CALXOD010000043.1, from coordinate 14,562 downwards.
GATTGAATACCGCGGTGTGCGCAGCGAATCGATGCGGGAAGAGATGGTGAGAATTCTGGCGGACACGATGTTTCGGCAGGTCAAATTCTGTATTACCTCCGGAAATGATCGCATGCTCCGGTCGTTGCTGCGTCAGCTGAATTCCCGCTGGAAGGCGTTGCTTCCGGATTTATTCCGGCATAATGGCGAGCTGGCGGAGCTGGTACGGCGGGTGGAGGAGGATGAGAGTATTCTGCAGTTGGAACTTCCGGAAAACGTCCGGGTTTATCTGCGTCAGGACGAAATGGCGTCCCCTGATGAGAGAGAGGATTGGGAAGAAGTGGAGCCGAATGCGCGATTGGAGCACCTGCATTCCGGGAGCTATCTGATCAGAATAGAAGCGCCGCGGCGTCCGCCGGTGTATTTCCCGGTTATTCTGGCGCCGGCGGGAGAGGCGTGTGTGGAGATCACGGCGATTCCGGAAATTCCGGAAGGAATGATTCTGGTTCCCGGAGGAGAATTCCACTATAGCGATGCTTTGGGTTCTTCTCTGGCACGGCAGGTGACGTTGCCGGCGTTTCTGATTGACCGGCATGAGGTGACGTTCGGGCAATATCTGGAGTTCTGGAAGCAACTGCGGCATCCGGAGCAAAAGGCGGCCTATATGGGACGCTTTACCGCCCCCGACCGGAAAGCGTATGATTTGTGGGATGCGGAAGGCAGGTTGCTGCCTCCCTTCCGGGAGGATCTGCCGGTGGTCGGCATTACCGGAAAAGCGGCAGAGGCCTACTGCCGTTATCTCAGTCGGAAAACCGGATTGACCTATCGCCTGCCGACCGTTCTGGAATGGGAAAAGGCCGGGCGGGGCGCTGATGCCCGTTCCTATGTCTGGGGGGATGATTTCCGAAAGGATGCCGCTCTGCTGAGCGAACATCCGAAGCGTGCCTCCTATCCGGTGGGGGCGCCACCGGGAACATTTCCGCTGGATCGATCCAGTTACGGCGTGGAGGACCTGGCGGGAAATGTGCGTGAGTTTGTCCGCAATCCGGATATGGATGGAGACATTTACAGTGTGATGGGCGGTTCCTACCTGACCGGGGCCGGCCAGGCACGTTGCTGGTCCATCGGCAGCTCCGGGGACAGTGAAAATGATATTGGTTTCCGTTGCGTGGCCGAGCTGCCACAAAGTGCACAGCCCGAAGCTCGCAGTGAACTGGAAACGATGCTGACAGAGGAAGCGGAGTGATTTTCCCGTGGCACCCGTTCTTGCCGGTACGGTGAAGATAAAAAAAGCCGCTGTGCATTCCTGTAACAGGCACAGCGGCTTCGGAAAAATTCGGACTATTGCTTGCGCAACGCCTTGGGGGGAGAGAGTATTTCCATCATGACCACAGCAGTCCGGCTGTTACGGCGCAGCAGAGTCACATAGGGGTGCGGGATTTCCGCTTTTCCGGGGCGTGGCGGAGAAGACATAGGAGCCGCGGGGATCGTTTCGACCGCCGCTGCAGTGTTCGGAACGGAAACGTTTCCCTCGGTGGATGGCAGGACTGCCGGAGTTTCTTCCTCTTCTTCCATCCAGGCGGATGTTTCCCAGCCCGTTTCCGGTAAAGAACCATTGCGGGGCGGAAATGCTTCCTCCGCCGGAGGGCCCGGTTCGAAGAAATCGGGGGTTACCGGCGCGGAGCGGGAAGCCCGTTGAGAGTTCCGTTCCGCATTTTCCCGGCGTCTCCGGCTTTTCTTCGCCCAGTATTCATCGTGTTCCTGACGTTCTTTTCTTTTTTTCAGCCAGTATTCGCTGCCGGCAAGAACCGCCATGACGGCGAAACTGATCAGAACTTCCCAGAAATCGCTCATCAGAAGCTCCCGTTATTCTGCGGCGGCGGCAGCCGGTTTGGCGATGGCATGGCGCATGTCGGTATCAGCCATCACGTTTTTCATCCGGTAGTAATCCATGATGCCAAGGCGGCCGGAAGCGAGCGCTTCAGAGATCGCCTGCGGAACTTCCGCTTCAGCCGCAACCAGGTCGGCTTCCATCTGGCGGATCTTGGCCTTCATTTCCTGCTCGAGCGCGATGGCCATGGCACGGCGTTCTTCGGCTTTCGCCTGCGCGATGTCCTTATCGGCATTTGCCTGGGTCATTTGAAGTTCGGCTCCGATATTTTTGCCAACGTCGACGTCGGCGATGTCGATGGAGAGAATCTCAAAGGCGGTACCGGAATCCAGACCTTTCTTCAATACGGTTTTGGAGATCATGTCAGGATTTTCCAATACCAGCTTGTGGCTGGTTGCGGAACCGATGGTGGTGACGATCCCTTCCCCAATGCGGGCGAGAACCGTTTCCTCGCCAGCACCTCCGACCAGCCGGTCGATGTTGGCCCGGACCGTGACCCGGGCAACTGCCTGCAGCTGAATACCGTCTTGCGCTACAGCGGCCACCACCGGGGTTTCAATGACTTTGGGATTGACCGACATTTTGACGGCTTCAAGCACATCGCGTCCGGCCAGGTCGATGGCAGTGGCTCGCTGCAACGTCAGCGGAATCCCCGCCTTGTCCGCCGCCACCAGTGCAAAAATAACGCGGAAGACATTTCCTCCGGCCAGATAATGTGCTTCCAGCGCGTTGGAGCTGATTCCTTCCAATCCGGCTTTGCGCGCCTGAATCAAGGCAGAGAGAATCACCTGCGGCGGGACGCGGCGTAACCGCATGCCCACCAGCCCGAAGACACTGACCCGGACTCCGGAGAAAATTGCCGCGATCCACAGTGGAATCGGGATGACTACCACAAATATTACGAAGACCGCCGCCAGCACTACCAGCAGCGCAATAATTCCAACCATGCCAGCCATAAGTATGTGAATCCTTTTCGGGTTACAGGGTTATTCAGTTGCCCATTTTGAGATCCGGGCTGCGGAAGGCCTGAGCGATGGCCAGCGGGACCTGCGCTTCCATCGCGACCAGTTTTGCGCGCATTTCTCCGATCCGTGCGAGCATTTCCTGTTCCTGGGCGACGGCCATGGCGCGGCGCTCCTCGGCTTTTGCCTGGGCGATGTTTTTATCGGCGTTGGCCTGGTCAGTCTGAAGCTGGGCACCGATGTTTTTGCCGATATTCACGTCGGCGATATCGATGGAGAGAATTTCAAAGGCGGTACCGGAATCCAGGCCCTTTTTCAGTACGGTCTTCGAAATCATGTCGGGGTTTTCCAGGATCTGCTTGTGGCTGGTGGCCGAGCCGATGGTGGTGACGATGCCTTCTCCGACACGGGCCAGAATGGTTTGCTCTCCGGCGCCGCCGATCAATCGGTCGATATTGGCCCGTACCGTAACCCGGGCGATGGCTTTGACTTGAATGCCGTCCTTGGCCATGGCGGTGACTTCCGGAGTTTCAATCACTTTGGGATTGACCGACATTTTGACGGCTTCGAGGACATTACGACCGGCCAGGTCGATGGCGGTTGCCCGCTGGATGGAGAGTGCGATATTGGCCTTGTCCGCGGCTACCAGTGCCGCCACCACACGCATGACATTGCCGCCGGCGAGAAAATGCGCTTCCAGCACGTCCGTAGAGAGCCCGATGCCAGCTTTATGAGCCTGAATCATGGCATCGACAATCAGGTGTGGCGGCACCTGGCGCAGCCGCATCCCGATCAACGTGAAGATACCGACGGGCACTCCGGAACAGAGCGCCGCTACCCAGTGACGGACGGGAATGACGACCAGAAACAGCCACAGCAGCCCCAGTGCCGCCAGTCCCAGCAGGATGAAACTCCACAACCCCCATCCCATGAATACAATCCTTTCTGTTAAAAATGTTGTTTCGGGATCTTGAAATCAGATTTTACGAACAATCAGTTGGAAATTACGTTTCCCGACGACCTGTACCTCGCAGCCGGCATCGATGAAATCCCCTTCGGTGACTGCATCAAAACGCTTCCCGTCCAGTTCTACCGTTCCGGACGGTCGCAGAGGCGAAATGGCTTTCCCCACAGTCCCCGCTTCCTGACCTACCAACGCTTCCGCCTGGGCGGCCTCTTCCCCGCCGTCACGGCCGACTGCCTCCGCCAGTGCAAATCGCCGGAACAGTGCAGTTTTTGGCAATACATACATCACCAGCACCGTGATGATCAGCAGGGCGGCAATCAGGCCGCCTCCAACTACCTGAACGGCCGTTTCTAGGTTGTCAAAGCCGAACGCAGCCACCATGGAGCCCAGTACGCAGACTCCGCCCAGCACTCCGACCAGGCCGAAGCCGGGAATCAGAAAGATTTCCAGCGCCAGCAACACCACGCCGATGAAGAAGATCACCATCGGTCCCCATTCTGACGCTCCTACCGCGATCTGTCCGATGAAATACAGGACTACTGCACAGATTCCGAGAATGCCCGGCACCCCGAACCCGGGGGTTTTTACCTCCACGAAAAGTCCGACCAATCCCAGCATGACCAATATGCCCGCCACCGTCGGATGGGCCAGAAACGAAAATATCTGATCTGTGGAACTTGGGCGTATTTCTTCAATCCGGGCATTGGGCAGGCCGATCTCCGCCAGGATGTCGTTGCGACCGCGGACAACGTAATCGACGACTCCCAGTTTCTGTGCTTCCGTCGCGGACAGTGTCAGCGGTGCGCGGCCGTCATGCTGAATGCCGTCGTCTTTGACGGTGAGCACCGTATAGGGATCGGCGGTGGCGCGGATGACTTTGACCGGACGGTCGTTTTTTTCTGCCAGCACTTGCAGCACTTTAAAGAAGACGGTCAGGAATTTCTGATCTGCCAGCCGTCTTTCTTCGTTGGTGAGTGGCTGTCGCGAATCGTCTTTGCGCAGTTTCCGAATCTCTTCCAGCAGCGGTTCCCAGGTGGAAGGAGAAGCGGGTTTCGGTTGTTTTTCCGGTTTGTCTGCCGGTTTTTCGGATTTATCCGATTCGGATGTGGCCGGCGGCGTTTTATCCGGTGGGGCCGTGATCGGGCGCGTGCCTCCCGGAGTGACCGCCAGCGGCATGGCGTCGCCGATGACGCCGTGGTGGTCGATGGCAATCCGATCTGCAGCCAGTGCAATGATCATGCCGGCGGAAATCCCCTGCGGGTTGAGGTGAGCCACCACCGGGACCTCGGATTTTGCGAAAACGGACAGATAGCGCAATGCCACATCCACCCTGCCGCCCGGAGTATCAAGTTCAAAAATCACGGCGCGAACCCCTTCTTGCCGGGCGCGTTTGAGCACCTTGCGCAGAAACAGCAGATCCGCCTCGGATACCTCTTTGAATTCCGTGAATTGCGGAACGTAATAAACGGTTCCGTCACCATCCCCGGAGGTGAAGAGCCGGCGATCCGCCGTTTCTCCGGCGCCGGGCGTCACGCATTTTGCCGTTGCCGCTGCCACCAGCAGTAGCAAAATCGTCAGCCAGCCTGTCATCAGTCGTTTCATAGCACCTCACATGAAGAAGTTGCGCTCAAGTTTTCCGCTGTTATTTTTCTGCGGGATGAAAAGTTTTTTTCCCAAATTTTCCAGAAACCGCATTTCGAGTTCGGTCAGGAGATAATGCCGGGCCGTGAGGCGGATGCCGCGATCTTCATTGGTCAGCATGATGACCCCTTCCGGGTACTCGAAGACCACGTAGCCCAAGAGGGTGCCGTAATCGAAATCGACGGTCGGCTTTCCGAATTTTTGGATCAGATCCTGTTTCAGTTCTTCCCATAACGACTGTCCCGCCGGAAACTGAATGTTGATGGCGCTCAGACGCCGGGCGACGAATGTGAGATATGTATTGGTCGCCTGATAGTAGGCATGGTTGCCGGGCAGCGTGTAAAGCTGGAAAATACCGTTGACGTTGAGGGGGGCCGCGTCATCACCCGCCTGCAGGAGTTTCAACGTGGTGGCCTGATCCACGCCGGGGGCAACCGAGGCGATCCGGAATTTCGGGTAGCGGACGCTGATCGGACTGGTTCGCATAATATTGTAATAAGGCACGTTTGCCTGTCCCAGCCCGGAACATTCGGGGCAGATTTTCCGGCTGTTGTCGCTCTGGTAGGAGTAGGTCCGGCCATCCTGAAGTCTGGTATCTGGCAGTTCGCCTCTTCCGTTGCAGACATTGCAGCGGAAATTGTCCCGCCGGTAGCGGGATATTTGCTGAAACAGGTGATTCACCATCCGGTTTTCCTGAGGGGTCAACATATGCAGCGGAAGATTCAGCAGGCTGGAGGCGGTGGCCATGAGCCGCTGTTCCTGAACGATCAGCTTGTTGAGGTACAGGATGGAGCCCTGGTAGTTCCAGAATGGATTGACCCGGCGATAGACGCGATGAAAAGCAATCCAGAGCGCCATACCTTTTTCATTTTTGATGGCACGCCGAAAGTTTGCGTTAGCGGTTGTCAGGTACTGAAAGACGTTCAGATCCTTCTGCTGCTGTACCGGATCAAAGATTTCGAATTCCTGTGGATCCAGGTTGTCGATGCGGATGGCAAACCGGCGTACGCCGCTGTTGTTTTGCGTCGTATGTGCACCGAATCGGGTACCTTCCAGCATATTGGCATCTGCACTCAGTAATTTCAAATAAGTGGCGACGCCGATGATTTCCATTTTCTGATTGACCACCGGGCCTCCGGAATTGCCGGGAACAATGCCGGCGGAGATTTCGATTTCATCCGGGCCGATACCGAGAAGTTGACCGTTCAGAACCGTGATGACTCGGGCGCCAAGGCTGTCGCCATAGGCATTGGCCGGCGTTTTAAGAGGAGTGGTGGCAAGGTTTTCGGCGATTTCAAACAGGCGTCGGTCCGTGGGAATGTCCGCTTCGATCAGGGCCAAGTCCCGTTTCCGGGAAATCAGCGCGGCTTTGGGGGTATAACGGTATTGACGTCCGTCTTCTATGGTGGATTGATACATGCGCGCATATACGTGTGCATTGGTGACGATCACCGGAACGCCCCACAACCGGCACAGGAAACCGCTGCCGCGCCCATCGCTGCTACCGATCAACACGACGCTGCCCGGGATATCCTGAGGCGTGATCGGGGCGGTGGCGGTTCCGGTTTCCGGAGTAACGGCTGCCGCGGTGAGGCGTTCTTTGAACAGCCGTCCGGCTTCTGCCATTGGCGAAGCTTCCGAGGCGACGCTCTGCCATATCAGAAGAAAACTTGCAGTGAGCGTGCAGAAAACAAGACGGTGATACCTCATGATAATTCCTAGACCTTTCACACTTATGAAGTTCGAAAACTCTATTGAAAATACTCTTATTCCGCTAAAAAGTCAATCAGCTTTTTGGCTAATTTATCACCGATTCCCGGAATTTTCCGGGTGATTTCCTCAACATCAGCGTGTCGGATGGCGCGGACCGAGCCGAAGGCCCGGAGCAATTGCTTCTTACGCTGTTCTCCAATGCCGGGAATGTCATCCAGCAGAGACTGTTCCAACCGTTTCATGCGCAGCTGTCGGTGGTAAGTGATGGCGAAACGGTGCGACTCGTCGCGGATCGCCTGCAGCAGCCGCAGGGCGGGTCCGTGCCGGTCCAGCCGCAGCGGTTCTTCCCGTCCCGGGAGAAATACTTCTTCATTGCGTTTGGCCAGTCCGATGACCGGCAACGGCGGACATTGCAGCGCAATCAGCGCGTCCAGGGCCGCAGAAAGTTGCCCACGCCCGCCGTCGATGACTACCAGGTCCGGGAGTTGTCGGCCTTCCCGCAGCAGTCTGCCGAAATGGCGAGTGATGACCTCCCGCATCGTTTCGAAGTCATCGGGTTGATCGACGGTACGCACTCGGAACCGGCGGTAATTTGCACGATCCGGGCGTCCGTCATGAAAGCAGACCATGGAGGAAACGGCGAAAGTTCCGAGCAGGTTGGAATTGTCGAAACAGATCATGCGCCTCGGAGAGATCGGCAGCCCCAGTTCCCGCTGCAGATCCCGGACGGCGGCGGGGCCATTCGGAAGTTCCGGCAGTTCTGGTCGTTCAAAGGCACGGTTTTTTTCACCGCAAACGGTTTCCAGATTGGTCAGAATGTCGCGGTACCGGGCGGCGGCTTCGTATTTTCTGGCGGCAGCCGCCTGTTGCATTTTGTTCCGGATTTCGGCGGAAAGCTCGCTGATGTCGCCGGAGAGCACCTGCAGCACCCGTTCCACCAGCTGTCGGTATTCCGCTTCGCTGATGTCGCCGGTACAGGGAGCGCTGCAATCCCGGACGATCCGTTTGAGACAGCGTTTGCGGGTTTCCTCGTCGGGAGAGGAGTCACGGCAGGCGCGCAGTCCGAAGTGTGCCAGCAGAAAGTCCAGCGTGGCACGCAGTGCACCGCCTTGGGGAAAAGGACCGAAATAACGGGCATGGTCATCTTTCTTGATTCGCGCCAGTTTGAGCGTCGGGAAGCGGTCGCGCAGATCGATTTTCAGCAGGGGATAACGTTTGTCGTCCCGCATCAGGATGTTGTAATGCGGGGCATATTCCTTGATCAGACGGGATTCGAGAATGAGCGCCTCGTCCTCATTGCGCACGGTTTGAAAGGACCAGTCATCGATGGAGTTGACCAGCGAACGCAATTTTGCGTCGGCGCGGGCCAGTCGGGACGGCTGAAAGTAACTGGAAACACGTCGCCGCAGATCAGATGCCTTGCCGACATAAATGACCCGGCCGAAACGATCCCGGAATACATACACGCCGGGTTGGTGAGGCAGATCAGACGGGTGAAATTCCCTTTTCATCTCACATCCGCTTATCGATGGTCAATCGTCAGCAGGCCTGGACCGTTTTGCGATCGAGCGCCTTGCGGATGGCTCGGGCGACATCCGGCAGCCGGTGCGGTTTGGGCAGGAACCCGCAGGCTCCCTGCTGCAGCAGATCGTGCACTTCTTCTTCGGACACGAAACCGCTGGAAAGCAGAATCGTCGCCTCCGGATCCAGGGCTCGAATCTGGCAGAATGCTTGATGACCACCTACTTTGGGCATAATCATATCCAGTAGTACCAGATCGATCTGACCGGGATTTTCCCGGTAGATTTCTACGGCATCTGCTCCGTTTTCGGCCAGCAGCACGGAATAACCGAGGCATTGCAGCGCTTCGATCAGAAAATCCCAGATGGTTTCGTGGTCATCCACGATCAGGATGGTTTCATTGCCGCCCGGCAGGTCTTTGATGGTCTCAGCCATTTTTTCTCCAATGTGAAAACGCGCTGTCCGCTCAGGGACCGACGCACAGAACGCCGCTCTTGCGAATCTATCTATATTATACAGGACAAGAGACTTCTTTGCAAGTTGCCGAATGGTAAAATACGGAGAATTTAAACTAGAAACACACACCGCTGAAATCCGGTTCAGAAAATCATCCGGATTTCCGCGGTGTGTGGGGCCGTTACGGTTGCCGACGCTGTTTGGCAGGTCAGCAGGCGGCGTTCAACGCTGCCACTACAGCCTGGAAGGTCGCTTCCAGCGAGTCGCTGCGACCGATTTCCTGATCGCCGACTGTTACAGCCAGTGTACCGTCAGCCTCCGGACGGCTGCTGAAGGCGGCGTCTACATCGAAGCGCTCGGACAGGTTGTTCTTCTTAATGTAATCGACGACCATACCGAGCAGGGCTTTGCCGGGGCAGTTTTCCTGTTTGGTGCAGATGGTAATGCAGACCGGAATCTTGTCCGCGGCGCCTTCGCTGTGAAGGACCGGGGTTTTGGCATCGAAAATCTGGTTGCGGTTCTGATAATGCGTGTGCAACGTCAGATGGGCCGCATGAGAACCGGGATGCCCTCCGAGAAGTTCCTGATAGCACTTTTCCACCCAGAAGTTGTCCTGCGGTTTCTGGAGCTGACGGACTTTATCCGTTTCGTACAGTCCCTGAGTCCGACGGACACGGAAATCTGTTTCGTGCGAAATCGGCTGACCGCCGCCGCTGATACAACCGCCGGGGCAGGCCATGACTTCCACGAAATCAACCTGAACCAGACCGGCTTTGATATCATCGAGCAGTTTCCGTGCGTTGCCGAGACCGTGCACGACAGCCACCCGCAGCTTCGTACCGTTGATTTCCAGTTCCGCTTCCTTGCGGGGGGTGAGGCCGCGGACTTCCTTGAAGTCAATACGATCCAGCGGTTTGCCTTCAAGCTTTTCTACCGCATAACGCAGGGCCGCCTCCATGACTCCGCCGGTTGCACCGAAGATCACCCCGCCGCCGGTGGAGAAGCCAAACGGCATGTCAAAGGTTTCCGGCGGCAGCGCGGCCAGATTGATCCCCATCGATTCGATCATCTGGGCCAGTTCGATCGTCGTCAGGACATAATCAACGTCCGGACGTCCGTCGGTACTGAATTTCGGCAGCTGTGCCTCGAACTTTTTGGCGGTGCAGGGCATGACTGAAACCACCACCAGATTTTCCGGTTTGACCTGGAGCTGCTGCGGCAGCGTCCGGCGGGCCACCGCGCCGAAAATCTGCTGCGGGGAACGGGTGCTTGACAAGTTCGGCATCATTTCCGGATAGAACGTTTCCAGAAATTTGACCCAACCGGGACAGCAGCTGGTGAACATCGGCATTTTTCCGCCTTGGGTGATCCGTTCAATCAGCTCTGTGGCTTCCTCGAAAATCGTCATGTCGGCGGCGTAACAGGTATCATACACCTGATCAAAGCCCATCATTTTCATGGCGGAGACCATCTGGCGTGCCACATTTTCACCGCTTTTGAAGCCAAAATGCTCGCCGAGGGCCACCCGTACGGCCGGGGCGATCTGAACGACCACGGTTTTTTCCGGATCGTGAATGGCGTCCCAGACCTGATCGCAGTTGGATTTCGGCACGATGGCTCCGGTCGGGCAGACCGCTGCACACTGGCCGCAGTTGACGCATTCCACGTCCGCCAGATTTTGAGAAAAGGCCGGCACCACCCGGGCATTGGAACCGCGTCCGGCGAAGTCCAGGGCGCCTACGGTCTGCACTTCGGAGCAGACGCGGACACAGTCGCCGCAGAGTACGCATTTATTCGGGTCTCGCAGCAGAGAAGGACTGGAATCGTCGATCGGGAGATCGGCCGCAGGTTGTTTGTAACGCACCGTGGTAACACCGAGTTTACGGGCAATGTCCTGCAATGAACAGGTCGCGCTGCGGGCGCAGGACGGGCATTCACGCTTGTGGTTGGCCAGAAGCAGCTCAACGTTGATTTTGCGCATTTTGCGGATGGCTTTGGTGTCGGTCAGGACCGACATGCCCGGTGCCGGCGCGGTCGAGCAGGAGGCGAAAATGCCCTTGCCCTGGATTTCAACCAGGCACAAACGGCAGGCCCCGTAAATCGAAAGCTCGGAGTGATAACAGAAAGTCGGCAGGTCGATTCCTGCTTTGCGAATCACTTCCAGGAGGTTGCGCTCTCCGGCGATGGCGACTTCCCGGCCGTTGATGGTGAGAGTATTTTTATCCATGATTGCTTGCTTTTCCCCTTGATTTTACAGACCGATGACCGCGCCGAATTTACAGGCCGTCTTGCAGGCGCCGCATTTGATGCACTTATCTGCGTCGATTACATGGACTTCCTTGAGTTTTCCGGTGATGGCACCGACCGGGCATTTCCGCATACAGGCGGTACAGCCCTTGCATTTTTCCGGATCGATTTCCGGTCGGGCGAGGGCTTTGCATTCGCCGGTCGGGCAGATCTTCTTGAAGACATGAGCTTCGTATTCATCGCGGAAATAACGCAGCGTGGAAAGCACCGGATTCGGCGCGGTTTTACCGAGACCGCAGAGGGAACCGAGCTGAACGGCTTTGGCGGTTTCCTCCAGCAGTTCCAGCGTGCGACGGTCGGCGCGGCCTTCGATGATGTCGTCCAGCAGTGCCAGCATCTGTTTGGTGCCTTCCCGGCAGGGGACGCATTTGCCGCAGGATTCGTTTTGCGTGAACTGCATGAAGAAACGGGCGATTTTGATCATGCAGGTCTGTTTGTTCATCACCACCAGACCGCCGGAACCGACCATGGCGCCGACGGAACGGAGCGAGTCGAAGTCCAGCGGCAGATCCAGCATGTCGGGGGTGAGACAGCCGCCGGAGGGACCGCCGATCTGGACTGCCTTGAAGTCATCGTTGGTGACTTTGCCGGAGTTGTCGGTGACGCCGCCGCCGATGTTGTAGACGATTTCGCGCAGCGTGGTGCCGAAGGGCACTTCAATCAAACCGGTGTTTACCACATGACCGGTCAGGGCGAAGGTTTTGGTTCCGGGGGACTTTTCCGTACCGCAGGCGCGATAGGCCGCGGGGCCTTCCCGGAAGATCATCGGAACCGACGCCAGGGTTTCAACGTTATTAATCACCGTGGGTTTGCCCCAGAGGCCGCTCTGGGCGGGGAAGGGCGGTTTCGGGCGCGGCATGCCGCGTTTCCCTTCGATGGAGGCGATCAGGGCGGTTTCCTCACCGCAGACGAATGCGCCTGCGCCTTCCATTACCTGCAGCCGGAAGGAGAAATCGGTACCGAACAAGTGATCTCCCAGCAGACCGGCTTCTTCCGCCGCCTTCACCGCGGCGCGCATGCGCTTGACGGCAAGCGGATATTCGGCGCGCACATAGACAAAACCTTCGTCCGCTTCGATGGCGCGGGCGGCGATCATCATGCCTTCGATCACGCTGTGGGGATTGCCTTCCATGACCGAACGGTCCATAAAGGCGCCGGGGTCTCCTTCGTCACCGTTACAGATGACGTATTTTTTCGCATTTTTGCTGGCAAGCGTGAATTTCCATTTCAGTCCGGTCGGGAAGCCGCCGCCGCCGCGCCCCCGCAGTCCGGAGTCGATGGCGGTCTGACAGACTTCTTCCGGCGTCATGTCGCGGACGGCCTTCCGGGCGCCGGCATAACCGCCGCGTGCGATGTATTCGCGCACATCGTCCGGTTCGATCATGCAGTTGGCGAGAACAACACGTTTCTGGCGGCTGTAGAAGGGAATTTCCGCATTGCCGCGGCAATGTTTTCCGGTACGCACGTCGACATACAGCAGCCGGTCAATGATTTCTCCCCGCAGAATGGTTTTTTCGACGATCTCCTTGACATCGGAGACCTTGACCTTGGTATACAGGATACCTTCCGGCTCCAGATGCAGCAACGGGCCGGCCTGGCAGAAACCTTGACAGCCGCTTTTAGATAAATAGGTGGAACCTTCCGGGGTCTCCGCCTTGAGTTCGATTTCGGCGATGATGCCGGCGGCGGCCAGCTCTTCGGCCAGACGTTTGCGGACCTCCAGAGAGCCGTTGGCGACACAACCGGTACCGGCGCAGAGAATGATGCGGCGTTTGATCTTTCCGGCAGCGGCCAGATAATCTGCGGTAATTTTTTCCAGATCGATGACAGGTTCAGCGGACATTTTATTCTCCGTAGGTTAGGCTTGTTTTTCGGCGGCGCGGAGCTGATCGACGATGGCGACCGCCTGTTCCGGCGTGACCTGTCCGTGAACTTCGTCGCCGACCACCATGACCGGAGCCAGACCGCAGGCTCCGAGGCAGCTGACAGTTTCGATGGTGAAGAGCAAGTCGTCGGTGGTCCGCTTATCGGCGCTGAGATCAAGATGAGCGTACAGCGCATTGAGAATACCGTGCGATTTCTTGACGTGGCAGGCGGTGCCGTCACAGAGGCGGATGATATATTTCCCCTTCGGCTGCATGGAGAAGTGAGCGTAGAAGGTTGCCACTCCGTAGACCCGGGAAGGGGGTACGCCGATGCTGGTGGCCACATAACTGATCATCTCTTTCGAAAGATACTTATACACGTCCTGCACCTCCTGCAGGATCGGAATCAACCGGGATTCCTGGTATCCGTTCTTTTCCAGAATCCGGTTGACTGCGGCGAGATGGTCAATCATCGCCTGGGTCTTCTCCATGGTCTGCTGCATACTTTGAAACCTCTGATTTGTTGGATATAGGATGAAATGTCTTTCTCAGTCTTTCAGTTCAGGCTCAGTACGGTCGCTGTTTTCCATGCTCTGGCGCAATTTTACGGAAAGCACGGCGAACCCTCCGGCGATTACTTCCCGCTGCACGACCACATGATCCGGGGTTTTCAAACTGACGTTGGCGAAATTCCAGATGCCCCGGATTCCGGCTGCCACCATGGCGTCTGCCACTTCCTGGGCATAAGTTGCCGGGACGCAGATGATGCCGAGTTCGACTTTCAGCTCCCGGACCTTTTCCGCCAGCAATGCGATATCAAAAACTTCGCGGCCATGCACCAGTGTGCCGATTTTGTCCGGATCGGCGTCAAACGCGGCAATGATCTTCAACCCATAATCTTCGAAGCCGTCGTATCCCAGCAACGCATGCCCCAGTGATCCGGCACCGACGAGAATGGCTGAGGCGGGGTTTTCCCACTGGAGAAAACGCCGGATGGCGTCGATCAGTTCGCAGACTTTATAGCCGACGCCGGGTTGACCGGAGACGCCGGTGATCGCCAGGTCTTTGCGGATGACGATTTCCGCCAGATTCATATACCGGGCAAGTTCGGGCGTCGCGACGATGCCGACGCCGGCTTTGTGCATTTCGGAGAGTTTATAGAGATAAGTAGGCAGCCGGCGGATGGTCGGCATTTTTTGAACTTTGATATTCGCCATGAGATCTCTTTCCTCAATTCGATATTTTTTTACCCAACGATCG
>CALXOD010000042.1 GCA_944389925.1 uncultured Victivallaceae bacterium | reverse complement strand
TTTGACTGTGGGAGAGTAGCACGGTGCCGGAAATTTTTTTGCAGAACCCGATCGATTCGCACACGATCGGGTTCTTTTTTTGCTGCTATGCAACCCCTTGATTTCAGCACTTATGACGCTATCGTATCTTTCAGAACGGAACCGTCATGAACAAAGAAGGGGAGGCTGACGATGAATCCTGTGTTTGGATCCGTAGTTCAGGATGACTATCTGGCACTGGTAAGAGGATTTACCGCGGCTCGAAAACACCGCCTGGAAACTCTGCGTACGCGTGAAGAGGCTGAACAGTATGTGCAGCAGGTGCGCTCTGTCATTCTTCGTCTTTTTCCCTTGCCGCCGGTGAAGTCGCCGTTGAATGCTTGCGAAACGGGAACTCTGGATCTGGGGGACTTCGTGATGCATAAGGTGATTTATCACAGCCGCCCGAAATATCCTGTCTCCGCCCATCTTTATCTGCCGAAAACGAAGGCGAAGGTGCCCGCTGTACTTTTTCTTTGTGGGCACTCCGGAAACGGCAAGAATGCTGAAATTTATCAGATCTGTGCCCGTGGGCTGGCTATGAAAGGGTATGCTGTTTTGTCTGTAGATCCCATTGGACAGGGCGAACGATTGCAGTTCGGTGAGGTTCCTGGATTTCGGGGGGGAACCTGTGAGGAACATAATATTCTAGGTAGACAACTGTTGCTGGTCGGCGAAAATATGAGTGCATGGCGGGCGTGGGACGCGATCCGCGGTCTGGATTATCTGCTGAGTCGGCCGGAAGTGGATGGAATCCATATCGGGATTACCGGAACCTCTGGTGGCGGTACGATGACGACCTTTGTTAATGCCCTGGAAGACCGGGTGACGATGGCGGCACCAAGCTGTTACATTACCACGTGGTTGCATAATCTGGAGAATGAATTGCCGACAGATTTGGAGCAGATGCCGCCCGGAGCACTGGCAGCAGGGCTGGATATGGGGGATTTCCTGATTGCCCGGGCACCGCGGCCGCTGGTGATTCTCGGACAGGATAACGATTTTTTTGATCCGCGCGGCATGCTTGAAACGTATGAGGAGGTACGGCGGATTTATCGCTTACTGGGGGCGGAACAGGCGGTATGTCAGGCAATCGGGGGCGGCGATCATAGTTATTCCCATGCAAATCGTGAGGCAATGTACGGTTTTTTCAACGCAATATCCAATCGAGGTACCTCATCGGCGGAACCGGAGTATATCAGTGTTTCTCCAGAGCCGGAAATCTGGTGCGCCCCCGGCGGACAGGTGCGGAATCTTGCAGAACACCGTTATGCCCGTGAGTTGATTGCGGACAAGTTGAAAGAGCGGATTGCTGCGAGAAGAAAGCATTCACGGCAGGAATTGAGGGAAATCATGCGGCGCGCTCTGAAACTGGACGAACCGTTCATTCCGCATTATCGCGTTTTGCGTATGCGCCGGGATGATACGGGCATCTATTCCCGGTTCGGACTGGAAACGGGGGCCAATGGACGGCTCATGTGTGTACTGAAGCGGAAATCGGACCGACAGGACTTTTATCATCTCTCAACAGCACGGAAGATTCTTTTGTACATTCCGCACCTGGATGCGCAGGATGAACTCGGGCGCATGGCTTTTCCTGGAGACGCCGTCGTATACGGGCTGGATGTCCGCGGGGTCGGAGAGTGTACGCCGGCCGGGTGCGACCAGCCGTTGGAGCGCGATTTTTTCCATGAATATCAGTTCGACTATCATTACGCCTCCTGGGGGCTGATGTGTGGAAAGCCGTATCTGGGAGGAAAGGTCATGGATATCCTCTGCGCTGTTCGGCTGCTGGCTCAGGACGGAGCGGAAATCGCGCTTCAGGCACGGGGGCAGGGGACTGTTCCCGGTCTGATCGCCGCGTTGCTCTCTGATCAGATTACCTCACTGCACCTGATGGATGCACCAGATTCCTGGGAGGAGATGGTGCGCCGTCCGTTGCCGGGAGCACCGTTGTCGGTGATGATTCCCAACATTCTGGCAGAAACTGATTTGCCGGAATTGCGCGAAGCTATATCTGAAAAAATTGGCTGAAGGAATTGTTACCGCGTCGGTCTCCGGTGGAAATTCCAGGCCGTCTGCGAATTGAAAACCACGGTGGTGGCGGACACCCGCCGAAACGGTTCAACATGTCCGTCGAAGCGCAAAGAGTTGACTTCATTATGACCATGCCGTCTCCAGGAAACGCCGCTGCCGTCGTCCCAGTGGGCAGTTTTAAAGATGGCACTGTAAGTGCCGTCGAAAATACTCATTTTTTCACTGGGGCGCCAGAGACGGCTGCTGCGCAGCAGTGTGTCTCTGCCGGAGAGATCTTCGCCGTAATAGTTGTCCCACATATAGCCCGGCCCCTGAAAACGGGCATAGCCACCATTATGAGGTTCGACGGCACCGGAGGTCTTCCAGAAGCTGAAGGGCGCAAGAATGGTATCGCTTCGTCCTACTTCCTGGGCATCGTTCGGACAATGCGGTACTGCAGAGCGATTGACACCATCCAGCCCTTGACGATCTCCCAGAGACGGTAGATAATACCAGATGTATTCATACCAGAAACGACCGTTGGTGGCACTGTTCGGATGCATGGCCGGAGTACAGCCAAGTGTCGGCATGATGAAAGAGTCGTTGTCCGCCTGGTACAGCATATCGACGGTACCCAGCTGTTTCAAAATATTGGTGCAGGAAATTTTCTTCGCTGTACCGCGGGCTTTATTGAGGCTCGGCAGCAGCATAGAGGCGAGAATGGCGATGATCGCAATTACTACAAGTAGTTCAATCAGCGTGAACGGTGTTGGCTTCTTCATAGTAGGGCCTTTCTGTTCCGATACGTTGACAGGTGTTTGATTCTTATTATAGCAGAAGCAAAAAGATAAAAATGGTATAATAATACGATTTTTTTATGATTTTCCCGTTGTTTTCATAAACAGGCAGCATATATTGTAGCGATATGGAGCCAACGGCATTATTCATAGTTCATCACGGGAAGCGTTTTCTGCTCGAGTTATTTTCCTGCGGCAGGATCGACTACTCCAGCTATCCGACCCGGTGGCATCACCATCCGGTTTATCACCTGATACTGGTGACCCGGGGACGGCATTATTTTGATTATCCGCCACACCACTCCGAACTGGTGGAGGCCCGGACGTTAATTTTGATCAATCCGGATCTGAAGCATCAGTTCCGGCAGCTGGCACAGGAACGTTTTGAGCATATAGGATTGTTGTTCCGTCTGGTTGATGAAAAGGGGACGGAGGCATTGTTTCCGCTTCAAGTGCTGTTGGGGATGGCGGAAGAGAAATGTCCGCCGCTTGCATGGTGCCGCCTTTCTCCTCATGACACGCAACAGTATCAGGAACAGTACAATGAGTTGCAGGAGATGCTGCATGTGCCTGGTATGGAAGCTGGCCGTCCCTTTAAATTGTTTCATTTGCTGTATTCATTGCTGGAACATTTTCGGGCGAACCATCATCGGAAGTCGGTGGAAGCAGGCCGACGTGATGCGGTCGCCGAAGCAATGGAACGACAATTGATGATGCATATCGGAGATCCGGCTTTTCACCTGGAACAACTGGCGGCGACATTGGGACTGACACCGAAATATCTGAGCGCTAAATATTGTCGGACATTCGGGCGGACATTCCGGAGCGTTCTGCGGCAGAAACGAATGGAACAGGCGCAACTGCTGCTGCATACAACACAGTTGCAGATTCAGGAGATTGCTGAACGATGTGGTTTTGTCGGAATCAGTTCCTTTTCACAATGTTTCCGGCAGCAATTTGGGCTCTCGCCTTTGGCCTATCGGCAGCAGAAGCGGGAGGTCTCTGCTGTGTTCGAAGGCGGTTCACAAAAAATGGTGCCGGTGGCACCGTACATGCTCAAGAAAGAATAAGCCCGTCCAGGGAGTTGGCAAGGCTCTCCCCGAACGGGTAATGATTGTTGCGTATTGCCTTTCGCCCGTCCCGGACGGTTCGGACCGGGAACGGGCGGCAATTTCGGGATTATCGGATCGGAGTCAGTATATATTTGCCCGGCCCCGCCTGCAGGAAGGCAGTGTGTTTGCCCGCCTGCACATCGAACGTGCGTTCGCCAAGATCGCCTCCGGAAATTTTCCATTTCCCGGCAGCCAGATCGCACAGCAACAGCTGGCGTTCAGCACCGGCAGGCAAAGTCAATTCCACGGGGGTCTGGATGAATTCCTTGCTTTTGCCGAGCAGAACCGCCCGGTCCGCCACGCACAGGAGATATCCCGCAGGCAGTTCCTGCCAGTTCAGCGGCAGAGGTTTCCGATCGCCGTCCGCCAACTGCAACACGGTCAGGAAACGATCCTGAGCCTGGGCCGTACGAGGCGTGATTTCTACCCGATACCCGTTGGCCTCAGGCAGGGAGTCCGCGCCTGCCGGCAGGGGCAATGTCTGGCCGGAGACGGTACGGACGGCATCGCCTTCCAGAATTTTCATATTCCGGTTCTGCGGTGCGGGAAGCAGCATGCGGAAATACGCCCGGCCCGTACGGCCTCCGAATTGATTGTGCAAAATCAGGTCGTTGCCATCCACCAGGGGGCGCTGGAGGGTATTTACCTGCCAGATTTTCTGAAAATCAGGATTTTTTCCGGTCATATCATCAGCGATGATAACGACTGCCGGATAGTCCGGACGTTTCAGATTCAGGAAGCAGAAGGTGCGCTGATAGGATTGCACTTTGTCGGAGTAGGCACTGGTAAGATCACCCGACCAGACACTGTAATCCGGCTTGTGAGCATCCGGTCCGAAGTCGCAATAGCGGACAGTACCGTTGCGGTAGCGCGGATTTTCCATGGCATCTTGCAGCGTTTCCGGCGGCCGTTGGAAGTAGCGGGTCCCGCCGTCGTTGACGAAATCGCGGTAAAGCGGTTCGGCCGGATCGATGATCCGCATCATGCTGTGAGCGATGGAGCGCTTGTTGAACGACATGTCGTAGGGCGTTCCATAGAACCGGTAGATGCCGAGGTCACCCGCCAGAAAACCACGGTAGAAAATCTGAAAAGCTCCTGCATCGGCATGCTGATGGTCGCCGAAATTATAGCCACCGCCTTTAACTTCCACAATTACGTCATCGCTCTTATCACCCATAGTCCAGCCGGTCCGAGCCACCATGCCTCCGGTGATTTTACCGAAATCAATAGTCTGCGGCAGAGAGGCCGAAGTTTCTTCCACCGGAAGTGTCGGATCGTTGATAAGCAGGCCGAATTCTTCGAGCGTACGGTGCATACCCTTCTGCCGCAGCAGAAATTCACCTTTGAGAACCGGATCTTTGGCATAGTTGGAGATCAGCATGAACAGGAGCGGAACCTGACGGTATTCTCCCGGTTTGGGGAAACCATCGCCGTCACGCAGCATTTCTCCATTCGGCAGACGCATGTAAAGGAAATATTTACCGATTCCTTTGATGTCTGGATTGAACTGTTCTTTTCCGGCCAGGCGATAAGTAAGCCAGACCGCGTGCATTTCACAGAGATGCCGATAGTAAGAATAGTTGATGCCCTGATTGTGGCGGGGGGATGCATATTCAATTGCCCGCATGGGGATCAGCTCCTCCCAGATTCGGTAGGCGCAGAGTCGATAGGGTTCGGGATCTTCGTCATAGATGGCGATACCCATGGAACAGAGATCACGGTTAATTTGCATTTCACTGCCGTGCCCGCGAATGATCGTCTGTCCGAACGGCGGCCAGCCGCATTCCATGGCAGTCGCCAGACGCAGCATGTGCTTGCGGATGATTGCCCGTTCTTCCGGCGTCAGCAGGTCATAACAGTAATCATAGGTCATGGCGCCGGCATACACCGCCCGTCCGATGGGACGGGTTACGTCCAGAATGTTGCCGAATTCCGCCCGGGGCAGATAGGCGAGAATCAGATCGCAGGCTTCCCGGCCGATTTTCCGATCTCCGGTCATCTGGTAGTAGAAGGCTTTGGCACGAACCGCTGCTTCCAGATCATAGCGAGAACCGACCTCTTCTGAAGGTTCATATTCAAATTTGAAGGGGGTTCGTGCTGTTTTCGAAACCCGTTCCCAGAGTGGCCGGTTTTCGCCGACGGTGAGGTTTTCGCGGATACGCGGCAGGGATTCCTGGGTCATGAAAATCCGGGGACGGGTTTTCGGCGGCAGGACTTTGGGCTGATATTCCCGGGCGGCCTGCGGAATCGCTGGCGGCGTGTATGGA
>CALXOD010000041.1 GCA_944389925.1 uncultured Victivallaceae bacterium | reverse complement strand
TTTGACTGTGGGAGAGTAGCACGGTGCCGGAAATTTTTTTGCAGAACCCGATCGATTCGCACACGATCGGGTTCTTTTTTTGCTGCTATGCAACCCCTTGATTTCAGCACTTATGACGCTATCGTATGAGAGAATCAAATGGAGTCAGGGAAAATGTTGAAACAACCCAAGGCTTCCCGCTGGTCCGACAGCACTTGCGGTATGGCCATTCCGGGAATGGTCTTTCTTCTGGTGCTCTGGGGATTGTTGACGATTGTCAGTGCGCAATCCGGAGCGACGGAACCAATGGGAATGGCTGCTCGGCAGTTCTTATTTGCGATTATTGGAGCCGGGGTCATGGCGATTGCCGCCAGCATTCCCTTCGCAGTTCACGTCCGGGCACGTTGGGGGTATGCGTTGCTGGCGATTGGGGCGCTGGTATTGCTGCCGGTCTGGGGCGTGCGTATTAATGGGATGCAGGGATGGTTTTCCCTGGGAGATTTTCTGTTGCAACCCTCCGAAATTGCCAAACCGGTTTTTCTGTTGCTGCTTGCGGTGGAGGCTGCTAAACCGGGGCGTCCGTCTCGGAAAAATATGGGAATGATGGCGTTGCTGGCAGCCGCGGTGATTCTTCCGGTCTGGATACAACCGGATTTCGGGACTGCCGTGGTGTATATGCTGACGTTGGGGGCATTGCTGATCTTGCAGGGGGCGGACTGGCGACACGTTGGATGGTGTGCTGCGGTAGTGTCGGGCATGGGGGTGCTGTTTGTTTTGAGCAACCCCTACGCGATGCGGCGGCTGGTGGGATTTCTCTGCCCGGATGCGGATCCGACCGGAAGCGGCTGGCATATTCGGCAATTTCAGTTGGCGATTGCTCACGGACACTGGTTCGGTGCGAAACTGGGACAGGCATTCTGGAGCAATGCTTATTTGCCTCTGGCGTATAATGACTCGGCTTATGCAACCATGGCGGAGACACTGGGATTGATCGGGACGTTGCCGGTATCGGCATTTTTCGTATTGCTGTTTTATTTTCTGATGCATGAGGCAGGCCGGGAAGATTTACAAGGGGAGGCACGATTTTATCTGGCAGGGGGGGCTTTGATGCTGGCGATTCAGGCATTGATCCATATCAGCGTCAATGTGGGGCTGTTGCCGCCGACCGGTCTGACGTTGCCGTTTATCAGCTATGGCGGAAGTTCTATGATTGGAGGGTGCCTGATGATCGGCATCGCTCTCAGTGCGCGGCGTGCGGAGCGGAATACTCTTGATCCGAAGCTTTCAAAGAGGGCAGTTCTTGCAGAGTAACTGCATGATGGCAGTGCTTTAAAGCTTCGAAATAGGGGTTGGCTTTTCCCCAGAGAAAATTGCTCAATTCAATTGCACGACCAGCGAACAAGCCTCCTTCTGTTTCCGCCTCTGCTATGACCGTTTCGAAAAAATGTTGTCTGCCGGTTTCCGGATCCGGAGCACTTTTTGCTGCTGCCCGTCGGAGCAGCCAGGGATCACGCAGGAATCCGCGTGCTGCCATTGCTCCTGCGGCACCGAGCTGCAGGGGGAACTGCTGTAATTCCGATACGGTAGCGAGATCTCCATTCAGAACAACCGGAATACCGGCGGCAAGCTGAATTGCCCGGGCCCAACGTCGTTCTCTGCCGGGAACCGGCTGATACTGTTCCGTAACGGTACGGAAGTGAACCGTCAGAAAACTAACCGCACCATCGGAGAGAATTTCCGGAATTATTCGATCCATTTCCTCCGGAGAATGCCAGCCAGTTCGGATCTTGGCGCTGACTGGTATCGCTGTGGGGAGCATTCTGCGAGTGGTCGCAAGAATCTTGCGCATCCATTGCGGATTTTTCAATGCACCACCGCCGGCGTTTCCGGAAACGACCCGGCGACTGGGGCAGCCGAAGTTGAAATCGATTCCCGCTGCGCCCAGCTCGATAAAAGCCGCCGCCGCTTCCGCCAGCAACCCCGGATCCGTTCCCATCAGTTGAACGGTGATCGGTTTCTTCGAGAAGGAAAAAGGCGTCAAAAAAGCCCGCAACAGACGTTGTTGCGGCAATTCAGCGGAAAGGCGGAAGAACGGAGTGATCCAATGTTCGGCCAGTTCCCAGTATCCGGCGGCCCGAATCCAT
This sequence comes from uncultured Victivallaceae bacterium, assembly GCA_944389925.1. Lineage (GTDB taxonomy): Bacteria > Verrucomicrobiota > Lentisphaeria > Victivallales > Victivallaceae > CALXOD01. Next base: position 1,308 of record CALXOD010000041.1, on the reverse strand, counting down.
GCCGGATGCATGATTCCTTCCATCGGGCCCGGCAGATAAGGCGGAAGATTCAGCATCAGTCAATGACCGCAATATCTTCCAGGCTGGTCAGGCACTCAGCCCCATCCGGACGGATGACCACCAGATCCTCCAGGCGGATCCCGCCCCATTCCGGATAATACAGGCCCGGCTCCACTGTTACGACTTCACCGCCCTGGAGCGGGGAGGTGGCACGCGGCGCGAGCCGCGGTGCTTCGTGGATTTCCAGACCGACTCCATGCCCCAGACCATGGAAAAATCCGAAATCCCGGTCCCCCTCCCGTCCAGTGTGGAATCCCGCTTCGGTCAGAATCCGCACCGCCTCTTCGTGAACCCGGGCAGGAATGACGCCGGGACGCAGCATGGCTTTGCAACGTTCGCGGGCTTCTCGAACCGCGCGATAGGCCGCCAATACCCGATCCGGCGGCGGCGTTTTGAAAACGGTCCGGGTGAGGTCTCCCCAGTACCCGCTGGATGCCAGCCGGGGAAACACATCCATCACAATCGGGGTACCGGCATACAGAGGGCCACTGCCGGGATTATGCGGTTCAGCACTCTGGAGACCGCCGGCGGCGATGGTACCGGTGGGCTGAGCGCCGCCGGCGACCAGTACCAGATCAATGATGCCGCGCAGTTTCTCGGAGGTAAGCGTTTCTCCTTCGTAACACAGTGTCCGGTCAGCGGCCACGGTGGATTCGGCGATGACCCGGCAGGCGGCCCGCACTGCGTCTTCGGCGAGTCGCAGGGCTTGGGTAATTTCGCGGATTTCGTCTTCACGCTTGAATTCCCGCTCCGGAAAGAATGATCCGGAATCAGGGGTCACACGTAGTCCCGCTGCCCGCAGCCGGTCGGCCATTAATAAGGGGAAATCCGCCGGGACTCGGAATTCCGTGATGTTTCGCGACCGGGCCAGTGCAAGCGCCAGTGAGACCAGGGAGTGATCTGCGGCAGAGGGAAAGTCATCATAACCGTACAAGGTCACGTCAGGACGCTTTTCGGAGAGGGCCCGGCCGTATTCCAGCGGGGAGACGATCATCCCGGCCTCTTCGTCGCTCCGGAAATAAAGATAATCGTCTGGAGTGGCGAACGCAGTAGCATAACGCATCAGGGCCGATTTTTCACCGGCGGCGATCAGCAAGTCGAATTTTTTACTCATGATTCCCGGCATTCCGTTTGCAAAAAAAAAAAAAAGAGGCATATTTTCCCAATACTGTAATTTATTTCATAAAAAAAAAAATGTGTTTTTTTTCCTGGGGGTTTATTTTTTGTTTTTTGTGGTGCTTTTTTACT
>CALXOD010000040.1 GCA_944389925.1 uncultured Victivallaceae bacterium | reverse complement strand
AACGTGAAGGTCCGCCACCCCCGCATGACGCTGGACTGTGACGAAATGAAAATTCACCTGAAAAACGCTCCCGGTGAAAAAGTTGAAGGAAATACCGTGCCCGCTGCCGACAGCAGCACCCTCGGCCTTGGTTCCGGAAATTCCGGCAACAAGCTGCTGGATCGAATCGTCTGTACCGGGAAGGTACATGCCGAAGAAAAACGCATGAAACTGGACTGTGATGTACTGACGCTTCATTTCCAGCAAGCTTCCGGTGACACGCCGGAGCCAGGCGCCCTGCAATCCGGTAAAACTCAGCTGATCCGGATCAATACGGATGGGAATGTCCGCCTGGAAAGCCGTTCCGACACCCTCACTCAGGCAAAAACCGATGCGGAACAGAACGCGACAACCACCGATCCGGTCGCCGGTTCGCTCCTGCAGGGAACGGGCGGTATAACCACCTTGACCGCCGACCGCGGTCAGGTAGATCTGCTCAAAAACGTTTCGGAGTTCCACGGCAAGGTCCGGGTGGAGGAACCACGGGCGACGCTGGATTGTGATTCGCTTTATCTCCACGCCCGCGCCGTTACACCGGGCGCTGTTCCCGCAACGCCGCCGATCGACGACATTGACCGCGATCCCTTTGCCGCCACGGCGACGGAAGTGCCGAACACCATCGGCATCGGCGATACCCGGGAGCTGACCGATGTAATCGCACAACATCACGTGACCATCGTGCGAAAACTGCCGTCCGGTATCCAGCGCGCCATCGGCGACCGGGCCCACTACACCGTGGCCGACCGTACCGTGACACTGACCGGCACACCACAGGAACTGCCGATTCTGGAGGATCCGGCACAGGGACGCATGAAAGGGAAACGCATCCGGGTCGATCTCGCCAGCGAACGGGCTACCATCGACGAACAGGTGTCTCTGGAGGTAAAAAATCTGAATTCCCTTCAGCTTTGATGGCGGGGAACAGGCATTTTCGGAAAAGCACCTTGCATTTTTCGGAAACTGCTTCTACATTATCTCCAGGTAAAGAAATGTTTGACTTTCCCGGCGGCATGTCTGCCGGAAACGATAGAGGCAAGATGTCGGAAACCAATCACGAGACACTGATCCAGGCCTCCCATCTGGTGAAAACCTATCACGGGCGGCGGGTCGTCAACGATGTATCGCTCCATGTTCGTGCCGGAGAAGTGGTCGGTCTGCTCGGCCCGAACGGCGCGGGAAAAACGACCAGTTTTTACATGGTCATGGGGTTGATCCGCCCCGATTCCGGTTCGGTTACATTCCGCGGCGTGGACATTACCCAGATGCCGATGTACCGGCGAGCCAGAATGGGGATGGGGTATCTGGCTCAGGAGCCGTCGATTTTCCGCAAATTGACGGTGGAAGAGAACATCATGGCCATCCTCGAGACATTGGATATCACTCGGGCTGAGCGCCGGCAGCGCCTCAAGGAACTCCTGGATGAGCTGGAATTGACCCGGCTGGCCAAACAAAAGGCCATGACGCTTTCCGGGGGCGAACGGCGACGGCTGGAAATCACCCGGGCGCTGGTGACCAATCCCTTGTTCATCATGCTGGATGAACCATTCAGCGGGGTCGACCCGCTGGCGGTCTACGACGTGCAGCAGATTATTCTCCAGCTGAAGCAACGCAATCTCGGTATCCTTATTACCGACCACAATGTTCGCGAAACATTGTCGGTGGTGGATCGGGCTTATCTGATGTGTCAGGGGCAGGTGCTCCTGGAAGGAGATCAGGATTTTCTGGTGAATGATGAACGGGCACGGGAAATTTATCTCGGCCCGCAGTTCACCATGTAAAAAATTTTGAAGATGCCGGAACCGTTCTGCGAGGAGAGGACGGTCGCCCGGCAAGGTCGTTTCGGCCGCCTGGCCGAAACGCCATGGCAACCATAACAGGGAGGCGCATCTTATGCAACTCACAATCACCGGTCGTCATTTCGACATTACCGACAGCCTGAGAAAAGCCGTCGAGGAAAAACTGCTCGCCGTCTTCGAGGGCAAGTCGCTGAAAATCATTGCCGCGTCCGCGGTTCTCGCTGTTGATAAAAACCGCTGCCGAGCCGATTTTGTCGTCAATTACAAAGGACATGACGCGGCGGCCGCCGCCGAAGGTTATGACATGTACAAGGTCATCGACGAAGCCATCGCGAAAATCGACGTGCAGCTGGTAAAATTTCTGGATAAGGTTCAGACCCATCAGGCAACACCATTGCGTGACGTGACTACCTCTCAGAACTGAAATCTGAAAAATCACGGCTGACGGCCGTGCGGACAAGATGAGGAAAACCTTTTAGGGGAAAAAGGTTTTCCTTTTTTTATTTCTCCCGAGCAATGATCTTGGGGGATCAGTCCGGCCTGGAACAGTTCTCGAACTTGACAACCGGTTACGGGCGTTGTAATGTAGAATTTCAGCAGATTTTTTCCGTAAAAAGATGTGGGCGTTGCCCGGAACCTGCAAACAGGGAGCAAGTGTTTTTCATGCGCACACGATGGTTGGGAACTTTGTTGGCCACCGCCGCCTTCGGCGTTGCGGCCGCGCCGTCCGTTCTGTTCCAGGATGCTTTGAACCAGGGACCCGGCAAAGACGGAGCACCAGCGGGATGGAAGCTCTATCGTACTCAAATCGACGGCAGTTCCGGCACTATCCGCTTTGAAGGATCAGGTAAAGCCGTTCGACTGGAAGACGACGGCCCGGGAGAAATCGGTTTTTCCCGTGAATTTACCGTCAAACCGGGCAGCTGGCTGCGCGCCTCTCTGGAGGCCGCCGTCCCACCGGGAGCTCCAGAAGGAGAGACCGCGTTCCGGCTTCAATTCACCTTTCCCCAGCCCCGCCAGAGCAAGGCGGAAGTCATCGCTGCCGATGCCGGGCAAAAGTTTTTCACCACCATCAACGATATTCAGGTCCCGAACGGCGCCACCAAACTGATTGTTTACATTTATTCCCACAAGAGCCCGACCGGAACCATTCTGATTCGGAATTTCAAGCTCGAGGCCTCCGACACACCCTTCCCTGCACCTACCGGAGTCCGCCCCCGCACCGCGCCCCGGCGGCTGGAAGCGGAGAGTGCCGAGCTGAACCCCCAAACCGCTGAAATCATTTCCCGTAATAACCTGCAGGGTGGCCGCGGCGTCGCCCTGAAAGACGGTCAGCCGTCCTCCACGGGCAAAAAAGATGCACCTCCCGACTTAACGTTCCGAATTCAGGCACCGCGCTCCGGCCGCTACGTACTGCGTACCCATGCCGCCACCAACGCAAAAGGTGCGGAGCAAATGCGTCAGGCCGGTTCCAAATTTGCCTCCATGTTCATGAAAATCCAGATCGATGATCAACGCCCCACGGAGCGGGTAGTATTCGTGCCCTGGAGCCGCCCGGATTCCTGCATCCAGACGGCCGGTAAATTTGAATTCAGCGGCCGGGATCAGCAGCTGAAACTCTGGCTGCCGGAAGGACTTCAGCTTGACTATGTGGAACTGGCCCCCTATGTTCCTCCTGCCGTGCCGAAGGCCGCACAGAATTATAAGCCGACCTTGACGCCGCCGCCGACTCATCCCCGGCTGCTGATCACCCCCGCCACCCTGGAACAGGTGCGCGCCAATCTGGAAAAACCGGAAAATCTGCCCTACTGGAACCGCCTCAAAACCGTTGCAGAAAAACCTTTTGAATTCAAATTCGATCCCAATGCCGAAGTAAAATACAATACAGGACTGGAAAACGCCGCCGCCTGGAAAGCCTTTTATTACCTCATGACCGGCGACAGAAAAATCGGCCGGGAAGCCGTCCAGCTGACCTGTGATTACATCAGCCACGTTGAATTCGGCAACCTCCTCGACATCACCCGCGAAATCGGTTCCGCCCTGTTCTCGGCCGCACGCGTCTACGACTGGTGCTACGATCTGATGAGTCCGGAAGAACGCAACACCATCCGTAAAAATATGATGCGCCTCGCCGACGACATGGAAAACGGCTGGCCGCCCTTCCTCCAGAGTATCGTCAACGGCCACGGCAATGAAGCCCAGGTCAACCGCGACCTGCTCTCCATGGCCATCGCCATTTATGACGAAGACCCGCTGCCGTACCAGTACTGTGCGTACAAAATCCTCGAAGAACTTGTCCCCATGCGGAAGTTCGAATACCAGTCTCCCCGCCATAATCAGGGCATCGGTTACGGCTCCTACCGCTTCAGCTGGGACATGCATGCCGCCTGGATTTTCCGACGCATGCTCAACCGTCCGGTCTTCGATGACAACATCAAAGACGTTTACAAGTACTGGCTGTATATGCGCATGCCCGACGGCGGCATGCTGCGTGACGGCGATGGCCTGGTCAATGCCAAATACTGGGGCGCCCCGCTGACCACCTTCCTCTGCTACACCTATGCCGACAATCCCGTCTGCAAAGGAGAATTTTTCCGCCAGGGCAATCTCTATTACGATCCGGTACTCTTTCTGCTGCTGAACAATCCGGACCTCAAACCGGAATCGTCGCTGCGCTCGCTGCCGCTGACCATCGATTTCGGCCCGGTCCTCAGCGGCATGGTAGCCCGTACCGGCTGGAACATCGGCAGTGGCTCCTCCGACGTGGTGGCGGAAATCAAAGGCGGCGGTGTCCACTTCGGCAACCATCAACACGCCGACGCGGGTTCATTTCAACTCTATTACCGCGGCCTGCAGGCGGCCAAACTGGGACTGTACCGCTTTTACGGTACACCTTATGACATGAACTTCAACAAGCGCTCCATTGCGCAGTCGATGATGCTTGCGGTCGATCCTTCAGAAAAATTCCTGTCGACTCCGGCCAACGACGGCGGAGTACGCTTCAACCAGAGTTTTCCGATCACCCCCGAAGAGGCGCTCAACAATCCGCGCTTTCATAACGGCAGAAAAATCTCCTGCAGTTTCGGCCCCTCCCCGATGCGACCGTTCTACAGCTATTTTTCCGTCAATCTGAAAGGCGCCTATTCGAATAAAATCACCGACTATGTACGCAGTTTCTGTTTCCTGAACCTCGGCAACGAAAAAGTACCCGCGGCCATCCTCATCTTTGATGACATGACTACCGCCCGGGCCGAATTCAAGAAATACTGGCAGCTCAACACGCTCAATCCGCCGGAAACCACCCCGGAAGGTGCGATCTTGCACAACTCCACTCTCGGACTGGTGGGCAAGGTACATGTCAACATGCTCCTGCCCCGCCCCGCCGACCGGAAGCTGGAAGTGCTGAGCGGTGCCGACGCCAACAGCGTCTTCGGCATGAAATTTACCCCGCCGTATTCCGCACCGGAAGCCGCCGGCACCCGGCTGATGTTCTCGCCGGTGAAACCGGCCCAGAACGACGTGTTCCTCACCGTTCTCCAGACCGTGGACGGCGATTCGCAGCCACTCCCGGTGGCATACACGGAAACGGACGGCATTTACACCGTTACGCTCGCCGATCGGGTGGTAACGCTCGTGAAAGGAACGACGCTGCGGGAAAAACCCTTCAACGTCGTTGCTCCGGCCGGCAAAGACCAGTATCAGATCCTGCTGACCGGACTCAAACCCGGCGAATGGCACATCACCACGCCCGATGGCAAAGCCTTGTACAATGCCCAGGTGGAAGCCGGGAAAAACACCCTCTTCTTCGTTGCGACACCGGAGCGTTACACCGTTGCTCCGGGAACTGCCCCGGGCGCGCCCGCGCTGACCGAGGATCCTGCCTTCATGCCGCCGGAAACCGGCACCATTCCAGAAAATGCCGTCATGGTCAACGGCAAGGTCGTGCCCGGCACTCTCAAACGTTCTTCCGATGGTCCGCTGGTTCCCGCCGAAGCTGTCTTCCGCGCGCTGGGCGTGGAAACGAAGAGCGCGGACGGCATGCTGACGGTGGAGTTGCAGGGCCGCAAGGCGGTCTTCAGCAATTACAGCACGGATTTCACCATTGACGGCATCAATTTCTCCATGCGGAACCGGGCGGAACGGGTCAACGGGGTCTGGTATCTGCCGGCCCATGTCGTTGCGGCCCTGACTCATTCCCGGCTGAACAGCGACACGATCAACAACAGCGTGGCTTTCAGCCCGGCGCCGTATCGCCGGAACCAGCCGGTCCTGTGGGCGGAGTCGAACAAAAATGCCAATCAGGATGAAATTTTTGAAATGCTCTCCTCCCGCCCCCGGAAAAGCACCTACTGGGCGGGAAGCGGACGGGATACCTGGTTCAAACTGGTCCTGAGCCGGCCGATGAAACTCAAAGGGATCGGGATCCGATGGCTTTCCGGCTCGAGCCGGGTAGCGAATTTCTCCCTGGAATGCTCTCCCGACGGTCGCGACTGGCACACCGTGTACAAGGGCCAGAGTTCCGGTAAAACCGAACAGATGGAAACGTATTCCTTCCCGCCGGAAACCGTCCGTCAGATCCGGTTCAACGGTTACGGCAACAATCAGAACGATTGGAATTCGATCTACGACTTCAAGCTGATTGAAGAATGACGCCGCGGGCGGCGGCACCGACATGTGCCGCCATCCACCATTCCGTTTCTCACAAAAAAAGCCGCGGGCCGGAATTTCTCCGCCCCGCGGCGTTCCATTCGAACCTGCGGTTTCCCCGTCAGCCGTTCACGCGGACGAATTCTTTCATAAATTCGATCAACGCATCCACGCCCGCCATCGGCATCGCATTGTAAATGCTTGCCCGGCAGCCGCCGACCAACCGATGGCCTTTCAGATCTGTCAGCCCGGCGGCAGTCGCTTCCTTGACGAATTTCGCATCCAGTTCGTCACTCGGCGTCCGGAAGACCACATTCATACGCGAGCGGTCCGCCTTCGCCACCGGAGTACGGAAGAAATCGGTGCTGTCCAGATAGCCGTACAGTTTTTCAGCCTTGGCATCGTTCAGTTTTTCAATTTCGGCGATGCCGCCCATTGCCTTGAAGTGATCCGTCACCAGCGCCAGCATATAAACTGCAAAAGTCGGCGGAGTGTTGAACATCGACGCATTTTCGCTGTAGGTCGAGTACTTCAACATGGTCGGCACCCGGTCGGTGGTCCGTTCCAGCAGATCCCGGCGGATGATCACCACCGCTACCCCGCTCGGGCCGAGATTCTTCTGCGCCCCGGCGTAAATCAGGCCGAAATCATTTACGTCAAACACCCGCGACATGATGTCGCTGGACATGTCCGCGATCAGCGGCACGCCGGCCGGCGCCTTCGGCAGCACCCGGTACTGGGAACCGGCAACGGTGTTGTTGCTGGTAATATGCATATAGGCCGCACCCGGCGTCAATTTCCATTCCGACTGGGCCGGAATATGGTCATATTTGGATTCCTTGCTCGATGCGGCCATGTTGACGTTGCCGAACAGCTTGGCTTCCTTGGCTGCCTTGGCCGACCATACCCCGGTATCGATGTAATCGGCGGTGCCGCCATTCAGGAGATTCATCGGCACCATGGCGAACTGCATGCTTGCCCCCCCCTGCACAAAGCAGACCGCGTAATCATCGGAAATATTCATCAGCTCCCGGATATTCTGCTCGGCGCGCTCCATCACCGGCGCAAAAAACTTACCGCGATGGCTGAGCTCCAGAATCCCGCTGCCGGAATTCTGATAATCGCAGAACTCCGCCTGAGCCTTCTCCATGACTTCTTTCGGCA
>CALXOD010000039.1 GCA_944389925.1 uncultured Victivallaceae bacterium | reverse complement strand
TTCGGGAAGACCCGGATTTCTGTACCCAGAACGGAAATTTTTAATCGAATCAGGAAGGAAGTGTTCCGCGGAATGAAACGGATTCTCTGTATCGGTGCCGGCTACGTCGGCGGCCCGACCATGGCGGTCATCGCCGATCAATGCCCGGATCTTATGGTCACAGTCGTAGATATCAATGAACAACGCATCGCCGCGTGGAATTCGGATACGCTCCCGATTTATGAACCTGGTCTGGAGGCGGTGGTTCGACGCTGCCGGGGCCGGAATCTATTTTATTCGACCGACATCCCGGGGGCAATCAAAGCCGCGGACATTATTTTCGTCAGCGTCAATACGCCGACCAAGACCTTCGGCGCGGGCGCAGGCAAGGCGGCGGATCTGCAATATCTGGAAAAAACCGCCCGCAGTATTCTCGAACACGCCGATTCGGACAAGATCGTCGTGGAAAAAAGTACCCTGCCGGTCCGCACCGCTCAAGCGCTCAGCCGGGTGCTGCATTCCAACACCCGCGGATTGAAATTCCGGATCGTCTCCAATCCGGAATTCCTGGCGGAAGGCACCGCCATCGAAGACCTTCTCCATCCGGACCGGGTCCTGATCGGCGGCATGGAGACATCCGCCATTGAAGAAGTAGCCCAAATCTATGCACACTGGGTACCGCGTGAGCGGATCATCACCACCAATCTGTGGTCGAGCGAACTGACCAAACTGGTCTCCAATGCGCTGCTGGCACAACGGGTCTCCTCCGTCAACAGCATCTCCGCACTCTGTGAAAAAACCGGAGCAAATATTGACGAAGTCACCCGTGCCGCCGGACGCGACAGCCGCATCGGTCCGAAATTTCTGAAAGCCGGCATTGGATTCGGCGGATCCTGTTTCAAAAAAGATATCCTCAACCTGATTTATCTCTGCGAATATTATGGTCTTCCGGAGGTGGCGGCCTACTGGGAACAGGTGGTTCGCATGAACGATTTTCAGGCCAGGCGCTTTGTCGGAACAATGCTTTCAGCAATGTTCAACACAGTGGCGGACAAAAAGATCGCAATTCTGGGCTTCGCCTTCAAGGCGGATACCGGCGATACTCGCGAGTCTCCGGCAATTACGGTCTGCCGTCAGCTGCTGGAGGAACGGGCGAGAATCCGCATTCACGATCCGAAAGCGCTGGACAATGCCCGGATGGATCTGCAGGATGCAGCAGGAGACATCACCTACTGCGAAGATCCCTACGAGGCGGCGGAAGGCGCGCACGCGCTGGTAATCATGACCGACTGGAAGTGCTTCCGGGAGCTGGATTACCAACGCATTTTCGAACGGATGGAGAAACCCGCTTTCCTTTTCGACGGCCGAAATCTGCTGGATCCGGACGTGCTCTTCCGGATCGGCTTCCACGTCTACCCCATCGGTCAGAAACCATTGACGCATTTCTGACCAGGCAGCAACAACGCCCCCCTTCTCCCGCCACGGAAAGGGGGACAGATACTGCCTGCAGTCTTCATTTTCAGACAGCCGGCATTTCATTGAGACGCCGGATCATCGCCGCCGGCGTTGGATCCATACCGGCGGCAATCAGCATCTGCTCCAACAGTTCGGACTTCCCGGCACAATATGCGTCCACATTTTCGGGGAAAAGTCCGGCCAGACGGCGCTTGCATGCGCCATAACAAGCCGCCTCCTCCGGATGATTGCGCAGATAGTCCCGAAGCAGTAAGTGGTTGCGCAAATGCACGCCGTCCGGCATACAAACATAGAAATTATGCCGAAAGTCCAGCTGCATACTTTCCGTGAACATCTCCCGCCCCGGCAGCCCCCCGTCACCGCGATGGAAAAAACCACATACGCGCAATGCCGCCGCCAGTTCCGATGACCATCCGGACTCCGGCAAAATGTAATCGGCGTCAATCACCGGCTTGGCTGCCAACCCGGGAACCGCCGTACTTCCGACATGCTCCAGCCGGCCGCCGAACCGCTGCAATACCGGTGTCAGCAGCAGTCGCAGTTGTTCGAATTGCTGTGGCCAGTCCGGATCATAGTTTTCCACTTCAACCAGCGGCGAACGGCAATAATAAAGCAGGTGCGGCATCACGACATCCCCCACCGTTTTGTCGTATTCTCCGCAAAGCAGCATCCCCAATCGTTCCGCCACCCGGCGGCTGGTCCGGTTTCCGGGTCTTATGTCCGCCACCACCCTTCCGACCCGCAATCGCCGAAATGCATACTCCAGACACGCCCGCCCCCCTTCCGAAGCAAACCCCATTTTCATGAATTTCCGACGCAGCATCCATCCGATACCAACATGCATCCGGCCTTCGATTTCCTCCGGCAGCAAGCCGATCTGTCCCACCACTTCTCCGTCTTCCCGGCGGCAGGCCAGCCAGTAACCATAACCGTACTGCCGGTAACGTGCCTGATTGCGTTCCAGCCACCCCCGTACTTCGCTGTCGGAAAACGTCCGCTCCCAGGCATACATCACTTCCGGATCCTGAAGCATATCCGCCAGAACAGGCAGGTCCGCTTCAGTCATTTCCCGCAACCGGAGCCGGGGGGATTCCGGAAGTTCTGTTCCGGCTGTTTTTCCTCCGGAAGTCCCGTTATGCAAACCCATGATTCACCCTCTTTGATCGTTTTTTTCTCTGCTTCTTCTCTCCACACGCCCTGCGTTCGGAACGCGAATGAAAAATTCTGTTCCCCTCTCATCGCCGCTGCTTCAAGTTCCGCATCAAGCAGGATAGAAGTCTTCGATGGATGGCAAAATGCGCTTCACGATCCGCCCCCCATCACTCGTTTCAAAAAAGGAACCATGCCCCCCGGGGCATGAAGCCGCCTTAAGGTTCTCTTCAACTATTCGAAAGTTCCTATGCCGTCAGATCAAGGAGGACCGCCGACATACTCTGCTGCGGCGCAGGGTAAAAAATCGCGATAGGCCTCTCATGAAAACAGCGTCTGCCGTCCAACCATTTCAGGCATACCATACCATTCCCTCCCGAGAAAATCAATTCGTCTCTTCCCCCTGAACCTGTTTCATCGGAAATTTTTCCAGCTGCTTCCGGCCCTTTCCGGCCAATATTTGCCGCTTGACAAAATGACCTCTTGAAATTATTGTACTTTCCAGACAACATTCCCTCCTCAGGAGAAATACATTGAGCAGCAATCCCAAAATTCTGATGATCGAGGATGATCCCTCCATCCGCGACATGACGAAAATGAACCTCAATATGAACGGCTATCAACAGGTTTTCTGCGCCGGTGACGGCCGCGAAGGTCTCGCACTTGCCGCTCGCATCGTCCCGGATCTGATTCTGCTCGACGTCATGCTCCCGGAAATCGACGGTCTCACCGTTTGCCGCTGTTTGAAAAACACCCCCGGTCTTTCCAACATCCCGATCATCATGTTGACCGCCAAGGGGGAGGAAAACGACATCGTGCTCGGCCTTGAAATGGGCGCTGATGACTATATTTCCAAACCTTACAGCAGCAAGGTGCTCGCGGCACGCATTGCAGCCCGTCTGCGCAACAGTCGCAATTCGGCATCGCCCCCGAGCCGGACCATTACCCTGGGGCTGTTGGAAATCGATCTGGAAGCCCACTGCGCCCAGCTCAACGGAGAAACGTTACCTCTCACTCCGGATGAATTCAATACGCTCGCTCTCCTTGCCGGCAATCCCGGACGCGTCTTCACCCGCAATCAGATCATCCGCAAAGTCAAAGGCGACAATTATCCGGTCACTGCACGCGCCATCGACATGCACATCGTCAATCTGCGCAAAAAACTCGGCGACTGGGCGGATCACATCGAAACCGTCCGCGGCGTCGGATACCGGATCTCGGCGGAATGAAGACGATTCGCAAAGATTCGGTTCTGCTGTTTATTCCCGCCCTCATCGGCGTGATCATCATTGTCTCGGTGGTGCTGCTGGATATTCAACTTGCCAATTTTCAGGAGGCCTATTTCCGCGAAGTTGCCGAGGAAACCCGCCGCAACAACTACTTTCTGGTCCGCTTCTGCAAGGAACAGCTTGAAATCGGCAATCTCGACAAACTCCGGCAGTTATTCCGCAGCCACGGCCCCAATCCCGTGGTTGCCAAAATCATCGCCCGCGGCAAAGGGCCCCTCGTCGAAACCGAAAACACTCCGGATTATCTGGCCGAACATCTGCGCAGTCCTCAGGTAAAAGGCATGTTTCGCCGGAACCAGCCGGAAGATGTCCTGGTCAAATATGATCAGTCCCTGCAGTCCTTCATGGTTTACCACTCCATCCGTTTCCAGACCGACGGCCAGGATTACCTGCTGCTCACCGCGGCAAAATGCAACAGTATGACCATGTTGATGCAGCAAACCCGGCGCAGCATGATCATGTTGACGATCCTCGGACTGCTCTCTACAGCGGTTCTGATCGCTTATTTCTGCCTGCTGGTCCGGTCGCCGCTGAACCGCCTTTTCGCCAGCATGTCCAAAATCGCCGCCGGAGAACTGGAATCCCCCATTTACATTCCCCGTCATGGTCTCGTCCGGGAAATCGCCCTCTGCCTGCAGAGTCTGACCGAACAATTGAAAAAACAGATTATCTCCCTGCGTGACGGAGCCAATGAACGCGAAGCCATTCTTGACGCCATGACCGAAGCCATTCTGCTGGTCAATTCCACCGGGCGTGTCGAACGATGCAACCGAACCGCCTGCGCCCTCTTTTATTCCGGTATTGACCCCACCGCGTCCGGCGCACCGGAATGCCCCGCGGAACTTCGGGAACTGATCCGGCATACGGACGGCCCCGGGATACGAACGGAGGAGTTCCGAGTCCGCCATGGCGACAAAGAGCTTCAGCTGCTTGCCAATGCGGTTTCCTTCACCCGCAACGGGGATCGATATGTACTTGTCTCCGTCACTGACCTTTCCGAAATCCGGAAACTCGAAGCCTATCGGACCGAATTCATCGCCGCCATCTCCCATGAAATGAAAACGCCCCTGACCGGCATCATCGGCGCCGTCGATGCCATCAACAACGGCGCCATTGACCATCCGGAATACAAGGAACGCTGTGTCCAGACTCTGACCCTGCAATCAGAACGGCTCCATGCTCTGCTGCAGAATTTTCTCACCTTGAACTCTCTGGAAAACATGCGCCGGGGAACCGAAAAGGATTTCCTTCCCATACAACCCCAGGCCATCGTCCGCAGCGCGCTCGAAGTATGCCGACCCGCGGCAGAAGCCGCCGGCATCAAGCTGCTCTCCGGAGAATGCTGCAATCTGGAAATTCCCGGCGATTCGCTGTTGCTGCAGCAGGCACTCAACAATTTGATCATCAACGCGGTTTTGCACAGCGGCACCGATCGGATCGAAGTTTCCGCCACGGTTACACCGGATCATCAGCTGGACTTCGCCATTCGGGATTACGGCTGCGGCATTGCCCCGGAACATCTTGAGCGCATCTTCAAGCGCTTCTACCGGATTCCCAATCGCCATACCCGGCAGTCGGGCAACGGCATTGGTCTGGCCATCGTCAAACATATCGCCCGCTATCACGGCGGTTCGGTTTCCGTGGTTTCCCGGCCTGGCGAAGGAGCCTGTTTCCATTTGCTGATTCCCTGCTCCATGTGAACGAGCCCCAGAAAACTGCCGGTCCCGCGCATTTTTGTCGAAGCTGAATCAGAAAATTGTCAAGATTCTGTCAAGAACATTGCAACCCGTTTCCCCCGTGTTATTCTAAATCGAATCATCACAGAAAAAACATTTAGAAAAAGGCAGGGGAAAGCATTCATGAACAAATTCCGGCGTTCATTGTTGTGCACCGCCGCCATCGGCATTGTTCTGATTCATTGCGGCGGGTGCGGGAAAGAGGAGAAAAAAGCCGTTGCGGAACGTGAAATCCGAGTCACACTGCAACCTTTGCAGAAACGGATATTCCGCCATCAAATCCCGGTTCAGGGGACCGTCTGGCCAGTCGAATACGCCACGATTTCCGCAAAAATCAACGGTACGCTGGAACTGCTCAAAGTAGATGAAGGCGACAAACGCAAAAAAGACGATGTCCTTTTCGGCATCGACCGCCAGATTCTGAAAAACCAGGTAACCCTCCGGGAAGACGAAATCAAAGTCAAACAGGCGGAACTGGAAAGCGCAAAAATCGCCTTGCAGAGCGCCGAAATTCTGGAAGAAAAAGCCGCAGTCGATTACAAGCGTTTCCTCTCGCTGTGGAGTTCCAAGGCCACCAGCCAGAGTGAATTTGAAACCTATGAAACCAATTACAAAAAAGCGGAAACCGACGTCAATAACGCCAAGGCCGCCATCATCAATGCCGAAGCCCAGTTGAAACAGGCGGAAGGCAATCTCGTCATCGCCCGGAAGAATCTGGACGATTCCATCGTCCATGCTCCTTTCGATTGCGTCGTCACCGACAAATACGTCGAAGAAAACGAATACGTCGTCACCGGACAGAACGTCCTCAGACTGGAAAATCCCGGAGCCCAGGAGGTCATCGGTTACATCAGCGCCAGCTATTACGATCTGGTGAAAGTCGGCAATACCCCCGTCCAGTTCTTTCTCGATGGAGAACTCAAAGGCAAAGGCGTCGTCACCTACAAAGCCCCCAGCATCGATCCCGAAAGCCGGACGTTCAAATTTAAAGTCCGGGTCCCGTCGGATATCACTCTCGTCAGCGGCACCCTGTGCGACCTCAGCCTCATCCTTGAGGAAAAGGAAGCCTACGGACTGCCGGCGGATGCCCTGCTGCTGCGGGCCAATGACCGTTATATTGTTTACGCCATCGATCCGGATAACCGCGCCAAAAGCATTGATGTCGCCCGCGGCATCGTAGACGGAAAATACTGCGAAGTACTCAATGCGGAAAAATTACTGAACGAACGCTTCGTAGTTACCGGACAAACGTTTGTAAACACCGGCGCCCTGCTTCGGCCAATCAATGCGGAATAACGGAGGGCGGTCATGTTCTTAAGCAAATGGTCCGTCCAACGGCCGATCGCGATGACGGCCCTCATCATCGTAATGGTGATGATCGGAGTCAGTCTCTATCCCCGGCTCAGCATCGACCTGCTGCCGAATATGGAAGTACCAATGGTGCTCGTGCGCTGCGAATACCAGGGGGCCAGTCCGACGGAAATCGAAGTCGAAATCGTCAAGCGCATTGAAGACGCCATCTCCTCCCTGGACGGGATCAAACACATCACCAGTATGTCCATGGAAGATGAAGCCCGTATTCAGCTCGAATTCAACATGGGCATCGATGTCGACATCGCCGCCACCGACATCCGGGAAGCTTTGAATCGAATCCGGGAAGACCTTCCCGACGGAGCCAATGAACCGGTTATTCGAAAAATTGACACCAACGCCACCACCGTCGCTCAGGTATTTCTGGTCGGCGACCGCACGCAGGATGATCTGTATGATTACGCCGACGATGTGATTGCGGACCGGTTCTCCTCCGTCCCCGGTGTCGGCGAAGTCCGGGTCTACGGTGCGAATGAAATGCAGATTCACGTGCTGCTGAACCGGGCAAAACTCACCGCCATGAACCTGTCAATCAACGATGTGGTTTCAAAACTCCGGGAGAACAACGTCCGCGAGCCGCTGGGGCGAATCCAATTTGACAAAGGTGAAAAAAACGTCACCTTCAACGGCGATTTCAAGGACTTTGAGCAGATCAAGGCACTGGAAATCGGCAAATTCAAAAATAAACGCGTCTATCTGCGCGACGTGGCCGATGTCAAGCTCATGAGTCGAGAAGTACGCAGCAAAGCCTATGTCAACGGTCAGCCTGCCGCCCGTTTCCGCATCGTGAAAAAGGGCGAGGCAAACGCCATCGAAGTCATCAAGGGCATCCGTCAGCGTTTCGATACCATGGTAGCCAACGGAGAATTGCCGACCGGCATGCAGTTGTTCTGGTTTACGGATTCCGGCGCATTCATTCAGGCTTCGGTTGATGACGCATGGAGCAGCATTCTCACCGGAATCATCCTGACGGCCGTACTGCTCTTCCTCTTCCTGCATGAACCGAAATCAACCTTCATTGTCATGGTCTCCATGCCGATCTCGGTGATTGTCACGTTCGCCGTCATGGCCTGGTTTAACTACTCATTCAATATCATGACGCTCCTGTCGCTCGGATGTTCGGTCGGGGTGCTGGTCACGAATTCCATCGTTGTCATTGAAAACATCTTCAAACATATCGACCGGGGCGAACCCATAAAAACCGCCGCCGAACGCGGCACCGGCGAAGTCATCGCCGCAGTCTCCGCCAGCGCGTTGACCAACGTGGTTGTGTTTGTTCCCGTCATGATGATGAGCACCCGCATCGGCAGCATGATGGTACCATTCGCGGGAGTCATGGTGGGGGCCACGCTGGTTTCGCTCTTCATCAGCTTCACCCTGACCCCGATTCTCGCCTGCGTGCTGCTTAAGCAGAAGAAAAAACATTCCAGCAACCCACAGCAGAAAACATTCCTGCAGCGGGTATTCACTCCGTGGGATCTTGGTTACGACTGGCTCTGCCGCCAGTTTGACCGGAGCATCGAATGGACCGCCCGTCACCCCAAAACCTTGATCAGTGTGGTGCTGGCCCTGTCTATTGCCACCGTTCTTTTCATCATTCCGAAAGTGGGACTCTCGTTTCTCCCCTTCTGCGACCAGGGCGAAATCCGCATCAAGTTTGAATTTCCGACCAATTACAACCTGGAAACCACCAACAAGCTCATACTGGAAGCTGCCGATCATCTGAAAAAATTCGACTTCATCCGGGGCATGTCGATCTCTGTCGGCGACTCAGACGGAGGCGGCGGCCAGGTCAGTTCTGCAGTCTATATCGGTCAGATCACCCTGCGGACCACCGATAAATTCGAACGCGAAGAGTCGATTTATGATCTGCAGGCGATGTTGCGCAAGGAGCTGGCCTATCTGGACAACTGTCGTGTAACACTTTCAATCCCGGCAACATTCGGCGGGAGCGGCGCGGAGATCCGCTGCGTCATGAACGGTGTTGATCTTGACGTCCTCGAAAACGCCGAAATGGAGGTAATGGAAAAACTTCCCGCTCTCGGGATCACCCGTGACCTCGACTCCAGTCGCCGGGAACGCAAACCGAATATCAATATCACGCCCCGGCGAACTGTTCTGCAGAACCTCGGCATGTCCGCCAATGAGTTGTACGAATACCTGCTCGGTTCCCTCGACGGAATCGAAGTCGGCGACTTCCGCAGTGGTGCGCGTACCTTCGACATCCGGGTGAAGAATGAAAAGGAATACGGCGAGGACCAGCTCCGCCAGGCCGCCCCCGCCATTAAGGACAACAACCCCCTCGGAGCCGAAGCATTGGCGGAAATCACCGAAGACACCCGCCCGGTGGTCATCAACCGTTACGACAAAGTGCGTACCATGTGGCTATATGCCAACACTGCTCCGGGAATGGCCCTGGGCACGGTTTCCAATGAAATCGGGAAAATCGCCACCGGCGCATTGCCCCCGGGATACGGCGTCCGCATGAGCGGTAACGTCGAACTCATGAATGAGACGGCATCGGAGTTCCTGCAGGTGATCCTGCTGGCCACAATCCTGACATATTTGCTGATCGCGGCAATCATGGAGTCCTGGACTCGCCCCTTCCTCATCATGTTCACGGTACCGCTTGGATTCCTCGGTATGTACGCCACGTTGTGGGCGACTGACATGTCCATGTCGATGATGGGATTGCTTGGCGGCGTCATGATGATCGGGATCGTGGTGAACAACGCCATTCTCATCATGGATGAATGTGCCGTTCTGGTGAAATCCGGCGTAACAACACACAAAGCCATGCTGCTGGCGACCCAGTCGAAATTCCGCCCGATCGTAATGACCAGCATCGCCTCGGTGGTGGGAATGCTGCCGATGGCGCTCGGTACCGGACTCGGTTCGGAACTGCGCGCCAGCTGCGGCATGGGGGTGGTCGGAGGGCTGTCGATTGCCTCGCTGCTGACGCTTTATGTGATTCCGGCGCTCTATTTCATCTTCGTCCACGACACGGCCAAGCCGAGACGCCGGCGGCTGCGCCGGCTGTGGCACCGCCTGTTGCGGAAGTTTCGTTCCCGCAAAACAGCGTCGGCCGCAGCACCTATCCAGTAACTGCCCCAGGCAGTTTCCACCGAAAAATTCAGCGGGCGCCGTGCCGTCAAAAGCATGGCGCCCCCCTTTTTTCAGGAAAAACAGACGGAATACCGGAAAAGGCAGCGATCGAACGCAGTCCCCCGTTTTTTTTAGGATTCACTGTACTGTGGCTGAGGCATCCGGCGGAGGCATCACCAGCGGCCCCATCGGATCCGGCATGCGCGGATCCTCCGGATCACCGATTCCAGGCACCAGATCCGCGATGCGGACCATTTTCCCGGTCCGGATGGATTCATTGGCCGCAACTCCACATAAAATGGAATAAGCCCCCGCCCGCTGATCCGCAGCCCGCAGATAGCGGTCCGGTCCGGCAGCGCCGGGACGGAAAATATCATCAAGCATAACATCGTCGCCGCCGCCGTGCCCCCCCTCGCCCGTCCACACATCCACAGCATAGGCGGATTTCCAGGTGGGAAACACACGAATGCTGGTCCCTTCCTTTTTCAAAGCACCGGGCACGCTGCCGTCGGCGTTGATGTAGACCCGTTCCTCACACTTGTGCTCCAGACGCCCCAGTGTGCCGTTGAACGTCACCACATACCCTTCCCACGGGCAGAAGGCATTCAGCGAATACGACATCCTGGCGCCGCTGCGGTAGCGGATCAGCACTTGCATAGAATCCTCGATATCGATGTCCGGAGCGAAAACACAGCGATCCCGGTAATACCCATCATACTGTTCCGCATCCAGATAAAGCCCTTTCAGGTGCGCTCCGTCGTCCAGATTCAAATAAAAGCGGCAGCGCCCGGCCTCCGCACATTCCCGGCACCGCTCGCCGCGCCGGGTCAATCCGAACCGATCCGCAGTCTGCGGCGTATAAAAACGGCGCTGTCCCATGGCGAAAACTTCTTCCGGCACCGTCGACAGCCACCAGTTGACCAGATCGAAGTGGTGGGTGGCCTTGTGCACCATCAAACCACCGGAATTTCGCTTGTTCCGGTGCCAGCGCCGGAAATAGTCCGCGCCATGGTGAATATCCAGCATCCAGTGAAAATCAACCGACAGAATATCGCCGATCACACCGGACATCAGCAGTTCCTTGACCTGCGTGCGCGGTGGTGAATAACGATAATTGAAACAGACCCGCACCGAACGACCGGTCCGGCGCTGCGTCTCCAGAATCCGCCGGCATTTTCCGGCATCAATGGTCATCGGTTTTTCCGTAATCACGTCGCACCCGGCCTCCAGACCGCGGCAGATGTACTCTTCATGAAAACAGTCGGGCGGCGTAATAATCAGCAACTGCGGCCGTCCTTCCTGAAGCATGCGGTCGAAATCGGCAGCGGCATAGGCGGGAATGGACAAACCGGCAGCTTCCTGAACCTTCCGGGCATTGTAGGCCAGCCGCCCCGGATTGGTATCGCAGAATCCGACAATTTCATAATCGGCGCAATATTTGCCCAGCAATGCCTCCTGAAACAGGAAATGGCGTCCTCCGACCCCGACCAGTGCAACCTTTTTTCTCGCGCCCATCGTCCGTCCTCTCCTCCCTGTAATTTCCGATTCTGCCGATGTCAATCATGCTTGGTCCACGTTATTCGTGACAATCCATCCTTACAGTAAAACCGGATGACTGTATTTTCCAATCACTGCACGTCCTGATTTTCACTGTTTTTTTCGTGACCATCAGAAATATCAGGAAAAATCCGGCGTCAACGCCGTTCCCGCCTCCTCTTTTCCGCTGGAGGGCGCGGCCGATTCCGGCTTCCCGGCCCCTCTTGTCGCCCTTGGTTCGTCCGATAGCCAGTTCTTTTTTTCAAAAACAATGACCAAACAATTTTCACCCCCTTCCATACTGTTGTATAATTATAGATGAAAAGAAAACGATATACAACAATTTTCCCGCCGGCCGTTTTCTGCCTCTCCGGAACGCGGCTGAAAAACGAAAGGAGATCCATGATGCCACCTACGCGAATCTGCTTGATCGGCGCCGGAAATTTCGCCCGTTACGTACACGGCCCCATGCTGAAGGAACTCGCCGACCGGGATGCCGCAGTGGAACGCGCAGCGGTCTGCGACCTGAATGCCGAACGAGCCGAAAATTTCGCCCGGGATTTCGGATTTCAGCGAAGTTACACCGATCCGGAAATCATGCTGCAAGCGGAAAAACCGGACGGCGTAGTCGTTTTAACCCAGGTTGCGGCCACCGCGCAAACCGCCGGCAAGGTCCTCGCCGCCGGGTATCCGGTCATGATGGAAAAACCTCCGGGGCGCAACCGCGCCGAAATTGAACACCTGATCGCCATGCGTCAGCAGGGACAGGCCCCCGCGATGGTTGCATTCAACCGCCGGTATTCGCCGTGGCTGAACCGGGCCCGGGAGCTGTTGGCCGAAACCGGCGAACCGCTGGAACAGATCCGCTGCGAATTTTGCCGGCACGAACGGCTGGACGATGATTTTTCCACCACCTCGATTCACGGTATCGACGCCGTGCGGCATCTGGTGAATGCGCCCTACACCCGGGTCGATCTCCATTACCGGAAACTCCTGCGGGAAAAACCAGCCTGCGATATTACCCTGCAGGCGGAATTTGCCAATGGTACCGCCGGCTTGATCTTTTTTTCGCCATCCACCGGGCTCTGCTGCGAGCGGTTCACTCTGCTTACCCGGCACTGGACACTGGTACTGGAAAGTGTCATTCCAGGCGGCGGTTCCGATCGACCGGGACGACTGTTTGTCTACCACAGAGGCAAACTTCTCCGTATCGAAGCGCCCGCCCCCCATCCCCTCCAGTACGATGACCGTTATCTGGCCGGTTATTACGGAGAACACGCCGCCTTCATCCACCGGCTGCGCCATGGTTTTCCGGAAGAAAACGACCTGGAACTGTCATTGGACGCCGTGGAAATCGCCGACACCCTGCGCCATCACGCACCGCATTGGAGCCGTGCATGAGTGAACTGCGCAAACAACCCAGTTACGCCCGCTTGACCGACTATCTGGAATCCATGATCGCTGCAGGCAGTTACAAGACCGGCGACCGGCTGCCTCCCCTGCGTCGGCTGGCGGCGGAATTCGGACTCAACCTCGACACAACCCGGCGCGGCATCTGGCATCTGCGGGACAAAGGACTGCTCGAATGTCGTCGCGGCGACGGCGTGTATGTAAATGGACACCGACATTCACCCGACGGTCGGGAAAAGATCGCTATGATGATTCTGATGGAACGACCTTTCTCCACCTATGTCGGACATGTCATGCAGGGGATTCAGGAGGAAGCCCAGTCTCTGGGAATTACCCTGGAAATTCACCCGGCCAACTACCACGCGGTCTCCCGGGAACAACTGCTGTCTCTCGTTGATGGCTGTGATGGCTTGCTCCTGCTCGGAAATTTTGACTTGTGGATGAAGGAAATTCACGTCCCGGTCCCCGTGGTCGGAGTGGAAATGCATCGTAATTACAACGGCGCCGTCTCCACCCTCTCACTGGATCCGGTACGCGCAGCGGAGCTGGCCGGAGACTTTTTCCGTGCCCGCAAGATCCGTCACGTGGCAATCTGGAGCAACCGGACGCCGCTGCATGACTTCCGTGCCGAGCGCTTCCGCGAATACTGGACGGCCGGAGGCGGCGAGGTACGATTCCGCCATGTGGAGGAACGCGGCCTCCTGTTACATGATGATCCGGCGATCGGCTATTTCTTCACCGGCGGCAGCTGTGCCAATGAATTTGCCGTGTGTTATCATACCCGGACCGGCCGGACCCTGATCGACGATTACGCAGCAGTGGCTCTCGACGGGAAATCCTTCCTGGTCCCGGGATTTGAACCGATGAACAACATTTACCCGGAATGGCCAGAAACAGGGAGAATCGCCCTGCACGAACTGCTGCGCCGCATCCGTATTCCGGGGGCTTCTTCGCTGCGGCTTTACTGTGATGTGAAATATCAACCGGTGAAATAACTGCCATGAAATCCTCTTCACAAACGCCCAAACTCTACCATGCCGGAACGTTGACATACACGTCGGCCGGCCTGGTGGTACTGTTCGTCCTGCTGCTGACCGGCGACTTCGTCTGGGCGCTCAAGGATCGTTCGGTCGGAGTAATCACCAAGGTCATGCTCAAGCAATTCGGGGCCTCGGATTTTCTCAACGGGCTGCTGATCACCTCCATCCCGGCGGCGCTGGGACTGCTGGTCAGTCCGGTGGTCAGTTACCGCTCCGACCGTCACCGGGGGCGCTGGGGGCGGCGCATTCCCTATCTGCTGATCACCACGCCGATTGCCGTCGTCGGCATGCTGGGACTGGCGGCCAGTCCGTGGCTGGGCGGGCAGCTGATGAATATGGGGATCGACAACCGTCAGGCGACCTTGTGTTTCATTGCGCTGTTCTGGATGTTTTTCGAATTTGCCATGATCGTGGCGGGATCGGTTTTCAACGCCTTCGTCAACGATGTGGTACCACGGGAAATGCTGGGGCGTTTTTATGCAGCGTTTCGTCTGATCAGCCTGCTGGACGGCATCATCTTTAATTTTTGGTTGCTGGGATGGGCAGATACCCATCATGCTGTGCTCTTCATCGGCGTCGGTACGCTTTACGGGCTGGGAATGACCGCCATGTGCCTCCGGGTCCGGGAAGGAGAATATCCACCGGTGCCGGAACCGGCCCCCGGTGAACCGACCGGATTGCGTGCAGCATTTCAGACGTACTTCTCGGAATGTTTCGGGCACCGCTTCTACTGGCTGATCTATCTGGCCAACATGTTGTTCGCACTGGCATTCATGCCGGTCAACACCTACTGTATCTTTTATGCGCAAAGCCTCGGTGTAGGCCTGGATCGTTACGGAAAATACATGGCGATCTCCTTTGTCATCTCCTTTTGCCTGACTTACTTCGTCGGCATGCTGGCGGATCGGTTCCATCCGCTGCGCTGCTGTATTGTCACCGTGGGAATATACGCGATCGTCACCATCGGCAGCTATTTTTTGATTTCCGGAGAAAAAACCTTCGCTGCTGCGCTGCTGCTTCACAGTGTCATCTGCGGCGCGTACACGACGGCAACCGCCTCACTTTTGCTGAAAATGCTGCCCTCCGACCGATTCGCCCAATTCTGTTCGGCGGCGGGTATTGTCTCCACGTTGACCAATATCGTTGCCGTCCCGGCGATGGGGAAATGGCTGGACTGGTCGCAGCATGATTACCGGTTGCTCTTCGCGGCCGGAGGGGGGCTGTCGCTGCTGGCACTGCTCTGCGGTATCGTGCTCGATCGGACGTGCCGGAAATACGGCGGACTGCAATCCTATCAGGCTCCGGATGTTTCAAAAAACAAAGCAGAGGAGATCTCATGAAACACTGGCTGCGACTCTTTCTGTTGGCCGCCCTTGCCCTGCAAGCGGCGGGAAGCGACCTCTTTCACGAGTGGACCGGCAATCTTCCTCGTGGCTGGGAAATCAACCACGCCTATAAGGAAACCACTCCGGAAAAACAACAGCTGGACGGCATGACGGTACTGGCCGTTCGGACCGGCAAACAGCCGTTCGCCATGATGATGCCGTCGGAAAACGCCGGTCCGGGGACCCGTTTCCGTTTTACGGTCCGTTTCCGCGGCCGGGGTCGTTTCGTGGCAGGCCTGTACTGTTACAACGCCCGGGACGTCTGGGTGGGGAAAAACCTCGACACCTATTCCCCCATGCTGGATCAACCGGCATGGACCACGCGCGAAATCGTCTGGACTGTCCCCGCCGACGATTACCCGCAACGTGGCCGTATTGCCCGGATCCGGCCCATGCTCACGGTGGCGCCCGGCAGCGATTTCCAATTTGCCGGCTGTACGGTGGAACGGGAAAATCCGACCGTGCCCCATACAGCTACAACAGCGCCCACCGCGACAATGCCCACCGCGATCCCCGCCCGGCCACAAGGGACGCCCCTGTACGCGACGGTCGGAAGTGAATGCAATCTTTATTTTGCCAATCTGGACTGGCCCGGCGCGGTGCGCTATCAGGTGGAAGCCCCCTGCGGCCGTCTGGAGGATGACCGCTGGACTGATGTCCCCCGGCAAAGCGGAACTTTTCCGCTGGTGATCCGGGGACTGGACGCGGCGGGAAAAACCGTCCGGGAAGAACGTTTTCAGTTGAACATCGCACCGGAAAAAACGAAACCGTGTGATCTTTCTATTCTTTTCGTTGGTGACAGCCTGACCGACGCTTCGGTTTACCCGGGAAAGGTCATGGCAAGGCTCGCCGCCGCAGGCGTCAACGGCCAGTCCATCGGCAGCCACTGCGGCAGCGGCAAAACGCCGGACGGACAGGCCACACCTCATGAAGGTCGCGGAGGCTGGACATTCGGCAGCTACCTGACGCGCTGGACCGATGGAGACGACTACCGGGCCCGCAGTCCCTTCCTCGCGGCCCCGGACCAGTTGGACATCCCGGGGTATTTCGCGCGTTATCATCAGGGCAATCCTCCAGACGTGATCGTCTTCTTTCTCGGCGGCAATGATATTGCCAGCCTCACGGAAGCTACACGGCAATCCGGTGTGGCCCAGGCCCTCGCCAATGCGGAAAGTCTGATCGGAGCTTTCCGGGAAGCCGCCCCCCAGGCACGCATCGGCCTGGCACTGCTGCCGCCGCCCGCCCCGAAACAGGAGGCCTTCGGACGCAACTACGGCATGCGGATTCAGCGCGACACCTATCTGGATAACCGGCGGGCGCTTCTGGCCGGTTTGCAGGATCGTTTTGGCAACCGCGCCGATGTAAGTCTGATCCCGATCCATCTGGCACTCGACTGCATCCACCACTATCCACAAGAGGAGGAACCGGCTGCCGCCGGAAGTTCCGTCATCGTCCGCCGTTACGTCAATGCGGTCCATCCCTCAGCCGACGGCTATCGCCAGCTCGGCGACGCTATTGCCGACTGGATTCTGGTCGGTCTCGCCTCCACAGTCAACCCCGATAACCACAAACAATAAACCAGCATTCTGCAACCAGTAACAGGAAAGGATTCCATCATGCGCAACTCCAGATTCACGCTGATCGAACTGCTGGTCGTCATCGCCATCATCGCCATTCTCGCCTCCATGCTGATGCCCGCACTCAACAAGGCCCGCGCCGCCGCCCGCAGCGCCAGCTGCGTCAACATCCTGAAACAACTGGGAACCGCCTCCCAGCTTTACAGCGGCGACAACTTTGAATTCATCCTGCCCACCGCCATGTCCTATGGTGGTGCCCAGCGCTGGTGGTTCTATTCCCTGTTCGAAGGGAATTACATCAAACAAATGGTGCGGCGCAAACCCATGAACGGCAGCCAGGGAGAATGGTCAGCCACTCCTATGTGTCCGGCAGCCTACAGTGAACTCGGCGTTATCGATACCAGATTGTCTATTCAAGGCTATCCTTCCCCTGGCATTTTCCAGATTTACTCGGCCAGTGGCGCGGTAATCGCCCACAACGGCGGTTACGGGCGTTACCAGAGCTTGGGCGGCTACTGGGGAGCAGGCAGCGTCCCTGATCCCGCTTCCGCCAGCGCCAAACCCCAGAAGATCGGCTCCGTCCGGCATGCCTCGGTGAAATTCGATTTCGTCGATACCTACTGGTGCGCCTATTTGAAACACAGCTGGGGAATGGAAACGCAATACGAAATCGTCGCCTGGACCCGTCACGGCAACAACGCCATCAATGTCGCTTATCTCGACGGCCATGTCGGCAAATTCCAGTATCAGAATCCCGATGCCAAAGTTACCGGCAATTACACGGTCTGGAACTACTACGTGGAACAGAAAAACAGCGCTTCTACCGTCGCGAGTTCTCTGGTTTATTAAGCCGGGACGGAAACCGCGAACATGAGGAAACCGGATTTCACCAACCTCCTGCAGGTGCTGGCGGGCGAAAAACCGTCCCGCCCCACTCTGTTTGAATTCGCCGTCAGTGAACGCATTTTCCAGCGTGTCTGTCCCGGCTGTGACCGCTCTCCGGAAGCGCGGGCACAGGCCTGGGCGGAACTGGGATATGATTACGCCTTTCTCCATGCCGGACTGCAGTTTACCTACGGCCCGGAAACCCGGGCGGCTTCCATTTCCCTCAACGAAAGTCCGCTGATCAACTCCTGGGAGGATTTCGAGAAATACCCCTGGCCGAACGTCGACGATTTCGACTATTCCCTCTATGCAACAGTAAAGTTGCCGCCGGGCATGAAACTGATCGCCTGGGGACCTAACGGTATTCTGGAAAATCTGATCCGGCTGGTTGGTTTCGATCAGCTATGTTTCCTGTGTTTCGATCAGCCTGATCTGGTACAGGCGATTACGGACCGCATCGCGGATCTGGAATACGCCCATTATGAACGAGCCCTGCAATTTCCGGCCATCGGCGCCTGCTTCGTCAACGACGACTGGGGCTTCGCTCAGGGCCCCATGCTGCGGCCGGAAGACATGCGCCGCTATATCGTGCCGCAGACCGCCCGGCTCGTAAGGCTGATCCACGACGCTGGACGGCCCGCCCTGCAGCACTCCTGCGGCAACGTCTTTGACTGCGGCCTGATCGAAGACGTCATCGACGTCTGCCGGTTCGACGGCCGCCACTCCTACGAGGACAAAATCCTTCCGGTGGAAACGGCCTATGACCGTTATCACCACCGGCTGGCCATTCTCGGAGGACTGGATGTTGATTTCCTCTGTCGCAGCACGCCGGAGCAGGTGGCGCAACGGGCCCGGGCCATGCTGGAACGCAGTGAAGCGGACGGGGCCTATGCGCTCGGCTCCGGAAACAGCATTCCCGATTATGTGCCGATGGAAAATTATTTCGCCATGATTGCGACCATCCATTCATAAGTGCTTTTTCAACAGAAAGGAAAACGGCCATGCGGCGTTTCTTATTTCGCAATCTCCTGCTTCTGCTCGTTCCTGTCGGCCTCGGGGCCGCCGAGTGGAACTGGACGACTTACGGTAAAGGCCCCGGCAACTTCACCCGTGATAAATCCGGCGTCATCCGAATCCGGGACAACAGCCCGGAACAGGAATACGGTATCAGAACGGTCCTCCCCATCCCCCAGTCCGGAAAATATGAGGTCTCCTGCGAAGTGGCGCTTCCGCCCGGAGGAAACGCCGCCGGTAATACCAAGCTCTTCCTGGTCGCCGGCAACCAGCAGGCCGCCGCCTATTTCACCGGAGCTGAAAACGGCCGATTTAAACGTTACGTTGCCGGAATCGACATTCCGGCCGGAGTGGATAAGCTGCAAGTTTATCTCTACAGTTCCTATAAGGAAAAAGCAGATTTTCTGGTAAAAAATATTCGCATGATCCCCGTCAAAGAGTTTTCCGTTCCCCCGGGGCCGCTCACGCCCCCGTCCGTCGCTTCCGCCGCACCTGCCGCCGTCCCGGGAGAGCTGCGTAACCCCGGACTCGAAAACCGCGATGACAACGGCATACCGCGCTTCTGGCAAAAATACGGTCAGGCCCCGCTGCCTTCTCCCACTCCTGGACCGCTGTTGATCAACGACCCGGACAATCAGTTAGAAAACGGGATTTACCAGGATATTTCCCTGCCCGCGGACGGAGGCAATTATCTGGTCACGGTCACCGCCTCCCTGCCGGACGACGACGCGGATCCCACCGGCGCTTATGTGCAGTTGCGCACCCAGCCCGACAACCAATTCCGCCAGGCCCCTCTGGAAACCGGTTACCGCCCCGGTGAAACCGCCGAAACCAAGGTCGGCATGACCCCTGCCCCCGGGTCTCGGACGATGCGTGTTTACATCTATACTCATAAGGCCGAGTCCCCGCGCTTCCTGCTGCATCGCGTCAAATTGGAAAAGGTGGACAAACTGCCGGAAACCACTTCCGGACTTTCCCCCCAGTTTCAGCAGCTCAAAAATCTGTATCTGGAAACACCGCTTCGCGGTACCCCCATCGCCCCTGGTGACACCCCTGCGGCACGCCGTGCGGCGGAAAAGATCGCCGCCAGATTCGGCGGTCCGATCGTCGATCCAACCACGGTAAAACTCCCGCTGGAACAGCATATCATCGTCGTCGGAGCCCGGGAAAACAATCCGTTGATCGCCCGACTCTACCGCCGCGGCTTCTGCTACACCGATCGGGTCTATCCCGGCCCGGGCGGGTTTGAGTTCCGCAGTATCCACAATCCCACCGGCGGCGGCTTCAATGTCCTGCTCGTCGGCGGCAGCGATGAAGCCGGTATCGAAGCCGCCACTGAACGGTTGCTCGCGCAGCAAAGTGATCGCACCGGATTTCAAATGCAAATTTCCGCCCCCGGCTTTACCAAACCTTTCGATGCGGGTGACTCCAACCGGTATCGGCTGGTCGGCGTCGGCGGTTACTATGGATGGAATTATATCGCCGGAATCATGGCGCTTTTCTACCAGACGGGAGACGAGGAATACGCCCGTGAATTCCTCCGGCTCGCCTTCCCCGACGCAGACGCGAAAAAGACTTTTCAGAAATTCAATCCGGAAAGCCTCGAAAACCCCGATGATCCCCTCGCCGGTCCTTATCATTATTGCGGCCACCAGATGCTGCTGCTCTGGGATCTGATCGAGGAACATCCGTTTTTTTCCGATGCCGACCGGTTGAAGGTCACCAATGCCTTCGCTCGCCAAATGCGTCACCCCGGCATCGGCGGCATGTACCGGCGTCTAAGTGCCCCAAGCCTGCTGCCCGGCTCCCGACACCACCAATGGGCGAATCTTTGTCTGTATGTACTCGGACGTTATTTTGAACGCGACTATCCCTCGCCCTACTGGAGCAGCATCCGCCGCAGTGCCGAATTCGCATTTGGAGCGCTCAATCATCCGGACGGCTGGATTGAAGGAGAACGCGGCATCATCAGCTGGTTTGTTTCCGGTGCGATCAATCCGGGGGCCCATTTCCTGCAACTCGCCGACTGTCCCGAATTCAATCCTCAAGGCGCCTGGGCCAATGCCCTGCGCTTCATGGCAACCCAATGGGACGGCACACCAGGCAGTGAAGTACTCGGGACGGCCAGCCGCCAGACCTTTCACATGGTTGCCGATCAGACAGGAGACGGACAGTACCTCTATTATGCCGATCTGATGGGTCCCGAATCTCCCGGAGCCAAACTGGGCGCAGCCTATGGCCCGACCGGAAAAGTCGTCCGGCGAGCACCTGCCGAACTGCTGAACACCTGGACCTGTGCCCCTATGTCCGTGGCTCAGCGGCGCTTTTTCAACATCAAAGCTCCGGCGGAACAATGCTTTCTCGGGCTTTCCTATCGCGACGCATTGGGCTCAAACGGCGACTGGATCAGCCTCAACTGCTTCAACGAAGAATACCGTACTCCCTTTAAATTGCTTTCCCTCTATGGTCTGCGGTTAAACGGGAAAAACATTTTCACCGGCCTGGGTAATTATGTTCAAACTTATCTGGACGGAACCACGACGCAGCACATTCCGACACTGGGAACGGTGGAACGTTTCGGCACCGCCGGGGATTTCGCCGGCTTCACCGGCAGTGTCGCCGATCATGCCTTCGCCTCCTGGAAGCGCACGCTCTGGTTGGGAAAACGCCGTTACGCCCTGCTCGCCGATACCCTCACGCCTTCCCCCGAAGCCGCGGGAAAAACATTGACCGCACTGATCAATTTCCAGACCCCTTCCGGCATCCGTACCGTCCCGCAAAGACCCGATACGCTGCGCCTCTCCGGATCGGAACGCGTCCCGGTTCGTACCCTGCAGCTCAGCACCCGGGGCGGCACCTACCCGATTAGCTGGGGCGCCAGCAACACTCTTTTTGAAACCGCCGCTGTCGGGGATCGGGCGGTGATCGGCTTTGATCGCGATCGGGCCTTTTCTGGCACGATCGAACTTGCCCTCATGCAGCATGCCACGCGTGCCGGCAGTATTCATGTCTATCTTGACGGCAGCAAAGTAGCGGCAGACATTCCCCATTACAGCAGCGGTACCGACACCCGCATCGTCTCTTTCCCGGCTGAACTCGCTCCCGGAAAACACCAGCTCGAAATCGAAGTGGCATCCCTCGCCCCCGAATCCACGACTGCGTGGATCGGCGCCATGAGTCTGGCGTTCGTCCCCGCCGCCGCCCGTTGGACCGAGATCGTTTCCGGCGGTACGGAAATTCTCCAGCGTGGTGGCGACAACGCCGCTGCCAAAGTACGGTTGAACCGCCCGCAAACCATCTTCACACTCGTCGCAGAAGCCGGCAAAGAAACGCCCCTCGAGGTCTCTCCCGTCGGCCCCCATGCTGCGCTGCTGCGTTTACCCGCACCGGCGCTGACCTTCACCGGCGCTTATCCCGGAGTCGGCCAAGGCGACCTGCTGATTCTGGAGAAAGACCGAATCAGCGGTTGCGGAGTGACGGAACTTGCCGGACTCTTCACAAGTACCGCCCCGGTATTGCTTGACTGGAAAGCCGATGGGAGTTATGAAATCCATGGCATCCCGAAAACAGAAATCCAGTTTGCCGGCCAGACACTCCAGCTGCCCGAATCCGGACGCCTGCCAGGAACTGCCCGAACCGATGAGGCTTTCAGCCGCTGGCGGAACCTGTTACAGAATCTCCGCCCGATCACGAACGGGACCGCCGACCGCACTTTCCCCGCTCCAGAAGCCCTTGCTCCGCGATCGATAGCGGATTTTCCGGAAAACATCTCCTGGTTCCGTCCAGATGGAGACCGCCTCCTGGCCGCAGCAGGATCACATCTTTTTGAACTGAACCGGCAGGGCGTTCGTCTGCGGGAACTCATTTTGAACGCGCCTGTCACCGCCGCCGTCCGGCAGGGCGACCGGCTCATCGCCGGATGCCGGGATGAATCGGTTACCGCCTTCGATGCCGACGGCGGCAAATGCTGGTCTTTCACCTCTCAACTCGCCCCGGAAGTGGAGGCATCGCAGAAATATTACTGGTTCAAAGGCGCTTATCCCGGGATTTTCTCTCTGACCGCAGACGCTGATCGCGTCTATGTCGGCAGCGCCTGCACCATGGAAGAAGTGGATCGGCAAGGGAAATTGATGAAACGCCACGCCCAGACCTGGGGGCCCGCCCGGGAACTGGCGCTGCTGCCGACACCGGACGGCGCAGTGGAAACCGTCGGGTTGCGCCACAGCGCCGCCGACGGCATCTACATGTGGAGCGTGAACTCCCGCAACGGCGCCAACCGGCCGCTGTTCAAAGATACGCTGCCGGGATTCAAAAACTTCCCCGCGTTCGGCTCCATGTACCGGACTCATATGGAGGTTGCCGACTGCGACGGGGACGGCAAGGCCGAACTGATCGCCGATGCACAGGGCATGTACCTGTGGATGAATGTCTATGACTTTCGGGGACAGCCGAAATATCAGGTCAACCTCGGTCCCGGAGACAAGAGCATGGGCCGGATCTTCCCCTGCTGGCGCGGCGGCCCGTTCCTGCCCGGCGGAAAATGGGGAGCGGCACTGATCAGTGTCAACCGGGAACTGCTGGCACTTGATGGCAGACTCCAGCCGCAATGGAGTCGGGATCTACCGTTCCGACCGCAACACGTGGCGGTTCTGCCCGACCGGGTCCATGTGGCAGGCGGACGTAATTACGCGATCTTCGACGGTTCCGGAAACCTGCTGCGCTATGTAACCCTTCCCTTCGCAGCAGTTGCGCTGGCTGCCGATTCCGACCGGGTGCTGGTCTCCAGCGGAAAAACACTCTATGAAATCCGGTAAACGACAGCGCTGAACCAGTCGCCTCCGGCCCCGTGGGGTCGGAGGCGACTTTTTCCCATCTAACTCCGCATGGAATACGCGACGCAATGTTCTCTTCTCCCTCTCCGGCCGTCTCATCCTGCCCCATACCCCCGATCATTCCTGCTGCTTCCTGAACATGATTCCTTGAAAAACAGTGTCTGAACGGCTATATTATTAGGATACTAACGATATAGACATTGTGAATGATGGAACATACCCTGCATTATCATCTGCTGGCGGCGCACACCTTGTTTCAGAAACTATTTCTGTACCGGGTAAACCGGGAATATCCGGACCTTCTGCCGGGACAGCCGAAGGTAATGGATTTCCTGATGAGCCGCCCCCGTTCCTTTCAGCGGGAAATTGCCGAAGGTTGTCTGGTAGAGCCGGCCACCCTCTCCCCGATTCTGGAAAAGATGGAACGCTCCGGCCTGATCCAACGGGAAAAAGACGCCGGCAATCGGAAAAATTCCATTGTTTCACTGACTCCCGACGGATACCGTATCGGCCTCCGCCTGCGGGAACTGTTTCTTGAAGTAGAAGCAGCCGCCTGTCAGGACATCGCGCCGGATGAACAAATATGCCTGCTGCGACATTTGCAGTGCATACAGAAAAACTGCGGAAGAGAACTTTCATGAAACACCGCTTCAGTAAACGTAAACGTATGATCGTATTCTTCATCGGTCTGGTATTGGCCGGCTTCGGCGTGGCACTCAGTACCCGACCGGGTCTGGGGACTTCCCCCATTTCCAGTTTGCCCTATGTCGTAACGTTCATTCTTCCCTGCACGCTGGGCATGACCACCGTCGCCTTGAACGTCCTGTTTCTGTTGATGCAGTTCGCCATACCGCGTCGCCGTTTTCAGTGGCGGCATCTGGCACAACTGCCGACTTTGCTGGCGTTCGGTTTTTTCATCGATCTGGGAATGTGGCTTTCGTCGTTTTACATTCCGGAACATTATCTGTTGCGTCTCGTGGAGGAAATTCTGGGATGTACGCTGCTGGCCACCGGCATTGCTTTTCAACTTCTTGCAGACATCTCCTATATGCCGGGAGACGGGTTCGTCCGGACGATTTCGACGGAATACCGAATCCCTTTCGGGATTGCCAAGGTCTGCTTCGACAGCTCCATTGTCAT
>CALXOD010000038.1 GCA_944389925.1 uncultured Victivallaceae bacterium | reverse complement strand
GTGTGAGACACTTCATATCGAAATTCCAAATGAGTATAGATAACTGCAAATAACAGTTTGTAGGGGAGTTCTGATACTCCCCTATAAAAATGGCTATTTATCAACTGTTTGTTGTGACATAGCCTTTTGTAATTTTTCTTTCCGATGTTATGTTGAGATCAGAACCAGTTGCAGTCAGGAGGTGCACAATGTGGGAAAAAAGCGTTAATATCCATGAAGTAAAAGAGATCCGTACCCGTTGCAATATCTATTTCGGGGTTGGGGCGATTGCCCGTATCAAGGAGATTGCCGGTGAATTGGCGACCCGCGGCATTCATCAGGTGCTGGTGGTGACCGGACGCGGTGCCTATAAGAAAACCGGAGCGTGGGACCATGT
The DNA here is from genome assembly GCA_944389925.1 of uncultured Victivallaceae bacterium. GTDB lineage: Bacteria > Verrucomicrobiota > Lentisphaeria > Victivallales > Victivallaceae > CALXOD01. The sequence continues at coordinate 44,267 of CALXOD010000038.1, read as the reverse complement.
TGTTGCAGCCTTGGATGCGGCGAAAATTGCCTATACGTTATTCGATCGCGTCACCCCCAATCCCACGACCGTGCAGGTGGATCAGGCTGCCGCGGAAGGTCGTGCCGCCGGCGCCCGGGCTGTGATTGCCATCGGGGGGGGCAGCGCCATCGACGCCGGGAAAAGTGTCGCGATTCTGTTGGAATATCCGCAGTTCACTGCCGCAGACCTTTATGAATTCCGATTCACGCCGGACAAAGCGGCGCCGCTGGTTGCCATCAACCTGACCCATGGGACCGGAACGGAAGCCGACCGGTTTGCCGTGGCGACAATCCCGGATAAGGAGTATAAGCCGGCCATTGCCTATGACTGTATTTATCCGACCTGGTCGATCGATGATCCCGGTCTGATGACCGGTTTGAGCGATAAGCAGACCCGTTTCGTCAGTATTGACGCAGTCAATCATGTGATTGAGGCATCGACTTCGCTGGCGGCCAATCCTTATTCCATTATGCTGGCCAAGGAAACTATTGCGCTGGTGGCGCGTTACTTGCCGGTGGCGCTGAAAGACCCGCAAGATCTGACTGCCCGGTATTTTCTGCTGTACGCCTCCATGATCGCAGGGGTTTCCTTCGATAACGGGCTGCTGCATTATACGCATGCGCTGGAGCATCCGTTGAGTGCTGTTAAGCCGGATCTGGCCCATGGCCTTGGGCTGGCCATGCTGCTGCCCGCCGTGGTCAAAAACATCTATCCGAAAGTACCGGAAGTTCTGGCCGAACTGCTGGCGCCGATGGCACCGGGGCTGACCGGGCGCCCGGAAGAGGCTTTGCAGGCCGCTGTCGGTGTGGAAAAATGGTTGTTCGCCTGTGGCGTATCTGAAAAACTGACCGATGAAGGATTTTCCGAAAGCGATGTGGATCGGCTGACCGATCTGGCGTTTGAAACTCCGTCGCTTGGCGGTTTGCTGGCAATCGCGCCGACACATGCCGATCGGGCTGCTGTGGCGGAAATCTACCGGAATTCGCTTCGGCCGTTGAGTTGCTGACGTTGCTGCGTTTCCGGTAAGCCGCATTCCGGTTTAGAGGAGGCGGCGGGCCGCCTGTGCCCGCCGCCGGTATTCCACCGGCGTACAGGCGTACTGGGCCCGGAAGAGATGGTAAAAGCGGCTGAGACTCTGGATGTTAAGCTCATACGCAATTTCTGCGATAGCCTGATTGCTGTCGGCCAGCAGTCGGGCCGCGTGGTTGATGCGCAATTCATTGATATATTCCGTGGGGGATTTTCCCAGATGCCTGCGGAACATTTTGCATAAATGTTCGGGGGTGTAGCCGGAGAGCTGTTGCATACGCTTCAGCCCGGGAATGAAATTTTCAGGTTTGCGCATCAGGTCACACAACTGGCGCAGCCAATCCGGCAGGGCTTCCGCGGGAGTCTCAGCTGATGCCTGGAGAAAACAGCGGGTGAACAGGTTCACCAGCAGCACCTTGAAGCGTATTTTCAATTGTACCGGTGTGAAACGGCGTTCATTTAATTCGAGCAATGCCAGCGAGAGTTCGTTCATCTGCTGTTCGGATAAGTGAAAAACGGCAGGCAACACACCTTCGGTATAGCGGTGGAGAAACTCGTCGTTTTCCAGGTATTGGCTGATGGTGACGAAAAACTCAAGGTGAAAGGAGAGTAGCAGCAATTCACAGTTTCGGCAACCCGGTGCGGGCAGAAAACCGTGGCGGTCACTGGGACGGACAAAAGCGATGTCATTTGCGTTCAGCAGCTGTTTTTCTCCGTTGACGCGGTGAATGATGGCGCCGGTCAGTAGCAGGATGAGTTCTCCAAACTCATGTGTGTGTTCCAGCGTACCGCCGGAGGGCAGGGAGTGGTAATGCAGATTGCCGCCGGACGGGATGGAAGATTGTTTTTCTCCGGCATTCCAGTTGATGGAATGGAAAGAGACCGCCGCGCCAATGGCGGGACTGATGAAATTATCCAGTTCCAGTGTGATTGTATCCATATAGGTTAATATACAGCAAAACTTGGCAAAATAAAAGAAGAAGTTTATAGAAAAACCAAGTAAAATATATTGCATGGATATGGAACGACAATCAAAATGGAGTGTATACATGCGGCGCAATATGAAACAAATGGTGCGGGACATCATCGGTTCGCCCCGCCGTCGGGCGGTGCCGGTACTGACCAGTCCGGGGATAGAATGGATCGGTGCAAAACCGCGGGAGGTGTTTCAGAACGGAGCTTTGCAATTTCAATGCATTGAAGCTCTGGCGGCGGAGACGCCTTCCGACATTCTGGTAACGTTTATGGATCTGTCCGTGGAGGCTGAGGCGTTCGGCGCCCCGGTCTGTTATTCGGACCATGAAAATCCGACAATTTCCGGGAAAATCGTTTCCAGTGCGGAAGAAATTGCGGCGCTGCCGGTTCCCGAAATCGGTGCGGGACGGACCGGAGAGGTGTTGCGTTGTGCGGAATTGTGCAGCCAGCGGCTGGATCGCCCGGTGTTGGGCGGTATGATCGGGCCGTTTTCTCTGGCCGGACGGCTGGCTGATATGACGGAGATGATGATTCTGGCCGCGGCGGAACCGGAAACGGCTATGGCACTGCTGGAAAAATCTTCCGAATTTCTGGGGAAATATGCAGTGGCATTGCGGGAAGCGGGCGTCAATGGTATTTTCATTGCCGAACCGGCCGCGGGATTGTTGTCACCGGAAATGTGTGCACAGTTTTCCGCGGTTTACCTGCAACGGATTGTTGCGGCGGTGCAGGATGACGAATTCATGGTGGTTCTGCACAACTGCGGCAATGCTGCCGGTGCTCAGATCCCCGAACTGCTTTCAGTCGGGGCAGCGGCGCTGCACCTGGGGAATGCCACGGATCTGGTGAAGGCGGGGGCACTCATTCCCCGGGATGTGCTGTTGATGGGGAATGTCGATCCGGTGGGTGTGCTGAAAGAAGGTTCTCCGGAAATGGTGTATACTCGGACGTCGGAACTGTTACGGGAGATGGCGGACTATCCGAATTATGTGCTTTCTACCGGATGTGATGTACCGCCGGGAGTGAGTCGGGCGAATATCCAGGCCTTCTTCCGGGCGCTGGAAGACTATAATCAGAGTGTGTGAAACGCGGACCGGCGTGGGTGAAAGCCCGGAAACAGGTACGGAAAAAATAACACAAAAAAGGCAGGTTTGCCGAAAAACAGGAGTAGAAATACCATGACTGATTTTGAAGCTTTGCGTACCGCGGTCATCAAGGGGAAGCGCAATGACGTAACGGCGATCGTGCAGGCTGCGATCGATGCCGGCGAAGATGTCAACACCTTGCTGGACCAGGGAATGATTCCCGCCATGCGGGAAATCGGGGATCGTTTTTCCCGGAATGAAGCGTATGTGCCGGAGTTGCTGATTGCTGCACGGGCCATGCAGGCCGGTCTGGCGCTGATCGAGCCGTTGATTGCTTCGTCCGGTCGGGAACCGTTTGGAAAGATTGCCATCGGCACGGTCAAGGGTGACTTGCATGACATCGGCAAGAATCTGGTCACCATCATGCTGAAGGGGGCCGGTTATGAAGTCATCGACCTTGGCGTGAATTGCGATGTGACCAAATACGAACAGGCTGTCCGGGATGGCGCGCAGATTGTCGCCTGCAGTTCTCTGCTGACGACGACCATGCCTTATATGAAGGAAGTGGTTGCGTATTTCAAGGACAAGGGCGCAAAGGTCATTATCGGCGGCGCTCCGGTGACACAGGCTTATGCGGACGAGATCGGTGCTGACGGCTACAGCGAGGATGCCAACGGCGCGGTCAAGCTGGTGGATTCGTTGCTGAAGCGCGCCTGCTGAGTTCCGGTCAGCTTATGGACATCCTGTTAAGCGGCGGCGACGGCCGGACTCTGGCAGTATTGCTGGAGGAGGCGGGGCAGCCGCTGGATTTGCGTTGTGGTGGACACGGCAGCTGCAACCGTTGTCGGGTGCAGCTGCTGTCCGGCGTTTTTCAGTCTGGCGCAGAGAAGATTGAGGTGCAGAATACGCCGGTCTGGGCCCGCGCCTGTGAAACCCGTTTATTGAGTGAACAGGGCAGGGTTGCGGTTCCGGAGGCTGCCCGGGCTGTTCATCGAGGACGGGTACTGGCCGATTGGGAAGCGGAAGCCTATGCCAGGCGACCGGAGACAGTGGTGGCGGTGGATATCGGTACCACTACGATTGCCGGTGCCAAAATTCGGAATGGCGAGGTAATCAGCCGGGCTTCTACCTTTAATCGGCAGAGTCGTTTCGGTGATAACGTAATTGCCAGAATTAACCATGCTTCCGGCTCTGCCGCCAATCTGGAAGAGTTGCGTCGGGCGGTATTGGAATCAGTCGAAGAGGTGCTGACTTCGCTGGGAGTTGATGAGGTGGAGCGGATTGCCATAGCCGGCAATACCGTGATGAGTTCTCTTTTCCATGGTATTGATCCGACGCCGATTGGGGTGATGCCGTTCGAACCGCTGGTTCGGAAGTTTCCAGTGGTGTCTGCTGCTGCGGCGGGATTGCCGCTGAGAGCCGATGTACAGGTGTGGACTGTGCCGGCGATTTCTGGATTTGTAGGGGGGGACCTTACGGCCGGATTGGCGGAAGTGGTTTTGCAGCCGGGTGAAATGCTGGTGGACATCGGAACGAATTGCGAAATGATTTTCCGGACCGATGAGGCGTTGTATTGTACTGCTGCTGCTGCTGGACCGGCCTTTGAAGGGGCGGGGATTGCCTGTGGCAGTCGGGCGGTTCCGGGCGCAATGGACCGGTATTTCGGAACCGGACGTTATTCTGTGCTGGGGGGAGGAGAGGCGAAGGGACTTTGCGGATCCGCCATGGTGGATTTTCTGGCCGTGGAGCGCCGTAATGACCACCTGAGTGAATTTGGTCGCTTTCAGCCGGCTGCAGGGAAAGTTGAACCGGCACCTGGTGTGTGGCTGACGGAAGGCGATGTGGAGCAGCTCCTGAAAGCCAAAGCGGCGGTGTTTGCTGGAATCCAGACGCTTTCCAGTCATTGCGGCATGAAGGTTTCGCGGATTCATCTGGCGGGAGGATTTGCCCGGTATCTGGCGCTGGAGAATGCGGTGGCGATCGGTATGCTGCCTGATTGTGAGTTTCATGTGGTCGGCAATACCAGTCTGGCCGGTGCTCTGCGACTGGCGGTAGAACCGGAGAGATTGTCGGAGCTGGAGCTTTTGAGCGATAAACCTGTTGACTTGCCGTTAAATACGCTGGATAGTTTTGAGGACAATTTCATTGATGCATTGTTACTGCCATGAGGTACAAGATTTTTTCCTGTAACGTGTTTCTCCGGGAGCTCCAGCAGGTGATGGGCGAATCCCCCCATCAGCTGGAGGCGGAATTTCTGGAGCTGGGGGAACACGCCGCACCGGGACGGTTGCGAGAGAAGCTGCAGACCGGTATTCAGGCCGCTGGAGAAGCGGGTTTTGATGCGGTTTTACTGGGGTACGGTTTGTGTGGACGGGCGACGGACGGGCTGACGGCATGGAAAGTGCCGCTGGTGGTGCCGCGTAGCCATGATTGTTGCGGAATTCTGCTCGGGAGCCGGTTGCGTTTTGAGGAGGAGTTTTCGGAAATGCCCAGTACACCGTTCAGCTCGGTGGGATTTGTGGAGCATGGAAGTTACTACTTTTCCGATGGAGAGATGCTGTTCGGAGATGGCTACGAGGCTTTGGTGGAGCAATATGGCGAAGATAATGCCCGATATATTTATGAAGCCATGCATCCGCGTCTGGACGGTGAGTTGCCGGGGGTAGTTTTCATTGAGATCCCGGAAATTCCTGCGGAAGATGCTTTGCGCCAATGCCGGGAGCGTGCAGAACGGGAAGGGCGGCCGGTACGGCAGCTGACCGGCAGTCTACGGCTGTTGCGCCTGCTGGTGAACGGGGATTGGCCGGCGGATGAATTCCTGGTGGTGCCGCCTGGAGCAAAGGTGCGGCAGGTGGGAGATTGGCGGGAGATCATCCGGGCAGAATAACGTTCAACATTCCGGCGGGAGGTCTTCTGAGTCCAACCGGATGGGGCGTAGATCATTGTAGACGGTTCGCAGACTGACATTGAGCCGGGCGGCGATCGTTTCCGCGTCCAGATCCAGAATGTGCCAGTAATAGGTGACGGTCCAGCGACGTGGATTGGCGGCGGCGAAATTGGCAAGGCGCAGCATGCGGCGACAGGTGATCGTGTCTGGAAAATTCCGAATATTCCGCCAGTTGGAGGTCTCACGATTAAGCTCATCCAGTAACTCGAATTGATTGAGGCCGCTCATCGGGGGCGACAGGCGACGGCGGATACTCCGGGGCCGGGGACAGTCAGACGACGATTGTGATTGATTCGACATGAATGATGAGTCTCCTTTTTTTTGTGCTATAAAGCATAATGTATGCTAAAAAAAATATCTTAAAGGTGTTTTTTTATAAATTATATGCTTTGTAGCATAAAAAGCAAGGGGTTTTTTCAAAAAAAATTGATTTTTTTATGCCGGAGCGTATTTTTTTAAAAAACATCTGACAGGCGTGGTATCATGGATTGGCTGGAGAGTACCAGAACAGCATTTTTACGAGCGATCAATCGGGAAGAGAACCTGAGCCGTTATGCGGAACGAGTCGGGGTTTCTTATTCGATCGTCAATCGTCTGCGTAGTGGAAAAACCAGTTTTGCCAAGTTGGATCTGTCTACTTTTTTCCGTTTGTTTCCGGAATTGAAGATCTTTTTTTTCCGGGAAGATTACCCGGAACCGGCCCCCAGGAACGGGGCTGTTGAGGTTGGCGGAAACCTCTCCGGGATCGTAGTGCAGAACGGAAAAATCAGAAATCTGCATCCCGTCCCCGGCGGGGATTCTGTCGATTTGCGTACACTGGCGCGTAAAGTGCGCCGAAGTGATCGCTTTTCTCCGGAGGAACGACTGAAGATTCTTGATTTTCTGGACGAAGAATTGTAGCTTTCCCCTTTTCTGTTTTTATTCGGCACTCAACACCGGAGGAAACAGAAATGGATTTCAACACAATCAAAATCAATGGCGACCAGCACGGCGTCATCGTCCAGCACATTCACTTCAAACTTCTGGCAGTGGCCATTCTTGTCGCCGCGCTGCTGGTTTGTGCGACCTTGGCAGTTCTTTATTATTGGCAACCGACTCATTTTGAGTTTTATGTAACGCGCAGTACCGGCGTCATCCACAATCGTACCTGCATTTACTACGGTAAAACCCGGGGATATTATACCAACCAGCCCCAGGGACGGGACTGCAAACGCTGCGGCGGACGTGCCGCAAACCAGCAACAATAAATTCTGCCATTCACATGGTCTCAAAAAAGCAGATCCGGAGAGTATTTTTCCGGACCTGCTGCGCTGACGCACGCCCGGGAGGAATCCCGGCCGGTCCGGTTCGGTCGAAAATAGAACCTCAAGGCCTTCATACATCACTTTTGTGCAAAAATTCTCCATTCGTCTGGAAAAGCGCAGGAAGGGGATGCATGTGGAACATATTGAGCGGAAATATCTTATATGTTTTGTTTGGGGCTGTTGTGCAAAAAAGGCTGTTTTTTCTCATATTATGGAGGGAGGTCACGCCGGATTCTCCGGCTGTCGGGATACGGTTGAGGAATACTGCGGTAGAAAATTTTTACAGACAGACTGAATGTGAAAGACGCATGTTCCTGTGGGCGGATGAGAAATGGAAGCGCTTCTTCCGGTGCTTCTGAAACAGGATGGAATGAGGTGTCATGGGAGATTTATTGACGGGTCTGCTCTCCGGATTGGCGTCGGCCGCCACCGTGCTTTCCTTTCTCTGGGGATTCATCGCCCAGCTGAAACGGGATCTGCGGTTGCTGGAAACGGAAAAAGTCAACGGCATTGCACGACAGTTGGAACATCATCTGGCAGCGGATCGCTCCCAGCACATCTGTGCGGTGCTGGAACGGCTTTCCGGAGATATTTCCAAAATGGATGCCAAGCTGGATCGAATGGCGGAAGAGACCGCCCGTCAGGCGGCGCAAATCGAAGCCAACCGTGCTTACGTTGAAAATCTGGACCGTTCGCTGGAACGATATAAAAATGGAGACCACTACCATGCGTGAACATGCCATCCGTCTGGCCATTCTGCGGGATCTGCGCTGTCTGACCGGAGCGCCGATCACCTGCCGGGAGTTGACGGAAATTTCTGAAGAGCCGGCCTTGCATTACAACGACTTTGCGCAGGTGGAGCGAGAATGGAGGGAGCTTTGCGCGCTCGGCTACATTGAAGCCGTTCCCGGTTTCGGCGGCCATTATTGCCGACTGACTCCGAAAGGACGGCAGCAGCTGTTACCGGATTTTCCGCAGGATCCTTTCATACACGGACCGGGAGCGGCACGATGACCGGACGCCCGCGTCACAATATTGCCAGACTGCCGCTGGTAGTCCGTGACCGCATTGCGGAATTGCTGCTGGACGGTGCGACGTATGAAGAGATACGAGAGGATGGGACGGTGGCCGATGCCTGCCGGGAACGGGGAGTGAGACTGCATGATGGCAGTTTTGCGGCTTTCCGGGAAAGCGAGGAATTCGATGAGGCGCGGCGATCCCGTTTGAAGTACGCGGAAGAGTTGCGGCGGCGGCGGATGGCCGCTTTTTTTGTATCACAATCCGGAGGCAGTGACGATCTTGCCCGGATTGCCGGTTACGAACTGCTGCGTGCGGTATTGGGAAAACTGGAAGCGTCCGAGGAACTCGATATCCGGGAGTTGTCAGCCATTTCCAGTGCCCTGGCAGCTTACGAAAGGAATCGCTTGACTGCTGCCCGGACCGAATTACGGCAATCTGCGGCGTTACGTGAAAAAACATTGCAGGCCCGGATTACCGAATTAAACCGTCAACTTGAGACTTTGCGTCGTCACAATGAACAGCTGCGGGCTATGGCCGGCAACGTGGACGGTATTGCCGTAGCCGAGGCGATGGACCGGGAGGTGGGGTTGTGAGATTTCTTCCTTATCAATGGCGGTGGATTCAGGATGAGTCACCGCTTAAGCTGTATCAGAAAAGCCGGCGAACCGGTATTACTTATGCTACCAGTTACCGCGCCTGCCGGAAATGTTTGCGCAGCGCCCGACGTGACTCTCATTTTGTACAATGGGTATCCAGTCGAGACGAGATTACCGCCCGGGAATTCATCACCGATTATGTAGCACACTGGGCCCGGATGGCCAACCGGATTGCCCGGGGGATGAGTACGGGCTGGGAGGATGCACTTGGTCTAGACGGGGAGAAGCTGGCGGTAGTGGATGAGAAGCATGGCATTACGGCCCGGGTGGTGATTTTCCGGAACGGGGCACGCATATACAGTTTGTCCAGCAATCCTCTGGCGTTCGCCGGAAAAGGGGGGGATGTACTGATTGACGAATGGGATTTGCATCCTGATCAGGCTGCCATCTACGACATGGCCTATCCCTGTATTACCTGGGGCGGGCAGCTGGAACTGGTCTCCGCCTTTGATCCGGATGGTTCGGAATTGACTGAATTTGCCCGGATGTGCCGGGATTGTCGGAATGGATTGCGTCCAAACGTCAGTTTTCACCGTACCACCATCTACGATGCGATCGAAGATGGTCTGGTGGAGACAATCAATGAGTCCCGGGTTGCCCGTGGCATGCCGCCGCAGACCCGGGAGGAATTTCTGGCGTCTCTGCGAGCGGGATGCCGTTCCCGGGGAGCTTTCGACAGTCAGTACGGGTGTGTGCCGAATCAGGCTTCAGGAGCGCAGCTGATTGCATCTGAAGATCTGAAGGCCGCTGTTACGGCTGCATGTGAGTCGGTACGGATTCACTGTTCCTGCCAGACGGAATTGGATGCGCATCCGGAATGGCTGGACCAGGAGTTCTGGCGGTCTATTCTGGCGGCTGACCGGACATTGACACTGGGATTTGACATTGCACGCAGCGGCGACCTTTCCGGAATCTGGGTCAATGCGGAGGATGCGGAGACACGTTGCTGGCGTCTGGCGGTACTGGTGACATTGAAAAACTGTCGCTTTGACGCTCAACAACAGTTGGTCCGGGCCATGTTTGACGCCTGGGACCGGTTGGTCGGATGTGGTGACAGGACCGGACTGGGCATGGCGGTATGCGAAGCGTTGGAAAGCCGTTATCCGGGACGTTTCAAAGGCGTCAACTTCGCGGCATCCAAGATATTGCTGGGAACCACGCTGCAGGCAGTCTTCGAACAACGCCGACAGCTGCTGCCGGAAACGTATCCCGAAATTCTGGCAGATTTAGCGGGGGTGCGGAAGATTGCTTCCGGCAGTGGCCGGTTGATCTTTACGGAAAACGGCAATGAGCTGTTTCCCGATTCGCACTGTGACATGGCCTGGAGTTGTGCACTGGCACTGCATGCCGGTGAAATATGGGAGGCGGCCGGAACTGCACGGGCAGTTCCGGCGGCGGAGAGAGGACGCGGATTCAACGAATCAAGGAGGTATGACGATGCTTTGGAAGAACATCCTGCCCGCCGTTGGCGGTAAATTCCGGCCGCCGCTGCCGGGGCGTGCGGCGCACCCGGAACCAGCTGACCGTTATCGTGGCGGACGGATTGGCGCTATGACACCGGAACGGCTGGGAGACATTATCGACGCGGCCGACATCGGCGACATCGAGGAGCTGATGCGGGCCGCGCCGGAAATTGAGGCGGAAAACTGGGATATTCAGCATGCCATGGATGTGCGGCGCAATGCACTTTGCGGGTGTTCCTGGGATATTCTTCCGGCAGGAGACGGAGGGGCCGTTGCAGCAATGCTGGCTGATCGTTTCCGGCGGGAACTGGCCGACGCAGGGGGAACGGGAGAAGGGGAGTCCTTTGCCAGAACCGTGCGGGCATTGACCGGTGCGGTTATTGCGCCATTTGCCGTGGCGGAGATCATCTGGGGGGCGGGAGGGCGTCTGGCGGGATTCGTGCCGTTGGACGGGCGACATTTCACAGCACGACAAGGGACGGGACTGCGGTTGGTGACCTCGGATCACCCGGAGGGGGTGGCACTGGCGGAACATAAGTTCCTGGTTCACCGTCTCGGTAATACCGTTGATCCGCTGGCAGACGGAAAAATTCGGACTTTAGCCTGGCTGCATGTGTTTCAGAATTATCCAATTAAGGATTTGCTGAGCTTCATCGAGCGTTACGGTATGCCGTTTGTAATCGGAAAACTCGGGGAGTCCGCCTGGGAGCGGGACCGGGAATTGATTCGGCGACTGATTCGGAATTTCGGTTCGGCGGGCGGCGGTGTTTTTTCCAAAGGTGTGGAAATCGAACTGCTGCAGGCATCGAATAATACCGGCGAAGTCTATTTCCGGCTGCTGGAATATACCGGGAACGCAATTGTCAAAGTTTTGCTGGGGCAGTTGGCGTCCAGTGCCGAGTCCGGCGGACTTTCCGGAGGCGATGCGCAAAGCCGGGTCCGGCAGGACATTCTCGAAGCGGACGCCCGGGCGCTGGAGGATACCATCAATACCCAGCTGATCCGGCCATGGACCTTGTGGCATGCCGGCAGCCTTCGTTTTGCCCCTCGATTGGTCATCCGGACGAAACCGGCGGAGGATGCACGGGCTTATGCGGAAATGGTTGAAACGCTTTACCGTGCCGGGCTTGCCGCGGATCCGGAGGAGGTCGGTGCACGATGTGGTTTGAAATTGCACCGCCGGGATCAGAAATAATCACAGAAGAGGAGGATATATCCGATGTTGTGGAATGGAACAAAACCCGATTCGAGTCTATGGCGGTCCGATGGAGTAGATTGGACAGTGCAGGAGCCGGTGACGGTGGAACGCGATGCATGCGGTGTCCCGGTGGCATGGAAAATCTTGTCACAGGGAGGAAATCCACTGGTGCGGAACGGCATTGCCGGAGAACTGCTGCTGGAGGAGGAGGATCTTGCCGCGATCATGGCCTATTTTCAGACCAAAGGGGAATTGATCCCGATCGATTCCCGGCACTATCTGCATCGGCTGGCCATGGCCCGTCATCTGGATGAGGCGGAGATCGTCAGGCTGTTGCCGGAACAGATTGCGGCGATGGGTTTTGCCAGGTTGGAGCGGCGTGGTTCGGACTTGTGGGTCCGGGTCGAAAAATGGAATCCGACCGCTTATGAGTTGCTGAAGGAAGGAATTTTTAAATACTATTCTCCAGTACTGCGGGGATTGACAAAACCGCCTCTGCGCTTGACCAGTGTCGCGCTGGAGAACGAGCCGGGCATCAACCATCTCGACAGTCTCGCCGCCGCGGCGGAAAGTCGGGAGCAACAGAAAGGAGGATTCATGGATCCTGCCATTGTCGGGGCATTGGCCGAACTGCTGAGGGCGGATGAACTCGCCCTGGGGGCGGACGGCGTCGATGCCGGAAAATTGGCCGAACGGATCGGCGAAAAGAGCCGCCTGATCGCGGAAATCCGCAATGCGCTCGGTTTGTCGCCGGAGGTTTCCGACGCGGAGATCGCCGCTGCTTTGCACAGCGCTCTGGCGAAAGCCGGGGGCTACGATGCATTGAAGGCCGAACTGGACGCCATTCGTACCGAACAGGAAGTTACTCGACGTGATGCCTTGATCGATCAGGGGCTTGCCGAAGGGAAACTGACCTGTGACAGCGCGGAAAACTGGGCGCGTAAACAGGATTCCGCTGCCCTGGCCGCATATCTGGAATATGCGCCGGTAGCAGTGCCGCTCCAGCGTATTGTCACTGGAGAAGAGAGCCGTATCGCCGCCCAGAATGATGCCGCACCTCTCTCGTCAGATGACCGGAAAGCAATTCGCTTTTTCGGATTCACAGAAGAAGCCTATAAAACAGCCAGGAAAGGAAAATGACCCATGTCTGCACTCACACAATCCCGTGACACAATCGAACGTGTCCCCGCCGCCCGCCGGTTTGTTGCCGGAGCCGTCATTTACTGCGGCGCACTGGTCGCCGTTAATGCCGAAGGGAAAGCGGTTCCTGCTTCCGATACCGCTGGTCTGACGGTGGTCGGACGGGCGGAACACAGCGCCGTTACGGATGAAGCGATTCTGGTCCGGCGTGGATGTTTCGCCTATGACGGAACCGGTATTACCCGGGCCGATCTGGGCGCAAGCGTTTATGTTGCCGATGACCAGACGGTCTCCAAGACCGGAGGGAGCAACAGCATTGTCGCGGGACGCGTCTTCGACGTGGACGAAGACGGGATCTGGATTATCTGCGGTTAACACTTGGGCATAAGGAGCAAAGCTATGAAACTCACGACTGACGCGCTGCGGGCGCTCAAAACATCGTTCAATCTTAAATTTACCGAAGCAATGACTGCGGCTCATGCAGAAGCGGTACATCCGGAATTTTGCATGGATGTCGGCGATGCCGATTTTTCGATTGTTGAAATTCCGTTTCTGGAGCAGTTTGCCTTCATGCGCGAATGGATCGGCGACCGTAAGGTGAAGAACCTGTCGGAAAAGGTCCTGCGCATTACCGAAAAACCCTGGGAAGATACCGTCGCCATCGGACAGCGCGATCTTGAAACCGGTGCATGGAAACAGAAAGGGGCGGTGATTGCCGCGCTCGGTGCCGGCGGAGAACAGCTCTGGGATACACTGTTTATCGAAGCGATCACCAATCCCGGGAACTGGATCGACGGCAAGGCGTTTTTCTCCGCCGACCGTAAATACGGCGACCGGAAGGGCGGTACGATCTGTAATACCACGGAAGCCGCCCTCAGTGCCGAGACTTTCGGAACGGCTTATCAGACCATGTGCAGCTATACCGGCAGTGCGGGCATTCCACTGCGGGTGAAGCCCACGCATCTGCTGGTCGGGCCTTCGCAGCTGGACGTCGCGAAGGAAATCCTGGAAAGCGAAAAGATTCGTACGGCCGAAAATACTGAGGTTAACAATCCTCATCGCGGGAAAGTCCGGTTGATCTGTTCGCTGGATCTGGTCGGAGCTAATGCCGGCTACTGGTTCCTCGGAGCCTGTGGCGGCGTCATCAAACCGGTGTTGATGCAGAAGAGCAAGACTGCGGAACTGGTCATGTTCAACCAGCCGACCGACGAGATGGTGTTTATGTCCGGCAATGCCCTTTTCGGGGCTACGGCCTACGGCAATGCGGCGGCGGCGTTCCCGCATCTGCTGTATCGCGGCGGTACGAAGGCGGCATGATATGGCATATGCAACGGCAGAAGATTTGATTCAGCGTCTCGGCGGTTTTTACCGTGATCTGTACGCTGATTCGGATGGCCGGTTGCAGGTATGCGAAGCGGCGGCGGATATCGCCGCCGCTTCGGCGGAAATCGACGGACGTATCGGAAAACGTTATCAAATTCCGGTTTCCGCGCCTGCAGCCGGGGAATTGTTGAAGCACTGGGCGTTGACTCTGGCCGAAGAGTTGGCGTGGAGCCGTTCCGGGCAGGGGGAGACGCCGGAAAATGTCCGAGCTCGGGCCGCCGAGGTACGCCGGATGCTCAATCTGGCGGCAGAAGGCACCATGGTGTTGCCCGGAGCTGTTGCGGCACCGGAAGCGGATGCTGCGGCATTGCTGGTGGAAGGGGATGAACCGATCTTCCGGCGCCATAAAATGGAGCGATTCTGAAACTCGTCGGTTGAAAATAGGCGGGAAAGGAGGAGAGATGGCGTTTCAACCGCTTTTCGACATCGGTCATGCATTGCGGACACGCCTGGAGGCATGCGGATTCCGGCAGGTGCTGACAGCGGGAACTTCCGAGATACGGCAGCTGTGGCGGCTGCTGGAGAGCCGGGGGGGCGCGCCGGTTGCTGTGGTGGTTTTCCGGACGGTGGAATATGTCCCTTCCGCACTGAAACGGACCTTGCGGGTACAGGTGCTGGTTTCGGGTGAATTCCAACGTTCCGTCGAGCGCCGGGCGGACGGAGTCTGGACGGTGGCGACGAGGGTGCAGGAGCTTTTCCAGGCGGGAGCGGAACCGGTAGCGGGGATTGAGTTTCTACCGGTTTCGGTCGAATTCCCGGAATACGGGGGCGGAAATTTTGAATGCTGCAGCATCATATTGGAAGGGATCGAATTTTCCCGTTAAAATGACGGAACCGGTAATAGGGAAAGAACACAAATTATGGCAATCAAGCAGATCGGAAAAGCTGTTCTGAATCCGGGGACTCCGGATGAAGTGTGGGGGATTTGTGAATCGCAGGAACTGACCCAGGAAGCAGACAAACAGGTGATTTCCGACGGTCAGGGAGAGACCGTGGGATTGATTTACACGGATGTGGGGAGACGGAAATTTTCGGCAAGCTTTATTCCGCTGGCAGGGGCTTCCGACTCTCCGGTGGAAGCGTCTGAGCTGGTGGGAGAGGCTCTGGAGTTTACCCGGCCCGGAGGTACGAAAATCGTCATACGTATTGACAGTGCCGTCCTGCGGAGTCGAAAAGGGGGACTTCCCGAATTTGCGGTGGAAGGGTACCGTTATCCCGGTGTGGAGAATGTGCAGTCATGAGCCGTTGCCGGACGGATGTTTCTGCCCGGCTGGATCGACGGATTCAACGGCAGCTGTGCCTAGTGGCTGCGGCGAGGGAAGCGGCGGCGGTGGAGGCGGATCTGGCGCATGATCACGTGGTGTTCGGTGCCGGTTGTTTTCATCGCCCGGCTTTGCCGCATTTATGGATTCTGCTGGAAATGGAACGGCTGGGGTTGCTGCGGGAGGCGCGGGGGCGGCTGATTCTGGGGGCGTATGTATTGTTGCATTCGGCGGAGGAGGTGCGTAACCGGTTGTTCCGTGCACTGGCATTGGATCCCGGCATGGTCCGGGAAGCGGCGTTCCGACGTTTTAACGGAGATTCCGGCGGTCTGGCGGTGGCCGCAGTGTTGCTGGAGGACCTGTATACGGGAGAAACGGCACCACTGGAAGCCGGCTGGTGGGGGACGGTGGTCGATTTGATCGCTGAACAATACCATTGGAGCGAAAGGGAAATTTTTTCCATTCCATTGGTGCGACTGGCGGCCTATTCCCGGGAAATTCTTGCCCGGAGAGAGGGGAGGGGCATTCCGAACAGAAAGTTGTTGCCGGAGGAGCGGGAGCTGCAAGAATTATATCGGAAACGCATGGAGATGAATCAGCATGAGCAAAACGAAAAACCGGGAATCGGATGTTACGGGAAGCGCATCAGGCGAAGTAGAAAAACTGCAGCTGATGATTGAATTACACCGTGAAAACGGGACTTTAACCGCTCGTGAAACAGGGGTTTTGCGGGAAATCAGTCGTCAGGGCGGCACCTCTTTTGCCGTTGGAGGAGGCCGGGGGAATATGGGAAGCTCTGCATGGGGCTGGACTCACGGGGGGATAACGTCTGGAGAGATGTTTCCGGGACGTGGAATTTCTACCGTGGGTTCCTCCGAACTGGATGTGGAACGGAATCGATTGCTGGAACGGATTGAATCGGTGCTGCTTCAGAATCGCACCACGAAGAAGGAGTTGGTATGATGAGCGAAAATCCGGCAAAATTAATTGGACGGATCGGCTGGGTCATGCAGCCCGGATATCCGGAATTATCCGGTGAAGAGGGCGATGAAAACATTACGGAACGTTATATCGTTGCCGCATCGGAAATTGCGGCGATTCCGCTGCCGGGGACAGCCTATTCCAACACGGAACATGAGTTTTTCAATATGTTTTCGGGATTGCGGCTGCGGTCCCGGACGGTTCGGGCGATGACCGGCGGGAAAACCTATGAGGTAGTTCTGGTGTATGCTTATCCCCCGGGGATGGCGCCGCTCGGCGATACGGAGGTGTATGAGTCGGTGGAATACTCAACCCGTGAATTTTCCGCACCACTCAATCAGCATCCGGACTATCGGTACAACTGGGATCACAAACTACTGGCGGCGGAAGGCGTAGTGTCTTCTCCGTCCTGGTGGTCTACAGCGGTAGACGACCGGATGAAAGAGGAGGAGGCCCGGCAATGGCGCTGGGCTCGGCCAGACGAGTCGGTGCCCGATCAGTGGCGGGTGTTGCTGCCGGAGGAAAAACCGGGAATCACATCTTATCTGACCGGGGTGGCGGTGGTGACACACACCTGCCGTTCGGCCTCCAGAACCAAGTTGATTCGGAAGATTGCCGATGATTTTCACATAGCCACTCCTCCGGAAACGTTCGGAGCAACCGGGTTCTGGTTGCGTGGCGGTTCTTCCATGCGCAAGGAGGGACGATACTGGGTTCAGCGCGTTACCTATACCAACACCAGCAAGCTTGATGGAGATATTTATGTCGAAGCCTGATTTGCCGACTCGTCCGATGGCCGATCCGGATTTGATCAGCGCGGAGTGGTTGTGTCGTCTGCTGGACTGTGTAGAGTATGCCATGACACATCCGCAGCCGGATGGACGGACGATTTTCTCCGATGGGACGGATACGTTCCGAGTGCCATTACCCGCGTCTACTATGATTTCTCCAACTCAGTACTTCGGGTACTTTGCAGTGGTACCGGTGGACGGTACCGAAGAGGGGGCCAGACAGTTAAAAATTATCGATAGTACGAGACCGGATTCCGGTATTGCTGGTTTCACCGATTTGAGTACTGACTCCGTGCCGGCGACGTTTCTTCCGTTTCCTTCCGGAAGTGCTTCCGTCTACTTGGTCGCCAGATGGACGGGGGAGGCATACGAGTTGGAGATCACCACCAGTTTGCCGACGTCAGGCAGTGAGTGGGGGTATTTCGAGCTGGCGAGAATTGAGAATGGAAAAGTCTATCAGGTATACACTGATGGTGGCAGGATCATGTTTTCTGAAAGGTTTTTCGTCTGATGAAGCCGAACGGATGGGAAGAAGCCGGTTTCCCGGAAATACGGTTCCGGAATCCTGCTGAAGTACTAACCCCATTGATGCAGGCAATGTATGAAATGGGAATGGTGACTGGAAAGGGCGCCGGGACTAATGTAATTGGCTTGCCTAGGCCAGAGACAAGATTTTCCAAAAAACTGAATGTCATAGATTATTTAAGCAGTGTCGACCGATATTTAAGCGCATGGTCAAAGAAGTTTGTCGACATTGAGAAGTTCAAGCAGATTTACCCGGTAAGAGAGTATCATGATACACATCCGGACGAGCCGGAGCTTCCCACCTGGACTCTGGATAAGATTCTGGAGGACCTGGGGGAGGAACGGATCCAGCTGAAACGTTTTGACCCGATTTACATGGCCGAATGGCTGCTGCAGACGCGCCGGATCATGCGCTATTTCGAGTATGTTCTCACTCCGATCAGAACCAGAATGACCACGCTGGATCGTCATGTCAGCAATCTTTCATATGGTGATTCATGGAGATATCTCTATACCGATGGAAACGGCTCTCTATTTGAAGAACTTTCAAACATGGAACCGGAATCCGGAATTCCGTTTTTCTGGGCAAAGTCAAAAGATAACATGGAAGTGGAATACACATATCCTGGCAATGGTGGAGGTGTTTATAGACGTGCCGGAGGAATGGCTGATAACAATAGTGGAAAGGGGTCATGGACAGATGATCGTACCATTCCGGAACGGTATAATATTTATGTAGATACTGCGTATTATGATATTCTCGATTCCGTATGGCTGGTAAGAAGTGAATTGAGTTACCATCTTAGGGAAAATGACGAATACATCCATGAGCCAATTCTGCAAAGCTGGACCGAGCAATGGCATCCCGGTGCGGAAGGCGTAGATCTGATCCAATATTTCGATATCGATTATGAGAAGTTTTCCAATTATCAAGGCCCTGAAGAATGCTCCTATTACAGATCAGGGAGTATATGGGTAAACGTCGCCACGAAGTATGACACGGCATTTCTTGGAAGATGAAAAATGCCCCGATGAAAAAAAGGGAAAGGGAAAAACATGAATTACCTTCATCTTGATACGCGCCGGCTGTGTACGGCGGACGGGACGGCACCGCTGGCGCCGCTGCGGATCGACTGCGAACACCAGTCGCTTCTGGAATTTCAGATGCTCGATTCCGAAGGCCGGGCCGTTCCTCCGGAAGCGGGAAAACTTTACACCTTTTCCGGGGCGCTGGGGTATTACGGGAATCAAACGCTTTTTGCCGCGACCTGCACGCCGGAACCGGGGGCGGAAACGCTGGTTTTCAACGTGGATACCTACACCGAAGAATATGTGCGCTACGTTCAGTCTGAAAATATGAAAATCCGGGTACAGATTCACCGGGATGGCGACGGCGGCGACGTGTTGCTGTTCGACACGGCGCTGGCGGTGCCGCGGCTCTATGATCCGCAGAATCCGCCGGAATCGGTCACGCCGGCGCTGTTTTTCGAGTTCAGTGCCGATGGCTCCGCATGGCACGGCGAATTACAGCCGGGCGACACGCTGGAGCGCGTCCGCTGGGGTGTTTCCGGAATGCCGTCGGATCCGTTCGCCATTCCCTACGGCCCGCAGGGGCAGGAAGGGAAACAGGGGGAGCCCGGCGCGGATGGCAAACAGGGGCCGGCAGGTCCGCAGGGGAATCCCGGCGGGGTTTACGCCTATGCCGTGCCGCTGGTGGAACTGGACGGCGTGCCGTGCCATTATCTCGACGGGACGTATAATGAAATGCGCCTTGCCGACTTTGTCCGCAACGTTTCCACGCTGAAGTTTTACATCCGGTCCGCTTCTTCCTCCGTAACCGGCAACGTGGTTTTGATCCCGTCCGTCAACGGCGTGCCGCGCGACGCGGTGGTGATTCCCGTTACCGCAACCGACGAGATGCAGATGATCACCTTCGATCCCCCGGCAACCGGCATGATCACCATCACCCGCGACACCGGCGACGAACGCGACACGCTCAAAGACACCGATCCCGTGACCGCCGTTATCGGAACAGATTTACAGATTGAGGTTTCAAAATGATCCCCCCAAAGTTGTTTTCATCAGCATCACGGATGCTGATTCATCCCTTCGGGACCACTACTTTGGGTGGCCCCCTCCGGCGGCAGTCCGTGCGGCTCCGCCGTACTCCAGCCTTGGAGAAAGGAAGATTGTTAAAATGAGTGCACTTTCACAGATTGCGAAAGACCCGTCCTGTCTGCTGGCGGCGGACGCCCTGCAGGGCGGGCGCTGGCTGTCTATTCTGAAGCCGGAAGGTGTACAACCTGCCGTACCATCCGGGGAAGGCACCTGGGAAGAGCGTACCCGGCTGCTGACCTTCAACAACATCACAACCGCCGGTGGCGTCTTCCGCGCAGAGAACGATGCAAAAGTCGCCGGAATCGCCACGCCGCTTGATTTTCGCGGGAATACTACGTCCAAGACCTTCATCGTCCGGGCATTCTGCCCCGCGCATGATCCTGACGCCGGAAGATTCTTCCTGCATCCCCTCATCAGTCAGGGGAATGCCGGTTCCGGGGCAACTGCTTTTACTTTTCATTTTAGTGTTCGCGAAGACCGGCAATCCGGATTGATTCAGGTTTATCCGGTAGTAAGCAACGGCAGGGTTTTTTATTCAGCTTACGCGGATGCTTCAGAACTGCTTGACAGTTGGCATGTGTTTGCGTTTTCAATAGAGCATCTTCCGGAAAGTACCGTTTTGCGTTCATTTGTAGACGGTGTGCAGGTGGGGAGCAGTTCCGCTCAGGCATTTGCGTGGGGGACTCCAACAGCCACGACCACGCAGGAAACCACCGTTGGAATCCGGCGCGATCCGAATGACTCTTACTATGCCGGTAGCCTGACCCGTATTTCCGCCGCGCTGATCTTCGACCGCGCCTTGACTCAACCGGAAATCGCCGCAATTTCAAACACGATGGGGTGAAAATATGTATGTGAAAAAAGAAAATGAAAGCGTCATCGCCTGGAACGGCCCGAGCCTCGGCCGAACCGCCATGCTGGAAGCCGGGTGGATTCTTTATACCGGCACGCTGCCCACCTCCCGCCTGGACATTGTGGACGGCGCGGTGATTGAACTTCCCGAGCCGGGGGCGACTTCCGAATGGGTGCCGATTTCCGCTTTCATCGGGGCGCTGTACGCCCTGATTCCGGCGGAACAGGTGGCGGCGGTGATGCAGAATGAGGCAGCCCTGAAACCGGCGCTCGCCGGGCTGGCGCTCCTTTCCAGCGACGCCGCGCCGGGCGGCATGATCGATCTTCTGGACGAACGGGTTTCCGAATGGCTGGCGCTGGTCAATTTAACGCTGGATCAGGTCCGGGAACAGATGACGGGAGGTGAAGCATGAGCGAAAACGGCATTACCATGACAAAAATCGGCGGAGAAACCGGTATCGCCACTGTGTTGGACAGCGGCACGGTCGGCAGCAAGGTGGGCGGAACAATCGGCCTGATCAAAAAAGAGGGTGAAACGCTCTCCTACAGTTCCGACGGAAAAAGCTGGACGCCGCTTTCCGGCGGTGGCTCCGGCGGAGGAGGAGCTTTCGATTTGGTGAAGGTGTCTTCTTATAATCCTCCCTTCCAAAAGGTGACGGAGCTGACGCTGAGCGGTATCACCAATCATGAGATGGAAACAGAGCCCGGTGTCGCTCTTGTCGGAGCGAATGGAAAGTATCAGTTATATATGGAGGCTGGATTTGAAGGAGGTGCCTACCCCGTTTATAAACATGAAACGGAGGAGTTTTATCTCGGTACTGCCGATGAAATGACGGGGAACTCACCGGCAAAACCTGACGATGAAAACGTCGTCTGGTTTCTGTTCAGGGTGACTCAGACGCCTGATCTGTCTCTCGCCTTTTTGATAAAACCTGGTAAAGAGCTTACAAACGGAACAGAGACATGGAATAATATTTCATACGGGTTTTCTGATGAAGTGACGGTGGAAATAACCGGCGGCAGCGCGGAGGAAATCACCGTTCATAAGGCGACCGGCTATGACGCGGCGCAGGACGCCTACACGTTCGACGGTGCGGATACTATTGCATCCGGCAGTCAGTTCACGCCGAAGCCGCACGGCGTTTACGCCATGAGCGCCTCCCGGCTGATCGGCGATCCCGTCGGCTCCGAATACGGCAACGCCTGCCGCGCGTATATCGAGGGGAAAACACTGCCGGAAACAGATGCTTCCGGCTATGTTGTCCTGACCCCCGACTGGGGGGAGACGATGGTGGCTTCCGGTGATACCTCGTTTGCGCTGGTTCAGAAAGCCGGGATTGACGTTACAGAATTAACTGGATCTTCAGGTATTGGAGAACAAGATCTTGCAGAATATCCACACACATATTATGGAGATTTCACAGATCTTACACTTTCTGCAGCATTTTGGGGTGGAGATGAGGGAATTTCCAACAAATTTACTGCCGTTCTTGGTTTTGGCAGGTATTCCGGTAACGGAATTTGTATTGCAATTAATTGGTATAATCCGATAACGGTTCTCGGGGTAATCGGGAAAGCACTGTCAACTGACTATTGTTACAAGTTTGAGAACTCATCAATCGTGAATAGTTGGCATCATGCAGCGCTCACATATTCAGGAAAGAAAAAGTTAGCTACATTGTATATTGATGGTGTAGCAAGAGGAACGTTCTCTGGAGATCCTAATTATGGTGGTTATAAATGGTTATACTTTGGTGGTAATGGAGGTGGTGATGAGCTTGGTGGATGTCGCCGTGAAATGAAGCTTTTCAATGTAGCGCTAACAGCAGAACAAGTTCTTGCAGAATTTGAACGATGTAAAGCTATTCTAAACATTACGCCAATCAGTTAAAAGGGAATGTTTTGATGTACACATTGGATCAGGTGCGCGCCATGCGGCGTGAAGTCAACCGCCTTGGACTTGCCGGGCGCGACGTACTGGACAAGTACCGCGACGCCGAATTGCGGAAACTCTGCAACGGCATCGGCCCGGACTTCTTCCCGGAATGGGCGCGGGAACTGGTAACGGACCTCCGCCCGGAAGCGGAACTTCCGGCCTTCATCCACGATGTCGAGTGGTACGAAGCGGACGGGACGCGCGAACACTTCACCGCGACCAACGACCGCTTTGCCGCCAATGGTGAAATCGTGGCGAAAGCACGGTACCGCTGGTACGATCCGCGCCGGTATCTTGCCATTCGCCGTGCCGCCCGGCTGGCCCGCTACTGTCAGGCCTTCGGCTGGTCGCAGTATCGCGAATGCGCGGAAGAAAAAGATTTGTTTTCAAGCCATAAAAGAGGAGTAACAAACCTATGAAATGGATCCTGGGTGGTTTGGCTGTAGTTGGAATGGTGTTGATTCTGACCGGCTGCGGCACTTCGACAGTGATTACGGAATTGGAGCCGGAGACGGGCAGAGTGGTAAGAGTTACCGAAACACATGAAAGTGTGGTAAAAGCTGTAACCGGATCTCTTCAGCACAAGTCGGTGATTATCTGGGAGAACGGCTGGGCGGGATATATTTCTCTGTCTGCGGCGACTCCGGAAGCCCCGACCCCGACTGGGAAAATTTTCGCCGGAAAAGTTGCGAAGGGGTACATTTCTTTGTTGCCGGATACCGATTTGACGGCGGTAGCGGAAGTGATTACGGCTACGCGTGAGAATTTAAGCGTAACCCGTCAGGGGATAGAGGCTACGGGCCCAAACGGAGAAGATGTTACGCAGTAATTTCTGTAACAGTACCGCAGAAAGAATGCAGGGTGTTTAAGAAAACGGGCAATCCGGAAAATTCCGGATTGCCCGTTCTTTTTTTACAAGGGGAGTCAGAATGAGGCGTCGGGGGACCAGGTCAGTCGGCGACGGGCATTATTTTCCAGAGCGGTACTGTTGTAGAAAATATTGCCCGGGGATTCGTGATAATTACCGACATGACCGTCGGCGTACAGAACATTCAGGGCACTGCCGTGGGCGAAATTGACGTAGCATTTGAACATGGAGTGATAAGCACTGATGGCATAATAATTGCTATCGGTAATGCGAACCACGACGCTGGGATTTCGGATTTTCCCGGGCCGGACCCAGTTGCTGTATCCTTTGCTGGGATTCGGGTGTTCCGGCGGCAGCGCGGAGATGGATTCTCCGTTGCGTTTCGGGGAGCCGTCAGTATTGATATACCCCAGCCATTCGTTGTAGCCGTATCCTCCGAAAGAAGCGTTTTTCAACTGATAATCGGCAGTCCAGGAGCTGCGTTCGTTGGTCATATTGATCGGCGACCAGCTCGGACAGAAGGGCGCGGTGTAATAGTCGCCGTTCCATTCATAATAGTTGTCCCCCGCAAACATTCCGGCTCTTCCGCGTTCCTTGAACATGGCATTGGCATAGTTGAGGCTGAGGAACATTTGCCACCAGGTGGTGAAGGTCCCGGAGATTAACCCATATTGCGATGTATTCATGGGAACTTCCAGCTCGAAATCCTGCGCGTACAGGGCGGACATGATGCCGAACTGCTTCATGTTGTTGACGCATTTGATGGACTTGGCTTTTTCCCTGGCTTTGTTTAAAGCGGGCAGCAGCATGGAGGCGAGAATGGCGATGATGGCGATGACGACCAGCAATTCGATCAGAGTGAATGCAGATTTTCGTTTCATAAACATTCCCTTTCCGATGGAGATACTATATTTAATGATAACAAAAAAAATCTCCTATGTCAAGTGTTTCCGCAACTCAGAGGGAAAATTTTGATAAAACAGTTGGATACATCAGGATATTTTTGCATTTTTGAAAACACGGCCGAAGGGGTGAGGCCAACAGAGGGCGGTTGCAAGCTGTTTCCCCAATGCGGAGGAAAAGGTCAGAAGAGCTGTTTTTTCAAAAAAAACTAAAAAAGATTTGAATTTATAAAAAATCAATGAATAATTTATAACGTTCATCATGAACAGGAGCGCAGGAGCATGTATTCAAAAAGTGATATGGGAAAATCGCAGCGGCTTGCCGAATATTTGAAATCCATGATTTTCTCCGGCGCTTACCCTCCGGGGAGCCGGATTCCCTCCATTATGGAACTTTGCCAACAGTATGACTTTTCTTACGGTGCGGTGCAACGGGGCGTGGAAAGCCTGCAGAAAGAAGGGCTGCTGATCCGTTCCGGGCGTCGAATCGTAGTGGCCAATAATCGCATGATGCCACGCGGAAGAACTCGGATCGCCGTGGTATTGCCGGAACCGGAATTGGGCGTGTGGCCTTGGTCCCAATGGATGGGGCCGGGGTTGTTCAGTATGGCGCTGCTTGGTATTCAGGAGGCGGCTTTGCAGCGAAACTGCTGGTTGTCTCTGCTGCATGTGGATCGGGAGGATGAGTCTATCTCCACCATGACGGAATTACGGGAACGGATGGACGGAATGATCGTTTTCAATGAATTTGAGCATCTGAATCGTGATGTGATCGGCCCGATGCCCACGGTGGGAGTCCTGATGAGTGGGAATTACCGCGATGTTTCTCTGCTGGACATCGATGCGCATTTTGCCGCGAGGCAGGCTGCAGATTATTTTGAAAACCGGGGGATTCGGACTGTTGGTATTTACACAGATGCTCGACAAACTTATCTCACGCGTGCGGACGCGTTCCGGATTGAGTGGTACCGGCGCACCGGAACCATGGCGAAAATCGTGTTGCGTCCGGATCGCCGCATTCTGCCTGAGCCTGAGTTTACCCCGGGGACCGGCCTTTTTTTTACATCTGATACCGTTACTTATCTATATGCGGAAAGCTATACCGCCAAACATCCCGGGCGGTCACTTTACCAGGATTTCCCCCTGGTCAGTATGGACGGCAAGCGTCTGATTGTCGAACATTACGGCATTTTCCCCACTATTGCCGTGGATTGGCGTGAGATCGGCTATGCCGCACTTGAGGAGTGTCTGGCATTGATTACCCGTCCCGGGCGGCCCTGTCGTGCCATTCACTTTCCCGGGCAGCTGGTGGAGAGTTGAATCTTTATTCTTCTCCAGAAGTGTCTTTCTTCTCCTCAGACGGCATGAACCGGAGGAATTCGGCACGGATGATCCGTCGGTATTCGCGCACTGCCGGTGTCGGCGGATTGGGGGCGGTATTGAACAAATTCCTATCGGTCTGACCGTACCCGCCGTCGAAATCTTTCTGAAGCTGATTAAAGGTATAGGTATGTTCTGCTCCAGTGGCTTCCATGGTGCGCAGAACCGGAGCAGGGCCGACCGCGTCTCCTTTCGGCACGACCTGCAAGGCGGTGACCAGGACGGCATCCGCACCCCTGGCCTCCGCTTCCGCAACAAGTTTCTCTTCCAGACGGTCCCGGGAAACATCCTGATAATTGCCGTAGGCGACCGCTTTTCCCATTACGGTGTATTTTTGAGGGATTTTTTCGGCATCATGATAGATGTCAACGTTTTCCGTCGGAGTGAATGCTTCTCCTTCATAGGAAAAGTGGACGCACCCAGCCGAAAAAAATGCCAGAAATAAAGCAGCGAAAACGGTGGCGAGGAGGTATTTCATGGATAATGTTCTTTCTCCAAAAAAATTCATGATATTTATTACACAATCAATGTTTTCAACTTGTTTTACAGTACCATTCTGGAGGTTTTTTTTCAAGTCACAGAGAGGAGGGACTATAGCGAAAATGGAAATACCGGGAAAAATCCGCCTGGTTTTTTCCTGCAAAAGTTGAAAAAAAACAGAAGCGGGAGTATTTTACTTTCCAGATTCTGTTGAAACTTTCAACCGTTTAGTTTTTTTGCTGGAGACGATGCTGTTATGGAACTCAGGGGCGTTTACACCGCTTTGATTACGCCGTTTGCCGACGGAGCCGTTGATTATGAAACACTTCGGGAAATCGTCGAAAAACAGGTCAAAGCCGGCGTCGCCGGCATTGTTCCGGTAGGGACTACCGGAGAATCTCCGACCCTTTCTTATGAAGAACATTCCCGGGTGATCCGCACGGTGATCGAACAGGCCGCCGGACGTTGCCAGATCATTGCCGGAACTGGTGCCAATTCCACGGCGGAGGCGATTGAATTGACGCAGCATGCGAAGGCGGCGGGCGCAGATGCGACTTTGCAGGTGACTCCTTATTACAATAAGCCTACACAGGAAGGACTGTTCCGTCACTTTTCCGCAGTGGCGGATCAGGGGGGATTGCCGGTGGTGCTCTATAACATTCCCGGACGCAGCGGTGTGCCGATCGCAGAAACCACAGTGGCGCGGTTGAGCCGCAATCCGATGATTGTGGCGGTCAAGGAGGCCGGAGGCAGCGTGGACCGGGTGTCGGCAATCCGGAATTTGTGTGATATTCAGATCCTTTCCGGAGACGATGCCCTGACTTTGCCGATGATGGCGGTGGGCGCTGCGGGAGTGATCAGCGTGGCGTCCAACTTGATTCCGGAAGAAATGGTGCGTATGGTAAGTGAGTTTCTGCAGGGCAATGCCGGAGAAGCTCTGCAGTTGCACCGGAAGTATTACGGACTGTTCCGCGATCTGTTTGTGGAAACCAATCCCATTCCGATTAAGGCGGCAATGGCTATGGCCGGAATGATCCGGGAGGAATATCGGTTGCCGCTTTGTGAAATGGCCGCCGCCAATCGCGAAAAGCTGGCGGCAACGATGAAGCAATGCGGTGTGCTCTGATTTGAATGCCGGTAGCCGCGGTGCGTTTTCTGCGCATCGCGGCTTTTTTTATGCATTCTGAACGGAACAGAGCGAATACAGCACGATGGCTGCCGCCATCAGGAGCGCAGCGGTCAGCCGGCGGATCCAGTCTTTGCATGGAGCGGCCTGTTCCAGTGCGGAAAAGCCGGCGGCAGCAAGTACGCCCCCCAGCAGCACCGAGAAAATGCCGCGCGACGCTTGAATGACGTTTCCAAATACCGTGCCGAGTTCTCCGAAGCAGACAAAGAGGGCCGCCATGGCATAATACCAGGTCAGTGCAAAAGGAATGGAATCCAGCAGCATCCGGCTGCTGCGACGACAGAATTTCAGGGCCGGCAGAGTCAGTAATCCGAGTGCTCCGTAACAGACGGCACAGATAGCCAGCCCGTCCATGACCATATTTTTCCCTCGTACCAGCTGGACCAGATGGGTTTCGGCAATATCCGCCAGAGAATAGGTGATCAGCGCTGCGGTGAGCCAGAGAACACCGCGCAGAGGAAAACGAGCCGAACCGCTCCAGTTCATTGCCATGGCGGCGACGGTACTGAGGATGATGGCCAGTACTTGACCACCGTTAAGGCTGCCGTCCAGGAATAGCACCAGAATAGCGGCAAGAACCACGATTTTCAACCCCAGTAACGATGAAAGCCGGGAGGCTTCAATTTCCCGCAATGCCTGAAAAAAGGTGATCTGTCCGGCGCTGATTGCCAGCAACCATCCCACCAGCAGCCAGCAGAAGGCGGACGGCTCCTCAAGCAGACGGCCGACAGAGAGAAACGGCAGATTGACAAGTCCGATGACTCCCATGACCAGTTGTGAGTAAATTAACAGCAGCAGGGCTGAAGAATGACGGTGCATGAAGCCCCGGGAACAAAGATAAGACGCAGCCTGCAGCAGTGCCGCGGCGAAACCGGCCAGAATCCCCGTAATCATAAAAGTCTCCAAAAAAAGAGCCTCGGCGGCAGGGGCCGACCGGGCTCCGCAATTTTAGCGAAAAGAATGGGAAAAGAGTTTTTTCAGAAAGCGTTTTCGCGTTGGCAAACCGGACAGGTTGCGCCCGGAATCGTGCTTTCGATATGACCGCAGAAACGGCATTCCATGAAACGTTTTGAAACGATCGGCGCAGGGCGTTCGCCGGCCGGCGCCGCAGAAGCGGGTTTAGTTGCAGCTTCCAGCTTCGCCAGCAGAGCAGTGAAGCGTTCTTCATGGCGTTTTTCAATCTCGGCGATCCGTTCAAACAGCGCGGCCGTGGTCGGGAACCCGTCGCGGCGTGCCTGTTCTGCGAATTCCACGTACATGACATGAGACTCTTCGTGTTCACCGGCGATAGCGTTTTTCAAGTTGGCGACTGTTCGCCCAATTCCGTTGATTTCATTGTACCAGATGCGGGCATGTTCGCGTTCATTGGCTGCGGCGAGCTCAAAGGCTTCCGCGATCTCAGTATATCCTTCCCGCCGCGCCACAGCGGCGAAAAAACTGTATTTGTTTCTTGCCATTGATTCTCCGGCGAACGCCTTGTACAAATTCCGGGCGGTCTGTGAATCCTGATAGTTCGGCATGGGAAAGACTCCTGTGCTAGGGGTTGCTGAAAATGTCGTATAGCTTACAGTAACACGTATTGAGTGGAAATGCAAGGTCCAGCGGGTGACATCGGAGTTTTTTACAGGGGTGCATTTCTTGTGTCGGGACAGGGGAATAGTTTGAGAGAAGAAGTCTGGGGATGGAGTTGGCAGTGAGAATGTTGTCCGGTTGCAGCTGTCGTAACAGCTGAGTTGCGGGTTGAGGAGACAGAAAAGGAGAGGAAAGGCCTATTTGCTTTTTTCTTTCACGTTGAATATAGTAGATGAGCTACGCCCATGGACTTAACTTCCCTGGCGGAGCGTATTTTCCCTTATGGAAAAACGATGAGAAACAGGAGATGCTTGTGATGACGCCGGAACAGGAATGCTACAATCTGTTGTTTGCCGACCGGTCGTTTCCCCTGCATGCCATGCTGATTAATGCCGGTCGGGAACTGGCGGTTTCTCCCTCGTACCGTTGGGATGGTATGCGTCGCGGTCATCGAGAGTTCGTGATCTGGCAGTATACGGAAGACGGGGAGGGGGCGTTGGATCTGGACGGGGTGACGATCCGCCAGACTCCCGGCAGTGCCATGCTGTTGATCGTACCGGAACCGCACTGTTATTATCTGCCCGCGGATTCGTCCTTCTGGCGGGTACGGTTTTTAACCATGTACGGGGGCGAAGTGGTACGATTGGCGCGGGAGTGTCGCCGTCGCTGCGGACCGGTTATGATGTTTGCTCCGGATGATCCGGTGCCGGTGGCTGCACAGGATATTTTTCTTCGCTGCCGGGCCGGAATGTTGAAGGAGGCGTGTCTGGCATCGGCGTTGACTTATGACTTCATGACCCGACTTCTGGCGGCATCCGGTGCGGATGACCGGCAGGGGGAACATGCAATATTTGTGCGGAAGATCAACGATTATTGTCTGGCCCGGCTGGATCGTCCGATCCGGGTAGAGGAGCTGGCCCGGCGCGCAGGATACAGCCGCTGGCATTTTGCCCGGCTGTTTCGAGAACGTTTTGGACAGTCACCTCGGGATTATGTGCTGGAGTTGAAAATGCGGCTGGCTGTCCGTTTACTGCAAACCACCTCGAAAACAGTCAAGGAGATTGCCGCCTCATGCGGATTTGAAGATCCGGCGTATTTCTGCCGGGTGTTCCGGCATTTGCAAAAGATATCGCCGTCGGCTTTCCGAACCGGAAAAAAAAAGAAAGCAGGTGGTATCACTCTTGAGACACAATAACAATAAGGCCTTGCGGCCCCGATGCATAAACTGTTCAGAGATTGACCTGCTTTCTGACAATATAATAAATCCGGCTGCCGGTTTCGTCAAGTTCTTTTCCTGGAAAAACATGATTTTTTCTCCGTTTTCTCTTTCCAGTACCGGTTGCGGAATGGAT
Organism: uncultured Victivallaceae bacterium; assembly: GCA_944389925.1. Lineage (GTDB taxonomy): Bacteria > Verrucomicrobiota > Lentisphaeria > Victivallales > Victivallaceae > CALXOD01. Next base: position 13,841 of record CALXOD010000038.1, on the reverse strand, counting down.
TTGTAATCCCCCTATTTCGGTGGTATATTAAAATAGATATTTTTAGAACGGAGTCCCGTGATTCAGGAAGTCCGCTGTCGGAACCAGGAAGGATTGAGACGCCCGTAACCCATATCGGAGAAGATGTGAAAATGCGTAAAGTTTTGATTCCCACAAAGCTGGATAAGTTTGCCGCAGACCTGCTCTCGGAGCGGGGTTATCAGGTTGTTCTGGATGCTTCCGCTCCGCTTGCGGAGCAGGCCGCCCGCCATGCCGATGCGGAGGTGCTGATTGTCCGAAGCGAGGCGGTTACGCCGGAGATCATTGACCAGCTGCCGAACTTGAAATTGATCGTCCGTGCCGGAGCCGGATTCAATACCATTGACATCAAATACGCCCGTAAGCGCAACATCGATGTGATGAATACGCCCGGGGCGAATTCCAATGCCGTGGCCGAAGAGGTGATTGCCATGATGCTGGCGGTTTACCGGCATGTGGTGCCGGCCGACATTTCCACGCGCGCCGGGAACTGGGAAAAGAGCAAGTTCATGGGCCGGGAACTGACCGGAAAAACCGTCGGTATTCTCGGACTCGGCCATATTGGTCAACTGCTGGTCAAGCGTCTGGCCGGTTTTGAGGTGAAGGTCCTGGGGTTTGACCCGATGCTTTCGCCCGCCACCGCCGAAAAACTGAACGTTAAGCTGGTTTCGGTAGAGGAAATTTTTTCGGAATCGGATCTGGTATCGTTGCATATTCCGGAAAACAATGATACGCGCGGCATGATCAACCGGCGATTGCTGGAGCTGCTCAAGCCCGGCGCCGTGCTGGTCAACTGTGCCCGTGCCGGTATCATCAACGAAGCGGATTTGCGCGCGGTCAAGGCAGAGAAAAAGCTGATTTTCTGCAACGATGTTTATCCCAAGGATGCCGCCGGCCCCAAATCGATTGCCGACGTGGCCGACTTGATGCTGCCGCATCTCGGCGCCAATACGCATGAGGCCAATTTCATGGCGGCACGCCGGGCGGCAGAACAGACCATTGCCTATTTTGAACAGGGTATCACCAACTGTGTCGTCAACAAAGCGGTGCCGGACGGGTTGGATATCCGATATCAGCAGCTGGCTTACGTATTGACCAGTCTGGCTTATTCCTATCTCGGACGGGATAAGAATCCGACCCGGATCGAAACCAGTTTCTACGGTGACCTGACTCGTTTCGCCAAGTGGATGACCGCTCCGATCGCAGCCGGAATCGCAGCCGAATTTGCTGCGGACAGTGGTGCTGCCGATGCGGAAAAGTGCCTGAGTGACAGCGGGATTGAATTGGTCAACCGGGAAGTGGACAACGATAAGCAGTACGGAAATTCGATGACCATTGATCTGGCCGTCGGGGATGATCTGGTACGGAAAGTCAGTGTGCGCGGTACCATCGTCGAAAATCGGCTGATGATTTCCCGGGTCAATCGTTTTGATGAACTTTATCTGGAGCCCAGCGGCAACCATTTGTTCGTCGAGTACGCCGATGAGCCCGGTGTTATCGGACGCATTGCCGGGATTCTCGGTGAGAAGAACATCAATATTATCGACATCCGGGCGCCGCAGGATTTGGAAAAAGGTTGCTCGCTGTGCGTGGTGAAAACCAATGTCGCGGTTCCGGATATGCTGGTGGAAAAGATCCGGGAAGCGGTGAAGGCTGCCCGGGCGTTTCAGTTCAGCTACAACGGCTGAGTTTGAGAAGCGCCGGAGAGCGTTTCCACTGATTTCAATGGAGAGATCGCCGGAGCGGAAGGGGATATTCTGCTTCGGCGATTGTTTTTTTGCTTGCCTCCAACGGGATGGATTAATGGCGGCAGACTGCGGCGGAGCGGGTGATTATTCCGTCTTAGCCGTCTTGGCCGCTTCTTCAGCTGCTGCCCGGGCTTGGAAATCTTCCAGCAGCGCCATGACCGCACCGACCAGATAGCCTGCTCCGAACACCACCGCGCCGGCCGTGTATTCCCGGTGGCAGAACGGCAGATAAAATCCTACTGCTGCTGCTCCCAGCAACGTCAGAGAACCGAAAAACTGCAATTTGTCCGTACGTCCTGCAATCCGGTAGAGCAGGTAAAACAGATTGATTCCCGGTGCCAGATAAAACAGCTGCGGCAAGGGGTCCAGGTTTCGCCGACGCCATCCGTCTACGGCTCCGTACAACCAGGCTCCCCCCAGCAGAATTCCCGCCGGATACAGCCAGGCGGCATTGCCGGTACGGGTGGCGATGACGGTGAGAAGAATGGCCAGGCCATAAGCTCCCATGCCGATACCGGGGGCGATGGCCGGCCGCAGTGACCGGAGCAGCAGCCAGATCGGATATACCAGATGCAGGAATGGAATCCAGGCAGTCCGTCGAAGGTTGCGGCTCAGATCCGGGAGATGGAATTGACTGGCTGGCGCAGCTGTCAGGTGATTCCCGTCCGGTTGGGGCGCAGAAAATGGGGGCAGAGTCTCGTTTGTTTCCGGTTCCGGCGCATGGTTTGTGCTTTCCGGCGGAGGGGTTGCAGAGGACGGCGGGGAGGATAGAGAGGCGGTCGCCGCTGTCTCGGTAACCGCCGATGGCGGAGGCGGAGCAGGGGAGGCCGGTTTACCTTCCAGTTCACGGAGAACAGCGGAACAGGCTTCTTCAAAAAACTCCGGATCGAAGTCCGCCAGTTCAGCGTCGGCCCCTTCGTGAGCAGCTTTGTTGCGGACGGCGGCAATGTAGTGCAGCAGACGGACAGCTTCCGACGGCAGCACATTTCCCAGAGAATCGGTCAGTTCATGAATGCCGGTTCCCGTGGCACCGCGTCGTCGCAAGGCACTTTCGACCGCTCCAGAACCGACGATGATCCTTCCGATCAATTCGATACGCTGCTGTTCCATGGATCAGGCCTCCGGCAGATAACGTTCGCTCAGATAACGGAGGAAAGGTTCCGTTTGCAGCCGGGCATCACCGAAGAGACGTTGCCGCAGTTCGCCGGGAAGGTAACGGGCACCGTGGCGATGGACACGATCCCGAAGCCATTCCCGGAGGGGAGACAATGTTCCGGCGGCAATGAAATCATCCAGCCCGGGAAGTTCCCGATGCGCCAGTTCCCAGAGTTGGGCGGCCAGGAGGTTGCCGATGGTGTACGTGGGGAAGTAGCCGAATGCACCGGTCGGCCAGTGCACGTCCTGAAGGACGCCGCGGGTATCGTTGGCGGGGGTGATATGAAGATATTCCCGCATTTTTTCATTCCATAATTCCGGCAGATCGGAGCAGTGGATACGGCCGTGAATCAGGTCTCTTTCGATATCATAACGTAGAAGAATGTGGCAATTGTAAGTGACTTCATCTGATTCGATGCGGATTTCCGAGCGTTGGACCCGGTTGATTGCCGCGAGGAAATCCCTTGCGCTCACATCTGCCAGCTGTCCCGGGAAATACCGATGCAGATGCGGCAGAAAAGCCCGCCAGAACGCCCCGGAGCGCGCCACCTGATTTTCCCACAGACGCGACTGCGATTCGTGAAACCCCAGAGATGCACCGTCCGCCAAGGGTGTCCGGTTCAGTTCCGGATCCATGCCGAGCGAATAGAGCGCATGGCCGCACTCGTGTACGCAACTGAGCACACAGCTCAGAAAGTCATGTTCATCGATGTGGGTGGTAATTCGCACGTCGTCCAGACCGAAATCCGTGGTGAACGGGTGTTCGGTAAGGTCCAGACGACCGTGTTGAAAATCGAACCCCATGGCTGTAACCAGATCTCGGGAAAACTGCATTTGCGCTGTCGCCGGGAAGGTACGGTCGGAAAAGTCCGAACCGGATTTCTGAGCGGCGATAATGGCGTCAATCAGTGCCGGCAGCCGGGAGCGCAGCTCTCCGAAAACCATATCCAGCTCTGCTGCGGACTGTCCCGGTTCATAATCGTCCAGGAGCGCATCGTAGAGACGTTCCTCCGGAGCGAAAAGTGCGGCGTACTGCCGTTTGAGATCTACAATTTTCTCCAGCCGGGGAACGAGAATCTGGAAATTCCGCTGTTCCCGGGCCCGGAGCCAATCAGTATAGGCTTCGGCAGTGGTTGCACTCAACTCTGCTGCCAGCGTCTCCGGCACCCGGACCCAGCGGTCATATTGACGGCGGGCGGAACGGAGCAGGGCGAATCCGATCGTATCGGGTTCCGGCGGATATTTTTCCAGGGATTCGATGGTTTTGCCCAGTTCCGATGCGGTAGCGGCGCGGTGGAGATGGCGGCTCAGGGCCGCAATTTGCCGGGCGCGCCCTTTTTCCGATCCGGAAGGGAGGAAGGTCTGCTGATCCCATTCCAGAACGGCGATGGCGGCTTTTAGGTCGGCGATTTCTGCTAACTGTTGTTTCAACGTGGTGAGATCGGGTTTCATCCAGTATGCTCCTTCAGAACTTTTGGGAAAACTGTACAGGGAAACTGCGGGAAGTCAACCCCGCTTCCATTTTTTCCATATGAAAAATTTTTCGGATGTCAGATGTACCGGTTATCCAGAACGGGAGAAGAGGCGATTGTATGGGAACTATTTCTGGAAAATCCCGGGTGTGAAAGGACTTTTCTGCTTGACGAAACGGACTTTGGGATGTATTCCTACCTGACGAATCCGCCATGGGCCAAAGAACCGTGAGGAATTTTTCTGTTACGGGAGAGGGCAGTCCGCTTGGTCGGAAGAGGCGGGGTATTTTTTTTATGCGGTGGTATATGGCTGATTTCCAACATCACACAAGAAGAAAAGAGAGCTGTTTATGTTGAAAAAGTGGGTCAGGGGATATTTTGCGATTCCGTTGGTCTGCCGTGTTGCCTTTGCTTTTGTATTCGGGATTGCTGTCGGGATTGGTTGTTCCCGGCTGGGCGTCATGTATGGCGAGGAGGTGCTGGCGCGGATTACTGGAGTGATCTCGCCTTTTGGGACGGTGCTGATCGCGATGCTGAAGATGGTGGTGATTCCCATTATCTTTTTCTCGCTGGTCGCCGGTGCTGCGAGCCTGCCGGTGAAGAAGTTCGGCAAGCTGGGATTGTCGGTGCTGGGATGGTATTTTCTGACGTCGCTTTTTGCGGGAGTTTTCGGGATTTTCCTGGCAATCATTATGAATCCGGCTATGGAAAATGCGCAGAAATTTTCCGAAAAATTCATCCCGCAGGTCAGTTCCATGAAAATGCACGGGGCAGGTGGTGGCATTTCCCAGTTTATCAACAATCTGTTCATGAATCCGTTTCAGGCGCTTGGCGAAGGACAGTTTCTGCCGATCATCATTTTCGCTATTTTATTCGGATTGGCCGCCCGCATTGTGGTGGAGGAGCACGGCGAGACTTCCCGGACCGGCCGTTCGGTGGAGTTGATGCTGGAGGTGTTTGATGCTGCTCAAAAGGCTGCATTCAAGATTACGGGCTGGGTTATGGAGTATTTTCCCATCGGGGTATTCGCGTTGACGACGGTCAATTTTGCGATTTACGGGCTGAATCTCTTTTTCCCATATATCCGGATTGCGGGATGTGTAATCATTGGCGTGTTGCTGATGATCTTTCTGATTTATCCGCTTTTTCTGTTGCTGTTCTGTCGGGAAAACCCCTATCGGGTGCTGAATAAAATAAAAGAAGCCATCATTACGGCATTTCTGACCCGTTCCAGTGCGGCGACGCTGCCGGTATCGTTCCGGGTGGCCAATGAGCAGCTGCATGTAAAGGAACAGCTGTCGAGTTTCGTGCTGCCGCTGGGGGCCACGGTGAATATGGACGGCGTGTGCATTCATCTGCCGGTGTTTGCGATTCTGGCGGCGAATATCTTCGGGATGGAGCTCGGGGTGTCGCAGCTGGCGGTGCTGCTGATTTCGGTGGTATTTGCCTCGGTCGGTGCCGGCGGGATTCCGGGGGGGAGTGTTTTTCTGCTGTTCATGGTGCTGGCCAATCTGGGGCTGAGCGATTTTGAGGTTTCGATGATCGTGGCGCTGGCTATCGGAATCAATCCGCTGCTGGATATGTTTGAAACCGCCTGCAATGTAGCCGGTGATAATGTCTGTAATTACATTGTGGCCAAACGGGGCGGTATGCTGGAATCTTTCGGTACGGACGAACGGTAAAAAACAGAAAGGAAAGAAAAGAGGGCGGACGTTATGAGTGAACATCCGTTTATCGCGCTGGATATCGGCGGTGTCTGTCTGGAGATCCGTCCGGAACGTTGCTTCGGTTTGCTCGGATACCGATCCATCGGCGAAGTTCCGCCGGCATTGCTGGCGGGAGTGGAACGTTATGAACGGGGACGGATTGGGGAGGCGGAATTTCTGGCGCTTTTTCGTGACGCAACCGGTTCAGATTTGCCGGACGACTTCATCCGTTCAGCCTGGAATGCGATTTTGGCGGCGGAGATGCCCGGCATGGCGGAGCTGGTGCGGGAGCTGCAGGCCGCAGGAACGGACATCGTGCTGTTTTCAGATACATCCCCCTTGCACATGACGGAGTTTCGGCGCCGCTTCGAGATCGCCCGGCTGCTGCCGGACGGCGTATATAGTTTCGTTGTCGGAGCCAGGAAACCGGATCCTGCGATGTTTGCCGCGCTGGAGGCGGATTACGGCAAGCCGTCGCTGTATGTGGACGACCGGGAGCTCTGTCTGAGTGGGGCGAAGGCGTTCGGCTGGCCGGTTTGCCGGTTTGAGTCCGTCAAACAGCTGCGGAGTGTGTTGCAGGAGCGGGACTTGCTCTGACTGGAATTATTCGTCGGAGACTGCCGATGTGGCGGTGCACGGTGCCGGGCCGGGCCGGACAGCGATGACAAATTCACCTTTGCGAGGATTTCGTTCCAGTTCGTCCGCCAGGTTTTGTGCGGTATCGCGGAGAATTTCCTCATGCAGCTTGGTTGCTTCCCGGATCAGGGCCACAGGCGTTTCCGGACCGACGACATTTGCAATTTCCCGCAGAGTCGCGGCAATTCGGTGGGGGGATTCGTAGAGAAACACGGTTTTGTCTTCAGCTGCGATGCGTTCAAAAAACTGCCGCTTCCGGCCTGATTTTACCGGCGGAAAACCGTAAAAGGCAAAGCGATCCACCGGCAGTCCCGCCGCCGTTGCTGCAAACGTCAATGCCGATACCCCCGGAATCACCACCGGTTCAATTCCGGCCCGGACCGCCTCCCGCACCAGCAGAAAGCCCGGATCCGCAATGGCCGGAGTGCCGGCATCGGAGACGACCGCGATCCGCAGTCCGGCGCGGATTTCATCCAGCAGTCTGCCGGTCTGGCGGTGCTCATTGAAGGCATGATAACTGATCAGTTTGACGTGAATGTCGAAATGGGCCAGCAGTTGTCGCGTATGGCGAGTGTCTTCAGCGGCGATCAGGTCGACGTTGCGCAGGATTTCAAGTGCCCGCAACGTGATGTCGTCCAGATTGCCGATCGGCGTGCTGACCAGATAAAGCTGTCCGGTGGTTTCTGGCATTTGTATTTCTCCGTTTTGGGGTGTAAGATAACTCGTATGATGTCGAAAAACAAGAATGATTCTGTAAATAGTGCCGATTGTGTCGGTGAACGGCTGGTCAAGCGTCTGGCCGCTGCCGGAGTGGCGTCGCGCCGTGCCGCTGGAGATTTGGTTCTGGCCGGGCGGGTGACGGTCAATGGGGAGCGGGTTCTGGAACCGGGGCGACGCGTAACCGCCGAAGACCGGGTTGAGCTGGATGGGGTGCTGCTGCCGGAGCCGGAGCGGAAACACTATATTATGCTGCACAAGCCGCGCGGCTATGTTTGTACCAATGCCGACCGCTTTGCGGAGAAAAAAGCGTTGGATCTCATTCGGCTGGACCCACCGGTGCGGTTGTTTTCCGCCGGTCGGCTGGACAAGGAGAGTGAGGGACTGATTTTGTTTTCCAACGACGGGGATTTTGTGGCAGCCTTGACTCATCCGCGGCATGAAATCTGCAAGGAATACCGGGTTCATACCGCACGGCCGATTCCGGCAGCACAGCGGGAACGGTTATGCCGCGGCATTGAAGAGGGCGGGGAACGACTGCGGGCCCGCCACGTTGAAGAGCTGGCTCCATGTTGTTACCGCTTTATTCTGAATGAGGGGCGCAAGCGGGAAATCCGTCGGATGACTGCTGCTGCAGGCGCTCCGACCCGGCGGTTGATCCGGCTCCGGATCGGGGCATTGACACTGGGGGATTTGCCTCCCGGTCACTGGCGGGAATTGACGCCTGCAGAAGCGCAGCTGGCCCGGACTCCGGAACCGGAATTCAGGGCAGCTCCGGAGATTCGACCGGTTCCTCCACCGGCGGAGCGGGATGTTCGATAACCCGGATTTTTTTCCAGGCTCCGGTGCGCCGCCGCCAGACCATCAGGGCGGCGTCTACGATGATGTAGAACGTAATGAGCCCCCATACCTGCCCGATAGTCGCTTCGAAGACATAGATCAGCAGTACCGTCCCCGGGATCTGGATCAGCCAGGAGGTGGCCATTCCGATGACCAGCGGGACTCGGGTGTCGCCGGCACCGCGCAGACTCCCCATGGTGATGAATCGCAGCGCGTCGAAGAGATTGAAGACGACGGCGAGCTGAAGGATCGTTCGGACCTGGGTTTCAACCAGGGCCATGTCCATGCCGACTTCTCCGCGGGCGCGCGAACCGAAAATCCGGATCAGCATGTCCGGGAAGAACAGATAAAATACCGCCGCCAGCAGCATCCAACTCCATAGCATGCGCAGGGAACGTCCGGCGATCCGCTGTGCGACCATCAGCCGTCCTCTCCCGATGTATTGTCCGGTGATGATGCTGGTCGCATCCAGCAATCCGATCATCGGCATGTTTCCGATCATATTGATAGATAAGGCAATGCTGGCTGCCGCCAGGGCTTCGTTTCCGAGGTGTCCCACCATCATGATGACGATGGCAAACGCCGCGTTGCGGATGAAGGTCTGTAATCCAGCCGGAGTTCCGAAAAAAATCAGTTTGCGTACACAACTCCATTCAAACTGACGGTAACGCCGGGTCGCGTACTGATTTTGATCCTGAAACAGAAAAAAGCCCATGGAGATCAGCATAGTTGCCAGGCTGGCCAGCGCATTGGCCATACCCGCTCCGAGGATCCCGAGCGGCGGCAGTCCGAATTTACCGAAAATCAGAATGTAATTGAGTGGGATACACAAACAGCAGCCGATGATTTTGATGGTCGCGACCAGTGTGGTGTGGCCGCGTCCGGTGAAGAAAGACAACAATGCCGTTTCCATACAGGCAAGGCCGGCACATGGCAGCATGCCGATGAAGTATTCCAGTTCGTAACGGGCGATGGTCGGATCGTGGCCGTTGTGCAGGATGATCCAGGCGCCGCCAAGCGGCAGCAGTACGACCAGCAGGGCAGCAACGGCAGTCCCGAAATAAAAGCCGTTCCATGCTGCCCGGACGCATCCGATCCGGTCGTTCGCTCCATGATACTGCGCTACGATCGTGGCAGTGAAACCGGTGGTAATAAGGAAAAACGCCATCAGCGTGAAGAACATTTGCCCCGCCGGCATGGAGGCGGCAATTTCCTCCGGAGAGTTCCAGGCCAGAAATGCCCGGTTGGAGATCATCATGATGGTATTGCTGGCGTTCAGGATAATCAGGGGCCAGGCAACGGTCCATATTTCCCGATAGCCGCCCGGTTCATAGAACTGACGTCGGCTGAAGTACCCGAGAAAGGTACGCAAAAGCTTATGTACAATCGTATTCCACATAAAATGAAACGGCTGGTTTATGACCGTTGCTCCTGTTTGTTGTCCGTTTTGGGGGATTGGGCTGGATGTTCCGGCCGCCATCCGGTGAGACCGGCAAGAACCGGTCTCCGGTAGTTATAAAACGGATAATATATCTCCGGAAAATCGGAATTTCCACTCAAAAAATATTTTTTCGGCACTTGAAAAGATGATGACTCCGGGAGCATGAAAGGGGGCTGACTCTGGAGGATGGCCATGGGAAAGGATTTTACATGTCAAGGTAAAATGTCCGGAAAAAGCAAATTCGGAAAAATCAGAGTGTTGTATTCTGAGAGAATTTTTACTATAATAACGGCAGAAACATGTGATTGACAGGTGAGGAAAGGCCGATAGCATGGCGGTGAATGAATATCGGAATATTTACATGGAATTGCGCAGCCGGATTACCCGGGGCGTGTTTGAACCGGAGACGGCATTGCCGTCGGAACATTTGCTGTGTGGAGAGTTTCAGGTCAGTCGTCCGACCATCCGGCGGGCGCTGGGTAAGCTGGCGGAGGAACGTTTGATCATCCGGAGACCGGGAGTCGGATCTTTTGTGGCGCCACCGCCCGAAGTGGAGAAACGCCGGAAAATTATCGGACTTGATGTCGGAAGTTCCGTGAATTGTGCTTATTATTACCAATTGATTTTTGCCGGAGTGTCCCGGGTTTGTGAGGAATGCGGCCTCAGACTTCAGCTGCTTAATTGGCAAGATCAGCGGGGAGGAAGTATGCGGGGTGATTTCCACCGTTGCCGATGAAGCGGATTATCCGATGCTGGCAGCCATGACCCGGGCGGGAATACCGGTTGTATTAATCAATCGGCGGGCGGAGGAATATCCCGAACTTTTCACGCTGCGGGTGGATTATGAGCTGGAATCCCGACGACTGGTACGTCATGCTCTGAATGCCGGATACCGGCGGATTGCGGTTATCGGCGGCGAAATCAGTCGCCGAGTTTACGGCGAACGCACGAACGGATGGGTTCAGGCCTATCGGGAGGCCGGGTTGGAGCCGGAAACGGATTGGATGCTGGGGACGGCATCGGCAAATGACGTCTCTTCCGTCTGTCGTTTCCTGCGGGAAATACGACCGGAGGTGGCGTTTGTTACCGGCGGTGAGTTCATCAATTCGTTGCTGATGGCCGTCATTGCCGGAGGATGGCGGATTCCGGATTCGATGAAAGTCTTGTGCTTTGATGATCTCGGCAACTATGGGGAACGTCAGTCCATTCCTCTCGGGTATGTACAGATGCCGTTGCACAGGATGGGGGCGGTGGCGGTTTCCTGTATTCTGGATTATCGTCCGGGACAGCCGGCAGTGCATCAGGTGTTTCCGGCAAGTTTTGTGTTTACATGTGCGGATGGGTTGCTGTTGTAGGTTTTTCAGTTCCGGACGGCCGGCCGGGAGGGAAAAACCGATTTGATATCAGTGGTTGTGTTTTAAAAAATTTTCACTAAGGAGTATCGAGATGATGAAGAGGCTGTGCCATGCCCCGAGCCATTCCAACCGCGGTCGGTGTTGCGGATGTTTTACTCTGATAGAGCTCTTAGTTGTGATCGCGATCATCGCTATTCTGGCATCAATGTTACTGCCTGCTCTTGGCAAAGCTCGCAGTCGAGCTCAAGCTGTCAGTTGTGTGAATATTGAAAAACAACTATCTCTCTTTAGCTCTCTTTATACACAGGACTATGATGATTATTTGGTTCCAGCACTTTGGTTTGCTCATCCAACTTTCGGTAGTTTCTGGGTAGGGAAACTTCAAGCATACGATAAAAGATTTTTTGGACGTAGAAATACTAATTCCTCAGCCTGTGCAGTGCCGCTTTGTCCTGGTGCAACAGGCGAAACTGGTATGGTGGTAGCTATTAGCCAGATTTATGAGCCAGAATCTACTGATCCGGAAAAGCCATGCGAATGGGAGGATACATCTTAAATAGTTATAATGGTTATGCAAACACATCGGTAGAATCAAAAATATTCCGTATTAGTTCGGTAATGACCCCTTCGCGTAAGATGATGTTTATGGACGGGTATATCAGCACTGCCAAGTTGCATAATTGGACTCAAGGTCCCAAATATTGGGAACCTGGAACAGCTAATAGTTGTATTGCCTGGGGACGTCACAGCAATTATGCCATAAATGCTTCCTACGCTGATGGGCATGTGGATCGACAAGTTTATGAAAATCCTTCGCTTCAAGTATCTAAAGGGCCAACGTATCGGAAAATAGAATCATATCTGTCATATCGTTATAGATTTAAATGAAAAAGGATTGAGGGGATTTGTAACCAAGCTAGGAACTGCTAAAGTGAAAGGTAGTCTGTTAGCTATTTCTCTAAAAAAGATGATGGGGAAGTGAGGAGAAAAGAGGGAAGGTGTCTGATGGGGAGTTATTCATGAAACATCTTTTTACAATATTGGTGTGCAGTTGGGGAATAGGTGCTTTTGCGGAGCCTTTGGCTCTGGAACTGGATCTGGAGCGGCCGGGACTGGTTGCGGTGAAGGCCGCCGCCACGGTAGAGGCGCGGGATCAGGCGTTGCTGGAATACTTCCGGAAGCGGGAGATTCCTGCCTTTTTCAAGACGAACAAGCCCAAATTGTCCGAAAAAGAGCAGGAAACCGCCGACAATGCCCTGCAACACCGTTTCGTCGGCCAGTCGGCTTACGGACCGCGGGAACGGGGGACCCCGATCGACTGGGACTCCTCCCCGGTGCCGGACCGGGAATGGCTCTGGCAGTTTCACCGCTTCAACTGGCTGCCGTCGCTGGGGCGCGCATACCGGATCACCGGGGATCCGCGTTACGCCCGGGAGTGGGCCGGGGAGATCAACAGCTGGATCCGCCACATGCACGCGGATAAACAGTTCCGGCGCCATGCCGGGTGGCGGTCGCTGGATACCGCCATCCGGATGAAGAACTGGACGACGACCTTCGAATATTTCGTCAACTCTCCGGCGCTTGACGCGGAGACGCTGAACGCATTCCTGCAATCGCTGCTGCAGCAGGCGGAATACATCCATTCCCTCTATCCCGCGGACAAGGATCCGAAGCAGCTCAACAACTGGGACATTACCCAATTGGAAGCATTGCTGTATTTCGCCGCCGGTTTTCCGGAATTCCGGAAGAGTGCGGAGTTCGCCCGTTGCGCGGTCGACCGGCTGTGCCGTTTCCAGAAGCGCGTGCTGCTGCCCGACGGCGTGATCGATGAATTCGTCCCCAGCTACCACATGGCGTATCCCGCCCAGTTCGGCCGGCTGCAGGAATTCTGCCGCAAGTTCCACGTGGCCGCGGAATTTCCGCCCGACTATCTCGATCTGGTGGAAAAGTCCGTCAATGCCGTCATGCTCTGGAGCCATCCCGACGGCACTTCCCCGATGTTCGGCGACGCCTGGCTGGGAAAACCCGGCACCAACCGGACGTGGATCAAACCGTACTGCCGGATGTTCGACCGCCCGGACTGGCGGTGGTTCGCCACGTCTGGAAAGGAGGGGACCGAGCCCGCCGGAAGGGTGCACGAGCTGCCGGACGCGGGGTATTACATGATGCGTTCCGGATGGGATGAGAACGCCGTCTTCGTCGTACTCAAAAATACCCGTATGACCGAAGCCCGCTGGCACAATCACAACGACAATCTCTCCTTCGAGCTTTCCGCGTTCGGCCGTCGGTTCATGATCGACAGCGGCTGCTACAATTACAGCGGCGAACCGGAATGGCGGCGCTGGTTCCGGCGCCCGCAGGCCCACCAGATGGTGACGCTGGACGACCTGCCGGTCGCGTCGCGCGGCAGGAAGATTCTGCAGCAGTCGCTGCCCGACCTCGACGTGACCATTCTGGAAAACGCCGCCAATGCCGGATTCACCCACCGGCGGAGCGCCTATCTGGTGGCGGGGCAATATCTGCTCGTGCTGGACGAGCTGAGCGGCAGCGCGGGGGGGACTCTCCGGCAGCATTTCCAGTTCGTGCCTGGCCCGTGGCTGCTGGACCGGAGCCGGTTGACGGCCCGCACCCTGTTTGCGCAGGGACCGAATCTGGTGGTGAAGGGATGGGCCGCGCCCGGCGTTTCGGTGGCAGAGGAGGAAGGGTGGATTTCGCCGCGCTTCTTTTTTTTTTTAATGATACGGCGACCACCG
>CALXOD010000037.1 GCA_944389925.1 uncultured Victivallaceae bacterium | reverse complement strand
GCCATTCTGGCCTCCATGCTGCTGCCGGCCCTGTCGTCCGCTCGTGAACGTGCCCGTCAGACTCAATGTCTGTCCGGCCTGAAATAGATCGGAGTCTACAATATGCTGTATATAAATGATAATGACGGCACTTATCTGCCCCCTCGGCGCGCCGCCACGATTGAACTGGACGACTACTGGGTCGCCCGGATCAATGATTACATGGATCGCAGCAGCAGTGCGGCAAGGCCGCTGAATTGCCCCTCCGTCCCCATCGTCGGCAATGCCGCCCGACGTCTCATCACATACGCATTGAACGTTAATTTCGGCTACGGAATCAAGGAATCGCGAATGCGCCGCCCCTCCTCCAAAGTACAAGTAGTAGATTCACCATTTCTCAACTCGGTTTACGGTTATATTCTGGCTCCGGCCAAAGGATTCGCCGACCTTGGCAACGAAAACTCCACCGCCGAACACCAGAAGATGATCACCCGACACCGCACGGGAACCACAGTCAATTTTCTTTACGCCGACGGCCACACCGGCAATGCGCGCCGCGCCGAGGTCGCTCAAAACCGTTCCGGGTTTGACGTACCTTACCGCCAGATGTGGATCCCTGATGAAACCACCAAAAACGCTTCCGATGTGAGATAACCTATGAAAAAAATTTCCCTGCTGCTCCTCCTATTGCCAAGTCTGCTGCCTCCGAGCACCTGGTCCGCCGAATTTTCCGCCGACGTGGTTGTCTATGGAGATACCTCGGCAAGCGTCATTGCCGCCGTCGCCGCAGCCCGCAACGGTCGCAGCGTGCTGCTGGTCGCACCCGGCAGACGCCTCGGGGGCATGACCTCCGGCGGCCTCGGTCAGGTGGACGCCGGACGTGGCGAAACCATCGGTGGAATTGCCGGAGAATTTTTTGAAAAAGCCCGCATCGCCCACGGTCCCGCCACCGCCCTGTATCGCCTGACCCCTTCCGTGGCGGAACGGACTTTCGAAACCATGCTGGCTGAAACCAGTACCAAAATCCTGCGCAACGCCCCGCTGGCGGAACAGAACGGCGTGGTCAAAGAGGGGACAGCCATTCGCTCCCTGCGTCTGGCCAACGGCGACACCGTTTCCGGCCTCCTGTTTATCGACGGTTCCTACGAAGGAGATCTGATGCGGCAGGCCGGTGTCCGTTATACCGTCGGCCGGGAAAGCCGGAACCAATATGGAGAATCCGGTGCCGGTGTCCGTCAGTTGCGCCCATTGCGCCTGAGCCGGGACGAAAACGGCACCCTGCTGCCGGAACTGAAGGAGTGCGATCCGGGGCGCCCCGGCGATGGCGACGACAAGGTGCAGTCTTACAATTTTCGGCTCTGCGTCACCACCGATCCGGACAACCGGGTGCCTTTCCCCAAACCGGCCCATTATCGTCCCGAATACTTCCGAAATCTGCTCAACCATATTCTCAGTGCCCCGGAAAAATCCTGGAAATTCACCGATTTCGTATCGCTCGGGGCACTCCCTGACGGGAAATTCGACCTCAACAACAAAGGCTGGTACAGTACGGATTTTGTCAACGGCAGCTGGGATTATCCGGAAGCCGACTACGCCGAACGCCGCCGGATTCATCAGGAACACGTCGATTACGTTCAGAGTTTCCTTTACTTTCTTGCCCACGATCCGCGGCTGCCGGAATCCCTGCGCCGCGACGTCGGTCGCTGGGGACTTGCCGCGGATGAGTTTACCGACAGCAACCATTTCCCACAGCAGCTCTACGTCCGCGAAGGACGGCGTATGATTGGAAGCTATGTCATGATTCAGAGTGACGCCTATGAAAATCACACCAAGCCGGACTCCGTCGGCATGGGCTCCTACATGCTGGATACCCACTGGGTACAGAAGGTTCTGGCCCCGAACGGGAAAGCATATCTTGAAGGACTCCTCGGCCACCTTCCGGTCCGCCCCTATCAAATCAGCTACCGCGCCATCATCCCGCGCGGGGAGGAGTGCAGCAACCTGTTGGTGCCGGTTACTTTATCCGCATCCCATGTGATCTATTCCTCTTTGCGCATGGAACCGGTTTACATGATCCTCGGGCATTCCGCGGGCACCGCTGCCGCGTTGGCAGTCGAACACCAAACCTCCGTACAGGCCCTGCCCTATCCGCTGCTGCGACACAAGCTGGAAGAGGAAAAACAAATTCTCGCCTATCCCGGAGGAAACATTTTCCCGCGCCTCGCAGAGGTCACCGGCATCGTCCGTGACGACCGGGAAGCGGAATTCACCGGGAAGTGGACCCATTCCTCTTCCACCGGCCCTTATGTGGACGGTTCCTATGCTTACACCCGACCGGCCGACCGCACCGATGCATCGGCACGATTCCGCCTGACCGTTCCGACAGACGGGCGTTACCGCCTCGGCATCTGTTATTCACCTGCCGCCAACCGGGCCGTCACCGCCCCGGTCGTGCTGTTCCGCAACGGACAGGAAGTACAGCGGTTTACACTGGATATGACCCGCCCTTATCCCGGCGTGTTCCGGGAGCTCGGAGAATTTCCGCTGACCGCCGGCGACCGGGTCGAAATTCTGTTGACCAACGAGAATGCGGGAGGTCTGGTCGTCGCCGACTGCGTCAGATTGCTGGACGAGAGCCAGCCGCATCCTCCGGCAATCCGTCCGGTGGAAGGCACCGTTCCCCCCGCTGCATCGGAAACAGCCCGGGAAAAACCACTGCCTCTGATCTTCCGCTCCGGTGTCGCCATCATTGACGACGATACCGCCGCCGGGCCGCCGGCCGTGACGAAAAATCCGGAACAGGTTCGTCGTTGTGCCGACTGGATCATGTCCCGCATTCTGCCCGACGGAGCCATCAACAACGCCGCCGATCCGAACAACGTCCTCATCATTCCCTATTTCTCCAATTTTTGCTCTCTGGCGTTGATCCGGGCCGGAGTGGCGCTGGGCGAAGAGCGCTATCTGGCCGCCGCCCGCGAGTCCCTGCGCTGGTATGCCCGACATATTCAGCCGGACGGTACGGTCCATGATTACAAAGGCGGCCGTTATCCCGATTACCAGGATTCAGGAACTTACGATTCAGCGGACAGTTATCCGACGACCTTCGCTTACGCGCTCTGGTACTATGCCGCCGCCACCGGCGACCGGGATTTCCCTGCGGAAATGCTTCCGCACCTGCGCCGCGCCATGCGGGCAGTGGAAGAAGTCCGCCAGCCGGACGGCCTGACCTTCGCCAAACGCGACTACAAAATCAAATACCTCATGGACAACCTGGAAGTCTGGTACGGTCTGATCGCCTGCGCCAAGTTGGAAAAACTCCTTGGCGGAGACCCCGCCCCCTGGCGCGAATGGACCCGGCAGCTGGACGCGTCCCTGGCCGCCTTCTGGAAGCCGGAGGAAAACTTCTTTGAGTTCGCCGCCGGCCACATGGACCGGAAACGGCTCTATCCCGGCGCACTGGCCAACGTTTTCGCCGTCTTGTACTGGATCGACAATCCCGATGGCCGCGAAATGCTCTTCCACCGCTTGAAACCGTTGATCCCGACGGGGGAATCCCTGCGCCGGATCACGCCTCAGACGCTCGCCTGGCTGCGGCTCGGTGCGCAAAACGTCGGCGATACCGAACTGGCTGAACAACTGCAACAGGCCCTCGCAGGACGCCGAATGGAACGGGAACGCGCGCACACATTCGCCCTGCTGCTCCATGCCGCCTGCGGCGGAATAAACGGCCCGAAAGGAATGTTCTAGTCATGGTCAAACTCAAAGACATCGCCGATGCGCTCGGTGTTTCGCTCACCGTCGTCTCCCGGGTCCTCAACCCCAAACCGGACAAATACGGCTTCGTCGCGGAAGCCACCCGGGAACTGGTTTTGAAAAAAGCTGCGGAAATGGGATATCGCCGCAACCGGTCCGCGGAATTTCTCGCACGCGGCGGCCGTTCGGCCAACATCGGCGTTTTTCTGCCGCTGACGGCCAACAGCCTGATTGCGGAATTGATCATGGGGATCAGCGAAGGGTCGAACCGGCATGGATTTCCGGTCAACTATTTTTTCGGATTCAGCGAAGAAAGTTACATGAATTTCTTTCGCCACGTCTCCGGCAATGCCAACTCGGCCATGATCACCTACCCCAGCCTCACCTGTCTGCGCCTCCTGCATGGGACTGTCGCCCAATATATCGCAGAAGGCGGAAAAGTCGCGTTTATCGCTCCCTATAATTTTGATTTCCAGTATGACGGGGCGCTGATCATGGGAGTGGACAACGTCCTCGGCGGCCGGATCGCCGCTGAACGCCTGATCGAACGGCATTGCCGCCATTTCCTGAACTGTCATCCCGCCGAACAGCTGGATGGCCTGCGTTCCCGCGGTTTTCTCCAGACCTTGACAGCTCAACCGGTCGAATCTGATGAACCGGCAGGCATACTGAAGCAGCTGCGGAAATGGCGCCCGGAGGATTTTTCCGAAAATGCGCCGCTCGGCATCTTCGCTCACTCGGACAGCGTGGCGCTGCAACTCATGCGCGCCGTCCGGGACACCCGATGGCGCGTGGGCGGAAATCTGCTGATCATCGGCTATGACAATTCGTTTCTGACAGATCAGCTTCCGGTGACTCTGACCACCATCGGGCAGCCATTCCGGCAACTGGGAGAAACCTTGATGGATCGCGTCGTCGAATTGCTGTATGACCGTCCCGTCCGTTCCGAAATGCTGGCCCCCTTCCTGGTCCCCCGGGAAAGCGCCTGATGAAAACTTGAACATTTTCAGGAGTATCTCAAGTGCATCTGCAACTTCCGGACTGGATCATCATCGGCACCGTCATGGCTCTGCTGCTCGGCAGCGGTGCCTGGGCGGGGGGTCTGGTACGCAATGTCGCCGATTTTCTTTCCGCCGGACGCTGCGCCGGACGTTATCTACTGTGCATCTCCCAGGGAATGGCAGGACTGGGAGCCATTACGTTCGTTGCCTATTTTGAAAGTTATTACCAGGCCGGATTTGCGGCATTGTGGTGGAGCTGGATGCTGCTGCCGCTCGGCTTGATCATGGCGCTCTCGGGTTTCGTCGTCTGTCGTTACCGGGAGACCCGGGCGCTGACGCTGGCACAATTTTTTGAAATGCGTTACGGCCGCAGGTTCCGGATCTTCGCCGGCATCGTCATCTGGGTGTCGGGGATGCTCAATTACGGTGTATTCCCCGGAGTGACGGCACGCTTTCTCCTGTCGTTCTGCGGTTTTCCCGCCTACTTTGAAATCGGCACTCTCCGCGTTTCCAACTATCTGCTGATCATGCTGATTATGCTGGCAATGGCGCTCTTTCTGACCCTAAAGGGCGGGCAGATTACGGTCATGGTGTCGGACTTCTTCCAGGGGGTGCTGGTTATGCTGGTACTGCTGGTGGTGGTCCTGACGCTCTTTCTGCAATTTCCCTGGCAGGAGGTTGCCGGCATTCTGGAACAGGCACCGCCGGGCATGTCGCTGGTCAATCCCTTTGATCAGGCGGTGGATAAGATCCGGGACTTCAATGTCTTTTTTTTCCTGATGAGTGTCTGGATCAATATCTACACCTATCGGGCCTGGCAATCGGGTCAGGGGTACAGCAGCGCTGCGCGCAGTCCTCACGAAGCACGCATGGCCGGCATTCTGGCGGAATGGCGGGGACAAACCACCCTGCTTGGATTTCTGATGATCCCGATTTTCTCCTGGGTTCTGATGCATCACCCGAAATATGGAGAGGTGGCGGCCCGGGTAACGGCCAATCTCGCCCGTTACCCCGATCTTCAGACCCGGACCCAGATGCTGGTACCGGAAGCGCTTTCCCAGATGCTGCCGGTCGGACTGGCGGGGCTGTTCGTGGTGGTGATCATTTCGGCGGCGGTATCGACCGACGACACCTGTATTCATTCCTGGGGAAGTATTTTTGTACAGGACATTCTCATCCCTCTGCGGGGCAGAGCCTTTGATACGGCCACCCATCTCCGGTTGCTGCGTATCGCCATCTTTGCTGTGGGATTGCTGAGTGTATTGTTCAGTCTGTTTTTCCCCTTGCGTGATTTCATTCTGATGTATCTGGCGATTACCGGGGCGGTGTATACCGGCGGTGCCGGAGCAGTCATCATCGGCGGCTTATACTGGAAAAGAGGGACGACCGCCGGGGCCTGGACCGCGATGATCGCGGGAGGGCTGCTGGCACTTACCGGCATTGTTGTGAAAACGTTCTGGAGCAATCTGCCGTGGCTCCCCGCACAGTGGGGAGAAACCTGCCCGTTCAACGGCATGCAAGTCACCTTTTTCGCCTCACTCGCGGCGCTGACACTGTATGTGGTCGTATCGCTCCTGACCTGCCGGAAGCCATTCGATCTGAACCGGATGCTGCATCGTGAAGACGTCACTTCCCAAACCTCTGCCCGCCGTACCTGGCAGGAACGGCTGGGTATCGGTCCGGAATTTACCCGGGGCGATAAATTCATTTATTTTTTCAAGATCGGCTGGGCGGTTTTCTGGTTCGGCGCCTTTCTGATCGGCACGATCATTGGCCAATGCTTTCATACCACCAATGCGCAATGGCTGATCTGGTGGCGCTGGGTTGTATTTCTGATTCTGGCCGTAGTAATGGTCACCACGGTCTGGTTTCTGTGGGGAGGACTGCGGGATCTGGTGGCATTGAACCGGACACTCCGCACCATGGCCAGAGACGATGCCGACGACGGGCGGGTGCCGCCTCCGTCCGAAGACAGTTGATCAAAAAAAAGAAAAGATCTTTTCTTTCGTCGGAACGGTGTTATATTTTTTCTGATCATTTCACCGGAACGCACGATATCATGGACCCGTTGACCAGACTGCAGATACTCTCCACCGATTCCCAGTACGACCTGGCCTGCGCCTGCGGTTCCGGCAATCACGAGCACCGCAAACGCACCCGGGACGGAAGCCGCTGGCTGTATCCCGTACCACTGGCGGCGGGCGGACGAAGCCTCATGTTTAAAACCCTGCTCTCCAACTGCTGCGTCAATGATTGTAAATATTGTCCGTTGCGCGGCGACGCCAATGCCGAACGTTGTTCGCTCACTCCGGAAGAAGCCGTGCGGCTCTTTCTGCGCCATCACGAACGCCAGTGGCTGCTCGGGCTGTTTCTCAGCTCCGGTGTCTGCGGCAGTCCTGACCGTACCATGGACCATCTGATTGCCGCCGCCGAGATCCTGCGCCGCAAGCATCGTTACCGGGGCTATATCCACTTGAAGATCATTCCCGGCGCCTCCGAAGCGGCCATGGAAGAGGCGTTGCGTTATTCCAGCGCCGTATCGCTCAACATCGAAGTCCCCGGACGCCGTCATTTTCAACAGCTTTCGGATCGGAAAGATTTTGATCGGGATATCGTCGCACCGTTGCGCTATCTGGCGCGGCAAACTGCTCCGGAGGGGCCTTTCTCCCGGGTGCGCTGCACCACTCAGTTCATTGTCGGCGCTTCCGACGAAACGGACCGGGAGATTATCCGTTATATGGATGGCATCTACAATCGGCTGCGCTTTGAACGGATTTATTTTTCCGCCTACCAGCCCGGTCTGGGCGCCGGAAGTATCCCTGGAGAACGCGATTTCACCCTGGCTCCGGAAGACCGTCTGACTCGGGAACACCGGCTGTATCAGGTGGATTGGCTATTGCGGCGTTACCGCTTTACACCGGATGAGATGGAATTCGGAGAAGACGGCAATCTGTCGCTGGCGGCCGACCCCAAACAGATCTGGGCAGCCCGTCACCCGGAATTTTTTCCGGTAAATGCCAACCAGGCCGCTCCGGAAGCTCTCCTGCGGGTGCCGGGACTTGGTCCGGTGGCGGTCGACCGCATCCTGCAGGCACGGCAGATTCACCGTCTCACGTCTCTGGACGGGATCCGTATCGCCGCTGCCTACCGGCGCAAAGCCGCCGCCTATCTCACCTACTGATCCTGTTCCTCATGCAGCAGCGCCAGCTTCAGCGCCACCTGTTCCGGTGCTGTCGACCCCATGAAACCTCCGGGAGACCCGTCGGCGCGTCCCACCCGGTGGCAGGGATACAGCAACGGCAGAGGATTTCCGGCCAGCGCGCGCCCCACGGCCCGCGCCGCTCCCGGCACACCGCAGCGGCGGGCCAGTTCTCCGTAGGGGGTCAAGCGTCCGCGCGGCAGTTCCGTCAAAGCGGCGATCACCCTTCCCGTGAATCCACCCGGCAGCGGTGCGGCGGGAAAATCCGTAACCGGCCGTCTGCCGGAACGCACGTCTTCTAACAGTTGATGCAGCTCCGTATACCGTTTCCGGGACTCCTCCGCCGCCGCGGCACTCACGCCAATCCGGATGCGGATCACCACTCCGTCCCTCACCTCCAGTGCATAAGGCACTGTCATGCCCGGGCTCCGGCGTCTTTTAATGCGGCGATTGCCGCCGCCGCGCCGTCGGCAGCCCGGAAAACACTGGTTCCAGCCACCAGCACCCCGGCTCCTGCCTCCCGGGCGATGGGAGCGGTCATACGATCGATTCCACCGTCCACTTCGATCAGCACCGGCAACGATCGGGCCGTAATCATATCACGCAGTTCCCGAACCTTGGGCATGACGTCCGCCATAAAACGCTGTCCGCCGAACCCGGGTTCAACCGTCATGACCAGCACGAGGTCAATCCGATCCAGCCAGGGCACCAACGCGGATGCCGGAGTTCCGGGTTTGATGGAGATGCCAACGGAACAACCGACGGCGCGAATCGCCGCAATTGCCGCCATGGGATCATCGTCGCTTTCCAGATGAAACGTCAGATGGTCCGCCCCGGCGGCGGCGAACGCTTCTGCGTAACGGGCCGGATGAGCAATCATCAAATGGGTGTCGAACAGCAGCTCATGTTTCGGACGCAATGCGGAAATCACCGGCGGCCCGAAGGAAATGTTCGGCACCATGTGGCCGTCCATCACATCCAGATGCAACCAGTCCGCTCCGGCCGCCGTCACCCGGTCAACCTCCTCGTCCAGCCGGCCGAAATCTGCCGCCAGCAACGACGGCGCCACCAAGACCCGATCCTGCGGAAAATCAAAAATACTGCGCTTCATTCCTTCTCCGATTCCTCCGGCTCCGTCCGTCGTCGCCCCCTGGTCCAGACAACGCCTGTACGACTCCAGCTGTTTTTTTCACTCTGTTGCACTCTCCATTATAAAAACAGACGCGCCAGCAGCACCGGCACCGCTACTTCAGTACGGAGAATCCGCGGCCCCAGCGTCACCGTCCGGGCACCGTTCGCGCACAACAGTTCCACTTCATATTCGGTAAAACCACCTTCAGGACCGATACAGAGGGTCAGCGGTTCCGTCGACGGGGTACACCCCTCTACCGCCCCCGGGTGGGCTACCAATGCCCGACGCCCGATGCAAAGCGCCGGAAACTCGTCCTCGACAAACGGCTTGAACCGCGTCCGGAATTCCACCTTCGGCAGTACCGTATCTCCGGCCTGCTCCAATGCCGGAAGCAACTCTTCCCGCAAGTTTTTTTCTTCAATCACCGGGCTCGACCAGTAACTTCGGTCCACTTTAAACGCATGAATGAAAATCAGGTGCTTCACCCCCAGCGTAACCGCTGCATGCAGCACTTTGCGGAAGGTTTTCGGCCGCGGCAGCGCCGTCACCAGAATCGCCGGCAACGGCGGTGGCGGCTCCGCCGTCCAATGCAGTCGCAACCGCATCCGTTCCGCTTCAGAATCCGCGGAAAGCAGCTCCGCCGTACCGGTCCGCCCCCCGAGCATACCCGCCCGGCAGCACCCGGAACGTTCCTGCAGTTTCAACACTTCCGTCACATGCCGGAAACGCCGGCCGCCGATCTCCGCGACGTCCGACTCCACCAGATCTTCCGGCGTAATCAGCAGCAGATTCACCGCACCGCGTACACCCATTCGCCGCGCGCTTCATCATAACGGCGCCGAACCCGGTCGCAATTCAATGCGGCCTTGTCCAGCAGTCCGCCGATTTCCACGGCATCGTCCACCATACCGACGCGTTCGGCAATTTCCACGGCAGTACCGTCCACCGCGCCCAACTCGCCCAGCTTGCGGAACAACTCCTTCCGCAGCTGCAGCACCGCTCCCGCCGCCCGTTTGTAGGCCTGCACCCCGGGCTGGTGGAAAGCGTTAATATGAATGAATTCCGCATAAATCGCCACGGCGCGTTCATAGAGCGCAATCAGCATCCCCAGCTCCGCCGCGCCGATCCGGTCGATCTGAATCGTGATCACCTGGCGCTTCTTGTTGCGCAACGCCGCGCTGAGTCCCGCCATGAACCCATGCAGATAATCACCCATCGCAACCCCGTCTTCCAGCGGAAATACCGTAGCGTCCTGCAGCACTTCGATGAACGTAACGAAGAAATCGTCTCGGCCGTCATTCAGCTGCTGGATGAAGGCATGCGCGTCAGTCCCCCCCTTGTTCCCGAAAACGTTCAGTCCCTGATGCACCACCTTGCCATCCAGATCCAGCTCCTTGCCCAGACTTTCCATCACCAGCTGCTGCAGGTAACGGGACAGCAGAATCAGCCGGTCGGAATAGGGCACGATCACCATATTGCGATCCCCTTTGCCGTTGCCGGCGATATACCACATCGCCGCCAGCATGGCGGCCGGGTTCCGCCGGGAATCGGCCGTGCGGGTCCATTCATCCATCCGGCAGGCGCCGCCGAGAAATTCCCGGAAGTCAATCCCGGTCAGCGCGGCGGGCAGATGTCCGACAATGCTGGTTTCGCTGGTGCGTCCGCCAATGGATTCGGCCATTTCGAAGACCCGGAGCCATTTTTCGCCGCGGGCCTTACGATCCAGTTCGCTACCGCGCATGGTGATGGCCGCCGCATGGCGGGAAAAGTCGAGATGCCGGGCACGATACAGATTTTCCAGCGCGATCAGGTTATTTTTCGTTTCCTGTGTACCGCCGGACTTGGAAATGGTCAAGTGCAGCGTGCATTCCGGATCCATGACCGCGATGAGGTCGGTCAGTCCGGCAGAGTCGGTATTGTCCAGAAAATAAATTTTCAGGTACTGGCGGCGGCGGGCGGCCGGAAGTTCATTCCAATACGGACCGTTCAGCGCGAACTGCAGCAGCTGCGGCCCGAGCGCGGAACCACCGATGCCGTTTACCACCACAGCATCAAACCGCTTGCCGGTACTCCCGGTCAACGCGCCGCTGTGCACGTCCTCGACAAAGGCCTCCACCGCATAAAACAATTCGCTGCGCACATAGCCCGCCCGATCGGTAAAATGCGTCACCTTGCGGTTTTCATCCGGATTCTTCACCGCGCCCGCTTCCAGTTTGCGCATCTCCTCCGCCGCCGCGGCAAAGCGTCCGGACAACGCATCGAGATCCTTCTCCGTAAAATTCATTCCGGCAAAATCAATGGAAAAACGGTCTGCACCGTCGATCAGCGTATAAGCCCGATTGCGTTCCACCCAATCCTTCATGCTGTCCTGCCTTCCTCTTGTAATGTCTGCTCCAAGTACTCCGCCAGCGTCGTGAAATCCACCGCGGCAAAATCCCATTTTTCCTCCCGGGGATCGCCGAACCCCCAGCGCGCCAGCGCCCGGCGCATTCCCGCCCGGCGGCCCGCCTCCAGATCGGTCCAATGATCTCCCACCATCCAGCTCTTTTCCGGCACAGCCTTCCATTGCCTCAGCAGTTGCAGACAACCGTCCGGAGCCGGTTTCAACACATGCAGCCCATCATCCCCGACAACCGCTTCCAGCGCCGCCATCAAATCCAGTTCCCGCAGTACGGCCTCCGCGATGTCCCGGGGCTTGTTGGTCACCACCCCCAACCGGAATCCGCACGCCCGCAACCGCCGCAACCCCTCCGGCACACCGGGATATGCCCGCGACAGCTCCACCGGGTGCGCTCGATAAAAATCACGGGTCCGTTGCAAAGCCGCTTCCGGATCCACCTTTTCCCCCTCCGTCGCCCGCCGCACCAATGTCTCAATCCCGCTGCCGATCAGCCCGGAAACCACTGTTTCCGGCAACGGAGACAGGGCGAATGACTCCCGCATCCGGTTGACCGCAAGCGCAATATCGGGCAGCGAATCCACCAGTGTCCCATCCAGATCGAATAAAATACAGCGTACACTTTCCATGCGGTCCCCTGCTCTCCCCCTTAAACGAATGGAACTCGCGTAATCTGCGGCAGCCGGGCAAAAGAGTCGATGTCCGGCCCGGCAAATTCTCCACGGCGGAAAAAATGCCAGCCACACCCCGCCACCATCGCCGCATTGTCGGTACAGTGCCGCCGTTCAGCCAGATGCAGCCGGATTCCTTCCGGCGTCTGTTGCCGGAAACGTTCGCGCAGCACCGCGTTGCAGGCCACTCCGCCGGAAACCACGATCCCGCGAACCTGAAAATCCCGCGCCGCCTGCAACGTCTTGCGTACCAGTACGTCCACGACCGCTTCCTGATAACTTGCCACTGTATCTTTCAACAGCGATTCAGGGAACACTCCGCCATTCCGCTCCGCCTCACGACGGACGTGATACAGCAAAGCGGTTTTCACTCCGCTGAAGCTGAAATCATACCGGTGCTCCGGCGCCAGCGCCTTCCCCGCTCCCCCGGTCAAGGGCCGCGGAAATTCAAACCGCCCGGCGTCGCCGCCCTCGGCCGTCTTCTGCATCACCGGTCCCCCGGGATAGCCCAGTCCCAACAGTTTCGCCGCCTTGTCCAGTGCCTCACCTGCGGCGTCATCCAGGGTACAGCCAAGCTGCCGGGCCTCACCGTTCGCGGCAATCAGCAACAATGAAGTATGCCCGCCGGAAACGACCAGCGCCAACAGCGGATACGACTCCGGATTCTCCAACACGCCGTGTCCGGACTCCAGAAAAGCCGCATAGATATGCGCAAT
Source organism: uncultured Victivallaceae bacterium (assembly GCA_944389925.1). Classification (GTDB taxonomy): domain Bacteria; phylum Verrucomicrobiota; class Lentisphaeria; order Victivallales; family Victivallaceae; genus CALXOD01. The sequence goes on along the minus strand of CALXOD010000037.1, from coordinate 179,436 downwards.
AAAATGATTGACCGCGATCAACGGCTTCCCATATCCGAGCGCCAATCCCTTGGCAAAATTGAGGCCGACCAGCAACGCCGGAATCAATCCCGGCCCCTGGGTAACCGCCACTGCGTCTACCTCCTGCATGGTTACACCGGCAGTCCGCAACGCTTCTTCCAGTAGCGGATTCAGCGCGGTCAGGTGTTCTCGCGCCGCCAGCTCAGGTACCACGCCGCCGTGTGCGGCATGCTTGGCGATCTGCGACGCCACTGCGCTGGACAGCACCTCATACCCGTCGCGCACCACGGCGGCGGCGGTTTCGTCGCAACTGCTTTCAATTCCAAGAATCAGGCTCATAACACTCCGTTCCGCCCCTTTCCGGTGGCGAACTTCCCGCTCAGGCCGGCTCCACTACCGTCAGTACCGTGTCGGTACGGAGGTCGGTCACGGCATCGCCATAGGCTTTCATATGCGGCGAGGCCAGATGGCGCTTCAGGTGATCCAGGCTTTCCCAGCATTCCAGCACAGTCACCGCATTCGAATCCGCTCCGCCCTGCGCCGGGAGGCCGGTATCGAAATCCAGACAGGGAACATAGCCATGGCATCCTTCCTCGGCCAGCACCGCGGGCACATTGGCTTTGAAAATCTGCAGAAACTCTTCCATCCGTCCCGGCTTGACGCCGATTCTGGCAATCACGTGAATCATCTTTGCGCCTCCGTCTCTCTTATCGCAGCTCTCAATATTTTCTATCCGCGTAATCCACCCAGCCGCCGGCCTTTACCAGCTCCAGATCGAAACTTCCGACCGTGAAAGGATAGACCCGCGACTCCTTCCCGTTGCTGATGGTGAAGGTCATCCGCTCCAGATCAGTCACGCATTCCGCCCCGGTTGCAGCGAATACGGTGAAAATCTCGTCGATCGTTGCCGGCGCCAGTGACACGGCCATGCAGCCGCAGTTGAACATGTTCTGCCGGAAAATCCGGGCGAAGTTCTCCGCAATCACCAGATTGATCCCGTTGCACTCCAGCACCCACGGCGCATGTTCGCGGGACGAGCCGCAGCCGAAATTGGCACGCGTGACGATCACCGCCTTGTCCGCCACATCCCGGCGGGGCTCGAAACCGGGCAGAGCTAGGTCTTCCAGACAGTACGGGCGCAGGGCCTCCTTGGTCAATTCGGTCAGGTATTTCGCCGGAATGATTTCATCGGTATTGATATCCGAACGATCGAGAAACAGAATTTTGCCATTGAAGTTTTTCATGATACGGAACTCTCCGGAATTACTTGTGAAACAGCGGCGAATTAGTGATCACCCCGGCAATGGCGGTCGCCGCCGCGGTCGCCGGACTCATCAGATGCACCATGCCGCCCCGGCCCATGCGTCCGTTGAAATTGCGGTTGGTAGTCGAGGCGCAGACCTCTCCTTTGGCCAGCACGCCGTTGCTCATCCCGAGGCACGCGCCGCAGGTAGGATTGGTCACGCAGAATCCGGCGTCCATAAAAATCTTGATCAGCCCTTCTTCCAACGCCTGGGAATAAATCTTCGGCGTCGCGGGCGACACAATGCCGCGCACGTTCGGATGAATCCGATGCCCCTTCAACACCCCTGCGGCAATCCGCAAATCCCCCAGCCGTCCGTTCGTACAGGAACCGATATAGACCTGATTGACCGGAGTTCCGGTCATTTCGCTGACGTTTTTCACCTGATCGGGCTTGTAACCGTGCGTCACCTGCGGCTCCAGATCGTCGACGTTGAAATCGATCACCGCGACATATTCCGCATCCTCGTCCGGACGCCATTTCGAGTATTCAGCCAGCGCCGCCGCCTTGTCGGTGAATTCCTCCCGGATGAACGGCCAGAGGTATTCCACCGTCGTCATATCCGGGTAGCAGACTCCGCAGGTGCCGCCGGCTTCGATCGCCATGTTGCAGAGCGTCATGCGCGAATCCATGTCGAAGCCGTCCACCACCGGTCCGGCAAATTCAATCACCTTGTCGGTCGCACCGTTGACCGTCAGTTTTTTGATGATGGCCAGAATCACGTCTTTGGCGAAAACGCCGGGACGGAGTTTGCCGGTCACATTGATCTTGATCGTTTCCGGATCGCGCATGGAGCAGACCCCTTTGAGGATACCGACTTCCAGGTCGGTGGTCCCGACACCCGCCGCAAACGCACCGAACGCACCGTGCGTACAGGTATGCGAATCCCCCATGATCACCGTAAAACCGGGCCGCACAAACCCCTTTTCCGGAAAAATCGCGTGACAGACCCCGTTTTCACCGATATCGAAAAAGTCCGCGATGCCGTGCCGGCGCGCCCAGTCCCGCAAGGTTTTGCCCTGCTCGGCGGTCTTGGAATCCTTCGCGGGGGTCACATGGTCGATCACCGCCTTGATCCGGGACGGATCGAACACCCGGTCCTTGCCCTTGGCCACCAGATCGTTCAGCGCGATCGGAGTGGTGATTTCATGACAGAACACCCGGTCCAGCGACAAAACCGCAACTCCCGGCGCCGGCGTATCCACGCGATGCGCATCGAAAATTTTCTGCGCCAATGTTTTTCCCATTCTAACACTCTCCCATATTCAATATTTCCACCTGATCTTCAACCAGATTCCTTCATCCGCAATGCCCCGGCGCCTTCACTCCTCTGGATCCCCCACTGTGAAATGGACCAGCAGCAACAGTACGATTAAAATTCCCGCAGCATACAGAGCCGGGTTATCCACCGCCCAGAATACCGACGGTTCCCACGGCGCGCTCATCGGCTCGCTCCAGCGATAGATGGATCGCGAAAGCTGTTCCGACACCAGCCGCACCGCCGGCAGCGCCAGCAGCATGCCCACAATCGGCCAGATGGCATAAAAACGCCCCGTCGCCAGACAAGACAACGCCGTCATGGGAGTCATGGCGCACAGCACCATGCCGATTCCGGTAATGACGCCCCCGAGCAGCGATCCCCAAAAATAGGACGGCCGCACCCGCACCTCCGCCAATCCCAGCCGGCGGGCACAGTAGAACAGCACCGCTCCTGCGGCCAGCGTCAGCAACACGGTTTTTATAATCCGCCCGTTGCGGAGCCGGAACGCCTCCAGCAGGCTTTTCGGCCATGCCAGGTCGCTCTTGATGAAGACAAAGCCGAATGCCATACCGACAATGATCGCGGCGGCAAGCTTATAATTATCCGAGAGGTCAAGCGGATGCATGATTTCACTTTCCTTTCGCCGCCGCGCCCTTACCGGAAGCTCCCTTCGCGGAGGCGCCCCCTTCGCCGCGCCGCTCCAGCAGAATCGCCAGCGCACAACCGGTGACCGTCATGGCGATCAGAAACACCCACGCACCGCCGGAAAGCTGCATGGCAGCACTGATCTGTCCGAATACCGAATCCCCCGCCAGCTGAATCCCCAGCATCACCAGAAAACCGCCGCCCATCCCGCAGCCGACGGTCCGCAGCGTCTTGACGGTAAAAGATCCCCCGCCCTCGGCCATCAATTCCGGCTTGAACTTATTCCCCATCAAAGCCCCGACCAGCGCACCGATGAACAACCCGATCAGCAGCCCCAGCTGCCAGTCCAGCGGCGGCGGATCCCCGAACTGCCGCTCCGTCACGGCTCCACCGCAGTATTCCGTCGCCACGGTCAACGCGTCCCCGAGACCGATGACGTCATCAAAGATGAACAGGGAAAGCACCATCAGCAGCGCCAGCAGTGGACCGCTGATGTAAAACGGCCATTTGGCAGTAAATAAATTCATATCTGGCTATCCCGTCTCCGTCTTCCGTCTGTCTGAATTTCCGTCGACCTGCGGGGGGGCATCCCCGTGGGGCGCATTGCATAATATACTACTGCTTTTCCCGAGACTCAAGTGCTTTTGAAGCGAGTTCGAAAATTTCCGCAATCTCCGCGGTATCCGGCAGATACCGGCGCAATCGCCCGAGATAACCGCGCCGCGCAAATTCACTCCGGGAATGGTCATAATTGAGATCATACACCCATCCCAGCTTGGAGGCTATGAAATCCACCGCATTGTGAAAATCCCGGTAAAACGGCGACTCCCTCCGCAGCAACCGTTCCCGAACGGCGGGCGTCAGGCGGGGACTGTCTTCCAGGTTCCAGACCACAGCCCGATTGTCAGGATGCTCCAGATAATCAAACAGAATCGGCAGAATATCCAGCTTATCCGCGTCCCGGACGGCGGACGCCACCTGCCATGCCACCCCGGACAGCCCCGGCGGTAATGCCAATGCGTTGTGCCAACGCACCGCTGCCAGAACCATTCCTCGTTCAGCGGGCGTATCCCCCGCCAGGAACCGTTGCGCCACCAGCAAACGTGTTCCCAATTGCCCATGATCAACGCTTACCGCATCATGGAAAGTACGGAATCGGCGAAACTGCTCAAAACGCCCGAAATCATGCAGCATGGCGGCAACATCCGTCAACCGGGCGACCGACGGCGGAAAATCTTCGGAAGCGGCAAGCGCCGCCGCCTCGGAGCGCACGCGGAACGAGTGTTCGATTTTCAGCCGGATCGAACGGTCAAACTCCTCTTCCCCGCTGAGAAATCCCTCCGCGTAATGTCGAAACCGCCGTCCCAGCTCATCCATTTCAGTTGGCATGGTCATATTCCCCCAGGTTCACGTTTCAGGCCGGATCCACGCTGCCGCATCGGCACGAAACGCACACCGCAGGCCATCTGCTCGGGGCCCTCCTCCCGAAATCCCAGTTTTCGATAGACCGGCACCGCTCCCGGCACCGCCAGCAATGTGAGGCCGCCAAATTCCGCTCCATGCATCCGCAGTGCCAGCGGCGTTACCCGGTCGATCAGGCTCCCGGCAACTCCCATGCGGCGAAATTCTTTCCCGGTAAACAGCATGGAAATATGGCTGAAATTACGCATTTCCAGCATCCCTGCCAATCTTCCCTCCGGCGTCTCTGCCAGAAACAACTGCGCTCCGTGCGATTGCCGCGCCGCGATTTCTCCCGGGGCAATGTAGGCAAAGAACAGCCGACAGCCATCTTCCTCATAATACGGCCGCAGCGCCTCGTCGAAACAACTCTCCGCCAGCTGCGCTACCGCCATCTCGTCGCCGGGACGATACACGCGAATGCGCCATTCCACCGTCAGAGTTCCGCCAGCCAGCCGTTCAACGTCGCGGCATCCGCCACGCACTGTTCCGGAGAGTCGTCCATGAAAAATTCCAGCAGCGCGGCGTGATCCACCCCCGAATCCGCCGCCGTCCGCAGATAACGCCGCCAGTCCGCGGCCCCTTCCACCAGGGGGCGCCGCACCGTCGGCTGATCCCACTGAAAAACATGCAACGTACTCAATACCGGCAGCATCGTCTGTAAGCCCGCCATCCGATACTCGAATGACTGCCCCACCGCCGGCTGCCAGCCGGAACGCAACTGCGGATCTCCCACTTCCCGGAACAGCAGTTCGGCCGATTCGTTCGTGTCGGTCAACGTTTTTCCATGAAATTCAGTGGTCACCGTCATGCCTGCCGCCGCCGCCAGACGGCAGCATTGATACAGGTCGGCCACTACTGCATCGCGTTGAGCGGGGTCCGTCTCCGCCGACCCCGTATTGCCCGCCCATACCCGAATGGTCGGAGCTCCCAGCGCTTCTGCTGTTTCAACAATCTTTTCAAAAGGAGGACGATCCGGCGTCCCTGCCCGATAATAAGAACCATAGGAAGAACAGCGCAAACCGTGATCCGCCATCAGTGCCACCGCCGTCTCCACAGCAGTGCGATCCCCGGGCGGCACATGGACATCGCCCCCCCATTCGATCAGTTTCAAACCACTGCGCACGCACAATTCCACGATCTCCCGCACCGACAGTTTGCGAAACGAAATCGACACCAGCCCCGACTCCATCATCTTCCCGTTTCCTTTCCCATCCGAATTCTTTTTTCTTAACGTTGTCCCATTTGCAACAGCAATTCCACCGCCTGCTCCGTCTCCGGGGATACCTTTCCCGGCGGCGGCGCCGCAGCCCGCCCAACCCCAGGAGGCAATCCCAAATCAGCGGCCAGACGCAGTTCCGCCAGACGCAGCGAAAGAGCGGCCCGTTCCCGCCGCAAACGGGCGGCAGTGTCTCTTTCCGGTCCCGGTGCCGCCAGCTCCATCTCCCGGCGGCAGCGCGCCACCTCCATACGGTCCAGTGCCAGTTGCCGATCCAGCGCCAGCGCCGCCCCCACATGGCGCGTCACCGGTGCAGTCCGCCGTTCCGCCAGGGACCGCTCCGCCAGATACCGCGGCAATCGCAGCAACATCTCCACACTGCGCCATCCGAGCCGGACCGGATCCCCGCTCTCCGGCGGTAAACGCTCCGCCAGAGACCGGGCACCGGCGGCCAGCTCACCCGAAGATACCGGAGCCCCCGCAAACTCCGGACGCAACGAAAGAGCCACTTCCAGTTGTTCCGACTCCGGAACGGCTATCAGCAATTCCGACGACGGCGCCAGTTTCAATTCCGTTCCCGGCGGCAGGCCGACCAGGGTACGCAGTTCCATATATTTTTCCGCCAGCGCCTGATCCACAGCGGCGGTTTCCCGCTCCAGCTCTCCGGCAAAACCGGGATCCCCCCGCCCGTCCTTCAAAATCGCCCGCTGCCTTTCCAGAGACTCCACCCCGGCTGCCACTTCATCGCACTCCAGTGCCAGCAATCGGCGACAGCGTGTCCGGGCCAGTTCTGCACCGGTATCCTCTCCCGGAGCCAGCAGCTGATGCTGATACGCCAGCGCCAGCTCCAGGGCCCGCCGTGCGCTCCCCGCCGCCTCCTTCCCGTCAGACTGCCGCTCCCGGAATCGTCCCGGAACGGCCAGCAGCAAATCCTGATGTGCATGTTCCCGGGCCAGAGACTGCAAATGCTCGTCCACACGCACTTCCAGCAGATTTTTTTCTGCAAGCTCCCTCACCTGCTCCCCCGACAGCCTTCGCTGCTCCGGTAACGGTTTTCCGCCGCTGTCGGACACACAGCCTCCGGCAGCCAGAAAAAGCACCACCGCCCCCCACAACCATCGCCGGATCTGATTGCGTTTCATGCCCGTCCTCACTTCAGCAGCATGCAGTCCCCGTAACTGTAAAAGCGCATTCGCTCCCGGATGGCGCGCTCGTAAGCCGCCAATACCTTTTCCCGGTCGGCAAAGGTCGAAACCAGCATCAGCAGCGTACTTTTCGGCAGATGAAAATTGGTCAACAGCCGATCCACCGCCCGGGGACGATACGGCGGATAAAGAAACAGCTCGGTATGACCATGTCCGGGCAAAACTGTGCCATCCTCCTGGGCGCAACTTTCCAGCACCCGAACCGTAGTGGTCCCTACGGCCAATACCCGTCTGCCCGCAGCGTGGGCGCCGTTGACCAGCGCCGCCGTCTCTTCGGTCAGAAAGTATTCCTCCGAATGCATCCGGTGGCGGGAAACATCCTCCACTGAAACCGGCTTGAATGTCCCCGGCCCGACATGCAGCGTCACCGTCGCAATCCGGATGCCTTTCTGCCGCAGCTCCTCGAGGATCTCCGGTGTAAAATGCAACCCGGCAGTCGGCGCGGCCACCGCGCCCGGATGCCGCGCGAATACTGTCTGATACCGTTCTGAATCGGCATCTTCATCGCCACGACGGATATAAGGCGGCAACGGGACATGACCGTAACGGCGCTGCAGTTCTTCCGGGGCCCCTTGAAAAAATTCTATCTCGAACGCCTCGTCATCACAGCGACCGAGCACCGTGAAGCCGTCTCCCCGGTCATTGAGCGAACCGTCGTGTTCCAGCAATACGGCGCGCGTACCGGGCGTAGCCCGTTTCCCGGGCTTGAGCAATGCCTTCCAGCGGCGGCCTGACGGTTCCAGCGAAGCGACCAGCAGCAGTTCGAAGCGGGCGCCCTCCGGCAATCCGTTTTTGCGGGCAAACATGCGTCCGCGCAGTACCCGGGTATCGTTGCAGACCAGAACATCCCCGGGCTCCAGATAATGAACGATATCATGAAACGGATGAATTTCCGTCTCTCCCGAAACCCGATCCAGCACCAACAGGCGCGAACCATCCCGCCGTTCCGTCGGATGCTGCGCAATCAGCTCCTCCGGCAGATTATAGTCAAAACAGGATGTGCCGAGAATTTCTGCCACTTGTCACCGTCCCTGTCTTTTCATCTGTTCCCGAACTCGTCGCAGTGTCGCCAGTTCTTCCGGAGTCAGACTGTTGATGCCGCTCTCGGAAATCTTGTCCAGCAACCGATCCACTTCCCGCTGCGGCACCGGCGTGGAGCCATCCACGGAAATATTCACATCCGGACGACTCCAATCTCCCGGACGATATTCCACCCGACCGCCCCGGCTGCCTCCCGCCGCCCGGCCGCGCCCTGTCCAGCTCCGCAGGGGATCCCAGGCAATCGGGAGATTCCGCAGCGACTTTAAATAGATGTAGCCGCCGAGAAATCCGCCAAGATGCGCCAGATGCGCCACCTGTCCCTGCATACCGCCGATCTGACTGATGATTTCAATGATGGTGAAGCAGACCACCATGGTACTGGTTTTCAGTGGAAACATCGGCATCAGAATAAGCACGAAACGCCGATTCGGCTCCAGCATAGCCGCGGCAATGGTAATGGCGTAAACCGCACCGCTGGCACCGAGCAGCGCATAGAAGCCGTTCCAGTTGAAAATCAGAAACAGCACATTGCCCGAAATCCCTCCGATCAGATACAGCCACAGCATCCGCCCTGCCCCGAGATACGGTGCCACCAGAGTCCCAAAAAGATACAGGCCCCACATATTTAACAAAATATGCATAAAATCAAGATGCAGGAATGCCGCCGTTACCAGTCGATAGATCTGTCCCCGGCGGATGCCTTCGGAGGTCAGCATCAATTCATCTCTCCATTGCGGTGCCACCAGCACCAGCAGAAAAATCGCCGCATTGACGCCAATCAGGCGCCAAATCATCGACATACCGTCGCCGGCCTGCGATTCCCGGCGCATGTAAGAACGGTCAAAAAGCCCCATATTCCTCCCCTTGGTTGCCTCGCTTTTTTTATGAGCGGTAATATAGCATGGCGGCAGCGCTTATTCCAATCGGCGCGTATTTTCCCGTTCCATTTTCCGGAGCTGGGTGGCAATACTGCGGTTCAACTGCCGCACCATCGCATCCGAGGCGTCTTCACAAAACCGCGACGGTTCCGGGCGGAACAGCCCGAAAATCCAGTGAAAAAGCGGATGCCGTCGCCGGTACAGCCGCTCATATTCCTGACGGATCCGCTCCATGGCGAGCGGGGGTTCCCGCAGTCGTCCCAGCTCCAGCGCCACCCGGTATTCACGAAACGCCAGCCGGTAACGCCGCCGCGCTGCGTGCGCCCGCGCCAGAAAGATCCGATACAGGATATTTCCCGGCGAACGCCCCACCACATAGTAAAAACAATGTTCCGCCGAACGCATCCGCCCGTGTTCGTAATGATCCCGTCCCTCGCGGAACGTTACGAATACCTCCGTCTTGGCCAGGTCCGCCATCAGCGTCGCCAGCGATGTTTCCGGCGGTGCATGATTGCCGACGATCAACTCTTCCAGAATGTCGTCCGCCTCCGATCCCAGCAGGGAATCGCGCCCCGCCACAGGTTGTTCCGAAGCGGCCAGCCGCAGATCGTACCGGCGCCGAAGTTCCGGATCGGACAAGGTATTGAAGGCGGCGACCAGCACTTTGAACTCCTCGGTTTTCGCCGCGGAATTTCCATACAGGTCCGGATGGCAGCATTTCGCCCGGGCGTAATAAGCTTTTTTCAGCGTGGCGAAATCACAATCCCGGGCCACTCCAAACAAATCATAAAGCGTTTGCCCCATGTTTCCTCTGAAATACTCCTCTCTTCCTCTCCTGTCCCGACAACCGGACTCCAATGGTGGTTTCTTCGGAAGATGATGCCGGATCTCCGATTTTGCAAGCAGCGAAAACGACTTTTCCGCTTCCGGCAACGTCAGCACAATTTTCCCTGTTTCTCCCTGCCAATGATCAGATTGATCAAAATCTATTTCTTTTTTCAATCTGATTTATTGACTTTTCTACTTGTTTTTGCTATAATTGCATCAGAGAAAACAATCGATTTGACTCATCTTCATGGAACTGATCAATGAAAAAACCGGAAGTTGCCGCCAATCTGATTGAATACATCAATACCCAGATCATTACCGGTCGCTACCCGGTCGGCTCCAAGCTACCGTTTCTGCGGCTGCTGGCAAGAAAATTCCAGATCAGCTACACCTCCGCCTGGAACGGCATTGAGTATCTGGAACGTCAGGGAAAATTGCACAAATCAGCACGCCGCGGCATTTTCGTACAATCCAGAAACGCTGTGAACGAAGCCTCACCGGAGCAGCAGCTGGCCCTGGTCGCACCGCATTTCACCTCTCTGAATGATACCAACGGCTTGTTTCACTCGACGTTGAGCGTCCTGGAACAGCTGGCTGCGGAACATCATTATTCCCTGATGGTCATTCCGATGCCGAACGTGAAAATTCTCGATTCCGCAACCGTTGAAAAGCTCAACCGCTGCCGCGGCGTGATCCTGATGAAGGAGATTGACGGCTGGCTGACCGCCATGCAGATTACCGTGCCGACAGTGGGAATCCTGATGGAAAACAACTATGGCGGACAGCTCTCTCTTGTCGGCATTGACCCCTATGCCGCAGCACAGGAGGCGGTCTCTTTTTTTCTTGCCCGGGGCATCAGCCAGGTACATCTCGCTTATGTAAACTATCCCTGCTATCGGCTGCGTGCAAAATTATTCGAAATGCTCTGGACCGAGGCCGGCGGAATCGTCACCGGTCACTATGCCCAATATCCCGAATCTGGGGCAGACATGGAATACTTCGCGCCTGATCGCGGTTACTTTTTCGCCTCCGACAGTCTGCTGTACGCGGTAATCACCAACCACCGGGAAAAATACGGGCGGGATCCCTTCGACCCCGAGCGTATGATTGCGGTGGATGGCAAAAACCTGATCATGCCCTGGGAATTTCGTTTCCCCACCATCGCACTCGACTGGAGGGAGGTCGGACGCGCCGCCTTTGAGGAATGCATGGCACTGATTGGCGATCCCACCCGTCGAAGACGCAGAATCTATCTTTCCGGGCAATTCACGCAACCGGAGCAAAGCCGTTGAGAAGACTCTTCTCCCTTTTCCATGTATAACTGGAAGGAATACGCCATGAAAACATCATTCACGCTGATCGAACTGCTGGTAGTGATCGCCATCATCGCCATTCTGGCGTCCATGCTGATGCCCGCCCTCGGCAAAGCCCGGGACAAGGCCAAAGCGATCAGCTGCGCCAACAATCTCAAACAAATCGGCTCGGCTTCGGTACAGTATAATATGGCTTATGACGATTTTGTCTGCTGGGGGTATAATACCCAGTCAGCCAATGGAGTTCTGCCCGGCACCTTTCTGCGCTTTCTTTATCCATTCATAGCCGGGGGGGAAGTTCCGTCGGACAGCTCGGCCGAGCATCCGATCTTCTACAAGCCCTACCTGTGTCCGTCCGGTCGCTATACCCATTGCTATTCGATTTCCCAGGCACCGTTTCTGGCATCCAATTACGGGTACAACAGCCGGGCGGTGATTGGGGCCGGCAATGCATTCCTCTTCGGCTATAATGCTGTAAAATCCAAGAAAATTACCCAGATCAAACATCCGTCCCGGATGTTTTCTTTCGCGGATGGAAGACTCAATATCGCAGTTCCGAACAATAGCGAAACCGGTGCGTTTGGCTCATTGACAACCAACTGGAATGGAACGACCTATCTGGCGCCCGGCTCCATGAAAGAAGAGCAGATTGAACTGCGGCACAGCGGACGGGTGAATGCTGCTTTCGGCGACGGACATGTGGAGTCAAAAGTCGTTTTCATGCAATATGGACATCTCACAGAACCAAGTGATATGACGGTTTTTGTACGTGGACGGGATCGCTGGTGACCGGTATCCGGACGATCGCCTTCCCTCCCAACCTCTACAATATGGAGTAAAAAACAGAACAAAAGGAAAAAAATCATATCCCCAAGATGGACTGATGCCGGAATGCGGAAGGCTTTCTCCTGGACGGAATGCATGCAACCGGGGCGGTAACGTTAAAATGACCACTCGTTTTCACCCCCAATCATTGTTGACAGCATGAATCATATTATATATTACAAAGAAAATTTCGACGAAACCAAGGCACGTTTTCAACAGTGGTGGAAAGGCAACAGCCTGGGACGCCCCATGCTGGCTCTCTCCGCCCGGCGGGAGCGACCGCTGCCGGTCGATCCCCCGGAACCGTTTGCAGACCTGACGGACAAATACACCCATGTAGAGCGGCAGATCAGCCATTTCCGTTTTAATGCGGCACACCGCAGCTACCTGGGAGAATCCTTCCCGGCCTTGAATGTGGTGTGGAGGCTCCCCCTGCTGGCGGAATATTTCGGAGCGCGCCCGGAATATCTGCCGAATACCGTCTGGTATGAGCGATGCGTATTCGACTACAACCGGGACCTGCCGTCGTTGCGGCTGAAACCTGATCCCCCGTTGTTCCTGCACCATCAGCAAATGCTGCGGAAGGCGGTTTCCCTTGCGGAGGGCAACTTTTTCATCACGATCCCGGACCTCATGGAGCGGCTGGATGTGCTTTCGGCGTTACGTGGCGCCCAGGACTTGTGTCTTGATTTCTTTGATTGTCCAGAGCTGCTTCTGGCCAGACTCAGAGAGCTTGACGATACCTACCGCATGGTTTACGATACCATGTACGACATTGTCAAGGATCCGCAGGATGGCGGAAGCGTCTGGATCGCCTTTCAGGTCTGGGAACCCGGGCGGATGGCCAAATTGCAATGTGACTTCAGCACGCTTCTGAGCCCGGATCTGTTTGATGAATTCATGCGCCCCGGCCTGCGACGGCAATGCGATGAGATCGAATACTGCTTTTACCATCTTGACGGGAAAGCGGCAATCGTGCATCTGAATTCCATTTTAAGTCTGGATAAGCTCAAATGTCTGCAATGGACACCGGGTGACGGCCAGCCGGATGGCGGCAATGAATGCTGGTTGCCGCTTTATGAAAAGGTGCGGGCGGCCGGAAAAGGGCTGTGGATTTCACTCAAGGACGGCACCTTCAGAGATGCCGTTCGCGCCGCTGATCAGCTGGTCCGCCGTCTGGGCCCGGAAGGACTGTATCTGCATTTTCTGTATGACTTGACAGAAGCGGAAGGCCGGGAACTCATCAACTATGCGGAACGGCACTGGCACTGTTGAATTTCAAGGAGAATGAACAATCAGCGAAAAACATCCGTAATCAATCTCCGTCTCTCCCCCAGAAACAATCATCGACAACAAAACATAAGGAGAAATCACTGCATGCGCATCCGTTCTGTCATTACCGCCACCCTGCTGGCGTTCACCTCCCTGGCCGGCGCTGCCGAACTGGAAAAAATCGGGACTCCGATCCAGGCCGGGCACTTCCCTATTTACGGTTTTACCCGGACTCCGGAAGGTGTCGTCACCGCCTGGACGAAAGTGAAATCCCCTGCCCGCGTCGGTATCATCGGCGCCGAGCCGGAAAGCGGCAAGGCCACCTGGATCGACGTCACGAAAGATCACCCCAGCCGGATGCTCCTGCTGCGTGTCTACCATAACAAAGTGTACGCCATTCAGGGCGGCAATCCTTCCCGTGTCATCGAGTATGATCCCGCCACCGGCCAACGCCGGACCTTCAAACTCCCGATCAACGGGCGTTATTTCGTTGACAGCTCCGCCGCCATTGCGCCGGACGGAAAGATTTATATCGGGACTTTCCCGGATGTGGAAATCGGCTGGTTCGATCCTGCCACCGGCGCCACCGGGGCATTACCCCGGATCACTCCGGACCTCAATCAAAAATACATTCTTCAGATGCTGACCGACCGCGACGGCCACGTTTATTTCACGGTCGGCCTTCATCATCCGGAAGTCTGGTGTCTGCAACCGTCTTCCGGAAAAATTCAGCAAATTCTTCCGGAGCAATACCGGAAACTCTCCGACCGGGCCAACATCATGGCCGTCGACGGCGTCGTCTACAGCTGGATGGGCAATGATTTCTATCGCTGCACCCCGGAAAAGATGGAGCCGGTCGATGCCATCCCCGGTGTGAAAACGCCCAAACATCAGATTGTCTGCGATCTCGAATTCCAGCCCGGCAAGGAATTTGTCGCGCTGGACAGCGGCAGCCGGCTCGCCATTCTCGACCGTGCCACCGGCGAAACGAGCTACCGCCCCATTGAGCTGGAAGGTTTCTCGCCGCTGATTTATTCGATCTCCCCCGGCGCAGGGTCCCGGCTGTGGATCGGCAGCTTTTCTCCCCCGGCACTGGCCTCCTTTGATACCGCCCACCCGGAAAAGGGATTTGTCAACTACGGCCGTCAGGGCAGCGGCGACACCCAGATCTATGATACGCTGGAATGGCACAACGGCAGAGTGTATGTCTCCAGTTACGGCCAGGGCTGGATTGACGAAGTCAACCTCCAAAGGAAACGCTCTCAGAAAGTCCTTTCTCTATTCAAAAGCGAAGAGCAGGAACGTATTTTCTCCTTCGTTCCCGCCTCCGACGGCAAAGTATACGGCCCGACGATGCCGATCAAGGGACATCTCGGCGGCGGCATTCTTGAGTGGCGTCCCGGCTCTGATCGCTATCGCTTTTACCGGAATGTGATCAATAAGCAGAGTGTCAGGGCTTTAACCACAACGTCCGATCCTGCGTTATTATTCGGTGCAGGCGATATTAATGGCGGCTCCGGTTCCGTGCCGAGCGAAAAGGAGGCAAAGGTATTCCTCTGGAATCTTCAAGACAAAAAAACCGTATGGGAAACTGTTCCGGTCCCCGGAGAAAAAATATATATGGGAGCCCACCGTCTTTCCGGCGATCTGGTCTGGACGGTCGGCGTCTATACCCGAACCGTCGTCATCATCGACACCGCCGCCCGCAAAGTGGTGAAAACCCTGCAGCTCCCGCTCAGCGGAAACGGCATTTCCCTGCGTGCTGTCGGCAGTGCTCCGAAAAAATTCGGAAATCGTCTATATGTACTCGGAGGAGACGCTATTTTCGAAGTGGATGTCACTTCCGGCAAAGTGGAGATTCTGACTCGCTCTCCGATTATTCAAAACAAATTCAATCCCCTTGTACACGATACAATGGCGGAATATCTGGATCCGTCCGGAGTAATCTATCTGGGCTCCGGACCGGATCTTTACCGTTTCCGTATTCCGACTCCGGCCGATCGATAGGTCTCCCTCTCCAGCCGCATTCCGCCGGTCGATCCGGCGGAATGCGACCTGTCGTTCTCAGGAACGCGGATGAAATTTCCGGTGAATCGCCGCAAGGCGCGACTTGTCGATATGGGTATAGATTTCGGTGGTGGATATATCGGCGTGTCCGAGCATCTCCTGAATGACGCGCAAATCGGCGCCGTTTTCCAGCAGGTGGCTGGCAAACGAGTGACGCAACGTATGCGGATGAACGTTTTTGGATATGCCGGCCAGGAGCGCCGCCTCTTTGACGATCCCCCAGATTCGTTCCCGGTCCAGGCGGCGACCGTTCCGGGAGAGGAACAATTCAGCAGCCCGCGGATTTTTCTCCGCCAGTTCCGGCCGTGCCGACTCCAGATAACGGCGCAGCAGTTGCAGGGCGATTTTCCCTACCGGCACCACACGGGTTTTGGAGCCCTTGCCGGTCACCCGGACGATTTCCGTATCGAAATCCACCGCGGAAAGCGGCAGCGAAGCGATTTCCGATACCCGCAACCCGGAAGAATAAAGCAGTTCCATAATCGCGCGGTTGCGCAGCTCCAGCGCATCTCCGGAACGATCGGAGAAAACCCCGATCAATGCCGCCACCTCCTCCGCCGAAAGAAAATCCGGCAGAATCCGCCACAACTTCGGCGAATCCATGACCCGGCTCTCGTCCCGTTCCAGCAGTTTCTCGTCGGTGAGAAAACGAAACAGCAGTTTGATCGACACCAGACGCCGGGCCACGGTGGCCGTCTCCATACCGGCGTCACGGCAGTCCCCGAGATAATCGACCAGCATCGCCCGGTCCACTTCGGTGAACGAACTTATGCCGCGGGTCCGCAGATAATCGATGAAATCCTCCAGATCGGCACGATAAGCCTCCACCGAATGACGGGCCAGACCGCGCTCAGAAACCAGATACTGGAGGAAATGTTGCAAATTATGTTCCATCATGATTGGCAAATTCCCCGTTTTGCAGTATTATAGCACGGAATCCCGATCATGAAAACAGGAAGGAGACGATTATGGCCGGAAAAATCGCCATGCTGTTTGCCGAAGGTTTTGAAGAAGCGGAAGCGGTCATTGTCGCCGACGTGCTGCGCCGGCTGAATTTTGAAGTGACTCTGCTCGCTGCGGATAATCAGCCGGAGGTGTCCGGAGCCCACGGCATGACTCTGAAAATGGAGGGCACCCTCGCCTCCGCCCGGCCGGAAAACTATGCCGCTGCCGTTCTGCCCGGCGGTATGCCCGGCAGTGCCCGGTTGCGGGACAACCCGGCGGTCATCTCCTTTCTGCAGCAGATTCACCGCGGCGGCGGCGTGGTAGCGGCAATCTGCGCCGCGCCGATCGTATTGGCCAAAGCGGGTCTGCTGGAACATTGCCGGTTCACTGCCTATCCGGGATTTGAATCGGAATTCGGCGTACGCAAACCGAGCGGACATCCGACCGAGCGCGGCGACCGGGTGGTGACCGGGCGCGGTCCCGGCGCGGCCTTCCGTTTTGCAGCGGAGGTGGCGGCGGCGCTGGGCCGGGGGGAGGAAGCGGACCAGCTGTTTGAAGCCATGCTGGTGGAGCATTGATCTTTTATCTGCGAATGAAGTGAGTCCGGAGCGTCGGCCGGAAGTGCGGTATCAGGCCGTTCCGGACCGGCGTCCTGTTTTCTGGAGCCTCTTTTTACGAATGGTGTAACATCTATGACATCCTGTTTTGAAATCAGTCGGCGATGCCCGGAAACCGGAGCCCGCCGCGGTCGCCTGACCACTCGCCACGGTACCGTGGAAACCCCGGTGTTCATGCCGGTGGGAACCCGGGGAACGGTCAAGGCCATGACGCCCGGAGAAATGGAAGAGCTGGGCGCGGAAATTATCCTCGGCAATACCTATCACCTGTTTCTCCGTCCGGGGCTGGAAATCATCGGCCGGGCCGGAGGCCTGCATCGTTTCAGCAACTGGCGCTGCTCCCTGCTGACCGACAGCGGCGGATTTCAGGTCTTCAGTCTGGCAAAACTGCGGAAAATCACTCCGGACGGTGTCAAATTCGCTTCGCATATCGACGGCAGCCGCTTTTTTCTGGGGCCGGTGGAGTCCATGCATATTCAACGGGTGCTGGATTCAGACATCGTCATGGCATTTGACGAATGCACACCGTACCCGGCAACCTTCGCCCAGGCGGAAAAGTCGCTGCGCATGACTCTGCGCTGGGAACGCATGTCTTTTGAACAGGAGCTGAATCCGGGACAGCTGCGCTTCGGTATCGTGCAGGGGTCGTTGTACCGCGATTTGCGGATTCATTCTGCGCGGGAGCTGGCGGCGATCGACTTCGACGGGTATTCCATCGGCGGGCTTTCGGTAGGTGAACCGGAAGAAGCCATGTTCGAATGTCTGGACTACACCGTTCCGGAAATGCCTGCGGAAAAACCGCGCTATCTGATGGGCGTCGGGACCCCGAAACAGATTGTGGAAGCCGTGGCCCGCGGAGTAGACATGTTTGACTGTGTTATGCCAACCCGGCTGGGACGCCACGGCAGCGCCTTCGTCGGCACGACCACCATCCCGGTCAAGGCGGGCCGCTATGCCGAAGACTTCACGCCGATTGATCCGAACTGCGAATGCTACGCCTGCCGGAATTTCACCCGGGCTTATATCCGCCATCTGTTCAATGTGGGAGAAATCCTCGGTGTGCGGCTGGTTACATTGCACAACATTCATTATTTCCTGACATTGATGCGCCGGATCCGTGCCGCCATCGAAAACGGCACCTTTTCGGAACTGCGCCGGGAATTTGCCTGATGCTCCCGCCCGACGGTCGCTTTAAGCCCAGCGGTTCCGGCGGCACACCTCTTCGACCGGCAGCCGGGAGGAACGCGTTTCAGGCTCTGCCGCCGGATACCCGAGCGTGATCAGCGCCAGCGGCTTGAAACTTCCCGGCAGTCCCAGAATACGGCGAACGGCATGCGGACGAATCCAGCCGATCCAGCAGCTGCCCAGTCCCTCCGCTGCCGCCGCCAGTACCAGGTGCTCCCCGGCAATGCCCGGATCCAGCAAATCATAGCGCACTCCGGAAAACCAGGGAGCCACCCGATGCGTGAACCAGTCCCGGCGTACTGCGAGAGCCGCCATCGCCGGCGCCTGAGCCACCCATGGCATGGAAATACCGGGCAGTAACGCCTCCGCAGCAAGCTGTTGGCGCAAATCCGGCGCCGTCACCAACACCACCCGCCAGGGCTGCCGGTTACAGGCGGAAGGAGCCAGCCGCAACGCCTCCACACAACGCGTCAACACCTCTTCCGGCACCGGATCCGGCCGATAGGATCGGCAACTGTACCGGCGCCGAACCAATTCCAGAAAATCCGCTCCGTTCATTCTGCTCTTTCCCTTCTGTTCCGGTACTTTTCAGAAATGATACTGCACCTTCATCTCCGGCAGCAGCCGGGAAACGATCCGGCGCAATTCCTCCGCCGCCCGGCGCGCCGCCAGTTCCTGCTGAATATACCCCCGCGCGTCTGCCAGAGAATAATACCCTTCCGGCACACGCCGGACCACTCGTATCAGCACATAGCCGGAAGGCAATTCCGCCACCGTACTGATCGCTCCTTCCTTCAGCCCGGCACCAAGCCGGGCAATCGTCTCATCCGGAATCGGCGTGTCCAGCCGCTCCGGCGTGTCCGTCGCCACCCGGCGGAAATCCTCGCCCTGCAGAATCCGTGCCGCCGCCGCCGTAATGGCCGCCCGTCCCGCGGGAGTCGGCGCGGTACGCAACACCTCCGCCTGCACCGAAGCCGGACGGCGAAAACGGTCCTGATGCTCCCGATAATAATCCTCTACCTGCGTGTCGGAAACCTTCAAGATTTCCGGCCTCGTCTGATGCAAATACCATTGAACGGCCAGCTGTAACTGCGTATCCGGATCAGCGGCGAGTTTTTTCAATTCCTCATCGGATGGCCGTTTCATGGGTTTCGGCCAGGCGCGATACAGTTGCTGAAGGCAGGCGTATGCCATCTCTTCCGAAGCCGGAAACCCGGCTTTCCGCAAATGTCTCCGCAAGGCGATCCGGCACAATTCCTCATCCACCGCCTGTCGCAGGAGGGCACGAAATTCTCCGGAACTCTCCCGCACCGACGAATTTTTTTGATAAGCCAGCTTCACCCCCTGCTCCCGGGTGATGGTTCCTCCCGCGAAAGACGTGAGAATTTCCGGGAGGCCTTCCGCCGCCACAGCGGCACCGGCCAACGTCAATAGGAACAGGACGGCCCCCAACAATTTCAGAAAGTTTCTTTTCATCCGGTTCCCCCGGTAATTGGCGATTGGGGTGGATTACGGTTGCACCGTGGCATCGGGTGTCGATATTTCGGAGGACTTTTCCGGAACATCGTTCTCTTTTTCCTGCGCCTCCCGGGCACGGGCAGCGGCCTCTCTTCGCTTAACCTCCGCGGCGATTTCCGCAGTAAGCGCAGCCCGCTGCCGTTTCAACTCCGTAACCAGTTCCGGATGATCGATGCGCGACGCGACGCGCTCCAGCTCCGTCAACGCCGCGCTGCGCCCCGCCAGACCGACTGCATTTACATAGGCCTTCACCGCGGTCTGAAGCGTCGCCAGCTGCTGCAAACGGAGAATTTCACGCCCGAGACCCGAGTGCAACGGCATGGTCTTGCGACCTTCTTCCAGCAAAGACATCGCTTCTTCCGGCTGCCCGGCGTCCAAACGCGCCTGCGCCTCGCGAATCAGAGCATTCCCTCGCTGCGTATCCACGATCGTCGCCAGATACGCGTTCCCGGGATCCAGAGCCCGTAATTTCTGTGCCTGCTCCGCCGCGGCCGCGGACTCCCCTTTGTTCATACTGTGAAACATACGGATCACCAGACGGTTCCGTTCCGTGGGCGGGGTTTCTTTCCTGTTCTTCCGGCCGCAGCCGCACAGGAGCAGGAGACAACAGATGCTGAATATCAATGCTTTCATATTATCTAAAATAGCCCGTTTTTTCCCAAATAAAAGTCCCGGCGCTTTCTTTTTTGCATTTTGAGATTATTTTTATAAGACACAAACGCAGGAGCGTGCCGGAAGACGGAACGACGAAAAGCCCCGTCACGTCCGAAAACACGTCGGCGCAACTGTGGCAGATCGAATCATGAACGAATTGCACCTGTTACATACTTTATTGCCGGAATTGCCGGTTGACGCTTCAGTTCCCGTCGGCCCGGGAGATGATTGCGCCGTGCTTGACGTCGGCAACGGTGAACAGCTGCTCGCCGCCGTTGACCAGCTGATCGGCGATGTCCATTATTACACCGACGGTACCGCTCCGGAAGCAGCCGGGGCAAAACTGCTGAAACGCAACCTCAGCGATATCGCCGCCATGGGCGGCATCCCACGCTGGGCTCTGCTGACGCTGGCAAGCGGCGGTCGCGACGATGACTGGCTGCTGCGCTTCGCCCGAACTGTTTCCCGAGAAGCCGCAGCATACGGAGTGCTGCTGGTCGGCGGTGATCTGGCAGCGCTGCCGCAGTCCTGCCGCGGCGAGGTTGCCACGCTCACGATCCTCGGAACACCGGGCGCCCATCAAAGCCTTCTCCTCCGGCGCAACGCCGTGCCGGGAGAAGAACTCTGGGTTACCGGAGCGCTGGGAAATTCGCTGGAGAGTGGTCATCACCTGACTTTTCAACCGCGCCTTGAAGAAGGCCGATTTCTGGCGCAACATGGTTTCTCCCGATGTGCGCTTGATCTCAGCGACGGCCTGCTGCTGGACGCCGGGCGCCTGGCGGAAGCCTCCGGCGTCTGTGTGGAAATCGATGCAACGCTCCTGCCGCTGAACCACAATGCGTGTCCCCGCAATGCGCTCTGCGACGGAGAGGATTATGAATTGCTCTTCACCGTCCCACCCGACCGGAGCCCGGCACTGGTTGCTGCCTGGCCGGCGGAGTTTGCCACCATCACCCGAATCGGCAGAATTCTGCCCGCCGAAAACGGGAAAAAGGTATGCGACCCTGAAGGCAATGATTGGATGAAACAGGAAAGGACCGGATATGTCCATCAATAAACACATCAGCCATTCTGAACAGGAAACAGAAAACTTCGCCGCCGAGATTGCCGCCGCCCATCCGCATGGTGCGGTCATCGCCCTTTTCGGCGATCTCGGTGCGGGAAAAACCGTCTTCGCCCGCGGCTTCGCCCGGGCACTCGGCATTACCGAACCAGTCTCCAGCCCCACTTATACCATCATTCAGGAATACCCGCGCCCGCAGGGCGGCTGGTTCTACCACCTGGATCTCTACCGTATCGCCAATTCCGCATCGGCGCTCGCCTTCGGCGTCGATGAATACCTGGCCGACAACGGCGACTATTCGCTGGTGGAGTGGCCGGAGCGGATTGCCGACATTCTGCCGCCCGGCACCCTGCGGATCACCATCCGTCATCTGCCGCAGGACGGCGCCCGGGAAATTACGGTCGACTGACTTCGGATGCGGCCGGAGTTTCCTGACAGGAAGATGTATCCCGGCCCAGACTGCGCAGGTGCTCCAGCAGGATCCGGCGCAACTCCAGAATGGCTGATGGCTGCTGCTGAACGCCGTGCCCTGACTTCACAACCAGCTCGCTGGCGGCACCGTCCAGATGCGAACTGGAATAAGGCACAATGCCGTCGCTGCCGCCCGGTGTCCGTTCCTTTTCCCGGTTTCCGATAATGGAATGGTATGGCATTCCGCTTTTCCATGGCAAAGCATTAAGTAACGTCAGCGTATCGTCGCCGGGATTGAGATTGTCAATCCCGGTGGCAACGCGAAGCTGTTGTTCAGCTGTAGCATCCCGCCGTCGCGCTGCCGCCTCCAGAACCGCCCGGGAAGTCTGGATCAGTTGATGAGGCAGTTCAATCAGTGCCGCCCCGAAACGTCCGATCCATGATGTTGCCAACTCCGCTCCCCGGTGCGGCACCGCGATGAATACCACTCGGCTGATATAAGGCCGGGCTGAAAACAGCAGAATTTCATCCAATTTCCGGCGCTCCTCTTCGTCGAGTTCCATTTCCAGCTCCTCCAGCTTCACCCCGAAAACACGTTCCAGATTCTCCTGATCCGACGTCGTTACCAACGCCCGGGTCAGCAAACCGCCCATACTGTGCCCCACCACTACCATGTCCTGGAGGTGGCTGGGCTCTCCCGGCCGGGTATTGCGCTCCACCGCCAGATCCAATTCCCGTCGCAACATGTACGCAGAAAACAGCACCGGATTACCGCTGGAGTAGGAAAATCCCCAGAACTGGTAATGGCGGCGAATCACGGGATCATTCTGAAGAGTATTGACCATCTGCACCCAGGTCCGCGCATTGGACATGAGCCCATGTACGAACACCACCGGAATCCGATCGGGATCATAGGGCTGCATCAAATACAACCCCTGCATTTCCTTCGTAGCGGAAGGGTTCAGCATATAGGCAAGATATCCGAAAAGCGGCGGCTTTCGTGTCATATAAGCGATCGGAGTCGAAAAATCCAATTCCAAAGGCACATGCTCCATCTGCCCGTTGAGAGCCACCTCCTCCCGATCCAGCGTCCCGTATCCGGCCAGCCGCGCCGTAAACCGACCAGGCGAGGACGGATCGCGTTCAAACCGGATGATCAATGTCGCCGGCAGACTCTGTCCGGAAAAAATCTTCTGCCCGCGCATCCGCACCCCGTCCCGCAGTTTGCAGATCAGCGGCACTCCGAGCCCGAAACGGTAACTGACATGCGTCAGATTGCAGGGGCGGTAGTCCGCGCAAAGCAGCAGTGCTTCCACATCTTCCGACGGCAACGGCAATTCCAGTTCCGGCTCCAGGAAACGCACCTGGCACCCGGTCAGAGAGGTCAGCTGAAAGGATGAATGCAAGGCCAGATCCCGTTCACTCAAATAAGCGAACAATTCCGTCAGCGCCAGATTGTAATGCCGCATAATCAGCAGTCGCTGCGGACAATACGGTTCTTCCCGCGGCCGATCCACCTCGGTCAGATATTCATAACAGTACAGCAACGTCGAAAGCCGTGCCGACGCCGCCCGGTCGGGGTCTTCGGTTTTCCTCCCGATGCTTTGTGCCAAATCTGCCAGAGCAGCGAGAAGTTCCGGATTTTTTTCGCGTCGATATGTCTGTTCCAGCCGCCGCAATACCTCGTCGGGGGCACGCTCGAATTCCTCCTGCAGCATCCGGTTAGCCAGCAGATTGGCAGCCGCGGCCCCCAGCCGGCTGCCATCCCCCAGCGTCCCGTAATCGGCACGACCGGAAGCACCGACCTCCCGAATCAGCACATCGGTACCGGTACATCCGACCAGCAGCAGAAGAACACCGAAAGCCAGACTCAAACCAGAAAGACGCCATCCGTTCATGACTGCATCTCCCGCTCCTTCCGGTCGGACCGGTCGAGGCAATGATAAATCTGCGGCACCAGGTACTTGAGCACGGCAGCAGCCGGAATCGCCAGAATCATCCCCGTGATCCCCGCAAAAATCGCTCCCAGCAGTACCACGATGATGGTTTCCAGCGTGCTCAACCCCAGTGATTCGCCAATGACCACCGGATAGAGAATGAACTGTTCAATGATACCGTTGTAAATCAGGTAAGTCCCGATGATCCCGCAAATCTGCAGCGTGCTTGCCGCCGCACCGTCCACCGCCAGTGTCACCAGCACCGTCAGCACGGCACTGGCCACCGGACCAATATAGGGCAGCAAAATCCCACACCCAGCCAGCGGACCGAGGATGAAAAAGTAGGGCACCTGCAGAAAATAAAACGCCGCCGTATACACCGTCGCATCAATCAGCACCAGCGATAGATAACCTCGCAGCCAGGTTTTCAGCTTCCCAATCACTTCGCTGATGATCCGCTCCGCTTCCAGCAGGGTCTCTTCGTTTGCCCCGGGCAGCCAGCTGCCGTTGAACACCGTCCGCACCAGATATTCACTCTGCTTTCCGGCACCGGCATTCCCCGAACAGAATTCCGCCAGTTTGGTCAGAAACAACAGGAAGAAGAAAACCGTCAACAGCAAATCCAACAGCAGATTGCATAATGCACCGAATACACTCGCTGTAAAGGAGAAAAACCCTCCGGTCCGTTTCAGCACCATCTTCACCAGTTCCCGCTGGGAGGCTTCGTCGTTCAGCGCACGTGAAAGTTCCGCCAGCGTCGACTGCACCAGCGGCATCCGGTCAAAACGCGTCCTCAGATTATCCAGATAATGCAGCATCGGAGCGAAAAAACGCTCCAGTGCGTTATCTTTCAACGCGGAACCTTCTGCATTCGCCCCCCCCGCTGTAATGGCGGCGTCAGCATTCATATTCCGGACCACCGCCGCCGCTTTTTCCTCCGCATGGCGGATTTTTGCCACATAGCCGGAAGAGAGATTCCCCAGCAGCACTACAATGGCCAGCAGAAACAACAGCAGAGTCCCGCAGGTCAACGATACCGCCCGGGCGATCCGGGTCCGCCGATCCCGCAAAGTCCGTTCCCGTTTTGTCGGACGCGGCTTCCGAGAACGGCGCAATGCCCGCGATAGAGCGTTCAATGGCTCCGTCACTCGGGAAAACAGCCGGAATATCCGGTACAGCCAGGTGTGCCGATCCGCCAGACGGCGTTCGAAATACTGCTCCACCGGCAGCATAATGTAGGCCGCAATCAATCCGAAAATCACCGAACGCAGCAGCGTAGCGGTCAAAATGAACACGACCAGTACAATCAGCGCCACTACAATACCGGCCCCGGATTTGATGATCTTGCGGCGCTGCTGGTGGCGCAACAGCAACTCCTCCCGCAACTCGGCATACTCCTGCCGGCTCATTCCCAGGCGGGAAGCCAGTTCCTGAATCAGCGGTTGTTTCCGGAATAACCGACCTGAACCAATCGCCAGTGTCAGCAGCGCCCGGATCACCTTTTCTTTTTCCGTATCCGGTATTTTTTCCAGCACCGTCGCCGCTTCCGCAGCGGAAATCAGCGGAGAATTGCGCAGTTTTTCGAGCATCTGCCGGATTTCTCCCGGCGGATAGTCGCGCAACTGGTAGCGCACCGCCTCGTAATCGGCATCGCTCAACTCCCGGCCATCCTCAGACAACACGGTTTTGATCAGCGCAATCAGCGTCCGCCGCAGCATCTCCTCTTCGTCTTCGCTGCCGGAAAAACGGGATGCAAACAGACCAATGGCCCGTTGAATCGGTTTTTCCAGCAAGCCCCCGGAGCTGAAGCCGGCGCTGAATTTCCCCAACATGCGACCTCTCCCGGTTTCCGGATCAGTGGATTTTCACGTTTTTGTGACCGCTCACCACTTCGCCGATCACGTCGGCGGTGAACCCGCTTTCCCGGCAAACCGCCACGGCGCGGTCCGCGGCCGCCTTCGGTACAAACCAGACCATGCCGATCCCCATGTTGAACACCCGGTACGCTTCCACCGGATCCACGTTACCGCGATGCACCAGCACCTTGAAGATCGACGGCACCGGCAACACGCCGCTGTCGAAAATCACATCAACGTTTTCCGGCAGAATCCGCGGCACATTGTCGTACAGCCCGCCCCCTGTAATGTGAGCGATGCCGTCCAGCGGCAATCCTTCTTCCCGCGCCCGCCGGATGGCCGGATAATAACAGATATGCGGTTTGAGCAGTGCCTCGCCGACGGTCTCGCCACCGAGCTCGGGCAGTTTCGTATTGACCGTATAGGAGCACTGTGCGAAGAGAATCTTGCGGGCCAGGCTGTAGCCGTTGGTATGCATCCCGTTGGAGCCGAGACCGATCGCCACGTGACCGGGGCAAATTTTTTCCCCGGTGATGATTTCCGAACGTTCCACCAGGCCGGTAATGACCCCGACCAGGTCGAAATCGTTCCCGTACATTCCCGGCATTTCCGCGGTTTCACCGCCCAGCACCGCGCAGTTCGCCGCCCGGCAGGCGTCGGCAATCCCGAACAGAACCTGCTCATAGAGCGGGCTGCGCAATTTCCCGATCCCGATGTAATCCATGAAAAACACCGGTTCCGCCCCCTGGACGGAAATGTCGTTGATACAGTGATTGACGATGTCGTATCCGACAGTGTCGAATTTCTCCATCATCATGGCGATCATCAACTTGGTACCCACTCCGTCGATGCTGGAAACCAGCACCGGCTCCCGGTACTTCTTCAGATCAATCTGGAAAAGGCCACCGAAACCACCGATCGGACTGAGCATTTCCGGACGCCGGGTTGCGGCAAATTTTTTCTTCACCTGATCCAGCAGCGAGGTAGCCAGGTCAATGTCGACTCCGGCGGCTTTGTAAAGGTCGCTTTTCGCTTTGGTACTCACTTTTCTTCCTTACTGTTCTATTGGATTTGGGTCCGGCAGCGGACGGAGATGCTCCGTCGTTTTTTTTACCGTACCACTCGTGCCGGCCCGGATGATTCCCGGGAATATAACGTGTCGCCGGCATTTTTACAAATTACAATCCGAAGAACTTCTTCGGTCCGTCGTAAGCCATTTCCCGGGCAGTTTCCTCCAGCAATGCCAGCGGCGCCTGCCCCCGATCGGCCAGACTGCCCAGCACGTCCGCCAGCACCCGCCGGAACATTTCGAAACGCGATCCATAGGACAGCAGCTTGCGCGAATCAGACACCATGCCCGCAAAACAGCTGAAGACATCCACCGCTCCGATCGCTTCCAGCTGACGTCGCATTCCCACCGGCGTATCACACAACCACCAGGCCGAGCCGAGCCGGACCTTGTCTCCGAAAGCGCGCGCCAGCGACGCCAGCATCGGCTGAAACACAGGATCCAGACAATACAGCACCACCTTCAGCCGCCCGTCGAAACGATTCAACAGCCGGCACATTCCCGGCAGGGCATTCTGCCAGGGATTGCAGACGTCACCGCCGGAATCCGGTCCAAGCGTCTGAAACAGCGTATCCCGTACATCCCGGACGGCACCGGCATGATACTGAAACACCCATTCCTTCTCCGCATCCAGCCCCGCAACTTCCAGCAGAAAACGTCCCCGGAAACACTCCGCCGCCTCGGCCGACAACGCTTCGCCATCCCGTGCATGCCGGAAAACCGCCGCCGCCTTGTCGGCAGAAGCACAAATCCCCGGCGGGACTTCCACCCCGTGGTCGCTGGACACGGCACCATGGGCGGCAAAATAGTCATGCGACTGCCGCAATACCTCCAGAAGTTCCTCATAAGTACGAATCCGCATCCCGAACCGTTCCCCCAGCCGGTCGATATAGGCGTTCCAGCCCGGCGCCGTAATATTCATGGCCTTATCCGGACGCCAGGTGGGACGCACCAGCATCCGGCCGGCGGCGGCATTGACTTTCTCATGCCATTGCAGATCGTCGGCGGGATCATCGGTGGAACACATGACCTCTACATTCAATTTCCCGCACAGCAGCTGCAGCGGTCGGTTTTCCGGTCGTGCCAGCGCAGCATTGGCCTCTTCCCAGACCGCTGCTCCGGTGGCAGGTCCCAGAATCGTGTCGATTCCCAGACTGCGTCGCAAATCCAGATGCACCCATTCATAGACCGGATTGCCGACGAGACGGGGGAAAACCTCCGCCATCCGGAGAAATTTTTCCCGTGGTGAACGGTCACCGGTAATATATTCCTCCGGCACCGCACATTTGCGCAACATTTCCCAGACATAGTGATCGGTCGCGGCAAAAAGCTGCCAGACATCCGAATAATTCCGATTTTCCGCAATCTCTTTTACATCCGCGTGATTGTGCGGATCCACTACCGGCAAATCTCGGATCGCCTCGAAAATGCGCCGCCCCGCCTCGCTGCCGATCAGATAATCATCACCCATGAATTCCATCAGAAACAACCTCCGCCCTGTTTGACCTGCCGACCCCCCATTCCTTTATCGGCGGGAGGTCTCCGTTCCGGGAAAAAACTTTAAACCGTTACCTCCTCACCGCCGGCCTGCTCCCATTCGCTCCGGTATGCCTCCAACACCGGACGCACGCATTCGTTCAGGAATTCCGTCACCTGTTCCGGCGCCCGCCCGATAAAGTCGCGGGGATTGACCAGTTCATCGAACCGTCCCGCAATCGCCGCAAAGGCCGGGTCATTACGCAGCCGCTCCAGCAGATCGTTGTCCCCGCCCTCTTCCTTGATCCGCCGGGCCGCGGCCATGGAATGTTCCCGGATCACCTCATGCAGCATCTGCCGGTCACCGCCGGCGCGGACCGCGGCCATCAGAATATTTTCCGTAGCCATGAACGGCAGTTCAGCACGAACACGCCGTGCAATCACCTTCGGCCACACCTGCAGTCCATTGGTGATATCCAGCAGAATCGACAAAATGATGTCGGCACTGAGAAATGCCTCCGGCAGCACCAGCCGCCGATTGGCGGAATCGTCCAGCGTGCGCTCGAACCACTGCACCGCATGAGTATGCGCAGTATTGACCGGCAGATTCATCAGATAACGGGCCAGGGCGCAGACACGTTCACAGCGCATGGGATTGCGTTTGTAGGCCATGGCGCTGGAGCCGATCTGCTTTTTGCCGAAAGGTTCTTCCATTTCGCGCAGATTGGCAAGCAACCGGATGTCTCCGGCCATCTTCGCCGCGGACTGGGCGATTCCGCCGAGCACGGACAGCACGAAATAGTCGACCTTGCGCGTATAGGTCTGTCCGGAAACCGCCACAATCCGGGAAAATCCCATTCGGGCGGCAACGTCACGTTCGAGCTGCCGGACCTTTTCATGATCGCCGTCGAACAGCGCCAGAAAACTTGCCTGCGTCCCGGTAGTCCCTTTGACGCTGCGGAACGGCAGCATCTCCAGCTCCCGGTTCAAGCGCTCAAAGTCAAACAGGAAATCCTGCAAATACAGAGAAAAGCGTTTCCCCACCGTCGTCAACTGGGCAGGCTGATAATGGGTGAACCCCAGCGTCGGCATTTCCCGGTAGGAGTCGGCGAAATCGGCCAGCTGGCTCATCAATTTCAACAGTTTCCGCCGGATGATCCGCATGCCGTCGCGCATTTGAATCAGTTCGGTATTGTCGGTGACAAAACAGCTGGTCGCCCCGAGATGAATAATGGGCATGGCTGCGGGACACTGGGCGCCGAAAACGTGAATATGGCTCATCACATCGTGCCGCAGTTCCTTTTCCTTGGCGGCAACGGCCTCGAAGTCGATATCCTCCAGGTGGGCAGCCATCTGACGGATCTGTTCTTCGGTGATGTCCAGTCCGAGATTGCGTTCAGCCTCGGCCAGGGCCAGCCATAAACGACGCCAGGTGGAATGCTTGAACTGGGGAGACCAGAGAAAACTCATCTCTTTGCCGGCATAACGGTCGGTCAGCGGATTCTGGTAACGGTCGTAATCCATCGGAAATATTCCTTCAATCTTTGCACTTATCCTGAAAATGCGTTTGCAAAAGTGTTCCCCCTGTGTATAATGTATACGTCATGCAGGAATTAGCAAGGGGAAAACACATGGAATCGCCGCGTTTCGGCATTATCATCCGCGTCAATGATCTGGAAACGTGCCGTTGTTTCTACCGGGATCTGCTCGGCATCGGGGAACCGGTGTCGGACAGTCGATTCGCGGTGGAGTTCCGGCCGTCGGAATGGTTTTCGCTGCGTCTGGAGAAAAGCGCAGCATCTTATCTGGAACACGCCTCGGCGGCAACAACCTGGGTACTGGAATGTGACGATCCGGTAATATTGCGGGAGCGGCTGGAGGATAATGGATACACGCTGTCGGCGGAACCGGAGGAACGAAGCAGCGGGGAGTATTTTCGCGGCAGCGATCCCGAGGGGAACATCTTCTGGGTAACGCGTCGACACTGACAGGAAGCGGATGAACGGCATTTTTTTTGCAAAATCGTCCGGACGCCGCTTGCTTTTGATGATTTTCAGGCTATGTTAGAGCCGGTATCAAGCCAGGAGAGGTGGCTGAGTGGCCGAAAGCAACGGTTTGCTAAACCGTCGTAGGAGAAATCTTACCGGGGGTTCGAATCCCCCCCTCTCCGCCAGATTATCAACCACTTGTGAATGTTCATTATTTTTCAGGGCAATAAAAACTATCCCCGGTTTTTCCCCGGTTTTGGTAATGAAATTTGAACCGTAGATAAAAAATACTGGAACTTTTCCGGTTGCAATTTGTTTTTGAATCTTTTCCGTTGATCGAGGTTTTTCCTCTGTTTTTTCAGCCTCCTAAAATTGATTTTTGAGGAAACAGACCATGTCCCAAAAATGTTTTCCCTGTCAATCCTGTTGCTTGCCGGTCTGATCTGCTGCGTTTTGCTGGCATGGTCGATTTACCGCCTTCAGCCGGAGGAAGAGGCGTACGACAGGGGGGTATGGTTTGAAGAACACGGAGATCCGGACCAGGCCTTTCTCTGGTTTCAGCGCGCAGCTTCGGAAGGCGACCTCGACGGCAAAGACATGCTCGGCTACTGCTACGTCAAGGGCATGGGCACCGCCAGAAACTATCGGAAGGCATTGGCGCTCTTTCAGGAGACTGCCTGGGCAGGAAGCGCCCTCGGCGCTTTCAACCTCGCCATCGCGTATGAATCCGGCCACGGCACGCCGCGCGACATGCAACAGGCGTTCTTCTGGTACCGGAAGTCTGCGGAACGGGGCGATCCGGACGCCATGTACGAACTGGCCCAGTGTTACCGGACGGGAAGCGGCACCGCAGAAAATCCGACGCTGGCACGGCGCTGGATGCGCAAGGCCGCCTCGGAAAACCAGCCCTCCGCCCTGCATGCGCTCGGCATGGAATATCTGGAAAAAGGCGATGCGGCAGAAGCCGTTTCCCTTTTCCGCAAGGCCGTGGAAGGCGGTTCCGTCGCAGCGCAATATCAGCTTGGACTCTGCTGTGAGGAAGGGAAAGGCATGAAGCGCTCGTTGTCTTCAGCGGTCAAGTGGTACGAGTCGGCCGCGGCAGGTGAAAACGTCGCCGCCCTGCTGAAACTGTCCGAACTGTATGCCGCAGGTACCGGAGTGCCACAGGACACGGCCCGGTCCGCGGAGCTGCGACGGCAGGCGGAGGAGGTGCGAGCCCATGAGGAGCAATCGCTGGAGGATTTCAGCACTTTTTTCAACCAGGTCCATGCGGCGATCAAAAACCGGGACGACGCGGAGGCGCTGCGGCTGTTCCGCTGGCTTTATCGTGAATGGAGCGACTATCATTCGTGGCTCGACGAATGGTTCCGCTGGAAAAAACTGTTTGCGACCAATCCGGAAGCCCGGGCATTTTTAACCGAAGCAGTGCAGAAGCTGCAAGCGGATGTTCTGGAAGGGGATTTTTCCGCAAAAGCCGTCAACGGGATTCTGGAGATCAATCGTTTTCTGCAGCGCGATGACGACACGGTGGCATTTTACCGGGAACTCCACAGACGCCATCCGCAAAAAGCGAAACAGTACTGGACTGCGGACTATCTGTTTCTTTTTCTGGGAAAAAACCAATTTGAAACGGCCGCGGAACTGACCGATCCGGAACGGGAATTTGACAAGCAGGTCAAATTATATCGGGATTTGACCCGCTGCGGGTCCCGGGAATCCACGCCGCAGATCGAAGCACGTTTCAGACAGGTAACCGACGCCCTCGCCACTCTGCTGCGGAAATCCGGAAAGAACGATGAGGCGGACCGGCTGGAGCAGCAGGCCCGCGAGATTGCAAAAGCCCCCCGGACGTAATTCCCGAACCAACAACTCAAGGAACGGCCCGCTCCTTCCCGCGACCCGGAAGACATCCGTGAGAAACAACGTCTCTTGGAGGAGGAAAAAGAAGCGATGAGTCGGGACGAATTTCCTCCATACGACCGTTGCAGCTGCAAAGCCCCATGGCGGTATGCGAAGCTGTCGGATTTTTTTATATTATACAGGTGGCCAGGGAAACATTACTCGGAGCGACCTGTTGCTGTCCTTCGATTTTCCGGCTGAGGATACGGGGATGTATGGGGGATGGTATGATGCCCGTAAGCAGAAGAAAACGGAACATTTTGCTCAGCCGACACATCCGGAACTGATTTATTTTAATGGGCAACCTGCTTTCTATTATGGCAGGCCTGGAGGGCGACCGTTTTTTCTCAAACAATTACACTTCTCATGCAGCGCGATCATAACCGATACCGCACAACCAGGTTGAAAGCCCGTTACTCCGAAACACCAACGTATGGAAAACCTGGAAACAGCGGCAAAAACGCAGGATTCCTTGCTGCAAAAAGGAACTTTTATTTGCATTTTTTCATATTCCCTGTAGATTTTCTTCCAGATCGCCGTGGACCGGTTTCCACGGCTCCTCAACCTTACTGGAGGTGCAGAAAGTGTGATCCGGCACAACCGGTGGCGTCGGACCGTCACCATATCCGCCCCCCGCTGCAGAAAGGAAAAACGACTGTCATGAACTTCGTATCAAAACAAACTGTCGCTGAATTGATCGGGACTTTCTGGCTGGTTCTGGGGGGATGCGGCGCTGCCGTCTTCGCCGGATCACAGATCGGATACGTCGGTATCGCGCTGGCTTTCGGCTTAACGGTACTGACCGGCGCCTATGCCTTCGGCCATGTGTCCGGCGGCCACTTCAACCCGGCGGTCAGTATCGGACTCTGGGCCGCCGGCCGCTTTGAACGCAAGAATCTCCTGCCCTATATCGCAGCCCAGATGGTCGGTGCGGTGGCGGCCGCTTTCGTCCTGTGGTTGATTCAGGAAGGTCAGGCCAGCATGTTGTCGCAAAACCTCAGTTTCGCCGCCAACGGCTATGGCAGATTGTCTCCCTCCAATTATGGGATGGGGGCCTGCGCCCTGGTGGAAATCCTGCTCACATTCATCTTTCTTGTCGTCATCTGCGGCGCTACCGGCAAACGGGCGCCCCAGGGCTTTGCTCCGGTAGCCATCGGGCTCTGCCTGACGTTGATCCATCTGATCGGGATTCCGGTAACCA
This sequence comes from uncultured Victivallaceae bacterium, assembly GCA_944389925.1. GTDB lineage: Bacteria > Verrucomicrobiota > Lentisphaeria > Victivallales > Victivallaceae > CALXOD01. The sequence continues at coordinate 146,302 of CALXOD010000037.1, read as the reverse complement.
ACCTTTCAGTTAATCCGGCGCGCAGTTTCGGCCCGGCGCTGGTTCAGTGGTTTGCGGTGAACGGTGATGCGATGGCACAGCTCTGGCTCTTTCTGCTGACACCGGTCATCGGCGCGATCCTGGCGGGGCTGCTTTACCGAAAATTCTTCGACGCGGAATAAGTTCCTCTGCTCTCCGCCCCGAATCCGTCCCCTCCGGACGGATTCGTTTTTTTCATTTCCCCCCGCTTGACACTCAGTCGCTGAAAGAAAAGACAAACTGCCAGTCCACCGTGCCGTCCGCCGGAGCGACAGTTTCCACAGTCAGCATCCGGCAATCACGGTTGGGAGTGTCGAACACCTGCTCCAGCGAGCTGGTTTCCACCACCCGGGTCCGAAACAAAGCGGAAGTTTGGACGACAAGATGACATTTCCTGTTGCCGGAGGTAAGCCGAAATCCTGTTTCATCCGGTACCGTGTCGGTGCCGGTCAGCATCTGCCAACGCACCACCGCCCCCGGTTTCAACCCGGTAAACCGGTCCCGGATCACCACACTGCGATCCGGCAGCAGCCGGGCTTCACGAATCGCCGAAACCGCCTGCCCGGTATAGGCTTTGCTCAAATCCAGTGTTGCGCCGTGGTATTCTTCTCCGTCAGTTACCTCGATGATTTCCACCCGGCCATCCACCCGGGGCGGCTGATCGTCAATGACCGGAATGTTGTGGCTTTGGAAACCGATCCGGAAAATACGCCAGCGATCGGAATTCCGGGCGTTGCTCCAGAGGTTCATTCCCCGGGATTCGATTTTGTGATAATTTTCCATACCCAGATCCTGCGCCCAGCGTACGCCGTCCGCTTCTAAAACGAATGAACCACCGTCCATGTGTCCGTGCGGGGCATTGGGAGCTCCACCTTTAACCCCCAGAAATACCGCGTCACGCTCAAATCCGCTGCGGAACACGGCAATGGGCACCAGCGCGTCTTTGCCACTGAAATAATTCAGCGGCGATACCGCCTCACGATCCTGCGGCACCTCCAGAAACGGCAGAATCAGCGGCAGCAACCGTTGTTGTCCGCGGCTGTTTCTCGGTCGTCGGCGGGCATATTCCATCAGACTCCTGTCCGCCTGCGGCTGCCGCCAATCCGGACGCCGATACCGGTAGGCCAGATAAAACGAGGAAAAACCAAGCGGGAATCCGGAACCGCCATCCGAATAATTGAAGGTTTTTCCGGAAGGACCGGTAACGGCTTTCAGATAGAAGCCGGTCTCTGCAAAACCGGGAGCCTGTGAAATTCCAAAATCCTGCCCGAATGCCCGCATCAGCACCGCCAGCCATACCGAGGTGAAATCTGTCCCGTAATCCCAATATCCGGGTCCTTCGGGATAAGCGCCACAAGGAAAATACGAATTCTTCATATAAGGTGCGATACCGTTGAGGCCGCGGGCAATCACCTGCGCGGCCAACTTCGGGTCCTCCTCCCAGACTGCCACCGCCCCTGCGGTCAGACCGCCGTGGCAGACCGCGTACCAGTTGTTGGCAGCGTGGATCCACCAGGCTCGGGGATCGGCGACAGAGACGCGCAACCCATGCTTCAGGATCGCTTCGCGGATAGTCGTGCGTTCTTCAGTGGACATGGTTTCATACAACCAGTCGTAGCCGACGGCCAGCGCCAGCGTCATCTCGCCGACATCCAGAAAGTGGGAAGGATTCCAATCCGGGAATGCGGCCACGGCCATCATCTCCGCCACCGCACGTTCGGCATACGCCTTTTTGCCGGTCAGATGCCAGGCGACGGCCAGAGTATTGACCCGGAAAAGAACGGTGCGGCTGACGTCCAGCAACCGGATTCCTGTTTTCTGATATTCAGACGGCGCCTCCGACAAAAGCAGTTCTGCATCATGCTCAATTCGTTCGGCCAGCAGACGGCCTTCCGGCGTTTTCCCACCGTGCTGAAGCTCGTCGAAGCTGGCGATCAGCAGTCGCGGCCGAGTCTGTATCCGGGGATTGTTCTGCAACTGCATCAGTATTTCCTGAGCCGATACTTCTGGCGGGCGCCAGGTCTCTGCAATCGCTGTCGAACAGGCGCCTCCCAGCAGAAACGGCAATAGAAAAAATGTTCGCAACATTCCCCTTTCCCTTTCTCCATGGTCCATTTTCAGTACTGAGTCCCTCCCAAGTCCCGCTGAGTCTCGGCCGGCGAAAATACCCGGTTATCCTCCAGTGATCCCGGATGAACATAGCACGTGCCATCTTCCCTGTCAATCCAGCAAGTTATACGCTCTATCGGCAAAACAGGAAAACTGTTTGGTTAGAGAAATGTCAGTTCTACCACACGTTCCCCCTGATACGTTTCCCTGTTCTTGCAAGTACGACACTTCCTGCTATAGTGCGCACCATTGCGCCGACACTTCTGAATTGTCGGTTATTCATTGCAGCCGATCGTTTTCCTCAGTTAAAAGGCAGATGATGCGCTGCGATCGGAGAACAGTAAAATTCTTTCAGGCGGACCGGACGGCAGCAGGCCCCGGCCGATTCAAATCGAAGATACTCCACGTCCGTTACCCCCGCCGGCAGCGGATAACGACAATAATACCACATCTCCCCGGACGCATCCCGCCGCGGATAGCATTCGCCGGCAATTTCCAGATAACGCCGGTCTATCTCATAGGCGTCCGAGAGCGAATCCGGAGAATCATACCGGGCTGGATTTAAATCAGTATTGGAAATGTTCGATCCGAAAATCACGGGAAACCGCAATTCCACACCGGATCTCCTGCAGCGGAAAACATGATGTCCCAACAGGTAAAACGCCTCATCCAGAAGTACCCCGTCAAAAAAATACTGGAATGAAATATCGGTTTGAACCGTATGGCACACGGTAAGTTCCGCCCCCGTCGCCCCGGCCGCCTGCGACGGATGCATCCGATACAGTCGCTCCAATACCAGCCGATCAAGATCCGGATAATCCTCTGAACCGAATGCCGGCTCCCACATCAGCCAGGATGCGTAAACCAGGTGATAAAGAATGCCGTTGCGCTGCAACGTTCTCATATCACTCCGTCCCCAGTTGGAGACGCAAATTCCTGCGACACCGGGTACACTGATACGTCTTTCCCAATCTTTAAAAAGCGCGGGTTCAAAATTAGCGAACCAATACCGCAGCCCCCGGGCGGCATAAACCTGATCCAATGCCCGGTCAATACTCCAATACCAATGAAACACAGACAACGGCTCAATCATTTCCATAGCCCGAAAGGTCGCGGGCAATGCATCCAGCTTTTCCGTCTCCGGACAGGCGGCGCCGCCGATCGGTTCGCCGTTCCGCCAATGCGAATCCAGCAGTTTTTCCCCCCAGATAATGGGTTCCACCTGCCGTGCCCGCAGATAAGCGGTCATCCGGTTGACATCCCGGGCGTAAAGTTCCGCGGCATCCCGTCCTTTACATTTCGGGCAGAGTCCGATGGAGTAGTATTCATCGTGACCGATATGAATTTTGCGGGGGTGGATAAGCTCGATCACCTCGTCCAGAAGTTCGAAAAAGAGCTTGTAATAATCAGGATTGAGCGGACAGCAGGTGTCCGGGAACGGATCTTCCGGACGCTCCGCCAGTTCCCGGTGCCGGGTCAGCAGGTAATCACAATGCGACAAAGACGGCATCTCCGGAATCACTTCCAGAAAACGCTCCCGGCAATACTCCGTCAACTCCAGAAACTGTGCCTGCGACAATACCTTTCCGCCACCGTTTTCGGTATGAATGGAGTTTTTCCGCCATGGGAACTGATTCTGTACCTTGAGTGTTTTCCCCGGATATTCATTCATGATCGCCGCGTATTCGATCCAGCCCTCATTGATTTCCGGATGGCGTTTGTATTCCAAAGCGCCTCCCAGCTCCAGCATGATGAAGTTGTATTTACACTGTGCCGCCAGATCAATAATCCGCTTGAAATGGTTCATCCCTTCTTCAGTCGGCTCCGGCAGATACAGCTTCAAGCCGCGGTCTCCCCGCGGAGACTGATAGAGAGTGAAAGCCCGCAGCCCCGTTTCTCCCAGCTTGAGCAGAAATGTCTGCATACCATAAAAATGTCCGGCCTCCCCCACAGACCAGATATGGACCCCCGCTTCGTCAAACCGAATCAGAAAAGCTTCCTCCCGAGTCTGGAGCTGCGTCTGAAAAATGTCTCCGGCAAGTCGGTTCAACTCCTCCACGGACACCTTCGTCCAGGCAAACGGGATGGCGAACTTCACCTGCTCCAGCAATCGCAGCGACCGGGACGGCATGAGCGCTCCCGGCACGGGCCGGCCTGCGGCAAAGTCCAGCAGGTCATATTCCCTGCAATAGAGATAAGGTGATTTCATCGTATGACCCTCCTCATCTGTGTCAGCTGACGTTCTTTTTTTTCGCCGCGGCGTCCGAACTTGCCGTTGCCGCCACCGGTGTGCGACAACGGCGCCGCCGGTATTCCGGTCTCCGGTCCCCCATAGTCCTCTTCCGCCAGAAAAGGCGGAGGATGCTTTCCCTAAAAACAGTAACCTTTCTCACGAGTCTTGTCAAGGAAAGCATGACCGTAGAACGCAGATACATGCAAAGCCGCAGGATTTTTCAGGAGGATGAAAAATGAGTAAAAAGAGCGGCGGCTTCCGCCCCCTCTCTTTCCTCCCCTCTGCGCATCACCGCTTCCGAAGCGTGCTTTAACGGCGATTCATCAGGCGCAGCATTCCTTCCAGCAGCGTCGCAGGATGTGGAGGACAGCCGGGCACATACAGATCCGGCTTAAGAATCTCCTCGACACCCCCCAGACATTCGGGGCTCCCGGCGTAAAGACCTCCCGAAATCGCGCATGCCCCGGAGGCGATCACCCAGACAGGCCGGGGTGCCGCGTCATACGTCTTTTTCAAAGCAACAAGCATATTGCGGCTGACCGGCCCCGTGACCAGAATACAGTCGGCGTGTCGAGGAGATGCAACAATCTGAATGCCGAACCGTCCCATGTCCCACGCCAATGTTCCCAGTACATTGAAGTCCAGTTCACACGCACCGCATCCTCCCGCCGACACCTGTCGGATCTTGAGCGAACGGCCGCAGAACCGGAGAAACTCCCGGTTGGTCGGTCTTTCCGGAATATATGGTTCGCCGGGCCGGACCACCAGCGCCCGGCGCGTCATCGCCGCCATGCGATATTCCTGCGAAAAACCGATGGCCTTTTCAGGGCAGATTTCCGCACACGCCCCGCAGAAAATACACTTTCCGGTGTCGATCTCCGGTCGGCCGTCCTTTCCTGCAACAGCTCCGGATGGACACACTTCGGTACGCATGCATGCCCCGCACCCCGTACAGCGCGCAGCCTCCAGAACCGGCCTCCCCGGAAAGCGATCGGAAAGCATCGGCGGCGCATCCGGAAATTTCCCGGTCCGGAATCCCTGTTCGAAACGGCCTTTCAGCGCTTTGAGCATAATGAATCACCCGCCTCCCGTCACAGATCATGTCCACAATAGGACAGATTAAAGCTCTTATTACAAATCGGAAAATTGGAAATCTCTTCTCCACGCAGCGCCATGCCAAGCATCTCCCAGTTGCGCAGCGAGGGATCCACCATCCGATACACCTCGAAATAACCGCGGCTATCGGTCAACGCCACATGAATATGCTCCCCGCGCCATCCTTCGACCGCGCTCACCGCGATGGAATCGGCAGCCGGGAAAATTCCAGAATCACATCGGACCGCCTCGATCGGACGGCGCACGGCTTCCGCCAGCGCCGCGTCAAGAAAGCGGTGCGAAAACTCCAGCTCCCGCAAACGCACCCGGGCCCGCGCCAGAACATCTCCGGTCTCTTCCGTAACACATTCACATGCGGCATACGGCGCATATTCGCTCCAGCCGAAATCGCACCGTGCATCCCGGGCCACTCCGGAAGCCCGGGCGGCCGGCCCGACCGCGCCAAGATGCAACGCCGTTTCCCGGGAAACGCGCCCGGTATTTTCCAGACGGTCAAGTACCGTCGGAGAATCGAAAAAGAGCTTGAGCGCCCCGTCAAGATCCCGCTTGACCCGCCGCAACCAGTCGAGAATTTTTCCGGCCCGCGCTGCATCCAGTCCGAACCGGGTTCCGCCGGGAAGAATGAAATTGCGTCCGAAACGGTTCCCGCAAAGTTCCGCCGTCATATTCAAATATTCCCCCCGAATCCGTCCGCAAAACGAAGCCGTCGGCAGAAACGCCACATCCCCTGCCAGCGCCCCCAGATCACCGACATGATTGGCTATCCGCTCCAGTTCAAGTGCAATCGCACGGAGAGTCACGGTCTCTGCCGGAACGGCAATTCCGCTCAGGGCTTCGATCAGACGAGCATACGCCGTAGCAACTGCAATCGAGCTGGAACCATCGGCCGTCTCCATCAGATGCAGTGTTTTTTCATCCGGCCCTCCGGCAAGCATGGCCTCAATCCCACGGTGCTGATACCCGAGAGCAATCTCCAGAGAATGCACCTTCTCGCCGACACACTCAAACCGGAAATGACCAGGTTCGATCACCCCCGCATGAACAGGCCCCACCGCGACATCATGTACCGCCGCTCCCCGTTCAGCCAGAAACCCTCTTCCGTCCTCGTCTTCCCGAAGACGGCGCACCGGCTGCAGATAGGGATGGCCTTCCGGCACCAGTCCATCACGTTCCGCAATCAATCGTTCGAATTTCTGAAGCGCCGCGATTTCTCCGCTCAACGCAGGGTAAACACGGCAGACACGGACCGAACAGAGGGCAAAGCCACAGCCTCCGGCATCCTCCGCCACCGCAACCAGGCGGAACTGCTCGTCGTCCGGTACCGCAAAAAAAGCCGCAATCCGACGCCGTTCCGTTTCCGAAATCTCCCGAAGCCAGGCCCGGAATTCAGCCATTTCGCACACCGGCACCTCACGCCAGAGCGCCGCCATACCGTTTCCAATTTTCATCGGCAGCATCGTTACAATCTCCCCATGAAATTCCAGATGAGCAAACTCCCCCAGCCCAACAGCAGCACCGCGAGCACGCCGGGAAGCCACGCAAGTTTTTCAGCCGCCCGCTCCGCGTCACGGGACACGGCACACTCCGGAGCGGCCTTGCCGCCGACCATCCGGAAAACGATCATCGACATCCCGCAGAATACAGCAAAAAGCAGCAGCAGAATCGTCCCTCCCAGCCACCATCCGGCCCGCTGCACCAATAACAGTTCCGTCACAAACAAAGGAGACGGCGGCGTCCCGCAGATCAGAAACATGCCTGCCGCCCACAGCCAGGCAGTCCGCGGCATGCGTTCAAAAAGCCCCCGGACTTTTTCCACACTGCGCGTCCCGCACGCCATGAGAATGTTGCCGGCAATCAGAAACAGCATCATTTTGGTCAGGGAATGTACTCCCATGTGAATGAGCCCGGTCACTTCCTCGTCCAGCCCGAAGAAAATGGCGAGCAACCCCATGTGTTCGACACTCGAATAAGCGAGCATCCGCTTGTAGTCACTCTGGCGGATGATGAAAAATGCCGCAATTACCAGCGACAAAACCCCAAACGCCACCAGATAGCCGTTGCAGAAACTCCGCAGCGATGCGGGAGCCACCCCGAGCACCCGGACAATTCCCAGAAACGAACAGTTCAACAGCGCCCCGGAAAGCAGCACCGACACCATCGACGGCGCCTCGCTGTGGGCATCCGGCAGCCAGGTATGAAACGGCGCAAGTCCCATTTTCAGTCCGTATCCGGCAAAGCAGAAAATGAAAGCAGCCTTGAACCACGCCGGATTGACCGTATTGCATGCTGCCCCCAGCACCGTAAACCCCAATCCCGGCTCCGCGCCCACCGGAGGCTGGATCGCGACGCCGAGCATTAATGTTCCAAACAGCGCCAGACCGATTCCGACGGAACAGATCAGCAAATATTTCCACATCGCCTCAAGCGACCCCGCGGAACGATGAAAGCAGATCAGCGGCGCACTGGCCAGCGTCGTGGCCTCAACCGCCACCCAGAGCAGCCCGAAGTTACGGGAGAGCGCCACCAGTGTCATCGTACTCAGAAAGCAGACCAGTATCGAGCAGAAAAGATGTTCACTCATCAGCGAACGTCCATGGGCACCGCCTTCATATTTCCGCGCCATCGGCAACCAGAAAAAGGCATGCAGCGATACGCACAAAAACAGCAGAGAAGTAATCGAAACCACCCACAACCCCAACGGATCCACGCCAAGATATTCGCCCTCCATCGGCGCATCGCACCACCGATAAAGCGCGATTGTCCCGCCGGCATGGAGCAATGCCGTTACCAGCAGCAGCACCCGGGCGGCAAGAGAACTGCGTCTCCCCGCAAACCAGATCACCGGCGCCATCAGTGCCGGCAGAAGTATCGGAATCAAAACCATCATCTGCCCTCCTCTGCCGGAGTCGGGAGCGCTTCGGCATCTTCTTCGTCCGGCGCGGACCAATCGCCGAGACGGTTCAGTTTATCAGCATCGATATGCTCAAACTCCTGGTTGATCTGGAACAGGGCGATGCCCATGACAAACACCAGCACAAAAACATCCAGCAGAATTCCCAGTTCCACCACCAGCCCGTATTCAATCATCAATCCCGTCCCGAACAGCGTAATGCCGTTTTCAAAGATCAGAAACCCAATCGCCTGCGTAATGGCCTTGCGCCGCGCCATGACCATGAAAAGTCCCGTCAGCATTGTGGAAAAAGCCACCGGCATGGCAAGCCTCACTCCCGCCTCCACCGGCGGCGGCAGCTGCGCCCCCACCCAGAAAGAGATCCCCGTCAGCCCCAGCACCGCCACCACGGACAACGAATAACCGACAAACGGCTCCAATTCCCGCCGGACGTTGGCCTGTTTCATCGCCAGGATCAAGAGAAGCGGCAACGCCACGCCCTTGATGCCGATGTTCACCAGAGAAATCCATATCTGGTCAGGATGCACTTCGCTCCAGGAACGAATCACCAGCGGCAGAATCCCCAGCAGGAGTCCCTGCGCTGCCACAATCCGGATACAATGCAGCAGACGGCTCGATGCCGCCAGCATGATATCCGTCAACAAAAATGCCGCAAGAACCGCTTCACACCATGCCGTCATTGGATGCCTCCCTCGAAAACCAGCCGGAAAAAGATCCCCAGCAATGCCACCGCCAACGCACCAACCAGCATTCGCGGTACTTTGAGAAAACGGTAACGAGCCATGCTTGATTCCACGGCGCCGACCACAACGGCGGTCAGAAGCACTCCGCCCAGGGTGCACCCCATCCCCAGCCATGTGCCGCAGATACTCCAGGGCAGCACCAGCATCATCAACACCATGGCATACATCCACAATTTGAGCGAAGCCCCGTAAAGAATCAGGGCCAGATCAGGCCCGCCGTAATCCAGAATCATGGCTTCGTGAATCATGGTAAGCTCCAGATGCGTTTCCGGATCATCAAAGGGAACGCGGCAATTTTCAGCCATAAGCACGACGAAGAATGCCGCCGCAGCCAGCAGGAGCGACACCGCATGAACGCTCCACCATTCTCCGCCCCCGTCCGCGGGAAGCATCGTAAATCCGGCGCGCCCGGTAAATACCGCGATAAAACCAATCACTCCGAAAATTGCCCCTTCGGCCAACGCCGAAAACTGCATTTCACGTGAAGCGCCCATCCCTTCAAAACTTGATCCGGTGTCCAGCGCTCCCAGCACCGTTATGAAACGGGCCATTCCCAACAGATAGAAGAACAGCACCGCATCTCCCCCGAACCCCAGCGGAGAACGCACCAGCCCATGCGGCAGCAGCAGCGCAGCCAGCAACAGACATCCGAGTGACACCGGTGGCGCCACTTGCAGAAATCCTCCCGCCGTCGCACTGAATACCCCTTCCTTGCGAAGGAGTTTGGCCAGATCGAAATAGAGCTGAAAAAGATTCGGACCACGCCGCCCGGCAAAAAAAGCCTTGACTTTATTTACGATTCCGGGCAGCAGCGGCGCTAGAATCAGCGACAACAGAAAGGAACTCAGCCAGATCACAGTAGGATTCGCCATAGTTCAAAAACCTCCTTCCGTCCCTGCGGAAAACAGGAACGCCCACAGCAACATTGCCAGCAAAGTAAGAACCATCGCCAGAATGTATAAATGCAGATATCCGGACTGCAGCACGTGGATTCTATGTGCCAGGTACGCCAGAGCACGGAATACCGGCTGCCAGAGGAAACGCACCCCGCCGTCTTCTATCCACTCCTCGAAAGAACTCTTGCGGGGAAAATCCCCTTCCGGCTTTTCCTCCGCAACCCGTGGCCGCAAAACGCCGGCAAAGAAATCCGTGAGCGGTTGCGTAAATGCCGTCCCCGTATATTCCATCCGCGCCGAGGGATTGCGATACCCGCAGTCCCAGGTGGGAGCCACCCGGCCGCGACGGCTTCGCGGCACCAGCCGGAACCGCCAAACCAACCCGATCGCAGCCAGCAGAATCAGCAGCCCGGAAAATACTCCCACATACCGCAATGCCGCAATACATACCGCCATTTCTCTGCCTGCCGTATTTCCGCAATACGCCGGAAAACCATACTCGATCACCCAGGACGCTCCTGCCGTCAGCAGTGCACTCAAAATCAGCAGTGCCCCCGGCACCCACTTCATGGAAGCCGTCACCTCATGCGCCTCGGCAGCCTCCGGTGACCGCGGTTCTCCGAGAAATACCGCCCCCACCGCCTTGACATACGCACTCGCCGCAAGTCCACCGGTCAGGGCCAGCACGATCAGCACCGCCAGCGACATGGCAAACACACCGTAATGTCCAGGAGCCGTCAACCCCGCCAGTGCCGCAAGATAAATCAGAAATTCACTCAGAAATCCGGCAAACGGTGGCAGTCCGCTCAAACCGGCGGCATTCATCGCAAATACCCATCCGGTAAAGGGGGCTCGTTTCAACAGACCTCCCATCCGATCCATTTCGAGCGTCCCCTCCGCCCGGAGAATGGAACCGGCTCCGAGAAAGAGTCCCCCCTTGAGCAACGCATGAATCAGCAGATGCAGAAACGCCCCGGCAAAACCGAACAGCGACATACCGGCATTCCCGGAGGCACTGCCGAGAAATCCAAACCCGAAACCGATTGCCATCACCCCCATATTTTCAATACTGGAATAGGCCAGCAATTTCTTCAAGTTCGTCTGTCCCAGGGCAAACAACATGCCGCCGAACGTACCGATTACCCCCAGCCCCAGCAAAGTCCAGCCATAGAGGGCATATTCCGAAAGCGACCAGGTACAGTAGGTGAGCAGCCCGTAAAATCCAAGCTGAATCATCGCACCGGACATCAAAGCGGAAACCGGTGCCGGTGCGGCGGGATGTGCTTCCGGCAACCATACATGCAGGAGCGGAAAGCCGATTTTCAGCCCGAAGCCGATCACCCCGAGAACAAATACCGCAGTCGGCGTTCCCCCGAAGAAAAACATGGCGATGAGAAACGCCGCACCGGCATGACACGCAACGATGTAAATCCACGCCGCACGCATAACCTCCTTCGACTCCCGTTCAAAGGCGACCAGGGCAAAACTCGCCAGCCCCATGAGTTCCCAGAGCACCAGAAATTGAAACGGTGATCCAGCCAGGGTTACACCGTACATCGCCGCGACGGTAATGTTATAAAATCCCCAGTACGTCCCGGCGCGTTTTTCCCCATGTCCTTTCAGATAGCCGAGTGAATGAATCGCGCCGGCAACAGCCAGCACCAGGATCGGCAACTGAAAGAATCCCGCAACTTCACAAGGGGGGAACGTGAGTCGGGCTCCCCACCCCGCCAATGCGGCCAGCGCACCGGCACAAACCGCCACGCAGCCCGTCCCTGTGGCAATTGAAGAGCTGCGGGAAAACAGAAACGCGACAAACGCTCCCATTCCCCAAATGCCCCAAGCCACACCGTCCATCCATGAAATAGACACGATAACACCTTGATTTTACAATCTGTTTCCCGTAGAAAAACAAAGGCTTATAATATACATCTCCATCTTTTTTATGCAAGCCTTCTTCGTAATCGGAAACGATTTTCGGAATGACTCATGGCAAACTCGCCGTCTGGTCCTGTTGAGCCGCGAAACCGGCATTGCAAGCTATATCTTCCTAGAGAAAGACCATTCCTGAAAAATGCAAACCAGTCCCCATAATTGCCGAACCGATTCTGCCGTCGGTATTCTCCTGCTCCATACATGGAGCAGGATTCCCTCCTGTACCGGTTTTCCTTTCAGAAACCGGAGGGAATGGCAAACTCTTTGAGAAATTTTTGGTCTATATAGATCTGGTCATTGTCCATACCACGTTTTTCTATCCATTCCAGCCGTTCGAAAAAAACGGCTGCACAATCCTGCAGATACCGGCGGAAAATTTGGATCAGCACCTCAGCCTGCCCGTCAGTCAGCACGCTTCCCGAGTGTCCGCCATGCCAATCGAAACCGCGGATATGGCCTTCCAACTCCCCGCATTCAAGGATAGGCAGAACTTCAGGATTGACCATCAGTTTACACGTGCAATCGGCATAATACACCCTGCGCCCCCGGCCGCTCCAGTCTTCTCCTGGCTCGGGATCACTGGTGAGTTCTCCTGCGGCCACAATGCCGCAAGTACCGACACCGACTTTGAGCATGAAAAATGGATCTCCGACTCGCACTTTCCTATAGTCATAAATACTCCAATCGAATTCATTTTCATTCCATAAGATACGATCCAGAAACCACCTCATGTTACAGGAAGAGACCGCCGGATTCCATTTGAGAATTACACACTTCTTTTTCATCAAAACTCCGCCTCCATAGTTCCCCATCCAGACTGTTTTATCCCTTGATCACCGCCAGCGGCGTCAGACGAACTTGAATTTCCACAAGGTCACGTTCGGCGGCAAGGACCGCGTCAATATCCTTATAGGCCTGCGGTGCCTCGGAGAGATCCAGTACCTGCTTCCCTTTACCATAACGTGTCACGGGATGCCAGCGATCATAAACAATCCCTTTCATCGCTTCGTCGCACTCGGCGGCAGTCAAAGTACGACAGGCGGCCGTACGGCTCATGCATCGGCCGGCGCCGTGAGAACAGCTCATAAAACTTTCCGGATTCCCCAGGCCTCGAACAATGTAGCTTGCCGTCCCCATGGAGCCGGGAATGATGCCGATTTCGTCAAGTCTGGCACGGGTCGCCCCCTTACGATGAACACACAAAATTTCTCCGAAGTGTTCTTCAAAAGCCGCGTAGTTGTGATGGATATTCACTTCCCGAATATAGTGGGCTTCGGGCACGAACTCGGCCATTGCCGCTTTACACTTTGCCATCATTCGCTGACGGTTCTCAAAGGCGTATTTCAATGCAAAATTCATATCTCTAAAATAGTTATGCCCATCTTCGCATTGAATGGGAAAAAATGCCAGATCCCGGCATGGCAAAGGCGCATAAAAGCGTTCACAAAGCTGCATCGCCTTTTCCTGATACACCTCTTCCACGCGCTTTCCCAGGTTGCGGCTTCCGGAGTGAATCATCATCCAGACAAATCCGGAAGTACTTTTCTGGATTTCAATAAAGTGGTTTCCCCCGCCGAGAGTCCCGAGATTATGCCGGTCAAGTCTGGTAATAAACTGGGGATCAACTCCTTTGGTATCCAGATATTCTTCAAATCCCGTCCACTCTTGCGGATTCTGGTGCATTTTCCCCTCCCCCGCCGGGATAAGCGCTTTTATCCGGCTGTGAATGGCACGCAGACAACGCATATCTTCGAGTCTTTCTGCGGGGATGTCAGTTTCCACAGCAATCATTCCGCATCCGATGTCCACGCCAACCGCCGCAGGAATAACAGCATCTTTTGCGGCGATCACCCCTCCGATGGGCATCCCGATCCCACAGTGGCAATCGGGCATCAGCGCCACATGATGACGCAAGGCCGGATGACGGGCAAGATTTTCGGCCTGTACCATTGCGGTATCTTCCACACCCCGACACCAGCTTTTGATGGGAATGGGAAGTCCTTCTCCTTTGATAAATTCCATTTTTCAATCCTTTTTTTCATTTTTTCATGCAGAATCTTATTGTCTGTCACACGGATTAGCAAAAGCCATGCCAGATTCACAAAAAACAAAGAATTTTTCGAAAAACTGTTTTTTTGAAGCTCAAAAAAAACTTCATACATGTAGGGCTTGCATATTCCTTCCTCTTGGACTATTAGTAAAAAAATATATAATACTATATTGATATATAAAATTTTATATTATGAACATCCTGATTTCGCTTTTGGGTTCAACCCTGGACAACAACGGCAGAACGCGTGGTCTCTCCCGCTGGAATGCCTGGCGCCCCTCAGTGGCTCTCGCCATGCAGCATGATTTGCATTTTGACCGCTATCATCTGATCTACCAACCCAGATTTGAGGATTTAAAAAAGCGAGTCGTTGAAGATATTCAGCAGTGTTCTCCCGGTACCGAAGTTATCCCGGAGGTGATCGCCATGGACGACCCGTGGGACTTTGAAGAAGTTTACGGCAAGCTTTACGAATACAGTCGCAATCATGATTTCTCCAGCGAAGAAGACAATTACTATATCCATATAACCACCGGTTCGCACGTAGCACAAATCTGCCTGTTTCTACTGAACGAATCGCACCATTTACCGGGAAAACTTATTCAAACTCACCCCGGAACAGGCCCGGAGGGGGGGTACAACATCATTGACCTTGATCTCTCGCGTTATGACATGCTTGCCAAGCGTTTTGCCATGGAGCGGGAAAGCGACCTTGATTTTCTGAAATCCGGCATCGCCACTAAAAATCAACAATTCAACGAACTGATTGAAACCATCGAACGGGTGGCGATCCGTTCGGCGGAACCGATTCTCCTCTCCGGGCCGACCGGCGCAGGCAAATCCCGGCTTGCAAAAAGGATTTATGAGCTCAAAAAACTCAATCATCAAATCAAGGGGGAATTTGTCAGCATCAACTGCGCCACCCTCCGGGGAGATCAGGCCATGAGTGTCCTTTTCGGACATAAAAAAGGGGCATTTACCGGGGCGACAGCTGACCGTCCGGGCTTACTCAAAAAGGCCGACGGCGGCATCTTGTTCCTAGATGAAATCGGAGAGCTTGGTCTGGATGAACAAGCCATGTTGCTGCATGCCGTCGAAGAAAAAAATTTTTTCCCTCTTGGGGCCGATACGGAAAGCGAAAGCAGCTTTGAACTTATCTGCGGCACCAATCGCGATTTGGAAAGTGCCGTAAATGACGGACATTTCCGTTCTGATCTGCTTGCCCGGATCAATCTCTGGCACTTTCAACTGCCGGGACTTGCCGAACGCCGGGAGGATATTGAACCCAACCTGGAATATGAATTGAAATGTTTTGCGGAAAAAAGTGGCAAACACATCACCTTCAACAAAGAGGCGAAAGCAGAATTCATGCGTTTTGCCCTTGATCCGGCGACGGCATGGCGGGGCAACTTCCGGGATTTGAACGCCATGATCACGCGTATGGCAACGCTATCCAGTGGCGGACGAATTGACGAAACAGTTGTAAAAAATGAGATTATACGCCAGAGAAAAACGCCCCAAAGTGCAACAAACGATGAAATATTAAGAAAACTTCTTGGCAATGATTATCAATCCCGGTTTGACGAATTTGATCTCTGCCAACTTGCCCGGGTTGTGGAAGTCTGTCGAACCAGTCCCAGCCGTGCCGAAGCGGGCAAAAAACTCTTTGCCGTCTCAAGAAGACGACGTCACACGGTCAATGACTCCGACCGACTGGGAAAATATCTGGAAAAGTTCGGTTTAACCTTTCAAATGTGTCAAAACTCCTGACCCGCCTGAACGGGGCGGGGAGAAATAAATTTTAAAAGTAACGGAATGAATCATTTCTGATGACGGCACAACAGAATAACACTCCAATTCTTAAGGCGATTAAGTTACGGAGTTCAGAATTTGCCATTTACTTTTTCGGCAACCTCGAACATGGAGTGAAGTTTCATTCGTTACTTGCACTCCCCAGGCGGCGGGCTATAATAATTCAGAAACTTTGCTCCCATCACTCCATAAAAAGTTACATCAGTTTAAAGTGGAGTGGAGGCGTATGAAAAAAATATTTTTTTACAGCATACTTATATTGACTTTAATTGCCACGAACCTGTTAACCGGAGCTGTCGCGATACAAAGCCACCGTTTTTCCAGCATTGGACAGATCTTCATGTGCAATATCAGCTCCGGCGAACGGAACCGACTCCTCTTGCAATTTCTAATATCCAGATTGAGAGCTCACGATCCCTATTTACTGAACAATTTAAGACAAATAAGAAATGAATTCGTGTATTCTCGAGAAGGGTCCAATTTGCTAGATTTAATACGAAAGAAGTATCCAGAGGAATTTTAATTTTTATTCATGATATAGAAAGAAAAAACTATGCTCGGGAAATTCTCTTTTTTAAATTATTTTTATAAAATGAGAAAGAAACCTTTCTGGGGAGCTTATATTCTGATTCTCATAACATCCAATCTGCTGACGGCAGCAATCATATGCTTAAACGTACACCCTGCTGCGACAGAAAGAAGCGTCTTATATAGTATCAATGCAGAAAAGCAAAATATTCTTTTACTGCAAGCGACAATATCAAGACTTGAAAAGCAAGACACAACTCTGCTAAATGACCTTGAACGGATGAAAAATGAAATAAGATATTCGTATGAGAAATTTGATATTTCAGATTTACTGAAAAAATATTTTCCGGAGGAATTCCCCTAAGATACTGGAGTGATTCCTCTATTTGTTACATTACATTACATTCAGACAACCACAGCCGATTTTTTACGAAGCAAGAGCACCATTTCGCTGCTGAACCGCACTCGCTGCTGCAACGGGAAAGAGAACGGGGGCCGCAACAAAAGCAACAGGGCACCCCTACCACCACCTCCCCTTCTGGGGGACAAATGAGCAATGCAATGCACCTCCACAAGAAATCCGACAGCCCGCCTAAAAAAAGTAATTTTGATTGGTGGGGCTCCGTGCAAGATACAAACGGAAGTGGCTGAACAATCACCTGTAAAAATCTATCTGTACTGCCACAGACTATTGCCAGGCCAAACAAAAAGCCAGCCCCCTCTTACCGGGACTGGCATAGATACAAAAATGGTGGCGGGACCCGGAATCGAACCGGGGACACAAGGATTTTCAGTCCTTTGCTCTACCGACTGAGCTATCCCACCACGCTGTCACCTGTCCGCATCGGAGAGGCAACGGAAACATAATAAATACCATTTCCTGAGAAAAGCAAGCACAAAATTACGAAATTTTCATTTTTTTTCATCATTTTCCGGAAAAAAGAACGAATATTTCAGAATTTGATTTGACATTTTTGCTTTCCGGTGGCATTTTAACATACATGCGGCGATGGTTTCTCATGCCGCAAATGATTGGAACAGGATACGATTCTACTCAAAAGACAATAAAAGGGGAACAAACATGTCTGCTGTTGCTGAAAAAGTCAGAAAGATCGTCGTCGAACAGCTCGGAGTCCAGGAAGATCAGGTTACCGATGACGCCAAGTTCATCGAAGACCTCGGCGCCGATTCTCTTGATCAGGTCGAGCTCGTCATGGCGCTCGAAGAAGAATTCGGCTCCGACATTCCCGATGAAGACGCCGAAAAGCTGACCACCGTCGGCGAAGCCGTCAAATACATCGAAAGCAAGAGCCAGGAATAAGAACGCCTTGCTCTGGTGTCACATTTCATAGAGAGACACTCCTGATGGGTCACTTCGTATACGGTGTGGCCCATTTTTTTTTAAAGCGGGAGACAGGAAGGAGAATATTGCATGAAATCCAGACGAGTGGTTGTGACCGGTACCGGCATCATCTCCTGCGTCGGCAATAATTCCGTTGATTTCTGGAGTGCGTTGCTCAACGGTCGTTGCGGCATCGGCAAGGTGACCCACTTCAACGCAGGGGAGTTCCGAACTCAGATCGCCGGTGAGGTCAAAGATTTTGACATCACCCGATACATGAACCCCAAAGAGGCAAAACGGCTGGACCCCTTCTGCCAGTTCGCCATCGCCGCCACAGATGAGGCCCTTCAAAATGCCGGATTGCCCGCCAATTTCAATGACGGCCCCATTGATCCGACCCGGGTCGGAGTATTGGTATCCAGCGGCATCGGCGGCTTGCAGACCATGAGCGAACAGGATCGCATCCTGGCCGAACGCGGTCCCTCGAAAGTATCTCCACTGCTGATTCCAATGATGATTGGCGACCTTGCTTCGGGTAACATATCTATGCGCACCGGTGCTAAAGGCCCCAACCTCGGGATCGTCACCGCCTGCGCCACCAGTTGTCACTCCATTGGAGAAGCCTACTGGATGATCATGCGCGATGATGCCGACATCATGTTGGCCGGCGGTGCGGAATCCACGATTATCCCGCTCGGATTCGCCGGATTCTGCTCCATGAAAGCGATGAGTCAGCGCAATGACGACCCGCTGCATGCCAGCCGCCCGTTCGATCTGGATCGCGATGGCTTCGTCATGAGCGAAGGTGCGGGAGTCTTGGTACTGGAAGAACTGGAACACGCCAAACGCCGCGGTGCCAATATCATTGCCGAACTGATCGGTTACGGCGCCACCGGGGATGCGTACCATATCACCTCGCCCCATCCGGAAGGAGACGGAGCCGCCAGAGCCATTACCATGGCACTTCGACATGCCGGCATCGCTCCCGAAGACGTGGACTACATCAATGCCCACGGCACCAGCACGCAGCTGAACGACAAATATGAAACCATGGCAATCAAGGCCGCCTTCGGTCCCCATGCGAAGAAGGTCTCCGTCAGCAGCACCAAAGGTACGACCGGGCACAGCCTGGGGGCGGCCGGTGCACTGGAGTCGACTGCCTGCATGTTCGCCATCCGGGACAATGTCGTTCCGCCGACGATCAATTATGTGACGCCGGACCCGGCCTGTGATCTTGATATCACGCCAAATACCGCACGGGAAAAGAAGGTGGACGTCGCACTCAACATCAACCTCGGTTTCGGCGGACACAACGCGGTTACGCTTTTCCGTCGTTTCCAGGACTGAAAAATCGGCTCCGTTCGGAGATGGGACGGAGCCGTTTTCCATCTGTCTCCGGTTTGAAAACGCCGGTACTTCTTGTCCCCCTCACGGCGGGACAAAAAGGTAGTTTTTGTGCATATCCCCGCAGTGGAATGGGAATTATTTCCACTGCGAGGTTGAAATATAGACAGATGAACATTATATTGTAGCAAGGCGTCTCCGGAATCGTTTCTTTTGCTGAGAACGGTATGGGAAACGCAGGCAACCCCCAAACGTATGAATTTCTTTATCTTTTAAAGGAGAATGGCTGATGAAAACAATTCTGGGCATATTCGGATGTTCTCTCTTGACCGTCGCTCTGGTCGGATGCAGCCCTGAACTGGCGCAGACCCAGCTCGGTACCAAGGAACAGGCCTGGCAATCCGCCATCAAACACAGTTATCCGTCCTGGAATCCGCCGCCGGTGGCGCCGCCCGCCATCCGCAACAATATGTCAAAAGACTTTGTAGACACTCCGGAAATTGCTCCGATTGAGACGGAACCGGATGTGGACGAGCCGGTGTCCGCCAATGAAGCAGCGGATGTACCGGTCCCGGCTGCGGATGATCTCACCGTAGTTTCCGAAACGGAAACCGTCGTTGTAACCGAAACCTCGGGTACAGCAGAAGACGCAGCCACAACGGTTGCCCCGGATGCCGCTGCGGACACTGCGTCAGATGCTGCGCCAGCGGAAGAAGTTTACACGGTTCAGCAAGGCGACAGCTTGTCGCTGATCGCCAAAAAGTTCTACAAGGATGGGCGTAAATATCATCGGATTCTGAAAGCCAACGCCGATGTGCTCAAAGGCAATCCGAATCGGCTGCGCCCCGGTATGAAGTTGCGCATTCCCGCGCTCTGAACAACGTTGTTTTCAAAAAATCCGGGGAAAGCCGAGCGCTTCTCCCGGTTTTTTTCTTTTGGCTTGAAAGACGGAACAAGCAGACAGGAAATCATGGAAGACCGGTTCTATTTTGATAACGGCATGAACCTTCATGCGGCCTGCGCCGGTAATGAAATCCGCAATCTCCGGCTGGTTCAAAACACATTCCGTGTGAATATCACGGCGCGGGACGGTTCCATCCAGGTTTCCGGAGAAACCGGAGACGTGGCACGCGCCATCCGCTTTTTCGAAGAATTGACACACTTTTATGGAATTCGCGGCCGGGAACTGGATCAGCGGGATTTTGAACTTCTGCTCCGCTCCTGCCGAGAAGAGCAAATCCATGACCTCCGGGAACTGTGGAACGAACGAATTACCGTCAGTCCGAAGAAACGGGAAGTACTGCCACGATCACGGAGACAGCTGGAATACGTCCGGGCCATTCGGGAAAACGATGTTGTTTTCGGCATCGGCCCGGCCGGGACGGGCAAAACGTATCTGGCCATGGCACTGGCCGTATCCTCCTTTTTGAAAGGAGAATGCAGCCGTATCATCCTGACTCGTCCGGCCCGGGAATCCGGAGAAAATCTCGGTTATCTGCCGGGCAATCTGGAGGAAAAGATCATGCCGTATCTGCGCCCGCTTTATGACGCGCTGTACGACATGCTCTCTCTTGAGGAAGCCACCGCCCTGATTGAACGGGGCGCCATCGAAGTCGCTCCGCTGGCCTTCATGCGCGGTCGCACCCTCAGCGGGGCATTCATCATTCTGGACGAAGCCCAGAACACCACGCCGGAACAGATGCTTATGTTTCTGACCCGGATGGGCTTTCACTCCAAGTGCGTCGTAACGGGCGACCCGACTCAGACAGACCTTTCCCGTCATGAGAAATCAGGCCTGCTGCAGGCAGAACGTACTCTGGGCGAGATCGACGGTATCGCCTTTTGCCGATTTGACACCGGAGATGTGGTGAGACACGCACTGCTCGAAAAAATCATCAACGCTTATTCACGAGAAGACCATGTTTGACGGAATCATCGATTTTCTGAAACATCGCCAGGCACGCCGGCTGATGGAACGGCGCGGCCTGATCGGCGGACGCCGGCGACATCACGAAGAGTCGGATTCTACCAATTCCGCTGACCGTTCGGTAGTACTCGGAACGTTCATGCTGATTTTGATCTGGGGGGTCTGTTCGCTGCTGCTGACCTTGTCCAGTTCCAACCAGCAGACGATGGAAAAATTGGTGTTGGGGCAGCGGGCGCCGCAGACCATCAATGCAGAATTCGACTTCACATACGAAGACCGGAACGCCACGGAACAGGCTCGGCAGGAAGCCGCTCAGAATGAACCGCGGTTTTATCATATTTCCGAAGTGGAAAACGCCCGGATACAGCGGATATTTAAAGAATTTTTCGAAGCAGTCACCTTCCGCATGAATCCCAATGCGCCGGACATCCGGACCCCGGAGGATGGACAGCCGGCAGCCAATCTTGCCGCGGGGCTGGATCCGGCGGCGTTGAAGGTGCTTTATCAATGTATCCACAATCCGGCCGCCTACCGATATTTTGAGAATGAATTGAATGCCCTGCTCGTAGGCGGTTTCCTCGGTGCCACCGACAAAGCCGCTCTTCAGATCGGACAGAAAATCCGCGTCGTCGACCCTCAACAGCGCGAACGTCTGGCTCGTACCGTCGCCGAACAACCCAGTGAATGGGATGGAGCCAACCAGTTGGCGGATGCCGTCCTGAAATTTTTCCCGCCAGATCAGGAACGCAAAAGACTTCAGGAAAGTTACAGTACGGCATTCCGGGTGTTGCTCGGTGTCTCCGGGAATTTGACATTCGATCCCCGCCGCACGGAAAACGCCCGGCTGGCCGCCGCCGCAAAAGTGGAACCGGTTACTGCGGAGATCCCTAAACATCACCCGATCATCCGCAAAGGAGAGCTGGTCGATGACGCGGCCCTGGAACGTCTGACTCTCTATGAACGCAGCTGTACCGCCCGCGCAGATGAACGCGGCGACTGGCATCGGCCGATGCGCAATATGTTCTGGAGCCTGACCCTGGTAGTGCTGGCTGGCTTTTATCTGTACCACATCCATCCGGAAGTAGTCGGCAGCAACCGACGCATCAGCATCGTCGGTTCGGTCGTCATCATCGCACTGATCTGCAACTATATCGGCATTGAAATATTTAAGATGCTCTCCAGCGAAAGCCGTACATTGCCGCCCGCCCTGGTGATCGATGCCGTGCCACTGGCGCTGGTGGCTGTTCTCATGGCAGCGTTTCTGGGATTCCGGGTAGCCATGTGTACCGGCTTTTTTGTGGCGTCCATTACTGCGCTGATGCTGGATTTGTCCTTTGAATTCGCACTCAAAGGAATCGTCATCTGTTCGCTGACAGCTCTGGCGGTACGGTCGGCAACCAACTACCGATCGTTTTTTCTGCGAACGATCTTTTCCGTTTTTCCGCTGGTCTGGCTGCTGAATATCAATATTTTCGGTGCCGCCCGCAACTGGCAGGAAGTCAGCCGTCTGGCTCTGCAGTCAGGATCGCTGGCCATGGGAAACGCTCTGGCCACCGCTATTCTGGCACTGCTGCTGATTTTCGCCTATGAACTGCTTTTCAATGTGACGACCAACATGTCTCTGATGGTGCTTTGCGATTATAACCATCCGCTGCTGGAGCGGATGAAGCGGGAAGCACCCGGAACGTTTTTTCACAGTCTCATGGTGGCGACGCTGGCGGAGGACGCGGCAAGGGAAATCGGTGCCAATTATCTGCGGGCCAAGGCAGGAGCGCTTTTCCACGACATCGGAAAACTTTCCAAACCGCAGTATTTCACGGAAAACAACCAGGACATGGGCAATCAACACACGGAGCTCACCCCCCAGATGAGCAGTATGATTATCCGGGATCACGTCAAGGAAGGTTTGGAGCTGGCCCGGCAGTATAAACTCAGCCGGATCGTCCGGGAAGCGATTGAACAACATCACGGCAACGACCTGGTGCATTACTTCTATCGGCGCGCCATGGACAACAGCCGCCGGACCGGAGAAACCGTTTCCGAATCACAGTTCCGCTATCAGGGACGCCCGCCGCACAGCAAAGAGACCGCCATCATCAGTCTGGCCGATGCCTGCGAGGCGGCCAGCCGTTCTCTGGACAAACCGTCCGCATCCCGGATCGAAGCGCTGGTGGACGAAATTTTCCAAAAACGCTTCCGCGACGGACAGCTGATCCATGCCGATATGACCCTGGAAGAGCTGGAAAAGGTCCGGGAAAGTTTCATCAATACCCTGCTCAGCATGAAACACGGCAGAGTCGCCTATCAGAAGGAAAAAGAACAGGATGAAGACGACCTATTCATGGCAGCCGGGCGCAGCGACGGCAGCGGCGGCAAGCATTGATCGTAAAGCGATGAATCGTCTATTGCGGCGAGCGGCGGAACTTGCCGGGTTGCCGGTGGAGAAGGACTGGTGCGCCACAGTCCGGTTTGTCGGGGATCGCACCATGGCCCGGGCCAATGCGGAATATGTGGGACATGAAGGAACCACAGACGTGATCACGTTCAGTTATTTTGACGATCCGGAATCGCTCTTTCCGGGAGACGTGGCGGTGGAACTGCTGATTTGTGCGGACGTGGCACTCCGGGAAGGCAGAAAGCGCAAAGACTCCGATTTCGCCGGCGAGCTGACGCTTTACATCGCCCATGGCTTTCTGCACGCGGCAGGCGAGGACGATCTGACGCCGGGCGCGCGCCGGAAAATGCGGCGACGGGAACGGGAAGTCATGGCGGCTCTGCGCCAGGAATTTGATTTAAACCAGGTCTTTGGGATTGTTTCTCCCTGAAAACAAGGAGCTGAGCAAAATGAAACCGCAAGATGAACGCATCAAGGTAGGTATCTGGGGACTCGGGCGCGCCGGATGGGGCATGCATTGTCCGGAACTGGACCGTTTTCCAAAGTTGTTTGAAATCGTTGCCGGCTGCGACCTGGAAGTCGAACGTACCCGCTCTCTGGCTGAAAAATACGGTGCCCGGGTCTATACGGATCCGGAAGATTTTCTACGGGATGAAGCAGTAGAACTGGTTTCCGTCGCCACCCGGAGCGGTGACCATGTCGCCCATGCGGAGCTGGCGCTGCGGGCCGGAAAAACAGTTTTTCTCGAAAAACCCATCGCCCTCACCTACGCCGACGCCCTCCGGCTCAAGGAACTGGAAGCAGAACATCCCGGTAAACTTTACTTCCGCCACAATCGCCGTTTTGAAGCGGCATTCCAACACGTCCGGGAGATCATCGACTCCGGTCTGCTCGGAGAAATCTACGAAATCAAACTGAACCGGCAATTCTATCAGCGGCGCGATGACTGGCAGGCACTGACCAGCTGTGGCGGCGGCATGTTGAACAACTGGGGACCGCATCTCATCGACCACGCACTGCAGCTGCTGGGCGCTCCCTTGCGGGATCTCTGGTGCGATCTGCGCCGGGTGGCCGCCGTAGGCGATGCGGAAGATACGTTCAAAGTCCTCTTCCGGGGGGAAAACGGCCGTCTGGTCGATCTGGAGGTTTCCGGAGGCGCTGTGATGCCCGGCAACTGTTACGAAGTATATGGTACCCGTGGCGCGCTGGTCTGTCCTGATGAGCAGGACATCAAGTTGAAATACCTTACGCCCGGGCAGGAATTCCCGGAGGCGGAAGCCCGCCCCGGCAATCCCGGATTCGGCTGGGACTTCGGCCAGGCCTCCCGTTTGCGCTGGCGGCGGGAAACGATCATGGTTGAACCCAAGGAAAACTGCACCCAGCAGGATATTTACCGTTATCTTTATGCCGCCATCCGGGACGGAGTCCCATTCCCGGTCAAAATGGAAGAAGCGCTGGAAGTGGTACGGGTAACGGAAATGATCCGCCAGCGTGCGGCCGGCCGCTGAACCAGCCATCTCCCGTTCGGCTTTTCAATCCGCGGCGTCCCGCTGCTTTCCAGAGCGGGATGCCGCTTTTCTTCCCTTCAAGGCAACAGCTGGAAAAACGCATAGGAGGCTGCCTGTGGCAGCTCCACCTGGAATCCGGTCGCATCGCTTGATACCGATCCGGATCCGGCCAGCAGTTTTGCTCGCTTCCATGCTGGAACAACGAAATCACCGGAAAGTTCCGCCGTGGCCGTCACACATCCTGCCTCCCGGAACGCCACCAGATAACCGGAATCCGCATAGAAGCCGGCAATCGCACTGCCGTCCGGCAATGTCCCCACCGGAAAAATCCGGGAGTGAAACAATCCTTTCCGATGCTGACGCCGTAATTGAAACATCCGTCGCAGAACCGACCGGGTCTCGGGATGCACCTCCGAAGGCGCCATCCACACCAGCGGACATCCGAATAGCGCAATAGCCGCCCAATATTCAAAAGGATAGACATCCGCGCGGTCATAGCCGATTCGCTTGTAAAGCTCCGGATTGATATCTTCCGGTGCAGGGATTTCAATCTGCAGGGACTGGGCCCGCAGATAGTGGGCCAGCTGCCAGAAACTGCGCAATGTCTTTTCCGGGTGATACCCGATCAACGGCACCACCCCGGCATAACGATTCTCCAGAAAAATATTGCCGTATTCCAGCAAACGGAAATACCCCGGGCGCTGTCCGTTCGTCGTATCCAGATTAAAATAAACCGCTCCGCCGGACTCCCGGCGTACCGAGCGCAACAGCGCTTCTAGATTCTCCTCCGCCTCCAGTGTCCGAATCATTACACCGTCGATCTTGAACATCGAAAAGCCATCCCGCCGATGGTATTCCAGCAACAGATCTGCAAATTCCCGCCAATCCCGGTATTCCTGATTGCCGTTCGGTGCAACCCAGAGGGCCAGCTGAATACCCGCCGCTTCTGCCGCCGCAGTCAACCGCGCAAAAGTTCCTCCGAGCCGCTCCTGCGACACCCCCCAGAAATCCCGTTTGATATGCCGGTTCCGCTGCAACAGTTCGCCCAGAGAACCACCCTCCTGCCAGGAATCGTCCACCTGATAGTGGTCCGCACCACATTCGGCGGCGGCCGTCATCTCACGCAGCAGAAACGCCTCACCGGTCAGCGTGGGGAAGCGACCGCATCCCCACGGATTGACCATGACCGTCTGCTCTTCCTCCCGCATGGGGAAGCGCCGTTGCAGATAATCTCTCAATCCGGCGGCTCTCTCCGCCGCATTATGATAAAGCAACACGGCATTACGATATCCGGAGAATTCCCGTCCCGCCCGGATCTCCCCGGGCGGCACCCCCCAGCAGCAGGAAAAAACCTCCCCGGCGGCAAACCGGAAATCATACTCCTCCAGATCGCGCCGCTCCGCAGACGGCGGCGCCTCCTGCACCCAGAGCAAACCGGCGCCCCCTTCGTCCTCCACCCGCAACAGATTCCCCCGGCAGCAGCCGTCCCCTTCGGACAGCGCATGCGGCAGCACCAGATCATCGGTATAATCCGTTCTTCCGGCAAATTCCACGCTTTCCACCGGACGCAACCCGGAAGCCGGTCGCAAACTGTCTACACAGCTCTCCAGGTGTTCCGCCGGGAAACGGGAACGATTGCCCTCTCCTCGCAACTCTGAACGAAATGTCCAGTAACAATTCGGCATCACCGCGCTGGTCAGATGGTTGCGCACCGCATGAGCCGCCAGATCGGGATAAACAAAGAATTCCCGCCGGAACACCACATCCTGTACCGGTTCGGCAAAGATCATTTCCACCAGGACATGAGGAGAATCGAACGCGGGATCCTCCTCCGCCCGGACGGTAATGGAGCGCCATTCATACCGTGCCTCTTTATACCCCGGCCGGTTGATGCCGATGAAATGACAATCCGCCCCGATCTTTTCCGCATCAGCAAATTCACGCCCCTGCGCATCTCGAAGTGAAATCGTCCGTGGGAACCCGTCTGTCAGAAGCATCGTCCGCCGAAACCGGCTGTTACCAAGTACCAGCTGAGTCTCATCCCACTCCACCAGCACGTCTTTATAGCGGAAACTCTCCATTGCGCTCCAGCCTCCCAACCGCTGATTTCGTCAGACGGAAAAACGGACGTGTATCACATCCCCGTCCTGAATCAGGTAATCTTTTCCTTCAATTCGCAACTTCCCGGCTTCTTTTGCCTTATTCCAGCCGCCACAGGCCACCATATCCTCATAGGAGACGGTCTCCATGCGGATAAACCCCCGGCAGAGATCGGTATGGATTTTCCCTGCCGCCTGCGGTGCGGGGGTTCCACGCGTTACCGTCCAGGCCCGGGCTTCCATCGGCCCGGCGGTGAAAAACGTCAGATAATCCAGCAGCCGGTAGCCGGTCCGGATCACCCGGTTCAATCCCGGTTCGGCCACGCCGAGATCCGCCATGAAAAGCGCCGCCTCTTCCGGCTCCAGCTGCCTGAGTTCCTCCTCGAGTTTGGCGCAGACCGACACGACCTCCAATCCGTGCCCGGCGGCGTATTCCTCCAACCGCCTGGCGGCGTCCGACGAACCGAAATCGCGAAAGGTTTTCTCGTCGGTATTCGCGCAGATGAAAGCCGGCAGAATCGTCAACAGCCCGAAAGAACGGACCAGCTCAACGGTTCTGGGGTCGTCGCGGTCATAGGACGGCAGGCGCCCCTCGGAAAGCTGTGCCGCCAGATCCTTGATCAAAGCAAACTCGAGCTTCGCGTCGGCATCGTTGGAACGAGCCAGCTTGTGGGCTTTGTCACGACGCTTTTCCAGCATTTCCAGGTCCGCCAGCATTAATTCAGTGATGATCACCTCCAGGTCACTGACCGGATCGCACCGCCCGTCTACATGCACCACGTCAGGATCTTCAAAAAGCCGCACGACATGCGCCACGGCATCCACGTTGCGAATATGTCCCAGGAACTGGTTGCCCAGCCCCTGTCCCTGGCTGGCCCCCTTGACCAGACCGGCAATGTCTATGAACTTCAGAGTAGAAGGCACAATCCGCCCGGAATGTTCCAGATCGGACAACACCTGAAGCCGATCATCCGGCACCGGCACCACCCCGGTATTCGGCTCAATGGTACAGAAAGGGAAATTGGCAGCCTCCGCCCCTCCCTTGCAAAGTGCATTGAACAACGTGGACTTGCCGACATTCGGCAACCCGACAAAACCACAGGAAAAACTCATCTTTCCACCATATTCGGAAAAAAATATCGCTGTTCTGACTAATAAAAAGCCCGCGCTCCGGATTCATACCGGGCACGGGCACTCGGTCAGGCTCAGAAAAACGCCTCACCCATTACTGGGCATCAACAATCGCCTGGTCGTTATAGAAGAAGTTGAAGGCGTTGTGTTCCACATCCACCACCCACGCCGGACGCATGATCGGTCCATATCCCCATCCGGCATCCATCGGGTCATCGGTGCAGCCGGGCAACGGCATCGGGAACGTTACAATGTCCACCACACCGACCACTTCACGGGCGATGGTGTAAGCCACTCCCTTAAGCACCCCATAGGTCAAACCTGCGACATTGCCCTTTTCATGAGCCACATCATACGGTTTCATCAACAGTTCCAGCGGGCCGAAAGCCACATTGGCCACACCACGCCCGAGTTTTTCGATCGGATCTCCGGCCGTTGCGACATTGGCGCCGAACAACGCAACCATCAGAACTCCCGCCAAAACCATCTGCTTTCCGAATTTCATCCGAATGCACCCTTCTGTTAGACTGGACTCACTATCCTGTTGCAAAAAAAAACACATCCCTGCCACCCGGTTCCCACGCTCCATTTTGAGGCAAAAATCCGGGGTTCGTATGCAATATAGTTTTCCTGCACGGAAAAATCAAGAAAAAAATCAAGCATTTTTCTCTTTAATGGCGAAATATCGGCAAAAACGTGCTATTTTATGAAGCAATCCGCGCGGCAGACAGAAATTCTCCCCGCGGGAGCCGCATCGGAAGAAACGATGCAAATGCGCACCGTTCAATATTTTTCCGTTTTTTTGATTCAGCATGGTTCTGGAGTAGACATCGTGGACAAAAGCAAAGAACGCTTCGCCGGTTTGACCCTGCTCAAATCGTCCGAACGAAACTATCCGACCCGCCCGGAAGAGGCCCGGCTGGAAACCTTTCAAAACCTGTACGCCGATCGCGATTACATCATCGAATTCGACTGCCCGGAGTACACTTCTCTGTGTCCGGTAACCGGTCAGCCGGATTTCGGCCACATCACGGTGCGTTATGTGCCGGACAAAACCTGTATCGAAAGCAAATCGCTCAAGCTGTATTTGTATTCGTTCCGCAACAGCAACACCTTTCATGAAGAATCGGTCAATACCATTCTCAACGCCGTGGTCGCCGCCTGTGCGCCACGTCGTGCCGAGGTAATCGGCCGGTTCCGGCCCCGCGGTGGAATCGCCATCAACGTCATCGCCCGTTATGGAGGAAAAATCGATGAGTGAACAGCTTTTTCATTTCGTGGGAAACGGTTCGGTCACCACGCCCGCCGGATTCCGCGCCGCCGGTGTCACCGCCGGATTCAAACGTACCGGCGCACCGGATTTCGCCATGCTGCTGTCCGAAACCCCGGCGCATTTTGCCGGAGCCTTCACCAGCTGCACCTTCGCCGCCGCCCCCGTCCAACTCTGTCGGAAGCGGGTGCTGGAATCCCCCCGTCTCAGTGCCGCCGTCATCAACAGCGGCAACGCCAATGCCTGCACCGGCGCCCCCGGCCTGGCCAATGCCGAGGAAACCTGCCGTCTGGCTGCCGAAGCGCTGAACCTTGCGCCGGAAACCATCGCAGTCGCCTCCACCGGACGGATCGGAGTTCAGCTCCCGATGGACATCATTGCCCGGGGAATCCGGCTGGCCGCGGCGGAACTTTCCACCACAGGCGGCAACGCCGCCGCGCGGGCGATCATGACCACCGACACCGTGCCGAAATCCGTCGCAGTCCAGTTCCAGATCGGCGACCGGACCGTTTCCATCGGGGCCATGACCAAGGGCGCGGGAATGATCGATCCCCATCTGCAGGTGCCTCATGCCACCATGCTCTGCTTCATCACCACCGACGCCGACGCCGACAATGAACTGCTGGCGGAAATGTTGGGTACCGGTGTGGCGGATTCCTTCAACCGTATCACGGTCGACGGGGATATGAGCACCAACGACACTGTGCTCATCCTGGCCAACGGGCATTCCGGTGTCACCATCCGGAAAGGCACGCCGGAGGCAAAATTGTTTAAATCCGCGCTGGATACGGTCATGCGGGAACTGGCCCGACGGATGGTCGCCGACGGCGAAGGCGCCACCAAATTCGTGGAGGTGAAGGTCGTAAACGCCCCCACCCGTGAAGATGCAAAACTCTGCGCGGAAGCAGTCGCCAATTCGCTGCTGTGCAAAACCGCCTGGTTCGGTAATGATCCCAACTGGGGGCGGGTGGTGGCGGCCCTGGGATATTCCGGTGCGACTTTTGATCCGAATCGGACGGACATCTTTTACGATGACATGCCGGTCGTGCGCCAGGGCGGCGACGCAGGGACCCGGGAGGAAGAACTGGCGGATATCATCCGCAAACGGGAATTCACCGTGCTGATCGACCTCCATGCCGGCGAAGAAGAATACTGGGTCTGGACCTGCGATGTTTCCTATGACTATGTGAAAATCAATGCGGACTATCATACCTGAGGAATGCAATACCGAAAATGAACAGAAGTGATATAAAGGTACTGGTGATCACCGGCTTCGGCCTGAACTGCGAAAAGGAGACTGCGGCGGCCTTCCGCCTGGTCGGCGCCACGCCGGAACAGGTGCACCTCAACGATCTTATCGCCGGAAAGCGGACGCTGAAGGAATTTCATATTCTGGCCTTCATCGGCGGCTTTGCCTTCGGGGACCATCTGGGGTCCGGCACGGTTTTCGCCAACCGCGTCAAATTCCGACTGCGGGAACAGCTGGAGCAGTTCGTGGCGGATGGGAAACTGGTAATCGGTATCTGCAACGGGTTTCAGACGCTGACCCGACTCGGCATGGTACCGGCGCTTGACGGGGACTATTTCACCCAGCACGTCGCGCTGGCGCATAACGATTCCGGTACGTTCCGGGATGACTGGTGCCGACTCAAAGCCAATCCGGCCTCCCCCTGCGTCTTTACCGCTGGAATCGATCAGATTCGCCTGCCGCTGCGACACGGTGAAGGCAAGTTCGTGGCGGATCCGGAAACGCTCGCGCAACTGGAAGCG
Organism: uncultured Victivallaceae bacterium; assembly: GCA_944389925.1. GTDB lineage: Bacteria > Verrucomicrobiota > Lentisphaeria > Victivallales > Victivallaceae > CALXOD01. Next base: position 115,165 of record CALXOD010000037.1, on the reverse strand, counting down.
GCCCAGCTGGTCGCGTTCCGTTACGCTGATGCCGAAGGCCGTCCCGCTACTGATTTTCCGGATAATCCGAACGGTTCGCTCAACGCAATCGCCGGTATCTGCGATCCGACCGGACGGGTATTCGGCCTGATGCCGCACCCGGAAGCGTTCCTTTCGCCCTACAATTCTCCGAGCTGGACGGCGGATAAAGTCGCCGGAACGCTGCCGGAAGAAGGAGACGGGGTACGGATCTTCCGCAATGCGGTTGACTATGTGGAAAAACATTTCTAAGATATTTTTCAGGAGATATTGCCATGAATAAGAAAGTAAGAGTCGCGGTCTTCGGTGCCTCCGGATACGCGGGGGAGGAATTGCTGCGGATTCTGCTGCGGCATCCCGACTGCGAAATCGTTGCGGTCACTTCCCGCAAAAATGCCGGACAGCCGGTGTCCACGGTCTTTCCCCGTTATACGGGTCTGAATCTTCATTTTTGTGAACCGGATGCGGCGGAAATCGCGGGAAAATGCGATGCCGCCATTCTGGCGCTGCCGCACGGAACGGCGACGGAATTCGCGATTCCGCTGCTGCGCTCGGGCATCAAGGTGTTCGACATCAGTGCCGACTTCCGGCTGAAAAGCCCGGCCAAATACAAGGAATATTATAAAGCCGACCACCCGGCACCGGAACTGCTCAAACAGGCGGTATACGGCCTGCCGGAACGGTACCGCGAACAGTTGCGGACCGCTGACCTGGTAGCCTGCGCCGGATGCTATCCGACCAGTTCCATTCTGCCGACCGCTCCGCTGCTGGCGGCGAAACTGGCCAGCCCGGAAGGCGTGGTGGTTTCCAGCTGTTCCGGTGTAACCGGAGCGGGACGCAAGGTGGATCTGGCCTACATCTTCCCGGAATGCAATGAAAGTGTGCGGCCCTACAGTCCGGCCGGGCATCGTCATCTTCCTGAAATTGAACAGGAAATGGCCTTTGCCGCCGGCGTCCCCGAAATGGCGATCAACTTCATTCCGCATCTGGTGCCGATGAATCGTGGTATTCATTCGACCATTCTGTTGCATGCCCAGCCCGGATGCACGCTGGAAAAAATCGCGGCGGCCTATGAAGCGGCTTACGGAAATGAACAATTTGTCCGGGTGCTGCCGCAGGGGCGGCTGGCGGACACCAAGTATGTGTTTATGACCAACTGCTGCGAAATCGGCTACGTGCTGGATCCGCATACCGGTCGGATTATTCTTTCGTCGGCTATCGACAACCTGACCAAGGGTGCGGCCGGCCAGGCGGTGCAGTGCCTGAACATCCGTTTCGGTCTGCCTGAAGCCGCCGGACTGATCTGAAGGATTCCCGCGTTCCGGCGGTTTGCGCACCACTTCGCCGGAACGCGGCAACATGCATCCAGAAAAAGTACGCCCCTGCCATGAAGAAAAAAATCAGCGTCGTCACCAATTGCTACAATGAAGCTGAAAATCTGCCGGAACTTTATCAGCGGTTGAAGGCGGTTTTTGCCGCGTTGCCGCAATATGATTTTGAAATCATCATCGGTGACAATCATTCGACTGACGGCAGCCGGGAAATCCTCCGGCGCATCGCGGCGGAAGATCCGACGTTCAAAGTCATTTTTAATGCCAATAACTTCGGCCACATCCGTTCGCCGTTTTACGTGCTGCAGCAGGCACACGGCGACGCGGCGATCGCCATGTGCTCCGACCTGCAGGATCCACCGGAAATGCTGCCGGAACTGATCGCCGCCTGGGAAGACGGAAACGAAGTAGTATGTGCGGTCAAGCCGGTCAGCCGGGAAAATCCGCTGATGTTCTTCATCCGCCGCTGCTATTACCGACTGCTCAGCCGTTTTTCTGAAACGGAACAGGTGCAGAATTTCTACGGATTCGGCCTCTACGGACGCAAATTCCTGGACGCATTGAAGTTATATCACGACCCCTATCCGTATTTCCGCGGGCTGATCGGGGAAATCGGCTTCCGCCGCATTGAACTGCCGTTTGTGCAGGACGTGCGCAAACACGGTAAAACCAAGAACAACTGGTTTACTCTGTACGACATGGCCATGACCGGCTTCGTCAACCACACCAAAATGCCGCTGCGGCTGGCAGTCTTCTGTGGATTCGTACTGGCCGTCCTGAGTCTTCTGGTGGCGGTGGGGTATTTTACATACAAGTTGCTCTACTGGGATACCTTTTCCCTCGGTCTTGCGCCCCTGGTGATTGGGTTGTTCTTCTTCTCCGCGGTGCAGCTGATCTTCATCGGCATCATCGGTGAATACCTCGGGGCGGTCTGGACACAGGTCAAGGACCGGCCGCTGGTCATAGTCGAGGAAACCTTGAATTTCGACCGGGACGATTCCACCGGAAACGAACCGCGGTGACCCCATGGCCCTGCTGGAAGTCTCCAACCTGAAAGTGCATTATCCGATTCGCGGCCCCTTCTGGCAACCGCGCCGCAGTGTCCGCGCCGTGGATGGAGTCAGTTTTCAGCTGGAAGCGGGAGAAACGCTGGGACTGGTCGGAGAATCCGGCTGTGGAAAAAGCACCCTCGGGCGCGCCATCGTCCGGCTGGAGGAGCCGACAGCGGGTTCCATCCGGCTAAACGGGGTGGATCTTTCCACGCTTTCCGGAGCCGCCCTGCGGCGGGCGCGGCGGGATTTTCAGATGATTTTTCAGGATCCCTACGGGTCACTCAATCCGCGGCTGACCATCTTCTCGGCATTGAATGAAGTTCTGCGCCTGCATACGACGCTGGACGCGACGGGAAGAAGAAAACGGGCGGCGGAATTATTGTCGCTGGTAGGGTTGAATCCCTCCCAGCTGGAGCGCTACCCCCATCAATTCAGCGGCGGCCAGCGGCAACGTATCGGCATTGCCCGGGCCCTGGCCACGGAGCCGAAACTGATCGTCGCGGACGAACCGGTATCGGCGCTGGACGTCAGCGTACAGGCTCAGATCATCAATCTGCTCCAGGATATTCAACGCGACACGGGAACCGCGTTTCTATTCATTGCTCACGATCTGGCGGTAGTGGAACATATCAGCCGCCGGATTCTGGTCATGTATCTCGGTCACATCGTCGAATCGGGAGAATCGCAGAGTTTATGCGCCGATCCGAAGCACCCCTATACCCGCGCCCTCCTCTCGGCAGTTCCGACCCTGGAGGGACGCCACCGGAACAATCGAATCGTTCTGGAAGGCGACGTCCCGTCTCCGCTGGCACCGCCGACGGGATGCCCGTTCCATCCTCGCTGCCCGCTGGCCACGGAAGAATGCCGCCGCCACTGTCCGGAGTTGCAACCTCGGCCCGACCTGTCGGAGCGACAGGTCGCCTGTTTCCACGCCTGAACCTGCTGCGGCAACAACGCGGTCAGAAGCGATAGCCGAACCCGGGACCGCCCAGGGTGGACAAATCAACCACGCCGTTCCGCCGCCGGTACAGGCCGGGATGGATTTTCTCTTCCGCGGCGGAGGCAGCCGGATAAAACTGGGCGGCATTGCACTCCACCCCCATGATCGTTCCGCCATGCGCGGCCAGCAGCACATGCGGCACCATGGCATACATCGGATTGGTCAGGTCCTGCACCATCAGCGTCATCCCGTGTGCCCTGGCCCAGCACAGTGACAGCAGGGCGCCGGTCTGCGTTTTGCACACCTTGAGCGCCACGCCGGTCCAGCCGAGTGAACGCCCCAGCCGAACGAATCGCCAGTCGTGGGCGCTCTCGTCCATGAACAAAGGCTTACGGGCGGATACCGCGTGCACATCGATCCGGTTTGCCTCCAGATCGTAGGGGAACGGCTGTTCCACATAAAGGATCTTGCCGTAAATCGTCGGTTCAGACCGCATCAGACGGTCCAGCACGCCGCAAACATATGCCGGATCCGTCACCATGCAGTTGAAATCCGGCGACAGCCAGTCCACATCGTACTCCACAGCAATCCGGCCGACGTCGACCAGACGGCGGTAATCCCATTCAGCATCATTGCCGACAAGTTTGATTTTCAGGCATTTGAGGCCGTCCCGCCGGATCCATTCGGTCAGCGTGACGGGGATGCCGTCCTGCGGCTCCGCCCCGGTTCGCTCCGCGTCGGTCAGCAGATCCTTACCGCCGACCAGATGCCACACCGGCAACCGGTCCGGCACTTCGGAAACAAAGAAATCCTGCGGGTATTTTCCGGCAAACTCCACTGCCGCATCCGCCGCCGGGGTCAGATAATGGGCCAGATCAAAATTCATATACTGCCCGTTATAGGTATCATAAGTCGGCACCCCGTTGGCCTTGCCGTAGGCATCATGCAGGGCCAGGTCGAAAAGCGAATCGCAAATCAGCGCCGCCAGATGCGGCATCGGATGTTCCCGCCCCGCGTTGAATTCCGCCCGAAGCGCTTCCAGCCGCTGTTCCAGAAAGGCGTACCCGATCTCCATCGGATGGCCGCTTTCCGGAAACTCCCGCCAGGCAGACTCCAACTTGCGGCAGAAATCCTGCATGGCCCGTTCCCGTTCCAGAAAGTCAATCGGAGCAGGCCAGGCCCAGCCCACGCTGAGCGGCGTTTCCCCCCAGCCTTCTCCCCGGCGCCCGTCGGCGGTTTCCACCGTCAACCGTGCCCGGGCACAGCTGATCGAAGAAATCACCTGAGAACCGAACTTAAGCGGAAGCCGCATCTCCGCCGGAATAAATGTAACCGCGGCATCCACCACCCGGATATCCGTCTGCTTTGCCATATTGCCTGCTCCCTTTGTCTTATTACCTTTTTCCGTCTCAGCGCAATCCAACTGCCCGACGCACCCGATCCATGGTTTTCTCCGCCTCTTCGGAAGCACGCTTCGCTCCATCCCGCAACACGTCCCAGACATAATCCGGGTCGGCGGCCAGCGCGGCACGACGTTCGCGCATCGGCGCAAAATACGTCCACAGCTTTTCGAACAACGCCTGCTTGGCGTGTCCGTAGCCGTAATTTCCGGCACGATAGCGCCGTTTCATTTCCTCCACTTCTTCCTCGGAAGCGACCAGCTTATAAAGCGCCACCACGTTGCATTTTTCCGGATCCTTCGGGGCCTCCATTGGCGTGGAATCGGTAACTACACTCATGACGATTTTCCGGATGGCTTTTTCTGTTCCGAAAATGGGAATGGTGTTATGATAACTTTTGCTCATTTTCTGACCGTCGATACCCGGCACCACCGCCACCTTTTCCGGAATGATGCCGTCCGGAATCCGGAATGTTTCACCGAAATCGTTGTTGAAGCGGATGGCCAGATCCCGGGTAATTTCCAGGTGCTGCTTCTGATCCTTGCCGACCGGCACCAGATCACTCTGATACAACAGAATGTCCGCCGCCATCAGCACCGGGTAGGTAAACAACCCCGCATTCGGCACGAACCCCTTGGCAATCTTATCCTTGTAGCTGTGCGCCCGTTCCAGGAAACCGACGGTCGTGATATTGTTGAGAATCCACATCAGTTCCGTCACCTGGGGAACATCCGACTGCCGGAAGAACACCGTCTTCGATACATCCAGCCCGCAGGCCAGAAAATCCAGCGCCAGATTGAATACGTTTTCCCGCAATACCTGCGGATCCGGCGACGTCGTCAGCGCATGATAATCCGCAATAAATAAAAACGTCTCGCCGCGTTCCTGCAGCTCCACCGCCTGACGCATCATCCCGAAATAATTGCCGATATGCGGCGTGCCGGAAGGTTGAATTCCGGATAAAATTCTCATCTTTTTATACACTCCCTGAAAATATTGGTTACAATTCCTGAACCGTCGCCCCGTTGCCGATGGCGCAATGAATCACCTCCGGCGTCCGCCCGGTTTGAAGCCGGTATGCAGCGCTGATGCGTTCCGCATATTCCCCAGCCCGAGATTCTTCCACCAGATGAATGGTGATCCCGCCGAAACCGCCTCCGGAAAGCCGCGCCCCCAGGCAACCGGGAATCGTATGCGCCAGCTCGACCAGATAATCCAATTCCGGCGTGCTGTTTTCAAAATTGACCCGGCTGGACTCGTGAGAGGCAAATAACAATGCCCCGAAGGCCGCCACATCTCCGCGATCCAGCGCCTCCACGCCCCGCAATACCCGGTCATTTTCACCGACGACATGAGCCGCGCGCCGGTACTCCCGCAATTCCAAGCGATCTTTCGCCGCCTCCAGCTGCTCCACGCTGACATCCCGCAGCGCCTGCACACCGGGATAAATCTCTGCCAGCTTGGCCGTGGCGCTCTCACAATCCTGACGCCGGACGTTATACTCGGAATCAACCAGATTATGCTTGACCATGGAATTGACCACCACCACCTCATAGCCGACCGGCAGGGCCACGGTACGGCGCACCTCCACGGAACGGAAATCCGACAAAATCAAGGCATTCTTCCGGCCGAAAATCGAACTGAACTGGTCCAGCAACCCGCTTTTCAAACCGAGATAATAATTTTCCACCCCCTGCCCGACGCGCGCCCATTCCGCCGGCGCCATCTCAATGTCGAACAAACGGGAGAACGCAAAGGAAAACGCCACTTCCAGCGCCGCCGAACTCGACATTCCCGCGGAAAGCGGCACCGTCGACAGAATACCGGCATCAAATCCTCCGATATCCCGGCCGCGCTTGCGCAATTCGACAATCACCCCTTTGATGTAGTTGCTCCAGTCGCGCCGCGCCACCGGCCCGATTTCATCCAACTGAAACGTCCGTTCGCTGCCGTCCCGAAAATCCTTGAGGCGGCAGACCCGCCCCGGCGTCGCCGCCATTGCCACCGCGATGTGCTGTTCCACGGCGCAGCTCAGCACAAATCCCTGATTATAATCCGTATGATTGCCGAGAATCTCCAAACGTCCCGGCGCCCGGGCCACCACTTCAGCCGCCCGGCCGAAATGCGCGGCAAAACGTTCCTCCAACTGGCTCATTCCTCTCTTCTCCCTGACGTGTTGGTTTACAGAAAGCAAATGCGGGAAATGCACTGGTCGAAACTCTCCTGCCCGCTCAGAATATCGATCTCAATTCTCAGAAAATACATCGGCACATCCCGCCGATCCAGCTTCGGGATCCGCACCGCATCCTTCTCGGTTGTCACAATGAAATCCGCTCCCGCCGCCTTCGCCTGATTAATGAAGTCGATAATCTCCTGCTGCGTATAACGGTGGTGGTCCGCATACTGTTCCCGCACCACCAGCGTCGCCCCCAGCGACTCCAGAAATCCCTCAAATCCGGCAGGACAGGCAATTGCCGAAAGGGTCGCGACCCGGGCTCCCCGCAATTTTTCCAGCGGCTCTCGCTGGCCACGGTAGTAGACCATTTCCAGATACTGGGGCCGATGGGTACATTCGATGATTTCCGCCCGGCGGTTATGGCGCCGGAGAAAATTTTTGAGATGCCGCAACCGAGGACTCCCGTCGGATTTGGACAGAAAAATGTAATCGGCCCGGCGGATATTCTTGATCGGTTCCCGCAAAATCCCCCGCGGCAGAACATGGCCATTCCCGAACGGATCCGTGGAATCCACCAGTATGATATTGATGTGCTGCTTCAGCATCAGATATTGAAAGCCGTCATCCAGAATCAGCACGTCGGTACCGAACCGGTCAATGGCATACAATCCTGATTTCACCCGATCTTTATCGACCAGCACCGCCACATCCTTGAGGTTGGAAGCCAGCATATACGGTTCGTCCCCGGCATAAGCAGAGTCCATCAGCAAGTTGTTGCCGTCAGAGACGATTTTCGGCGGGACTTCAATCTTTTGAGCGTCGAACATGTGCTTGAGCTTGTCCCACAAAGTACGCTTTTTGCTGCGGTATCCCCGACTCAAAATCGCCACCCGACGCCCCTTGCTGCTGAGCGTCTTCGCGAAAACTTCCACCACCGGCGTCTTTCCCGTTCCCCCGCAGCTGAGATTGCCGATGCTGACCACCAGACACCCCAGTGCATGATTGCGGATCACCCGTTTGTCATACAGCCAGATACGGAACTGCACCGCCGTCCGGTAAAACCGGGAGCCGATAAACAGCAGTACCAGAAACGCCCGGTCGGTCCAGGACCGGCGACGTCCCTTCAATAGCTCCAGAAAATACTGTTCGAAGTTTTCAAACTTGAAGGCAAATTTCATAAAAGATTCCCGTGCCGTGTCATATCTTATTAAGATACCGCCGGAAAAGCATCCTCGCAACCCGGTAAGGCCGAAAAGCGCATTCTTCCCTCAGTCCCGGGTAACCGCCATCAATGCCGTTTCCACTCGAAGCCGCCACTCCTCCAGTTGCTCCTCGGTCAGATTCGGCGGCACTGCAATGCCTTCTCCCATGACCAGTCGCAACGTCGCTCCCGGCTTCGGAATCTGAAAATTGTCCCAGCTCCGCAGCTGCCAGTAACGCGAGGCATTGACACTGATCGGCAGAATTTTCCCTCCGGTCAGGCTGGCCAGCAGCACCGGTCCGGTTTTCATCCGGTACTTCGGCCCCCGCGGCCCATCCGGTGTAAAGGCGACATTAAAACCGTCTTCCACGGCGCGGATTGCTTCGCGCAGCGCATGAGCCCCCTTGCGGGAAGAGGAGCCTCGCAAACTCTTCAACCCGAGCTGAGCGATCAGATCGGCAATATACTGCCCGTCCCGGGAGGCGCTGACCACCGCCATCGTGCGGTGCCGGGCAACCTTGGGAAAAATCGCGGCAAAAAAACACAGGCGGTTGTGCCAGGCCACGCCGACACACCCCCGTGCCTGATGTACATGATCCCACGGATCCTCAATCTCCACCCGGTAAAGCGTCCGCAACATCAATTGCAGCAAACGCGCGGGCAACCAGAAAATCCACGAAGGAAATTTCTTAATACTGCGAAACTTTTTCTTCAGAAATCCCATCTTGCCTGCATCATTCCTTCACGCTCAAATGCTAAAAGAGAGCGCATATATTATTTGAACCGGCCCCCTGCCATCGCTCGTGCCCCCGTCTTCCCTCCCTGCCGGCATCTCATGCAATATCCCCCCATTCTCTCAGGATCCCGTCCCGATCCGGAGGTTTTTCCCCAGGTTGCAAATATAAAGCTGCCAGAGAAAAAATCAAACCGCAAACCGACCCTTTCAACAGTCGGTCTGCGGTTTTTTCGTCGTTCTGAAGAGGTGCGACAGCCACCATCAGCTGCCGAGCATCTTCAGCAGCACACCTGCGGCAACCGCCGATCCGATCACGCCGGAAACGTTCGGTCCCATCGCGTGCATCAGCAGGAAGTTGTGAGAATCCGCCTCCAGACCGACCTTGTTGACTACCCGCGCCGCCATCGGTACCGCGGAAACCCCGGCCGCACCGATCAGCGGATTGATCGGATCCTTCGAGAGTTTATTCATCCATTTCCCGAAAATCACCCCCGCACCGGTCCCGATGGCGAACGCCACCGCACCCAGCACCAGGATTCCCAGCGTCTGCATGCTGAGAAACTGATCAGCGGAAAGTTTCGACCCCACCGCCAGTCCGAGGAAAATCGTGACGATATTGATCAATTCATTCTGAGCAGTCTGATTAAGCCGCTCCACCACCCCGCTTTCGCGCATCAGGTTCCCGAACATCAGCATCCCGATCAACGGCGCTGCATCCGGAAGCAGGAAGGCACACAGCAGCGTAATCAGCAGCGGGAAACAGATCTTTTCCAGCTTGGAAACCGGCCGCAACTGTTTCATCTTGATCTTGCGTTCTTCCTGAGTCGTCAGGAAGCGCATGATCGGCGGCTGAATGATCGGCACCAGCGCCATGTAGGAATAGGCCGCCACCGCCACCGCACCCAGCAGATGCGGAGAAAGTTTGCTGGTCAGATAGATCGACGTCGGGCCGTCCGCCCCGCCGATGATCCCGATGCTTGCCGCATCCTTGAGGTCGAAATCAATCCCGATCCCCAACATCGACAACCCCAGGGCCCCCAGCAACGCAGTGAAGATCCCGAACTGTGCGGCACCGCCCAGCAGAGACGTCCGCGGGTTCGCCAGCAATGGCCCGAAGTCGGTCATCGCACCGACCCCCATGAAGATCAGCAACGGGAAAACCCCGGATTCGATCCCGACGTTGTAAATCATGCCCTGCAGACCATCCGGCCCGGAAATAGCGGCCACCGGAATATTGGCCAGAATCGCCCCGAACCCGATCGGCAGCAGCAGCAGAGGTTCAAACTCCTTGACAATCGCCAGATAGAGCAATACTATCCCCACCAGAATCATCAGCACCCGGCCCACTCCCAGCAACCAGGTGTTCCGGAAATCAGAACCGCTCTGACGGATGATGTCATAAAGGCCGGTACTTTCCCACAATCCCCGGAGCGATTCGCCCCAGCCGGGCAGCGTGAGTTTTCCCGCTTCGGCGGCATTGACCGAATCATGGGCCAACACTTCCGCCAGAAATTCACCGATCAGCGTCCCGCGCAGTTCACCGGTCCCGGTCAGCGGATTGTTTTCAGCCAGCAGCGTGCTGTTGACCGGATCCACTGTCAGCGTTTCCGCCGGACGAACGATGCTGCTCAACCGAACCGGCCGCATGGCAACCGTCATTTTCACCTTGCCTTTGCTGCGTCCTTCAGGATTGACCACCAGGACTTCCCGACCGGGCAGCAGATGCTGCCCCTTGGCCATGGAGACCGAATAGATCACCGCCGGCTTGGGCCAGATATAATACAGCTCCCAGTTGCCGTTTTCCTTCTGCCGCCAGTAAAACACATCATCACTGTTCGGCGTCGGAACCTTTTCCGCCTGCCGGGGCGCGGCAGCCGCAATCACTTCGGCCGCCGCCGCTCCGACCTGATCCTCAGCGGTCGCCAGGAATGTCCCGCCAACCGCAAGGAGCGCGATCAGAAATACTTTTTTCAGCAAACGCATGACTCAGTCCTCCTCGATGCGGACCAGTACGTCCCCGGCGGCAACCACCTGCCCGGTCGTTGCCAGCAATTCCGCAACCCGTCCGGCTTTTTCAGCCTTGATTTCGGTTTCCATCTTCATGGCTTCCAAAATCAGCAATGTTTCACCAGCCGCGACTTCCGCATCCGCGGCAACGAGCACTTTGAGAACCGTCCCAGGCAGCGGAGAGGTCACATCCACCGCCGCACCGGAACCAGCCTTGGCGGCACCGGCAGATGCCTTGGCAGCCCCTTCGGAAACCTTGACGGTAAAGCTCTTGCCATTAACCTTGGCAGTGTAGGCATCTCCGGCGGCATTGAGTTCCACCGTGACGTTCTTGCCGTCAACGTTGGCCGTAAAGGCACCGCCTGCGGCAGCAGCCTTGGGCGCTGCGGGTTTCGCGGTTTCCTTGTAACGAATGCCGTTCGGCTTGTTCCCTTTCAGAAATTCGATACCTTTTTCATCACAGGTGGCGGCAATAAAGATGTTCTCATCCGTCACCGGCAGGCCGGCAGCCTCAAGCTTCGCCTTCTGTGCCGCAATGCCGAGCTTCGGATTGCGATCGTTAATGGCATGGACGTCTTCCGTCGTGGGTTCCAGGCCAAGCTGTTCGGAGGCAAGTTTTACGATTTCCGGATCCGGCGCGGCAGGCGCGCGTCCGAAATACCCCAGAACCATTTTGCCGTATCCATCGGTGATCTTCTTCCAGTTGCCCTGCATCGCGTTGCTGAACGCCTGCTGGAAATAGAACTGAGAGACCGGCGTCACCGACGTCCCAAAGCCGCCCTTGGCGACCACTTCCTGCATGGCGGCAATGGCATCGTCATATTTATCAAGGCAGTTGTTGTCGCGCATCATCTGGGTGTTGGCGGTCAACGCGCCACCAGGCATGGGCGAGAAAATAATCTTCGGGGTAACTTCCTTCGATTCCGGCGGAATGAAATATTTGCTCATCTGCTGTTCGAAAACCTTTTCCGCCTTGCGAATCTTTTCCGGATCGATATCCAGTGTATATTCCGTCCCCCGGAGGCGATGCCACATCACCAGGATATCCGCCTGACAGGTACCACCGGACATCGGTTCCATCGCCAGATCGATGATATCCGCACCGCCTTCGATTGCCGCGATATTGCAGGCCACGGCCTGACCGGCGGTGTCATGCGTGTGGAACTGAATCTTGACGTTTTCGCCGAGAAGCTTGCGGGCGGCCTTGATGGTTTCGTACACTGTGTGCGGGGTGGAAGTCCCGGAAGCATCCTTGAACGCCACGCTGTCGAACGGTACGCCATCATCCAGGATCGCCTTCAAGCGATCAATATAAAATTCCGGCGTATGGGCATATTTTTCATTAATTCCCGGAGGCAGCCCCATCATGGTGACGGTCACCTGATGCTTCAAACCCGCAGCCGCAATGCAGCGCCCGGAAACAGCCAGGTTGCGCACATCGTTCAACGCATCAAAGTTACGGATAGTGGAAATCCCATGCTTCTTGAACAATTTTGCATGCAGATCAATAATATCAGTAGACTGTGACACCAGTCCCACCACATTGGCTCCCCGGGCCAGAGTCTGCAAATTCACATCCGGCCCCACTGCGGCACGGCAGCGATCCATCATATCAAAAGCATCTTCCTGGCAGTAGAAATACAAGCTCTGGAAACGGGCGCCGCCGCCAATTTCAAAATTATCGATTCCGGCTTCCCGGGCTGCCACCAGCGCAGGCAGAAAGTCGTCGGTCTTGGCGCGAGCGCCGATGCAGGACTGAAATCCGTCCCGGAACGAAGTGTCCATGAAAGCGATTTTTTTCATTCTTGGCTCCTGTTATTACTCCGATATCCTGTTGATATGAATTCTCATTTCATTTCTGTTTGCGGAAAAGTTCCACTGCCGCAACCGCCACGGCCGCCAGGTCAGCATCATTGCCGGAAGCGGAACGGGCCGGAGCCGGAGCCGCCTTGGCCGGAGGCTCAAAACGGCCGGCAAAGGGCTTGATCAATTTTGCAACGATGTTCATACAGAACACCATCAGCACGAGAAAGGCAAACACCACTCCCATGCCCAGAACCATCAACTTCACTCCATTGAGAAGCAGCTCTCCGTCACTCATTTCTCACCTCTCTGCTATAGTTGAAACTCGCCACTTTTTTCCAGTTCACCGACTCCCGGCGGATGCGGACATCCCCGCAATTAAGGTGTCGCCGCGTCCCGTCTGCGGAAATCAGAATCAGCTCCCCATCTTCCGCTATATCTGCAAAAACGCCGCGGAGCAACTCTCCTGTTCCAGCCGCCAGTTCAATTTCCTCCCCCAGCAGCCGATTGGCGTTTTTCCATCCACGAAAAATCCGATCGGGATATTTTGAATAGATAATATAATACCGAAGCAGTGATTTCGCCAATCCCTGAACCACTTTTTTTACATCGAATTCCATGCCGGCTTCCACTGCAAGCGAAGTGGCAGGCTGATCAATTCCGGAAAGGAATGCTGCATCCAGATTCACATTGACGCCAATTCCAGCAATCACACCGAGCAACCGACCATTCTTCACCCCGGCGCCTTCGCATAACATCCCTGCCAGCTTACGGTCGCCCACATAAACATCATTCGGCCATTTGATGTAGGCCTTGACTTCGGGGGCCAGTGTACTCAGACAATCCAGAACCGCCAGTCCCGCAGCAGCGCCGGCCAGAAAAGCCTGATTCGTCTGCTTCATTACAAAGGAAAGATAGACATTCACACCGGCCGGCGAATGCCAGACCCGGCCGCGACGCCCCCGCCCTGCAGTCTGAGCTGCACTAACCACCAGCGCTCCGTCAGCAAGTTCATCAAAGTGATCGCGTGCATAGCGATTGGTGGAATCCACCACTTCCAGTTCCACAATTTCCATAGCAGCGCAGTATCCTTCTCTTCTCAAAAAAAATGAATCTTGTTCACACCCCGGGATCATGCACCGCATCTTTACCGGATATCCGAAGGAACGATCAGTTACGCATCGGCCCGTAAGGCTGAGTCTCCCAAGCTGCGGGACGATTCTGAGGTAATGGACTCAGTCCCCGCCGCTCCTGCTCGGAACAACCGGCAAGCAGATACAAAAAAGCCGCCGCCAGAACGGCGGCGGCAATCATACCGAATCGGGGGAATTTCATTTGCCACCCATGATCGCACTGATCAGGTCATATTCCTGCATTTCCATGATCTGGAACGCGACTGCAGCACTGACCATCACGAAAGTGAGGACAATCATCACGGTATAGAACTTTGAATTGAACATGACGCGAATCCTCTTCTTTCCAGAATTACCTTATTTCTTTTCCGCCGCGGGCTCAGCCGGAGCAGCTTCTTTCTTCTCCGACGTGGGATCCTGGAAATAAACCTGGTCACCCACCTGCACCTTGCAATCGGGCGCCTGTTCAATGGTTTCACCGATGGAGCAATCCCCGTCGACGGTGGTCAACTTGATCTTGCCGATGAATTCGACTTCCTTGGTATCCATATTCCGGGCAACGACCATTTCCATACCGGTGGTGATTTCAGGATTGACATCCAGTTTCTTGTTGCCGACCGTCTGCTGCACTACAGTATTCTTGCCCAGATCGATGGCAATGAATCCAAACTTTTCGTTAACTTCGATCACTTTGCCACGCACAGCACGACGACATTCCATAGAACCCGGCTGCCACGGTTTGAATTCAACAGCGGGATCGAGGCCGAGTGCCTTGCGCAACTGCGCAATTTCACCGTCTTTACCGTCGATGGTGGTTTTCAGCGTTCCAATCTGGCTGTCGCGCTGTTTCACGACATTCTGACTGTTATTGAGCTGCGACTTAACCTGTTCCACCAGCGCCAGCGCATTATCCAGCTTGGTCTTCAAGTCACGGACCGCCGCGGCAACGTTATTGAGAGAAGCGGCATAGGCGCTTTCATCCAGATTGGGAACCGGAGCTCCGGCGATCGACGCAATAGCCTTCACGTTGCTCTGGTAGGCGGAGAACTGCACCCGGATCGCATCCACTTTGGCATCAAACTTACGCAGAGCAGCCTCCGCATCAGCTCCCTGGAAATCTTCCGGCTTCAGCTGCACACCGATCTTAGCAGCGGACGCACACAGATCACGGATCATACGGTCACGGCGATTCTTGAAATCCACCAGACCGTTCAAAACTTCGTCTTTACTGGTATTGTAGGATACCATTTCCCGGAAAGAGGCCTCAGCCGGCAGGTTCCCCATCCCGATAATTTCGCCAGCCCGCCGCACTGCGGCTGCCAGCGCATCACGCTCAGCCACCAGCTGGGTGGCCTGCTGTTTCAATTTGGCAAGCCGACCATCCAATGACTCATATTCCTTGTGCCCCAATGAAGCGGCAGTCAACTCGGCGCCCACCTTGGTGCCACTGCCGCGATCCATCTCGGTCGCGGCCTGGTTGATGGCGGTTGCCATTTTTTCCCATCCCTTCACCATCTGTCCGCGTTTCACGAACAGCATGTACGAAGACACTGCGCTGACGGCTGCAAGCAGAAGGATCAGGATGCTCAGGATTACATTGAGGACTTTCATCTAGGAACTCTCCCAACTACTGGTTTAATATACAAAAACAAAAAATCCAGAGATTAACGTTGGAACATTAGCATCTGCCGGAATGATTGTCAACCCCGAAAAATCATGATTGCGATGAATTTTTCATATTTTTCCCGAAAAAATGGGATTCTCCCGGGATTTACAACACCATTCTCACCCCCGGAACCTCTCCCAAAGCACGAGGCAACTCCTCGAATATAGAACGGGAAGGGATCTCCACTGCCGCTACATAAGTCCGATAACGACCTCCGGCTGACTCGGCGCCGTCCTTTATCTGCGGTGTCATGTCAAACCGACGAAACACCTCCGTCAGCGCCTCGCGACACTTCTCGGCATTGCTCTCCGCAATGATCCGGAACGTCCAGCTTACCGGAAATTCCAGTTCCACCTCTTTACCGTCTTTACCGATCATCGCCCTGTCCCTTTCCAGAAGGGCGACATGGCACGCAAAGTGGCAATAATCGGAGGAAGCACCTCGATCGTCCGATCCACCTCTTCCACCGTATTGAATTTTGAAAGGCTGAAACGAATCGTCCCATGTGCCGCAATATACGGCACGCCCATTGCCCGCAGGACATGAGACGGCTCCAGACTCCCCGTCGTACACGCACTGCCGGAAGACGCGCAAATCCCGTACCGATCCAGCAATGACAGAATCGCCTCTCCTTCGATACAGTCAAAACTGATCGACGCCGTGTTCGGCAGACGCGATTCATGGTCGCCGTTCAACCGGACCGCCGGTACCCGCTCCGCGATCCCGGCTTCCAGCCGATCCCGGAGGAACGTCAGCTGCCGCCGTTCCGATTCCAACCCCGCCCGGGCCAGTTCGCAGGCACACCCCAAACCGATAATCCCGGGCACATTCTCCGTGCCCCCACGCCGTCCGCGCTCCTGATGTCCCCCCGTAATCAACGGCCGGAACCGGACACCACGCCGCACGAACATGGCACCAATCCCTTTGGCGGCATGCAATTTATGTCCGGAAATCGACAACATGTCGATCTCGTTACTTTCCAGATCGATCGGCACCTTGCCCGCCGCCTGCACCGCGTCCGTGTGAAACAGCGCCCCATGCTGATGGGCCAGTTTCGCGAACGCAGCCACATCATAAAGGTTCCCAATCTCATTATTCGCCCACATGACCGACAGCACTGCGGTATCGTCGTTGACCGCCCGTTCCGCAAACTCCATATCGAGCCGCCCGCGTCCGTCCACCGGAATTAACACGACTTCGTATCCGCGTCGTTCATATTCCCGCACTGTGGTCAGAATCGCCGGGTGCTCCACCTGCGTCGTCACAATCCGCCGCCGATCCGACCGTGCCGCGGTCGCTGCCGCCAGCGCGGCATTGTCCCCTTCGGTACCGCCGCTGGTGAATATGATTTCCGTAGCGTGATCATCCTTGTCCCGGAATGAAGCGCCCAGCAGCCGCGCCACCCGGCGCCGGGCCTCTTCCACCTCAGCGGCGACACTGCCACCGAAATGATGAATGCTCGATGCATTGCCGTAGCGTTCGCAGAAATACGGTCGCATCGCCTCGAACACCTCGGGATCCACCCGGGTCGTGGCATTATTGTCAAAATAAATAACCTGTTCCATTTTCATCACCTGCCTGAACCCGACCTTGTGCGGGTTTCGTGAAAATATACATGTACAATCCCGTTTTACAACCCTTCTCCAGCGGCGATCCGGACCATGACACCGGTAATCCGGCTCAATTCCGACGCGCTGATCACAAAAGGCGGCATGGTATACAAATAACGACCGATCGGACGCAGCCAGACTCCTTCCCGGAGCAGAAACGGCATCAGCGCACCTGGAGACAACGACTGCTCCAACTCAATAACACCAACCGCCCCCAGCACTCGAACGTCTGTCGCTCCCGGCAGAGAGGCGGCCGGTGCCAGTTCCCGGCGGAGCTGTCCTTCTATACCCCGTACCTTCTCCGACCAGTCGTATTCCTCGAACAGGGCCAGAGATGCGCATCCGGCAGCGCAGGCCAGCGGATTGGCCATGAACGTGGGGCCGTGCATCAACCGTCCCGGAGCACCTTTAGAAATCCCTGTCGCCACCCGTTCATTGCACAACGTCGCCGCCAGGGTCACCGTTCCTCCCGTCAACGCCTTGCCGACACACATGATATCCGGCGAAATCCCCGCATATTCCGCGGCAAAGAATTTCCCGGTCCGCCCGAAACCGGTCGCTACCTCGTCCAGCACCAGCAACACGCCGTGCCGGTCGCACAATTCCCGCAGACCGCGCAGATAGGCGGGATGATAAAACCGCATGCCCCCCGCTCCCTGAAGAACCGGCTCGAGAATCACTCCTGCGACCTCCTCCCCGTGCCGTTCCAGCAACTCCGCCACCGGGGCCAGCGCCGCATCGTCCCATTCCGCCCCGAAAGCCACCGGCGGTATCGGTGCAAAAATATGCCGGGGCAGCACATGCGCAAAACAGCCGTGCATGCCGTCCGGATCGCTCAACGCCATCGTCCCCACCGTATCCCCGTGATAACCGCCGCGCACGGTCAGCATCCGGGTCCGGGAACCGTGTCCGGTGGAGAACTGGTATTGCAGTGCCATTTTGACCGCGACCTCCACCGCAATCGATCCGGAATCAGCATAAAACACCCGGGACATCCCCTCCGGCACCACCGCCAGCAGCCGTCGGGACAACTCTACCGCAGGTGCATGCGTGAATCCCGCGAACATGATCTGGCAGAATTCCTGCAGCTGTTCCTGAATCGCCGCCGTCAACCGCGGATGGTTGTGTCCGTGAGCCACGCACCACCAGGAGGAGAGCCCGTCGATCAATTCCGTTCCGTCAGCCAGCGTGATAACCGATCCGGCAGCCTTGACCGCACAGTTGACCGGCGGCGGCTCCGTCGCCGAAGCGTAAGGATGCCATACATGCCGACGATCAAACTCCAGCAGAGAAGAGAGTTCGTCAACTTTCATCGTTGCTTCTCCGGCATGAACAGAGCACCGCAGTCCGGCACCGGACAGCAGTCAGGATCCCGGATCTCCGGAATTTCCACCAGCACCTCCGGATACCCGAAATCAGCCAGGGCCTCCAGCATAACCTTGCGGGTATCTGCCGCAATCACCGGATCCTCTTTGGCCGAATGATTGTAAACCAGCCCGCAAACCCGGATTCCTCGCCGGGCGAACGCCTCCAGCGCCAGCAGCGTATGATTGATCGACCCCAGACGGCCGGATGTCACCAGGATCACCGGATATGCCTTCTCAGCCACATAATCAATCGTGAGCAGATCCCGTGTCAGCGGCACAGCAGGACCGCCGGCACCCTCGACCAGCACATATTCATACCGTTCCGCCAGATGCCGGGTTGCCGCGGCAATTGCCTCCAGGTCCACCGTGCGTCCGTCCAGTTCCGCCGCCAGATGCGGCGAAGCCGGAAATGAAAAAATCGCCGGCCGGGTCCAGCCGGCCTCATCCTCCGGCAACGGCCCGGTTCCCATCAACCGCCGGTGCATATCCAGATCCTCGGAATAACCGACATTCCCGGTCTGCACCAGCTTCTGGGTGATCACCCGGAACCCGCGTTCATGCAGGTAACGGGCCATCACCCCGGTAGCGAATGTTTTTCCGATCCCGGTATCAATCCCAGTCACAAAATATACCATAGAAAACGGTTCCTTTCCTCCCCTCCGTGATCCTCTTCTCCGGGATGACCGGCAGCCGTCAGCCGACAACGATGTTCACCAACCGGCCAGGTACACAGATCACCTTGCGCACCGTCCTGCCGTCGAGCGCCGCCTGTACCCCGGCATCGGCCAGCGCCAGCTGTTCCATTTGAGCCCGATCCGCCCCCACCGGCATCATCAGCCGGGCCCGTGGTTTGCCCAGAATCTGCACAAGGATTTCCACTTCACTGACTTTCAATGCATTTTCATCCCAGCGCGGCCAGGGCTCATAGGCGATGGTATCCGTATGACCGAGCATCTGCCAGAGTTCCTCGCCCAGATGCGGCGCAAATACCGACAAGAGTTTGACAAACTGCTCTGCTGCTTCCCGCGGCATTTCCGCCCGCGCGGAGAACTCATTCACATAAATCATCAGAGCACTGATCGCCGTATTGAAGCCGAACTGTTCCAAATCCCCGGTCACCTTTTTGATCGCACCGTGCATGACGCGCGCCTCATCGGCATCACAGGGCCGGTCCACAATCCGGGCATCGGCAATCAATCGGAACGAACGCTTCAAGAACCGATGCACCCCCTCCACCCCTTGAGTATTCCAGGGTTTTGTGGCCTCCAGCGGTCCCATAAACATCTCGTACAAGCGCATACTGTCGGCGCCGTATTCACGGATCACATCGTCAGGATTGACGACATTGCGCAGGGATTTCGACATTTTCGCAGGAAATTCCGTCAACGGTTCTCCAGTGTCCTTGCTGACCGGACCGGCAGGAGTCTGCTCAACCCGGTCAACCGGCACCAGTACTCCGCGGGCATCCTTGTAGGAAGTACCCAGAATCATCCCCTGGTTGACCAGCTTTCGGAACGGCTCCTTGGTCGATACCAGACCGAGATCGAACAGAACCTTGTGCCAGAACCGCGCATAGAGCAAATGCAACACCGCATGCTCCGCCCCGCCGACATACAAATCCACCGGCATCCAGTATTTTTCTTTGGCCGGATCCCAGGCCGCGTCCGGGTTGTGAGGATCAATATAACGCAGATAGTACCAGCATGAACCTGCCCACTGCGGCATGGTATTGGTTTCCCGCCGTCCTTTGCGACCGGTCTTCGGGTCGGTGTAATTCAGCCACTCTTCCGCTCTGGCCAGCGGGGATTCCCCGGTACCGGCAGGCTTGTAGTCGTCCATTTCCGGCGGCAGCACCGGCAATTCCGAGTCATCGACCAACTCGATCGAACCATCCTCATAATGAATGATCGGGAACGGTTCCCCCCAGTAACGCTGCCGGCTGAACAGCCAGTCACGCAATTTATACTTGACCGAGGCCCGTCCGCGGCCACGGGCGGCCAGGTATTCCGTTGCGGCCGGTTTGGACTGGGCCACGGACATGCCGTTGAGGTTCAGCCCGTCCTCATTGGCGGAATTGATCAGACGGCCTTCGCCGGTCCAGCAGGCCTTGCCGGCCAGCACGGCGGCAACGTCCACCTTTTCCGCAGCGGCCTGTTCCGGATCCGGTTCGATGATGCAGCGCACCGGCAGTCCGAATTTCTGAGCGAATTCGAAGTCCCGCGTATCGTGCGCCGGCACCGCCATGATCGCACCGGTACCGTAACTGATCAACACATAATCGGCAATCCAGATCGGAATCTTTTCCCCATTGACCGGATTGACCGCATAAGCACCGGTGAATTCGCCGGTTTTTTCGGTGGCAAGCTCGGTCCGATCCAAATCGTTTTTGCGGGCGGCGGCTTCCCGGTATGCGTTCACCGCGGCACGGCGTTCCGGTCGGGTCAACGCATCAACCAGCGGGTGTTCGGGAGCCAGCACCATATAGGTCGCACCGAACAGAGTGTCCGGCCGGGTGGTATAGACGGTAACCGACTGGCCGCAATCGGTTTCAAAAATCACTTCGGCACCGGTGGATTTCCCGATCCAGTTGCGCTGCATCTCCTTGATGCCTTCCGGCCAGTCGAGTTCGTCCAGATCATTCAGCAGTCGTTCAGCATATTCCGTGATCTTCAGCATCCACTGCTTCATCGGTTTGCGGTACACCGGATGATTGCCGCGTTCGCTGCGGCCATCGATCACCTCTTCATTGGCGAGCACCGTTCCGAGCGCGGGACACCAGTTCACCGCAACTTCATCCAAATAGGCCAGTCCCTTGCGGTGAAGCTGTGCAAAAATCCATTGCGTCCATTTGAAATAAGCCGGATCGGTGGTGTTGATTTCCCGATCCCAGTCATAACTGAAACCGAGCGCCTTGATCTGCTGGCGGAATTTGTTGATGTTCTTCTCCGTCGTAATTGCCGGATGCGTGCCGGTCTCCACCGCATACTGTTCTGCCGGCAGCCCGAAAGCGTCCCAGCCCATCGGATGCAGCACATTAAAGCCGCACATACGCTTGTAGCGGGCAATGATATCCGTCGCGGTATATCCCTCCGGATGGCCGACGTGCAATCCCGCTCCACTGGGGTACGGAAACATATCCAGCACATAATATTTCGGCCGGTCAAACCGGTCCTCGGCCCGGAATGTCCGGTTGCGTTCCCAGAAATCCTGCCATTTCTTCTCTATCGCGGAAAAATCATATTCCGATGCCATAAAAAATCCCTGCTTTTATAATAATTACGAATAAAATTCCCAATATCGGCCCATAAAAACATGCGGCCGGTTCCCCCCGGCCGCATCCGCGGAAACGGAATAGCTCAGAACAATTGTTTGAGCTTATCCACCGCCTTGTTCACGTCCTTCCCGAGATCGTCGCCAGTCTTGTTCAGGGATTTACCCAGATCGGCTCCCGCCTGACCGACGTCGTCCCCGAGCTTCTTCAGTCCCTCGCCCGTCGCCTTCAGCAGTTCGCTCGACGCCACTTCGCTGACGCTCCGCATCAGCGCCACGTAGAATTCCTCGATCACTTCGCCCATCGAGCGGCCTTCGCCCAGATCGGTCAGCGTGATCTCCGGCAGCGTAATGCCGACGGCGGAGCCCACGGAAAGCCCGACTCCGGCCACCCGCAGCAGCCGGATCACCACCTTCTTCGCCGCCTTTTCCCCGCCCGCGTCGGGTTCGTCGGCCGCCGGTTCCGCCGCGGGCTCTTCAGTTTTCTCGCCGCCGGCGAATTTTTCCACATTCTTCTGAATGACCGCAAGATTGCTGCCGTCGGTGATGCTCGGCTCAAAATCCACGATCATCCCGTCGATCAGCACCTCCTCGACCACGATCTTGTCGCTCAGCAGCGAACCGGGCTGCACCCGGCAGATGAAACTGTCCAGCACAAACGCGTCCGGCTTCTGATATCCGGGGGGATTGCCCACCTTGAAACCGACCAGTTCCACCCGCCCCCGCAGCAGGTTGATCTTGACATCCTCCAACACAATTGAAGTACCGGTTACCCGGGGACCGATCGTCCGCACCGCGCCGGCCACCATCTGATCGAGGAAAAGCACCAGCGCCACCCCCGCCACAACCAGCACAATCAGAATGATCAACAGAATCCGCCAGAGCAGGGCATGCCGCCGTTTTCCGGTTTTCTTATCCCCGGCCTTGTTGTCCGGCGCAACGTCCGCAGCAGAAGTCTGTTCCGCCGCCGTTCCCAGCTTTTCCTGATCTTCCATGATTCCGGCTCCCCTGTTTTCCGTTTTCGTTCTTTCCTAAAATACACCCGCACTTCGGGGAATGCAAGGCTTCACAGCCCCGGGGCATCCTCCTCCCGGAGTTCCAGAGCAACAATCCGGTCCAGCGGAAATTCCCCAGCGGGACGCCGGACCTGAATATAGTGATCCGTCCACCCCCAGGCAAACCCATCAGACCGGACCTCTTCAAAAATAACCGGTACCACAGTCCCGATCCGACCGCGGATGAAACGCTTTCTCGCATCGTCGGCGTCCTGCTGCAGCGCCGCGTAGCGTTTTTTAACCACATCCGCCGGAACCCGGTCGGGGAAAGAAGCGGCAGGCGTACCCGGCCGCGGAGAATAACGAAACAAATGCGTATTGGCGAAATCCAGTTCCCGAATCACCGCCCGAGAGGCTTCAAAGTCAGCATCCGTCTCTCCGGGGAAACCGACAATTACATCCGTTCCCAGAGAAATATCCGGCACCGCCACACGCGCCGCCGCAACAAACCGCGCATATTCCGCCACCGTATAATGTCGATTCATCCTGCTCAGAATCCGGTCCGCACCATGCTGCAGTGACAAATGCAGGAAACGACAGATCTTCGGGTTGTCCCGCCAGATCTCCAACAATCGCAGATTGGACGGATGCGGCTCCGTGGAGCTCAGCCGGATGCGGAACTCACCCGGCAGACGGCTCAATGCCCCCACCAGGTCTCCCAGATCCCGCTCTCCATCCCGATAAGCGGCGGTATTGACTCCGGTCAGAACCAGTTCCGGCATACCGGCAGCCAGTGCCTGACGACAATCGGCCACCACTTCCTCAAAATCACGCGAACGTTCCGGCCCACGCGCATAAGGAACAATGCAATAACTGCAGAAATTCCCGCACCCCTCCTGGATTTTCACAAAAGCCCGGCTCCGGTACGGAAACCGCCCCCACGCCTTCTCCCGGAAAAGCTCCCGCGATTGCGTCATGCTGAATTCCGGCGGTGCCGGTTCCTGCGGACCGGTAAACTCTTCAATCCGCCGTTTGGCCGGATTGGTCAAGACCGCATCGGCCACGCCGTCGCGCAGCCATTCTTCACGATCCAGCTCGGCACTGCAGCCGGTCGCCACCAGCCGGGCACCGGGCCAGCGACGGCGCAGCTGCCGGGCGGTCTGGCGACTTTTACGGGCGGCCTCTCCAGTGACGGTACAGGAATTGATCACCACCAGGTCGGGCACCACAGCGGGGTCATGAATATCCGCCACCCGGTAACCAGCTCGCTCCAGACGATCCACCAGCAATGCGGAATCCGCCGTGTTCAGCCGGCAGCCGAGAGAGAATAATACCGCAGTTTTTGTCGTTTCTTTCATGATGATAACATACCATCTTTCGCGGTTTTTTGCAATCCCGCTTGCAGGAAAGGGATTTAAATGATATAGTATGATATTTTCAGACAGCGGCAGAAAGTTTCCGGTGCAAGGGATACGCTGTTCTGTCGGCGCCAGGAGGTTGTTGAACGACACTTTCCCATCCCCCGGCGGTAATCGGCGGAAACGGAAATAAAACAGCATCCGGAGAAATTTTCTGCCATCCCCCCAATTCCGGAGTTCATGCAGTGAATCGTAAGGATTACATCAGCGACAATTTGATCAATATTCGGGACCGCTTGCGGCAGCCCCGGCCCATGCCGGATTCAACCACAGGCACCCCGGCTGCCCCGGAAAACACCGCATCGCCGGCGCCCCCGGAACGCATGTCAACGGCAGCTCCGCCGCAAACCCGGGCCGCCGTTCGCCGCGAAGCGGACGGTATGCGGGCACAGAGCGATCTTCTGAACCGGATCGCTCACGACGCCGCAGAACTGGCTGGAGAGGCGGAACTGGCGGAACAGACCTTGCACGACAGTCGGGCGCTCCGGGATCTGCTGCTGGCTCTGGAGGAAAAAACCGGACAACTCTCTCCGGAAAAAGACGGGGCGAATTTCGCTCGAAATGTAGACAACCTGCGGCTTGAATACTTCCGGATCGCCGGAAAACGCAACGCCATGCGCCGTGCCGGCGGACATGCGCCGCGCGGAGAAGAAACCGGCCGGGGACGGGAGTGGTTGCTGCCGGCGGTGATTCTGGCGGGAGCCATGCTGCTTTCCGCAATTCTTGTAGCCATTGCGATGGCGGCGGTCTTTTTGTAATTTTTCAGGTACTACCATGATCATTAAAACCAGAGCATTCCCCCGTGCAGCATTGATCGGCAATCCGTCGGACGGCTATCACGGCAAAACCATTGCCTTTGTCTTCAGCAACTACCAGGCGGAGGTCCTCCTCTACGAAAGCCCGGAACTCGACCTGCTGCCGTCCCTGCGTGATCACAGCACCTTTCAAAGTATCGAGCATCTCTGTTCCGACGTCAGTTTTTACGGCTACTACGGCGGTATCCGGCTGCTGAAGGCCGCGATCCGAAAATTTCATGACTACTGCGTTGAGCGCGGCATCCGGCTGGACAACCGAAACTTCACACTGCGCTATCGGACCAGCATTCCCAATCGGCTCGGTCTGGCGGGTTCCTCCGCTATTATCACCGCTGCGGTGCAGGCGCTGACCCGCTTTTATTCCGTGCCGATCACTCCGCCGCATATGGCCAATCTGGTTCTGTCGGTGGAACGGGACGAGCTCGGCATTCCCGCCGGCTTGCAGGACCGGGTGGCTCAGGCCTACAATACGCCGGTTTATATGGATTTCGACCGCGATTACATGCAGCAGTACGGTGTCGGGCGTTATGAAGAACTGGACATTCCCGACGATCTCCATTGCTATATCGCCTACCGCACCGATCTGGCCGAAGGGTCGGAGGTGCTTCACAGCCGGCTGCGTGACGAATTTGAGGCCGGCAAACCGGAAGTATTGGCCGCCATGCGGGAATGGGCCGATCTGACCGACCGCGTCCGGGAAGCCCTGGAAAAGCGCGCCTTCAACCGCCTTCCGGCATTGCTGAACCGGAATTTCGACCTCCGCTGCGAAGTCTGCGGCACTGCGATCAGTCCCAAAAACCGCCGCATGGTGGAATTGGCCCGCGAGGTTGGCGCCTCCGCGAAATTCACCGGTTCCGGCGGTGCCATCATCGGCACCTACGAGGATGAAGCCATGTTCCATGCGCTGCGCACCCGACTGGCCGAACACCAGATCGAGGTCATCCGTCCCGAGATCGTCCGCACTCCCGAAATGGCGGTGATTCCGTGAAGGCCATCCGCAAAGCCGTCATTCCCGCAGCCGGATTCGGCACCCGGTTTCTCCCCTTCACCCGAGCTGTCCCCAAGGAGATGATCCCTCTGGTCGACAAACCGGTCATCCAATACGTCGTCGAAGAGGCCGCCGCTGCCGGAATTACCGAAATTCTGATCGTCACCAGCAGCGGAAAAAATGCGATTCAGGATCATTTCCATCCCGGTTCAGCGCTGGAAGCCCGTCTGAATGCCTCCGGCAAAAAAGAACTGCTGGCGGAACTGGCGGCAATCGACGCCCTGGCCGACATCCATTATGTATATCAACACCAGTTGAATGGACTTGGCGACGCAGTGACCCGGGCGCGTGCCTTTGTCGGCAACGAACCATTTGCCCTGCTGCTGGGAGACACGGTTCTGAGCGGCAGCCGACCGGTCATCGGTCAGCTGATCGAAGCCTATGAGCGCACCGGCGAAGCGGTGGTTGCTTTGGAAGAAGTCCCCCGCGAAAAAGTGAATCGCTATGGGATCGCTGATGCCGTGCTTCAAGACGACCGGCTGTACTCCATCCGCGCCCTGGTGGAGAAACCGGATCCGGCCACTGCGCCCGGTAATCTTGCGATCGCCTCACGTTACGTTTTTACTCCGGAAATTTTCGCCGCACTGGACCGGACCGGACGTGGCAAAGGCGGAGAAATACAGTTGACTGACGCCATGAAGCTGCAGCTTGAACATCGGCCATTGTACGGATTGCGTTTTGAAGGCCGCCGCCACGATATCGGCAACAAACTGGAGTTTTTGAAAAGCACGGTGGAGTTCGGCCTCCGCCGCCCGGAATTCCATGATGCGTTTGCCGCATTCCTCCGGGAAATCATTCGTCATGAACCTTGACACGACTGTGCCGACATTCTCTTCAAACCAGAGTGCCGGCATCCATTAGCAGGAAAGAAAGCATGCTGAAAAAAATTCAAATCGCACTGCTGCGCTGGCTGGGCCTGCCCGCCTCCAACGCAACCCCATCTGCCCCCCCGTCCCGTAAAACAAACCGACGGACCGGCGACAGCGCCACCCGGGATTCCTCCCGGCCGCGCCGAACCAAATCCGCTACACGACATGCCGGTGGTGCCAAACGCAACGAAGCGCCGCCTGTTTCTTCCGCAGCCACCTCGGTTCCGGCTGCATCGGCTTCGATGCCGCCGCGTCCGGAAGCGCTCCGTGAAGTACCACCGGCAGAAGGCAAAACCCGTTTCCTCGATCTGCCGATCCACGAGAGCGTACAGTTCGGCACTCAGCACCTCTCCTTTGAATACTGTACGCCGATTCAGGCAATAACGCTTCCGCACGCCCTTGCGGGCAAGGACATCGCCGGCAAAGCCCAGACCGGAACCGGCAAAACAGCCGCATTCCTGATCTCCGTTTTCACACACCTGCTGAACTGTCCGCCTCCAGCGGAGCGCCGTCCGGGATGTCCACGGGCTCTGGTGCTGGCGCCGACCCGGGAACTGGCCATTCAGATTCACAAAGACGCAGAAGCGCTCGGGATCTTTACCGGTTTGAACAGCGTCGTCGTATTCGGCGGTATGGATCACGAAAAGCAGCGGCGTTCTCTGAACCGGCCCATCGACCTGCTCATCGGCACACCGGGACGGGTAATTGATTATTCCCGCGGCAGCACCCTGGATCTCGGCAAGGTGGAAATCCTGGTCATTGACGAGGCCGACCGGATGCTGGACATGGGGTTTATTCCGGATGTCAAGCGGATCGTGGCCCAGCTGCCGCGCAAGGGCGAACGGCAGACCATGCTGTTCTCCGCCACGCTGGATGAAAGCATCCTGCGTCTCTCCTCCGGCTGGCTGGTCGATCCGGTCACATTGGAAAGCGAACCGGAACAGATGGTCAGCGAAAATATCGAACAGACCTTTTACAGCGTCCTCCGCGATGAGAAACTGGCTTTGACATTGCATATTCTGCATACCATGCCTTATGACCGGATGCTGATTTTCGGCAATCGTAAAGACGTGAATCTGCGACTGCAGGAAGACCTGGCCCGTTACGGTTTTCAGGTACCGCTCCTTTCCGGCGATATCCCGCAGGATAAACGACTCCGGATCCTGGAAAAATTCCGCAGCGGCGAAGAAAAAGTGCTCATCGCCACCGACGTCGCCGCCCGCGGCATCCATGTTGACGATGTGTCGATCGTGCTTAACTACGATCTTCCGGAACGGGCGGAAGATTATGTTCACCGTATCGGTCGGACCGGACGCGCCGGCCATCGCGGCAAGGCCATCAGTTTCCTCTGTGAATACGGCGCCTACAATCTGCCGGCCATTGAAGAACTTCTGGGGGTCACATTCAGCAGCATCCAGCCGGATGAAGAGATGTTGCGGCTTCCGGAACCGGTTCCCGGGGCGCGCCGCCCCGAACATCCGGAACGCTCCCGCGCTCAGAACACCCGTCGCAGCCATTCACGCCCATCCCGCCCGCGTCGCTGACGCCCCCCAATCATGAGGTAGAAAACGATGAATCAGCAAGCGATTGAACAGGCGGTACGTGAAAATCTCCGCTGGTTTGACGCCTCGGGCGTCGTCGATCCTCCCGATGGCAGCTGGGGCGTTGCCGAACGTATTCTTCTGGCCGGAGATAACGCCGCACTGGAGCGGACCCTGGCGGGCTTCTACGCCCACACGCCCAAGGAAGGCTATTATCTGCTGGAACACCGCCGACCCGACTGCTGCTTTCAAACGGCCCTGCTGTTTCTACTGGCCGGAGAATGGTTTCATACGCCGACCCGCCGGGATCAGGCGGCGGGAATTGTCCGTTATCTCTACTACCGCAGTGCATTTCTAAACCGGGGGAGCGGACCTTTCGCCCGCGGAGCCTGGAACTGGGCCAGTGTCAGCTGGACGCCGCAGGTGTATTTCGACGACAACTCCTGGAATCTGGTCATTTCCCGGATTTTCGCCCGCAAGCTGCCGGAGCTGAATGCGGAGCTGGAATTGCGGAAATGGAGCTCCATTCTCGGCCAGGCGCTGCTGGAAGGCTTCCGGCAGAGTTTCGACCGGCAGCAGCCGGCACCGGAATGCCGCTGGCACGGAAAAATCCATGAACCACACTGGGGAGCACTGGTTTGTATGGCATTCGCCTTCGCCGCGGCGGACGCCGACCGACGGGAGGAATACGAATCAGCGGCGCGGAATTATATGGGGTTTCTGCTGCGCGCTCCGGAAAAATTCTCCATCAGTGATTGTGCCTATGCCCTGCTGGGAGCCGCGGTCTGCGAAGGGGTTTTCTCCCACGAAATCTTTGCCCGGGTGCGCCGGGAATTTTCGGCGCGGCTCCGCAGCGTTTATCATCCCCGCTCCCTGCTGCCGAGCGAACATTATGAAACCCCGCAGGGGGCAGGACTGATCGATTTGGTCTACACGGTCAACTGGGCATTGACGGCCTTTCAGTGCGCTGCCGCATCTGGCGGAGAACCGGCGGACCGGGAAATGTTTGAACGTCTTGCCACGCGGCTGCTGGAAATACAGGACCATACGGATCACCCCTGGCTGCGCGGCTGCTGGCGGGGGTTGTATGACGCGGAACATGAAACCTGGGGCGGCGGCGACCATCATGAAGGCGGTGCGGCCAGCATCTACACCGGCTGGACCAATGCGCCGATCAGTCTGGCGCTGCTGGGCGAGTTGACCGGGGAGAATCTGGTGGAATTCGCGCGCCGGGAACACGCCGGAGCATGACGTCCCCCCGGCCATGATGAAATCGCAGGATATCTGCAATTTTCGGAAAACCCCATTCCGTCGTCTCCTCCTCCATTGAAAAGCGCACAAAAAAACCAAGAGAAGCGTCTTTTTTCATCAAATCCGGCTGGATTTTTCGAAAAAAGGCGTTATATTCTCAGATATACTATAGACATGCCCGGGCCAATGTAGCTCAGTCGGTAGAGCAATTCACTCGTAATGAATAGGTCATCGGTTCGATTCCGATCATTGGCTCCAGTTTTTGATTCTGCAGGCCGGCAATGGATGTTGCCGGCTTTTTTCATGCCGATATGGATTTCCATTCCCCTACTCCCCCTCAGCTCGGATCGGCGTATCCGGAATGAGAATGCGGTTTAAAAATCCTGATCATTTCACCCATACTCAGATTTGAATGATTCGTATTTCTATCTTAACTTATAGAAGAGTATGTGAATTGACACAAGGAATTACAACAGCATGATAAACATTCCATCTTCCCGGAAACAACCCGTTGCTCCGCGCTTTCATACGGCAAAAGTCTTCGGTGCCCGTCCCGGAAATCAGTTCTTTCTGCCGCTGCCGGTCGAAGGTGAGACCATATCGTTGCGTTGTGTCAACCCGCCGGAAGGGACCCGTTTCGATGCGGGCAGCGGCGTTCTTTCCGGAGTGATCGCCCGGGAGGGGTGCTATCCGGTCACGTTCGTTGCCGCCAATCGCGCCGGGGAAACCGCCATTACCGTGAAATTACTGATCGGCGACGCCATCCAGTTGACTCCGCCCATGGGCTGGAACAGCTGGTACTGTTTTTCCGAAGGCGTTTCCGACACCCGGATCCGCGAAACCGCCGCCGCCCTGGTCGAACGCGGACTCGCCGCCCACGGCTGGAATACCGTCAATATCGATGACTGCTGGCAGGGGAAACGCGGCGGACGGTACAACGCACTGCAGGGCAACGAACGCTTTCCCGACATGAAAGCCCTGGCGGATTTCGTTCACCGCCTCGGCCTGCGCTTCGGCATCTACTCGACGCCCTGGATCTCCACCTATGCCGGATTCCGCGGCAGCAGCAGCGACGGCGGAATGGAACAAGCCTGCTTTCTGCCGGAATCAGAACGACTTCAGCCCCAGCAGGTCTTCGGCAGATATCCGGGTCTGCATGAACGCAAGGTCGATCGGATCGGTACGAAATGGCATTTCTCCGACGACGTCCGGCAATGGGCGGAATGGGGCGTTGATTTCGTCAAGGTGGACTGGCTGCCCAACGATCTGCCGACGACAGAGCGGATCGCCGCCGATCTGCGCAGCTGCGGCCGTGACATTGTATTGAGTCTCTCGAACAACGCACCGGTTGAAAATGCTGCCGGACTCCTCCGGCATGCCCAGCTCTGCCGGATCACCGCCGACATCCGGGATGAGTGGGAAAGCATCGAACGGAACGGCTTCGAACACCCCGCAGCCTGGCATCGGCAATTGGCGCCGGGACGCTTCCCGGACCCGGATATGCTGCAAATTGGCGCAATCGGCATCCCGAACCGACCAAACCCGACCTATACGCCCAGTCGACTCACGCTGGAAGAACAGCGATTGCAGTTTTCCCTCTGGTGTCTGCTTTCCGCACCGCTGCTGCTGAGCTGCGACATCGCCGGAATGGATGATGATACCTTCCAATTGCTGACCAACGATGACGTCATCGCGATTAACCAGGATCCGCTGGCAGCAGCGCCGGTTATCGAAAAACGGCAGGACGGAATTTGGGTCTACCGCAAGGCACTGGCGGACGACACGGAGGCGATAGGGATCTTCAACCGCAGTGAGCAAAGGCGCGTCTGCCGGCTGAATCTCGAAGCCGGCGGACGTGATCTCTGGAACGGGGAAAACGTGGAGCTTGCCGGAGATTTTTCGGTCGCGCCTCATGGCGTGCGTCTTTTCCGTAAAATGCATTGATGGGGAAAGCGTTCCTGCAGGCAGGAGGCGACACGACCGTATCTGTGTGTTTTTTTCATTCCACGATTGCCCGGTCCCGGAAGAGGAGTTATATTATCCGGATGAAGAATGACACGACCCTGCGGAATCAATACCCATCATGACGGATCCAATTGCGACGGCCCTGAGCCGCTTTTTCGGTTACGACCGTTTCCTGGACAACCAACGTGAAATCGTGGAGCGGGTGCTGGCCGGACGCGATCTCTGCGTTGTCATGCCGACGGGCGCAGGGAAATCTCTCTGCTACCAGCTCCCGGCCCTGCTGCGTCCGGGATACGCGATCGTGGTTTCTCCCCTGATCTCGCTGATGAAGGACCAGGTGGATGCCCTTCAGTCCCGGGGAATCGCCGCAGCGTGTGTCAACAGCATGGTGGATCTCGGCGAACAGCAGCTGATTTTCCGCGATACCGTCGCGGGACGGGTGAAACTGCTCTACGTGGCGCCGGAACGTTTCCAAACCGGCGCTTTTCAAGGGCTGCTGCACGACGCGCCCCCATCCATGCTGGTCGTCGATGAAGCCCATTGTATCAGTCAATGGGGACATGACTTCCGCCCGTCCTACCTGCGGCTCGGGGAATGCGCTGAACGGTTCTCCGTACCGCAGGTCTGCGCGTTTACCGCAACGGCCACGCGACAGGTACGTGACGATATCCGCACTCAGTTGCATCGTCCGGAGATGGAGCTTATGGTGGCCGGATTCAAGCGTCCCAATCTGTCGTTCTCTGTCCGGGAATGTCCGCGCCGGGAAGATAAGGAGAAGGTACTGGCCTCCCTTTTAAAGCAGAAGCTTCCGACCATCATCTACGCTTCCACCCGCAAGGCCGTCGAGGAGATTTCCGAACGTTTCGGCTGTATCGCCTATCATGCCGGCATGGATGATGCCGCCCGCGTGGAAGCCCAGGAGCGCTTTATGAACGATCCCTGTCCGGTGCTGGCGGCGACCAATGCCTTCGGCATGGGGATCGACCGACCGGATGTGCGGCGCGTGGTGCATTACAATCTCACCGGCTCGCTGGAAGCCTATTATCAGGAGGCCGGGCGCGCCGGACGGGACGGAGAACCGGCGGAATGCATTCTGCTGTTTTCCTACAGCGACCGTTTTGTACAGGAGTTCCTGATCAATCTGAACAATCCATCGCCGGAGCTGGTGAACGGAGTCTACCGGACGCTGGACCGGCTGGCGGCGGAACGCAACAGCCGGTCGCTGGAATTGTCTCTGAATGAACTGGCCGAACTGACGCCGGAAGCGGGCAGCGACACCGCCGCCGGAAGCGCCCTGAGCGTGCTGGAAAAAGCCGGATATGTGGAACGTTCCTATCGGACCGGAAACCGTGGCACCCTGTGTTTCCGGGGCAGTCTGCAAGAACTGTCCAACGCACATGCTGCTGAGAAAAACCAGCGGTCGCGTTTCATCCACCGGGTCATTGCCGCTTACGGCGAAGCGCTGCTGCATCGAATGGACTGCTCGGTCGAAGAGCTGGCGCAGGTGGCGGGACTGCGTCCGGAACAGTTGCGGCGGGTTCTGCGGGCCCTGGATGGCGATTGTCTGGAGTGGCACGCGCCGTTCAGCGGCCGGACGACGGAACTGCTCCGCCCCGGAGAAACGCAACTGGGTATCGACTTTACGGAACTGGAGCGGAAACACGATTTCGAACTGTCACGGCTGGAGGAAGTCCTCGGGTATGCGCGATGCCGCTCCTGCCGTCAGAAATACCTGATCGAATACTTCGGGGAAGAAGCCGGAAACTGGACTTGCGGCAGCTGTGATTTCTGCAGCATGGATCAGCGTCGTGCGGCTGCAGTCCGGCAACCGGACGCAGCGGAGACGGCGACAATCCGCCTGGTTCTGGCGGCGGTTGATTCATTCGGCGGACGGCTGGGCGGCGGCAAACTCAGTGCGATTCTCGCAGGCGCGCGCCGGGCGGAAATCGTGGAACGGGGACTGGACCGAAACCGTTATTTCGGACGGCTGGCCGCGCTCCGGCAAAACCAGATCATGGCACTGCTGCGGGTTCTGGAAGACGGCAGATTGCTCGGACGCTGCGGTTCGCCGGAATATCCCTGTCTGGACCTGACTGCCATCGGAGCGGAGGTTCTGGCAGGCAAAGACGTCCCGCCGCTGGCGCTGCCGGAGCTTGATCCGGAACCTTATGCCGGAAAAAAAACAACTCCGGCAAAACGCGCGTTCCCTCCCCCCGCCGCAACTGAGGACGAATCCCCCTCGGAAGTCAACGACCTTTTTGAAATCCTGCGCCGACTGCGACAGCAGCTGGCACGGGAACGCGGCGTTCCCGCCTACCGGATTCTCACCGATGCCGCGCTGACGGGACTGGCGCAGATGCAACCGGCCACCCCGGAAGAGGCGGCCCGGCTCAAAGGGATCGGACCGGCCAAGGCGAAAGACGTGGTTTCGGCTTTTCTTGCGGCGATCTCCGAATGGCGCAGCGAAACATTGAAGGCTGCGTCGGACGATCCTGTCCCGTTTTGAATCTTTTTTTCAAAATTCCGCATTCCGGTCACTCCGAAGCTTCAGGCCGGAATGCGGATCTTGCGCCGCTGTTTTCTACTGCATGGCCTTTACCGGCGCAGGCGCGGGCAACGGCTGGGGCACCGGAATCGGTGCCGGCAACAGGTTCGATGTCGGCCCACTCCCGGAAGCCGCCGGAGAAACGCTCCGGGAAGTCGGCAACGGCAACGCAATGGAAGACTGTTTCAGGTCAGTCCAGAGGGTGCCTTCCCCGGCATGAATGATCCGGGTCTGTACTGCCGGATTGAGCATTTCCACAAAACGCAGATCGGCAAGAATGCCGAGATCACCCAGCACCTGGGATTTGAGAAAGGCCCCGTTGGCCAATTCGTTTTCCTTGAGGAAATTCACTTTCACGTCGGTCTCTCCACGAAGTTTGACGGTCCGGGCCTCAATCTCCGACTTTTTCAGCTGCAGACCGGCTACAGCCAGAGCGGTTTCGGCGCGGAGTTTCTCGACGGAATTTTTCTGATTGGCCATAATTTCCGCCACCAGTTTGCGGGTTTCCTGTTCCACCTCTTTGCTGCGCTGCTGAATCATGGCCTGTTCAGTATTAAGTTCCGCCTGAACTTTTGCGGTCTCCTGCAGCGAGAGATTGGTCAGGTTCTGCTCGCGGGCGATACTGACGGCGCGGATCGGCGTCAGGATGTCCACCGGGATCTCCACGTTGCGGATAATCGCGTTATGCACGATAATGTTTTTTTCGGCCAGAGCCTTGACCAGATCGTTGCGCAAATCTTTCTGGAACGTTTCCCGGCCTTCGCCCATGATAAAATCCTGTGCCTTGTAAGAAGAACCTTTCAACCGGGAAACGGAGAGCACCTGGGGCAGGATGATATTCTCCACTACCTGCGGCAGGTCGCCGTACAGCAGATAAAGCAGAGAAATGTGCTCCGGCATCAGCTCGAATTCCACCGTCATGTCAATGAGAATCTTGAATCCGTCCCGGGAGGGAAACTCCACATAACGGCTGATTCCGTAAATGACGCGGTTCGCATCCGCGTTGCCCAGGTCTTCGGCCGCCGTTTCGAGTTGTACGGCGTCAGCGACGATTTCGCGACCGCCGCCTTTTTTCGCAACGGAAGGCGACGGCGGCACCGCAGCGCGTTGCGGGTTGGCGGCCAGAGCGGCCTTCATCCGGGTCGAGCGCTGCTTGCTCAGGGTATTGAGCTGCATTTCCTGCAGAGCATTGCCGAAGGAACTCAAATCATTGCGCCCGGCAATGAGACTGCTGCCGCCCTCACCGGTCATACTGACCTGATTCATGCCGATTTCAATGACATTCACCAGGTAAGCCCGGGTATTGATGTAGTACAATCCCGGCTGCAGAATATCCCGCAGCACCCCTTTTTCGCCCAACTTGGCAAAAGTTCCGGGCTGCGGCGCCTTGCCGGTCTGGGAAGTAACCACGCCGACGTACCCCACCGGAATGTTGATGGCGTCGACGATCTCCACCTGATACCCCTGAGGATTCAATCGATAAGTCCCCGGCCCGAGTACATCGCGCCAGAGCCCTTTGCTCTGGTGGTCGGGAGCGATGATTTCGCCGGGGGGCAGCTCCGCGCCCACCTTGGAAGTGACCAGCCCCACCTTGCCAAGCGGAATCTGGATGGCGGGCACAATTTTCACGTCATAAAGAAACGGATCCAGAAAATGACGTCCTTCCGCCAGCACTTCCCGACGGATCCCCTTCTCGCCGTCCTCGACCAGAATAGCACCCGGCGACGGATTTTTACCCGTTTTGGCGGTCACGATCGCCATATGC
Organism: uncultured Victivallaceae bacterium; assembly: GCA_944389925.1. Lineage (GTDB taxonomy): Bacteria > Verrucomicrobiota > Lentisphaeria > Victivallales > Victivallaceae > CALXOD01. The sequence continues at coordinate 79,243 of CALXOD010000037.1, read as the reverse complement.
CCCGGGGGCACGTAAAAACGGCAGAAAAACCACTGATACCCGCCCCAGGCGAGTACCAGCACCAGCACCACGGCCGCAACAGCCGGCAGAAGGCGCGAAAAACGGGAAACAGTGGCAGCAGATGATTCGTTCATTGGGCAGCGCCTCCATGTTTGACGGATTCAGCAGTGTGACCGGATTGCAGCGGCAATCCGAAATTCGGGGTTCCTCCGCCATCGGAGTTCGTCATGATGGCAGTCAACCCCGGAGCAATCTTCTCATACAACCGGGCGCGGACAAAGGCACTGCCACTGCCGTAGGCGGCAACATTGCGGCGCAGTACATCGGCTTCGCTGCGGTTGCGCTCGGCAATGACCTGCCGTTCGGCCTCGGCCAGTTTCAAGGCGGCCTCGGTTTCCGCCTGCGTGGTCCGGTAGGCGGTCTCCGCCACTTCCAGCTCCGTGCGGGCGGCGATGGTACGCTCCAGCTGTTCCTGCCGGGCGGCGATCTCGGCGGTCAGCCGGGCGGTTTCGGCCTCGACTTTGCTGCGATTCTGGATGGCAAGCATCTCCTGGCGCTTGAGTTCGGCGTCGGATTTCGCCTGTTCGATCTGCTGGCGGAACTTTTTCGCCTCCTGTTGAGCCAGTTCCCGATTCCGGATAATTTCCGCGATCTCCTGAGGAGGAATGATATCACGGATCAGCACAGAATTGATGGAAACGCCCCAGCGACTGCAATTTTGTTTCAGGTAACTGTCCAGCTGCTCCTGAAAAATCTGGCGGCTCTCACCGACAATGAATTCCGTAGCTGTTTTCTTACTGCCTTCGAGCCGGGCAAAGCCGTGGACATTGGGCAGAATCAGTTTTTTCAGGATATCCTCCAAAGTACCGACCTCATTGGCCAGACGGGAAGCCTGAGCCGGATCGATATTGAATTCAACCGTACCTTCCAAGGACACCTGAAATCCGTCCACGGTAAAAAAGCTGATCGCATCATTGCCGCTGAATTCATGGCGCTGACTCTGGGTATTGACGATGGCGACGCTGTACAAAAAGGGATTGATCCGGTGCGTTCCCTCCTTGAGGACTTCGCTCAACACCCCCTTGCGCCCGGACGCCACCAGAAAACCGTGATGATTGCTGAAGTCATTGGCGATGCCGGAAAAAAGGTCGCCGCCACACAAGGAGGTGACGATGCCGATATGTCCCGGCCGGATCTTCAGGTCATCGAAGATCTTGACTTCGTAGGCGTAGGGGTTGAGACGATGTTTCCCGGTACCGAGAACCTCCCGCACGATGCCTTTATACTCCGGGCCGGGAGCGATGATTTCACCTTCAGGGAGATCTTTGCCGAATTTGCGGACCAGAACGCCGAATTTCCCCGCCGGGATATCGGTGATTTTGACGATCTCCCAGGTCCAGGTGTAGGGGTTGCGGAAATAACGGCCTTCGCCGAGCACTTCCAGCTGAATCCCCTTGTAACGGGCATCGGGGGCGATGATTTCACCTTCAGGCAGTTCGAGGCCGGTTTTGCGAATGAGAACGGCGACTTCACCGTTTCGGGGTTCGATACGGCAGCAGAACCAGAGGAAGAGTGGACTTGCCACCAGCAGCAGAACCACCACCAGTCCGGCGGCGGCGGCAAAAGCGGAGGTCATTTTTTTAGCCATGCGCAGGCTCCTGTTTTTTCCGGGTTTCCGGGTCAATCGGGGGACAATTGATGAAACAATAGCGCCAGAGATGTTTTTTTCAAGGTTCCATGCCATAAAAACAGGCGGCTTCTCTTCCTGTAAAAATGACGGCGGCCCCGGAAACACGCTCCCGGATTCACAAAACCCCGGATAAAACACCGGATTTTGCAGAAAAAACCTGTTTTTTTATCATGCCGGAACTTGCAAAAATACGAAAGAGCGTTATTGTAAATTTGCTGAACGATCAAGCGAGTGTAGCTCAGTTGGTAGAGCATCACGTTGCCAACGTGATTGTCGCCGGTTCGATTCCGGTCACTCGCTCCAGTTTTTTTTCAGTCAGCAGCAACAAGCGAGTGTAGCTCAGTTGGTAGAGCATCACGTTGCCAACGTGATTGTCGCCGGTTCGATTCCGGTCACTCGCTCCAATTTTTTTCCCAACAACAGACGTTGTCCATAACTGTTTTCGCCTGTCTGCTATGGTCTCAGCTCCGGCATGTGAATCAGACGCTTTCTCGAAACGATAATCTCTTCGGATTTTCTCTTTTTGCTGCAAAGTTAAGAATCTTCTTTCAACCAGATTTCTATTCCTTGCAAGGCCTGAAAAATCATGCTATTATTATTTCGAAGCTTATCGACTGGACTTGACAAAAAAAGCGGCTATTGAAGCCGCCTGGAGGACTTTCCGCGGAAAGTCGCCTGCAGAAGTTCTTTACCAGAACTTGTAGAGTTATTGAAATAATAATTCAATCTCATCTTTTTTTCAAGTGGCATAACATAAAAAAAGGAGAAAAACATGAAGCAGCGGATCCTCGGCCTTGATCTCGGCATCAGCTCGGTAGGGTGGGCAATCATAGACGACGACCGGGACGATCAGGTGGCATTGCTGGACTGGGGCGTTCGGATTTTCGAACCGGGCCTCGCGGCCACAGACGAGGAAATCACTGCCGGGAAAGGCGAGTCGCGCTGCGCCGAACGCCGCCTGAAACGGGCGTTACGAATCGCTTACCAACGCCGTCGGCAGCATAAAGATGAACTGACCGCCATCCTGACCCGGACGGGCATGCTGCCATCGGACCTGACTCCGGAATTTTTCACACGCATCGACGGAGAATTTCTGCAGACTCTCCCGGAAGAACGGCGCAGGACGGGAGCCCACGTTCTGCCGTACCTGCTGCGGGCGGCAGCACTGGATCGACCGCTTTCCCCCATGCAGCTGGGGCGCGCCCTCTACCATCTCGGTCAGCGACGAGGATACAAAAGCAATCGCAAACAGGAGGCGAAAGACACCGATTCCGGCGTGGTCCTGTCGCAGATTGCGGAACTGAAGCAGGCCATACAGGCATCCGGAGCGCGAACGCTCGGAGAATATTTCGCCGGACTTGATCCGGAGCAGCGCCGGATCCGCACCCGGTACACCGAGCGCAGCATGTTCGAGGAGGAATTGCACAAAATCTGCGCCGCCCGCCGCGACCTGATTTCCGAAGCGTTGGAAAAGGAACTGCATCACGCCATCTTCTTTCAACGAAAACTGAAAAGCTGCAAGCATCTGATCGGCACCTGCCAGCTGGAACCGGATCGGCGGCGCTGTTCCCTCCTGGATCCTCTCGCCCAGCACTTCCGGGTGCTTCAAGGAGTCAACCATCTGCGGGTCAGCGGCAGAGGCGGCATCGTGCGTACATTGACGGAAGAGGAACGCCGGAAAGTTCTGACGGTACTGGATGGATTGAGCGGAGAACTAACCGTTCAGGGAACCATTGCGCTCTCCCGGCTGGGAAAACTTGCCGGTCTCGGCAAGGGCGAAAAATTCACGCTTGGCGACGAGGAAAAACAGATCAACGGCCACGCGCTGCATGCGATTTTATTTCAAGTCTTCGGGACGGCGACAGCAATGATGAGCGCCGCCGACCGGGAACTTTTTCTGCATCAGCTTGTTTCCATTGAAAAAGATGAAGTCCTGCGCCGGATTCTGCGCGAACGCTGGAGACTGAACGAAGAAACCGCGGAAAAAGCCCTCCGCCTGCCCCTGCCCGAAGGCTACTGCAATTTTTCGCGCCGGGCCCTCGAACGGCTGCTGCCGGGCCTGGAGTCCGGTCTCGCGCTCAACACGGTGATCAAGGCCGAGTATCCGGAACAGTTTCAAGCCACCGACCGGGTGCTGGAGTTGCTGCCGCCGCTGGACGACACCGACATCGAACTGCGTAACCCCATCGTCCACCGGACCTTGACGGAAATGCGCCGAGTAGTCAACGCCGTCATCCGCCAATACGGCAAGCCCGACCTGATCCGGCTGGAGCTGGCCCGCAACCTCAAAAACAGCGGCAAGGAACGGGAGCGGATCACCCGCAACAACCGCGACCAGGAAAAGAAGCGCGCCGGAATCGCCGCCGCCATCACACGCGAAGCCGGCATTACCAGTCCCTCGCGCCGGGATATTCTCAAAGTCATGCTGGCCGAAGAATGCGATTTCACCTGTCCCTACACCGGGAGACGTTTCTCCATGCACGAGCTGCTGCACGGCGGTCTGGTGCATATCGAACACATCGTGCCGTATTCCCGCTCCATGGACGACTCCTACGCCAATAAAACCCTGAGCCTGCGCGACGCCAACGCGGCCAAAGGCGACCGTCTGCCGTTCGAGGCGTTTCCCGCGGAAGAGTATCAGAAGATTCTGGAACGGGTCCGGCACTTCAAGGGGCCCTTTGCCGCCGCCAAACTGGAACGCTTCCAGATGGAGGAAACCAGCATTCAGGATTTCATCGAACGCAATCTCAACGACACCCGTTATGCCAGCAAGCTGGCCATGGAATATCTGGCGCTTCTGTACGGCGGCCGCTGGGATCGGCACGGCACGTTGCGATTGCAGTGCAGCGCCGGCGGCTGCACCGCGGTGGTCCGGCGCGCCTGGGGTGGCAATTACCTGCTGGGTGAAGGTGAAAAAGTCCGTACCGACCATCGCCAACACGCAATCGACGCCCTGACAATAGCAGTCAGCTCGCCGGCCATCGTCAAAGCCGTGGCGGAAATGCCGCTGGCAGTGCGCAAACAGGCCATAGAGGAAAAGCAGCCTCTGATTATCAATCCCCTGTATACGCAGGCCCGGGCAATGCTGGCAACGGTCGGCATTTCGCACCACGTGGTGAACAAGATCCGCGGCGCGCTGCATCGGGAAACGATTTACAGCAAATCCCACGGCGGCAATCTGCGGCACGTCCGGCGCCGGCTGGATGCTCTGGACGCGGGCGGCGTGGCGGACATCGTCGACGACGCCATCCGCCGGGCGGTGACGGAGAAACTGGCGGAACTGGGCCAGCCCGATCCCCGGAAAGCGTTTACGGATGAAAAAAATCTGCCGGTACTGTGCGACCGTTTCGGCCGCCCGGTCAACACCATCCGCTGCGTCCGGGTCCGTCAGAACGTGACGACCCGGACCATCGGTACCGGAGACCGCCGCCGTGAAGTGCAGAACGGCGCCAATCACGTGCTGGCCATCTATGCCAAACGGGATGCCGCAGGCCGGGAAGTCGGCTGGGAGGGTGAAATCGTCAGCGTACTGGACGCCCGGCTGCGTCTCCAGCGGGGAGAACCGGTTTATCCGAAAGTTAAAAACGGCAACCCGCTCAAATTCACCCTGCGCAAAGGTGATCTGGTCCGCTGGACCAGGGACGGTCAAGAATATCTCTGCGTCATTCGCGGCGTCTCACTGCCGCAGTTCTCCTGCACACCGATCCATGAAGCGCGCTTGAAACAGGAGTTGATATCCGCAAAATTGTGGTTCTGGCCGACACTTTCCGCCGCCTTCAAGGGCGGCATGGTGAAATTCCGGACGACTCCGCTCGGCGAACTGCGGCGTGCCAATGACTAAGCGCATCATCGAAGTTGCCGAACGATCGGCCCGGCTGAGTCTGGAGAACCGCCTGCTGGTGCTCCGGACCACCGACGGGGAAGAACACCGGGTGCCGCTGGGCGAGATCGAGTGCGTGATTCTCGGCGTGCCGGCGGTCTCCATCACCGGCGCCCTGCTGGCGGCCCTGGCGGAAGCGGGCGTGGCGGTCGTGATTTCCGGACCGGACCGGCTGCCGGCGGCGATGCAGCTGCCGCTGGCGGCGAACTATCTGCAGAACGAGCGCTTCCGTCTTCAGGCCGCCGCTGCGCTGCCGCTGCGGAAGCGCCTGTGGCAGACGGTGGTAACGGCCAAAATCAAAGCTCAGGGAGGCTTATTACAGGAATTGCGTGGCCATGACGGAGGACTGACGGCGCTGGCAGACCGGGTTCGCTCCGGGGATCCGGACAATCTGGAGGGCCGGGCGGCGGTGATTTACTGGAAAATGCTGTTCGACCAACCGTTTCTCCGTGACCGGGAGGCCACCGACAACAACATGCTTCTCAATTACGGATATGCAGTATTGCGGGCGATGACGGCACGGGCGATCTGCGGGGCGGGGCTGCATCCGACGCTGGGTATTCATCACCGGAACCGTTATAATGCCTTCTGTCTGGCGGACGACCTGATGGAGCCGTACCGCTGTCTGGTGGACCGGGTGGCGGTCGGTTTGAATCCGGCGAATCAGCCGCTCTCCGGCATCGGGCAGGAACAGCGCCGCGCGCTGCTGAATGGCCTGCTGGAACCGGTTCGCCGATACGGCGAGTGGCACGGCTTGACGGAGCTGCTGACTCTTCATGCCCGGCAGCTGGCCGCCTCTTTTGCGGAAAAGAAAAAACTGCTGGAGTTCGGGTGATGGCGACATCGGACCGGACTCCCGTTTCGGAGATCAAGGCCATGTGGTTGATGGTGATGTTTGACCTGCCGGTGGTCACGCCGGAAGAGAAGCGGCAGTATGTGCATTTCCGGAAGTTTTTATTGTCCGAAGGCTTTATGGCGTTGCAGTATTCGGTTTACGCGAAATACTCCTCCTGCCGGGAAAATGCGCGCAAATACTATCGTTACATTGAGGAAATCGTACCGCCCGGCGGCTATGTGCGGCTGCTGATGGTGACGGACAAACAGTTCGGCGACATGGTTTCGCTTTACGGAAAAACGGTGCAGGAGGTGGAGAAAAAACCGGAACAACTCCTGCTTTTTTGAATCAATCCATATTGTAAAGTATCATCTTTCAACTAATTATGACCGATACAATATAGCATTGTCAAAAAACTCTACAAGCTCCAGCGTGTTTGAAGACCAAGTATTTTTGCCTTTATAATATAGCATTGTCAAAAAACTCTACAAGCTCCAGCGAATTGTTCGGGTTCCAATTTTTCGTCAACAATATAGCATTGTCAAAAAACTCTACAAGCTCCAGCTAATGCGCAGTGATTGCATTACGGAACGCTAATATAGCATTGTCAAAAAACTCTACAAGCTCCAGCCTTGCAAATAGGCTTAAAAAGCAAATCGTCAATATAGCATTGTCAAAAAACTCTACAAGCTCCAGCTGACACTTTCCATTATCGAAAAGGCAAAAGAATATAGCATTTCCAAAAACTACAATCCCATATAATTTAGCTGTTACTGGAATTTTTATATATTATATACCATTATAAAAAACATACAAACCACAACAGAACATGATAACAATTGAATTATTAACATTATATATAATAAAAACCTCCTGTTTTCATCAGAAATAGAGAGTGTCCCCCTTGAAGAAAATAAAAGTCTGATATATATTACAAATACCTAACAAATAAACGGACAAAAAAAATGGCAAGACTAAAAAAATGTAAATCATGTGGCAACATGGTTGCAAGAGATGCAAAAAGGTGTCCACAATGCGGTGGAAAGGTCAATCAATCACACGGATGCTTGATGATCATTATCCTGATGGTTGTTATTTTGGTAGTAGCAAAAATTTCATCCCCCAATAATAATGTTCCATCAACGCCTAATAACGATACGCCCAAAAAAGAAAATCCTAATTCTCCAGAAAATGCGGATGCATTTCAGGTGAAAGTCTTCTCCAATTCCGGGGCAGAACTATTTGCACAAGATTTTTTAGAAAAAAAGCTAAACACAATTGTATCGATAAAATTAAAATTCACTAGCCCAGCTAAGATTACAAAATTTTCTGATGTTGCCCCAGAATTTGCAAAGCACGTGCAGAACAATAAGAAAAAAATAGGAACCTCGATAAACGTTGAAAATGTTTGGATCGTTGAACAGAAATTCTGTGACACAGACAACAGGGAAGAGGAAGCATCATATTATGCGCTTGTAGAATTTAAAGAAGGGGCCGGATATAGAGTTGTATTTATGTCGATAAACGACAAGCAGATTTTCCCGTAAGCAAAACAAGCCCGGTAGTACGCCGGGCTGTTTTTTGTCTCTCCTCCCACTTGCTTCCCATCTCCGCAAACTTTGACAGTAGAAAATTCATCCCGTCGGTACCGGTAAAGCACCCGGAAAGACGCGCAAGAAAAAAACGGATGTCAAGCCATATTTCCAGCTCGGCAAGCCTCTTTTTCTCCTGCTGTTCCTGAAATTCCTAAAAATTCCATCAGCTTCCGACAGCAGCAGAAGCAGTGACAGATCGCCACATTCAACGCAAGTGACAATCAATCGCTCACGCTGTCCGACGCTGCCGGATCGGAGTTTTTTTACCATCACTTCCCACGCTTCGTTTCTCGCCTCTCCTGCCGTTTTTTCTATCCAACCCGGCTTCCCCTGTCACCCGGCACAATGCCGCTGCTCCCGACTCGAAGAAGAAATTTTTCAAAAAAGTTAGCTTAGGCTAATTGACTTTTTCCAGACTGCCTCTATATTTCTTCAAAACTCAATCCAATATCCGTTAGAAACAGAAAAATACTAAATAAAACATATCCGCAATTAGGAGAAACTAATAATGCTTCCTCCCATTTGTGAAGACCATCGCAAGGAACTGCTCCGCTTCCTGCTGGTTAAAACCGCAGCGGTTCGCAGCGGCCTCAAACCCGCGGAACTGCTCCGCGTCCGCCATTGTTACCGGATGCGCAACGCCGAAGGCTTTCAGTTCTGCCTGTATCGCCGGGACATTTTCCACACGCTTCGACTCGACTATCTCGAACTGCGGGCAGAACCGCAAAGCTCACTCGCTCTCTTCTACCATCCGGAACGACTGCGCCAGGAACTGGCTCTGCCCGAAAAACGAGCCATCCTCACCCGTTGCGGCTACCCCGAAAACGCAACTACAGAAACCCTGCTGACCATGCTGCGTGAACGATTTTCCCGCGAATTCCTGCCTCATGAGGTCGGCGTTTTTATCGGTTATCCTGCCAAAGACGTCGTCGGCTTTATGGACAAACTCCCTCGGACACCCGTACACCGGGGCGGTTGGCTGGTCTTCGGCAACCCCGAAGAATCTCTTTCACGCATGCAACTGTACCGACAGATCGAACGGTTCGCCGACCGGACGCTGGACACCTGCACGGATCTGCAGGATTTTTTCAACCGGATCAACCGGTTCAACCCCAACCACAGGAGATATATCCATGGATGAAGTGAAAGTTCTTTACGGCAGTACCACCGGCAACACCGAAAGCGCCGCCCGGCAAATCGCCGACGCATTCGGCACCAAACCCGTCAACATCGCTGACGCCACCCCTGCCGATTTGGATGCAGCGCTGCTGATTCTCGGCAGTTCGACCTGGGGCGTGGGAGAATTGCAGGGCGACTGGACTGCCGCCATCTCCCGACTGGCAAACACCAATCTTACCGGCAGAAAAGTGGCGGTTTTCGGGCTGGGCGATCAGGAAGGATTCGGCGATTCCTTCTGCGACGCCATGGGCGAACTGGCCCAAACCGCGCTTTCGCGTGGTGCCATCTTGATCGGGCGCACCTCCGCCGAAGGGTATCGCCATATCGCTTCCACCGCGGAAGAAGACGGCTTTTTCTGCGGACTCGCGCTCGACCATGACAACGAGCCGGAACGCACCCCCGACCGCATCGCCGCCTGGGTCACCCAACTGAAGCAGGAAATGAACCAGCCATAACAACATTGGATCGCCTCGGGATTTCTTCCCATCTCCGGCCTGCCGCAGAATGGGAAAATCCCTTCATTGCGGCGAAAAAGAAAAATGAAAGGGAAAAAACATGACCAAGCCGGAACTGGACGCCACGCCGGAATTCGACTGCCTGATGGTGTGTTTGCTGCTGACTTTGAGCTGGGACGAGCGGCTGCTGAAAAAACTCTTCCGGAAGTTCGGCCTCCAACAGGAAAACCCGCGCTTCGACCCAGCTTTTGCCCTGTATCGGCTGCATCACGAATTTCACGATCCGGACAGCCCGATCGCCGCAAACCTCCTGCGCCGTTTTTCCCGGGAATTCCGCCGCGAAACTGCCAGAATCCGGGGACTGCCAGACGATGACAACGCCACGGCACCACTTGCCATAACCACAACTCTGATGAATGAATCCCCCGCCGGTACCCTCTGGGCTCTGGCGGGAGACGGACGCCTGAATCTTCGTTCCCTGGCGACCTATCATGCCCATCGGCTCTTGCTGGAAGCATTCCATCCGGCAACCGGCGCGTTTTTCTGTGCATCGCGCCTCCGGGAACAGTGCGCCGCACAGGAACAAATGCTGCGGGAGCAACGCACCACGCTTGCCGAGCAAAACCAGCGGATAACGACACTGGAACAGGAAAATCGACAATTACAGCAAGCACTCACCGAAGCGGAAACGCGTCGCCGGGAACTGCGGATGCTGCGTTACGAGCTGGAGCGTCTCGGGCGGCGATCCCCTGTGCCGGAATCGGGGCTCCCCTCCCCGGTTACCTCTACCACTCTGGTGGAAAAAGATCCCGCATGTCCCTTTCAACGCGAGGCCTGCCGCCACCGGGAAGAGGCGGGAAACTGCACGCTGGACAATGTAAAGGTCGCACTGGTCGGCGGCCTGGACCGCCTGGAGCGACAATACCGATCCGCTTTTGCCTCCCTGGGAGCGGAACAGGTTTTCTTTCACCCCGGTCACTGCGAAAGTGGCGGCGTACAGCAACTGCGTGCCGCCGCCGAAGCCGCGGATGTGGTGGTTTTCATCACCCGCGTCAACAGCCATAACGCCTTGAACGTCATCAAAGGCATCTGCCGTCGGAGCGGCAAATCCTTTCTGGCCGTCCGGGAAACCGGTCCGGCCCGGATCTGCCGGATCGTGGCGGAAGAACTGAACCGGAAACCGGCAGCAGCCGCTCCCGCAACCGGCAGCAACAAACTGGAAACTATGCGTTGATTTTTTTTAAAATATTAGGCAAAGCTAACTTGATAATTTTACAAAAGCCATTATAGTATGTTTCCCATATTAAATCATATCGATCGGTCCGGTTGTTTCTTTGCTGAAAAAGAGCGACGTTTCGGAATGACGATAGTGCCATTCCTCTCCGCCGCCGAAAAACTGGAAGATCTTGAATCTCTAAAATTAGCTTTTTCGAACTGCGGTCCCCGACCGTCTCCCGGAAAAGCAGGAGGAATGAAATATGTCGGATGCCGGAAAAACTTCATGTTCATGCGGCTGCTCCGCCTCGAAACCTTCGGCGCAACGGGCCGCCGCCGAAAAGGAACTGACCCTGGCGGACCTGCCTGTCGGCGCAACAGGTGTCATCGTAAAAATCATGCCGGGCATGCGCGGTCGCAAAAAATTCGCGGACGTCGGCCTGGTCGCCGGAGCCAGACTGCAAATGGAAGCCCATGCGCCTTTCGGCAGCCTGCTGCGGGTCCGGGTTCTGGAAACCAGCATGGCATTGCACCGAGACGACGCAGCCAAGATCATCATGAAACCGGAAGGCAACTGATATGAAAAAACACTTCAGAATCGCGCTCGCCGGCAATCCCAATTGCGGAAAAACCAGTATTTTCAACGCGCTGACCGGAGCGCGCCAGCATGTCGGCAACTATCCCGGGGTGACGGTCGAAAGCAAAACAGGGTATTTCACCCTGAACGATATGGAAATCGAACTCATCGACCTGCCCGGCATCTATTCGCTTTCATCCAGCTCTCCCGAAGAAGAGGTGGCCTTCCGGGAACTGACCCGACCCGGCATTGACTTGATCCTGAATGTAGTGGACTCCACCATCCCGCGACGCAGCCTTTATCTGACCACGCAGCTGGCCGAACTGCATATCCCGATGCTGCTGGATTTCAACATGAGCGACGATGCCCGGAAAAAGGGCTTGAAATACGACATCCCCAAGCTGGAAACCTACTTCGGCGCCCCGATCGTCCAGACCGTCGGCTGCCGCTCAGACGGCGTCCGCCCGCTGCTGCGCCGGCTGGAAAAGGCGCTCACCGAACTCGACGACCACGGTATGCCGATGCTCTCCTACGGTGCGGATATTGACGACGCAATCCGTGCGGTGGCCGAAAAAATCGACGCGTTGAACATTGAACATTTCCGTCATATTCCCGCCCGGTTCTTCGCCATCAAACTGCTGGAACACGATGCCGCCGTCACACGCCTGCCGGAATTCGCCCCGGTCCTGGACGAGGTCGAGGAGCAGATCCGCCATCTGCGTGAAAAACATGCCATTGAGGCCGATACCTTTCTGGCTGACCGCCGTTACGCCATGCTGGCGGGGGCCTGTCGCAACACCATCTCCATGACTCAGGAGCGGCGGCGGGAAATCTCTGACCGGATTGACGCGGTCATGACCAATCAGTTTCTCGGACTGCCGCTGTTCATTCTCATCATGCTGGCGACGTTCTGGTTCACCTTCATCTGCGCCGACCCGTTCATGGGATACATTGAGGACGGATTCGCCTGGCTTGCCGACGTGATCAAATCCGGCTGGCCGGAAGAACGCCTGCCTTATCTACGCTCTCTGCTGACTGACGGCGTTATTTCCGGGGTCGGCGGGGTGCTGGTGTTTTTGCCGAATATTCTCTTTTTGTTCTTTGCCATCGCAATTCTGGAGGAATCCGGCTACATGTCGCGCGCCGCCTTCGTCATGGACGGTCTGATGCGCCGTTTCGGCCTGCAGGGACGCTCATTCGTACCGCTGGTGCTGGGCTTCGGCTGCACCGTTCCGGCGATCATGGCAACCCGCACCATCGAATCGGATCGCGACCGCCGTACCACAGTGATGGTGCTGCCGCTGATGAGCTGCAGCGCACGACTGCCGATCTACGCCCTGATCGTCCCGGCGTTTTTCCCCGATAACTACCCGGTTATGATGTGTTTGATCTATGTGATCGGCATTGTCGTGGCCCTGATCGCCGCGCGCCTGCTCAAATCCACTCTGTTCAAAGGGGACGGCGAAGTCTATCTGATGGAATTGCCGCCGTACCGGATGCCGACCCTGCGGAGCCTGCTGCTGCACATGTGGGACCGGGGCCGGATGTATCTGCACAAAGCGGGGACCCTGATCCTGGCGGCAAGTGTGATTTTGTACATCGCCAACACCTTCCCGGAAAAAAAGGAACTTTCGCAGGATTATGACACGCAGATCGCTCGAACCCGGGAAGCCGGACACATCGACGAAAGCGGCCTCCAGCTCCTGGCCCGGGAAAAAGCTCTGGATGCCACCGTATTAAACGGAATCCAGGCCGGAGAATTCCTGCCGGAAGAACAGCTCGAGGCGCTGGAGAACGAACCACTCTCCGCCCCCGCCGCCGCACTGGTAACCGCCGTGCGCCGGAGCCATGATGAAGTGACCGCCCTGGAAAACCAGAAGATGGCGGAGATGATGGAATATACCATTTCCGGCCGGATCGGACATGCGTTGGAGCCGCTCTTCCGTCCGATCGGGTTTGACTGGAAGCTGACGACTGCCTCCATCGCCGCGCTGGCGGCCAAAGAGGTTTTCGTCTCCCAGCTGGGTATCCTCTACGCCGAGGGAGAAACGGATCAGGAATCAATCCCGCTGCGCCAGCAGTTACTTCGGCATTACACGCCCCTGCAGGGATTCTGTGTCATGCTGTTCTGTCTGCTGTCGGTGCCGTGCCTGGCAACGTTGGCGATCATCAAGCGGGAGTTGAATTCGTGGAAATGGGTCGCGCTGGAAGCAGCAGGATTGTTTCTCCTGGCCTATATTCTGACCCTGATCGTCTACCAGACAGGCAGTCTGCTCCGGATCGGCACCAGTCTGGTGGGATGAAATCACGCCGGTACCGCGGATCAGTTACGGCATGAGATCCGCGGTGCGGCGAACCCAGATATTTTCCGCATCCTCCTGCGCGATCTCCACGGTGCAGTCGCCGACGGCAAGACGCAGCAGGGTCTTGTCCAGCGAAATCGAGGCGAGCGTAAATGTGGCGCCGGGAGCAATGCCAAGCCGTTCCGGATGCCGGAGATTGCGACTCCAGCGTTCGATAACCGCAGTTTCCCCGGGAGCCAGAGCGCTCAGCACACACAACCCCGGATAGTCTCCCGCCGTAAGATTGGCCATGGCTTCGGTCAGATAAGTCTGAAGATTTCGGGCATCGGTACGATTTTCGATGGCTTCGGAAAAAATGACGAACCGCTCGACGGCCTCTTCATCAATGATATGTTCCAGTTTACAGGCGGTTTCCGAAGCTTGTTCCAGCGGAAGCCCCAGAATTTCCGCGAAAAATTTCTTCAGAATTTTGTGGCGGTAGATCACCTGTTCCGCCACCTTCCGGCCTTCCGGCGTCAATTCCACGGGGAAATGGGTGTTGTAAATGATATAATTGAGCTTTGCCAGCTGTCGAAGCGCACCGGTGACGGAGGGCATGGTAACATGGAGCCGCTCCGCAATCTCCTTGGAATGGGCATGCCCTTTTACGGCGGTCAGCTCCGCGATGGCCTCCATGTAATCTTCGAGGCTTTCCGTCAGTTTGGTTTTCATGATCTTCTCCATCACCTTTTCACGGAAAGCAATATATCGCGGCAATCCCGGATTTTCAACCACCCGCCATCCGGCACCGGCATATTTTCCCGGAAAGAACCCTATGACACGACGCAGAAAACAACGGCTCGCGTTTTCTACCCGGATCGAAAAATCACGCCGCCGAAACCGGTCTGCCCGGAATCAATCATCGATCCGGAGGCCGGTGTTCAGGGGTATGGTGATGGAAAAGTGCAGACCCCTATTTTCTCCGGAATTTTCCGTTTTCAACCGCGACCACAATCGCTTTGGCTTTGTTCTGCTTGAGGACGGGATCCGCTATATGCCATGCGACCAGCAGCTTCACGCATTCCGGAGTTCCTCCCAGGTCAATCACCCCCACCGTTGTCGCATATTCGTATCGTTTCTGAATTCGAAACTGTTCGTCCGTGCGAATGCAGAAATTGGGTTTCCCATAACAGCCAAGCCAGAATGACCCCGCGGCATACTTGATTGTCTGGATCCCCAGCGAAGAAGAGAACGGAATCACATGGCGCTTCAGAAATTTAAAATTCTCATCATATTCGTAAATGTAATTTTCCGTCTTCCCGTCCGGCAGTCCTCCTCCAACAAAAAATCTGCCGTTGTGAAATTCCACACACCCGGCCCCATAGACAACTTCCGGAATCCGATACTCCTTCACCCATTCGAGATCAGCGTTGTAAACCCGAATGAAATTCCGCGACTCACCGTTGCCTATTTCCCGATTCCAGGCACCTCCGCCATACGGCACATAGAGTTTACCCTCAACCCAACACGGATCGCCGCAATGATAGGGGACCGGAATACTTTTCAACAAATTTCCCTGTAAATCGGTTTTTACCAGAGTAGAGGCAAATGACCAGTAAATCGCCTTCCCGTCACAAGCCATCCCCTGAATATGGTCCTTATAACCACCTTCACAGGCAATGACACTTCCCACCGGAAGTTCCGTCAGTGCAGAGGCGGCCACAGCCACCGGCAAAAACGCCATGACAGCCACCAGCAGCCCCATTCTTCTCCGCTTCCCGTCCATCATAACTCAATTCGCCTCCACATAAAGATAGCGTTCATTAAAAGCCGTCAGATAATCCGAGACCGGCTCGGTATTGAAAAAAGCATCCCGTTTCTGCACCACCGCTCCATCAATCAGATTTTCTTTCAAAATCCGTACCGGCACCGGATCTTCACAAATCGCGATCAAAGGCTTTTCACAGCCGTTGCCGCGCCTCAAACTGCGCACCTGCCGGAGATCGCGAGGCAATCCGACCAGCGAAACCACCGACCGGTCCGCCGCTATTCCGTCAAGGACGCGGCAGAATTCCGCCATGTCCAGTCGGTCGGCTCCGGAGACCGCCTGGGGATGCGCCAACGTTACGGTATGAACCGTAATCTCATCACACTCCCCGAACCGCTTTAAAATCGATTGGAACGCCTTGAACTCATCCGTATCTTTCAAATGATCGAAAACAATCAGGGCAACTTTCCCGGAAGCATTGGACTTTTTAAGCTCCACCCCGATCCGGGCCCCCTGCGAAGCGTAGTACCCGCACTCCTTGACTATAAAATCATGATCCGGAGTTCGTGTAATCCCGAATACCGTCGTCACCAGAAGACCGACAAAACAGATGCCGGCCATTACTTTTCCCCTCCAGGTCCAGCTTCTGCAGCTGATAAGAAATCCGATAAACGCAACCAAACTGATAAGCGGCCAGTTCCACATAATCAACTCCTGTCAATTGCCAAATTTTTAAAACGAAGCCCATCCGGCAAGTTTCTTGCCGTTCATCACCTGATAGGGCGATGCGTAAACATCCCGCTCTCCGGCAAGTTCTTCATATCGAAGCGTGCGTACGCTGCCATCCACAAAAGCGAAATTCCCACTGCGGTTGGGATGCCGCAAGGCATGAATCCCCCAGCTGTAAGTGGCCGGTCCCCGCGACGGATACCAGAATTGTGTCGCCACGCTGCCGGAAAGGGTCCAGAGGTGACAACCGCCATTGGCGTTGACCATTTTTGGTACACTGTCTCCGAACACATACGGATTCGATCCCGGGTGACTGGCCATGGCCTGCAAGACGGCACCGCGTTTGACGGCGTTCCCCACATGGGAATTGCAGGCGGATAAATTCGTATAAGGCTCATAGCCCCAGGTGCAGATGGCGATGCCGTAACTCGTATCTTTCCCATCCTTGTTATTTTTCACATCCCAGGCAAATTGCGGTTCTTCCGGACAATGGTAAAGTTTTGAATTGTGCGTATAAAGGCGATCCAGCACATTGGTCCAGTTCCCCCAGCCACCGGTGGCCGGCGTGTACAGAAAACGCCCCGGAATCTGATAATCCTCATAATCATCCGCGTATAATGCCATGGCAATGCCGATTTGTTTTTCATTATTGATACAGGCTGCCTTTTTCCCGGCGGACCGCGCCCGGCCCAGCGCCGGCATCAACATGCTGGCCAGAATGGCGATGATCGCAATCACCACCAGCAGTTCGATCAGTGTGAATGAATGTTTTTCGGACATTTTTATCTCCTTTTTTCCCACAGTATTTTTTTCATCGTTCAAAAAGCCCTTGAATCGGGGGGCTGCCAATTGAGCAAACTTTTACTTTTACATGTTTTTTCCGGACTGAATGAAACAGACAGGATGCTTTTCATGAAAGAAGTTCTTTATTTTGATTCACGTCACTCCTTCTCCTGGAACGACCCTGTTTTTCTGATTTTTTTTAAATATAAGCCGCCATTGTTGGGGATAGATCAGAGAAATGTTACAATCCTGTTACATTCCCGCCACCAGACCGGTCAGTACCGGCTACTCCAACGCCCTTCCCGTCCGCCCCTTCCTCCGGAATGACACGACCCGCTTGCGGAAAACCGGTTGCCGTGATATATTGCCGCGAAAAAAAAAGAAAACAGGAAATCTCATGAAACCGGAAGAGAACAAAGCAGAACGGGCGCGAACGCTGTTTCTGCGCCGTGCCAATTGCGCCCAGGCGGTGCTGGGGGCGTTTCACGAAGAATGCGGTCTGGATTTCGATACCGCCATGCGCCTCGCCTCCGGCTTCGGAGGAGGCATGAGTCGGCTGCGCGAGGTCTGCGGCGCGGTTTCCGGAATGATCCTGGCGGCGAATCTGCTGCGGGGGTACTCGGATTTGAATGACAAACAGGCCAAGGACGCCCATTACGCCTTCATCCGGCAGCTGACCGGGGAATTCGAACGGGAAGCCGGTTCACTGATCTGCCGCGAACTGCTGGGCCTGCCGTCTGGCCGCCGGGACGAACCGGTTTCGGAAGAGCGGACGGCGGCGTATTACCGGAAGCGCCCCTGTCCTGAAATGGTGGCGCTGGCCGCGGCGGTGTTGCAGCGCCATCTGAAAAACACCGGAAATCACTGATTCCCGGTGCCATTGTCACCGCTGCGGGCCGCCTTTCCGGAGTTCCCCGAAAGCAACGATGATGCCGCGCAGAATGCGTACACACGCAGCCATCTCCTGTACGGAGGCAAATTCATATTCGCCGTGGAAATTGTATCCGCCGGTACCGAGATTCGGACAGGGCAGCCCGCGGAAAGAGAGCATCGCCCCATCAGTCCCCCCACGAATCGGCGGACTGACCGGTTCCAACCCGGCCTCCCGAATGGCCTGTTCCGCAATTTCAATCAATTCCGGATGACGGCGGATGACCTCCTCCATATTGGCATACTGATCCCGGATGGCGACGGCCACGGCACCGGGACCGTAACGCCGGTTCAGAGTTTCGGCGGCAGTGCGGCAGAACTCCTTGCGCGTCTCAAAACGGGCCCGGTCATGATCGCGCAGCAGCACAACCAGCTCGGCCTCCCCCACGCCGCCGGCCAGGCGGACAGGATGGTAGAAACCGTCAAAGCCGTCGGTGTGTTCCGGCGCCTCTTCCGGCGGGAATAAGGCCTGCAGTTCACCGGCGATCTTGATCGCGTTGCGCATCACCCCACGGGCCGTTCCCGGATGCACGGAACGCCCGCGGATGGCAAAAGTTGCTTCAGCCGCGTGAAAATTCTGAAATTCGATCTCTCCAGCCGCCCCGCCGTCCACGGTATAGGCATAATCCGCCCCGAATCCGACAACGTCAAAATATCGTGCGCCTTCGCCAATCTCCTCATCCGGCGTAAATGCCAGTCGGATCGCCCCGTGCGGCACTCCGGCGGCAATGATTTCCGCCACAGCGGTGATGATTTCGGCGATGCCTGCCTTGTCGTCCGCGCCGAGCAGCGTAGTACCGTCGGTAGTCACCAGCGTATGTCCATGAAGACGGTTCAACACCGGAAAGATCGCGGGATCGAGCATTTTCCCGCTCTGCCCCAGCGCCAGCACGCCGCCCGAATACCGTTCGACGACCTGCGGTCGGATATTGGCACCGGACGCTTCGCCAGCAGTGTCGAGATGCGCGATCAACCCGAGCACGGGCGCGTCCTCATACCCCAGAGTCGGCGGCAATGCGGCAACGAGATGACCGTATTTCGTAATCCGGATTTCCTGCAGTCCCAACTCCCGCAGCTCTCCGGCAAGGGATTCCGCGAAGTACCGCTGCCCCGGCGTGGAAGGATGCTTCCCGGTCGCCTCGTCCGAACGGGTGTCAAAAGCGGTATAACGCAGAAAACGCTCCAGCACCTTCATCATGCCCCGCCCCTTTCTATATTTCATTTAAACGATCGTGTAACCGCCGTCGGCCGTGACCACCGCGCCGTGCATGAATCCGGACTCCTCGCCGGCCAGGAAACGGACCACCTCCGCAATCTCCTCCGGCCGTCCGAAACGCTTCAGCGGCTGCAACGCCAGAAATCCGGCCATTCCCCGCTCCTCGTCTCCGGTATCGCGCGCCCCGTCATGCAGTCCCGGTGTATCGGTAGTGCCGGGAGCGACTGCATTAACCCGGATTCCATACGGCATCAGGGCGATGGCGGCGGCGCGGGTCATCGAAGCAATAGCCCCTTTCGAGGCATGATAGGCGAAATATCCCGGTGATCCGACAATGGCGAAAGTGGAGGAAAAATTGACAATCGCCCCCGGAATCCCATGCGCGATCATAGACCGGGCCCCTTCCCGCAGAAACAGAAACGAACCGGTTACATTGACGTTCATGACCCGCTCAAATTCCTCCAGCGAAGTATCGAGCAGCGGTTTATTGAGCTGCAGCGCGGCATCATTGACCAGAATGTCGAGACGGCCATACGAACGGTCGGCGAACTCGATGACGGCACGCACCTGCGCTTCACACCCCACATCGCAGGAGATGAAATCCACTGATTTCAATTCCCGGGCGAGCGCTTCTCCGTTTTGCCGATCGAGGTCGGCGATGATCACCCGCGCACCGTCCGCAACAAGACGGCGAACGACGGCGGAGCCGATGCCTTTCGCGCCGCCGGTGACGACGGCGACTTTGCCTTCCAATGCTTTCATACGTGATTCTTTCCGGATTTTGAAATAACAGACAAAATCAATATACCCCGGGAAACGTTCAACGCAATGAATTTCGCGGAAAAAACCGCACTCATAGTTCTTCCGGCGCAAAAGAATGCTATATTATCCGCATCTTTTTCACGCAGGAAAGGAAGAAAAAAGTGAAGTTCGACCGATTCCGCCGGTTTATCGCCTATTACCGGCCGCACTGGAAACTGTTCACCATCGACCTCGGCGCAGCGCTGACCCAGGCGGTGCTCACCGTGGTGCTGCCGATGGTGGTGTATCGGGTTTTTCAGGTGTATCTCCCGGCCATGGACCTGAACCGGATCATCGGTGCGTCGGTGGTGCTGGCGGTACTGGCCGGATGCATCGCGCTCGCGGAATACGCGGGTATCCGCTGGGGCCACATGCTGGGAGTACGCATGGAAGCGGACATGCGGCGTGATCTCTTCATTCACCTGCAAAAACTCTCATTCAGTTTTTTTGACCGGAACAAAACCGGACATATCATGTCACGGATCGCCAATGACCTGACCCAGATCGCCGAAATCGCGCACCATTGCCCGGAAGATATGCTGATCGCGGCCCTGACCATGAGCGGTGCGCTGGTCATGATGTTCCATTTGAATCCGCTGCTGGCGGTGATTTCTCTGCTGCCGCTGCCGCTGGTCATTTTCTGGGGGATGGTCTTTCAACGACGGATGCACCGGGGATTCCGCGAAGTACGGCGCAGGGTCGCTGACATCAACAGCCGTGTGGAAAATTCCATCCAGGGAATCCGGGAAGTCAAGTCTTTCTGCAACGAAGAACTGGAAATCCGACGCTTCGGAGAAGTCAACGGCAACTTCCGGAAGGCCCGGGAAAATGTCTTCGGAGTCATGGCCGGTTTTCACGCGGGCATGATGTTTCTGGTGCAGGGGTATTCGCTGCTGTTCATCGCAGCGGGAGCCGTGCTGATGTATTACGGCAAGGCGGAGCTGTCGGAAATTCTGGTATTCACGATGTATGCGCGTTATTTCACCATGCCGATCTTCCGGATGGTGAGCTTCGTGGAACAGTTCCAGCAAGGGGCCACCGCCTTCGAGCGTTTCACGGAAGTACTGGATGAAACACCGGAAGTGCGTGACGCCGACATTCCGGTCCGGCCGACCGCTCTGACCGGGGTCATCGACTTCAACCACGTATTTTTCCACTATCCGCCGGAAACACCGGAAGCACCGACGCCGGAAACGGTGCTGTCGGATATTTCTCTGCACATTCCCGCCGGTCAGTCCGTCGCGCTGGTCGGCGAATCCGGCGCCGGAAAAACCACACTGGCGGCTCTGATTCCCCGCTTTTACGACGTCTCTTCCGGGGCAATCACGCTGGATGGAATCGACTTGCGCCATCTGCCGCAGAAGTGGCTGCGCGAACAGATCGGCGTAGTACGTCAGACACCGTTTCTCTTCGACGCAACGATCCGGGAAAACATCCGCTTCGGGCGTCCGGATGCCGACGAACAGGCGTTGATCGCAGCAGCGCGTCATGCCAACATTCTGGACTTTATTGAATCGCTGCCGGACGGCTTTGACTCCCAGGTTGGGGAACAGGGGGTGAAACTTTCCGGCGGACAGCGGCAGCGGATTTCACTGGCCCGGGTGTTCCTGAAAAATCCGCGCATTCTGATTTTCGATGAGGCCACCAGCGCCCTGGATAATGAGTCCGAAGCCATGGTTCAGGAGGCGCTGAAACGCCTCTGCGCCGGGCGGACCACCATCATTATCGCCCATCGCCTCTCCACAGTACGGGACGTCGACGTCATCTGCTGCATGCAGCATGGCCGGATCGTGGAGTCTGGAAGTCACGCAGAACTGCTGGCCCGCAACGGCTATTACCGGAAACTTTACGAACTGCATCACTGTGCCGGACCGGCCGCATCACGCTGAAGCAGCCGCCGGGTCATGCCGCTGGCCATTCGCCAGCCGATCAGTGCCGCCAGCACATCCGCCGCCAGCCGGGCGAAAAAAAGCCCTTCCAGCGACCGAAGCCAGTAGGCCACCAGAGAGAATGGGACCAGCAGCCCGCCGATTCGTAACGCATTGAGCCATCCCGAAACCGCCGGACGACCGCAGCCGGTGTAGATGAATCCCGCAAACCGGTGGACTTCCACCCCCCAAAGCCCCCAGGCGACAATCCGCAGATACTGCGCCATGATCCGCTGCACCTCCGGATCCACACTGAAAAACACTGCAATAGGCCGGCTGAACACCGTCGCCACCAGCGCCGACGCCAGCAGGAAAAAAGTGGCAAAACGCATGACGAAACGCTGCCCCTCCCGGATCCGGGTATATAACTTCGCCCCGTAATTCTGTCCGATGAACGGCGTCAGCGCAATCCCGACCGACATCGGCACAACAAAAGCGATCATTTCGACCCGACCCGCCGCCGCCGTCGCCGCAACCGCCGCATCACCAAATTCCGCGGTAATCCGGGTAACGATACCGGTCCCGAGCGGAATCATCAGCATTCCCAGCGTCGCCGGGATGGCAAATCCGATGATCAAACGTGCAGCACTCCATGCCGCACGCCAGGGAATCGCTTCAAACCGGAGCAGCCGGTAACGCCGCGCCAGCAGCGTCAGCACCAGTATCGTACTGAAACATTGAGAAAGCACCGTCGCCAGCGCCGCCCCCCGGATGCCGGTCGCCGGCAATCCGCACCACCCGAAAATGAAAATCGGATCCAGTATCACATTGACTACCATACCGGCGATCATCGCGAAACTGGCCATTCGCGACGCGCCCAACGCCACCAGCAAATCATTGCCGGTCATGGAAAGCGAAGCCGTCATGCAGCCGAAAAACCAGATCCGCATATATCCTGTTACCAGCTCCAGCGTCTCCCCTTCCGCGCCGCACAGCTCGAAGAGCCATCTGGAACCAACCATCCCCAGAATCGCAAGCATCACTGAAAAAAACGTAATAACAAGCAATCCCGTCGAAGTCAGCCGGGCAGCGCGGTCATGGCGTCCCGCCCCCAGGGCTTGCGCGGTTGTCGTCATCACCCCGATCGCCAGCCCCCGGAAAACACAACCGATCAGCATGATCACCGGAAAGGTGAATCCCATTGCCGCCAGCGGCTCCGCCCCCGGCAAACGACCGACAAACCATGTATCGGCGATGTTGTAGCCCGACATGGCCAGCGTGCCGGGAATCATGGCCAGAGCCGTTTTGAACATGACCTGCCGAACCGGCGCGGTCGTATACAGATTGGAGGTCTTCATAAACAATCCGCTGCTGAAAGAAGTTCAGCCTCATAATATAGCGGATATTTTCTGAAAAACCAGTTGCGGGAATGGTTTTTATCCGTTTTTCCATCTCAGGCGATGTTTCAGGTATTCCCGTATGCGTTGAAAGGCGGCATAGAGCGCCGGAGTGAAAACAATCCCGACCAGCGTGGCCATCACCATGCCGGAAAATGTGGTAATGCCAATCGCCCGCCGGCTGCCCGATCCCGCGCCACTGGCCACCACCAGCGGAAATACCCCGAAGAGAAAACTCCACGCCGTCATCAACACTGCCCGGTAACGCAGATTGGCACCGTTCATGGCCGCGTCGAAAATGCTTTTCCCGCTTTCCCGCTCCTGCTTGGAAAATTCCACCATCAAAATAGCATTCTTCGCCGCCAGCCCGATCAGCATCACCAGCCCGAGCTGTGCGTAAATGCTCAACGTTTCGCCGGTCAGCCACAATCCCGCCAACGCTCCCAGTACAGCAAAGGCAACTGACAGCATCACCGGAACCGGAATCGTCCAGCTCTCATACTGCGCCACCAGAAAGAGATAGGCAAACAGCAGTGCCAGCGCCATCAGCAATACGATCTGCCCCTCATTTTGTTTTTCCTGATAGCTCAACCCGGTCCACTCAACATGATAATTATCCGGCAATGCCGTTTCCTCCACCAGCTCGAAAAGACGCTGCGAACTGACCCCCGGAGCAGCCTGGGCATTCATCTCCGCACTGGTCATTTTGTTAAACCGGGTAATCTGGTTCGGGCCAACCATATAGCGCAATGTACCGATAGAACTCAGGGGCACCATCTCACCGGCATCGTTCGGTACCTGGATCTCACGGATATTGTCCAAGGTGGCCCGGTGCGCGGGCGTCGACTGCATCTTCACTTCGTAGTTGCGCCCCATGAACGTGAAGTCATTAATGTAAAATGAAGCAAGTTTACTTTGCAGCGTCGAGAAAACAGTGGCCGTCTCCACACCAAGCGTCTCCGCCTTCTCCCGGTTGATATCCAGAAAAAGCTGAGGCATATCAGCATTGTAGGAAGTCATGGCGTAACGGGTCTCCGGACTGGCAGACAGCGTCATCGCAAAATCCCGGGCTATCCCGGAAAGCGCCACCGGATCAATGTCACCGATCCCGCAGAGATTGAAATTGGCCCCCCCTGTAGCCCCAAGCCCCATGATGGCAGGAGGAGTAAATACCGTTATGGAGGCGTCCGAAATGGTTCTGGTTCTTTCCTGAATCTGCGCGATAATCGGCTCCAGCTGCAGTTCCGGAGTTTTGCGCTGATCCCATGGAGTCAGCCGCAGAATGCATCTGGCCACGTTCTCTCCAGTGCCGGACATCACGCTTTTTCCGGAAATGATCATGGAGGAACGGACACCGTCAATGCCGGAAATTTTTTCCAGAAATTCCTCCAGCACGGCATCTGTCCGCACAATCGATGCACCGCGCGGCAGTTCAATATCGCACATGATCTCCCCCTTGTCCTCCTGTGGCAGGAATGAACTGTCGACCTTTCCGAACAGCCACCAGACTGCTCCGCAGACCCCGGCAAGCAGCACCAGCGTCAGTACTGTCCGACGTACCAGAAAACCGACCCCGAACGAATAACCCTTCCGGCTCGCGTCCAGCAGTCGGTTAAAAGGACGAAATATGACCGGAACCCGACCGTCCGGCCGCCGGAGCAGCAGCGAACATAACGCAGGACTCAGAGTCAGCGCAACTACCGTCGAAAGACAAAGCGCTATACACATGGATACGGCAAACTGCATGTAGATATTGCCGACCATCCCGCCGTAAAACGCCAGCGGCACATAGCAGGCCACCGTCACCAGTGTAGTGGCAATGACAGCCCCGGTAATCTGGCGCATACATTTTAGTGCAGCTTCCCGTGGCGCAAGATGTTCCCGCTCCATCAAAGCCTGACAGTTTTCCACCACCACAATGGCATCGTCGCACAGCGAACCGACCACCAGAATCAGTCCAAACATGGTCAGAACATTGATGCTGTAACCTAAAGCATAAAGAAAAGGAAACGTACCAAGCAACGCCACCGGAATCGCGATAGACGGAATCAGGGTCGCTCGCCAATCCTGCAAAAACAACCAGGTGATCAGCACCACCAGCAACAGCGCCATTACCAAAGTCACCACTATTTCCCGCATGGATACCTTGATAAATTCCGTCGGATCGTATGCAATGGTGTACTGAACTCCTTCCGGCAACAACTTTTCCCATCTGGCCAGTTCGGCCTTGATCCTGTTGACGGTGGCGAGGGCGTTGGCGTCCGGAGCACGGTAAACGCCGAGCCCCACGGATTCCTGACCGTTGAAACGGCTTTGTCCGGCATAAGAACTGGCGCCGATCTCCACTCTGGCCACATCCCGCAGCCGGACGATGCTGCCGTCTGAATCGTGTCGGATAACGATGTTACCAAATTCCTCGGGAGTAACCAGTCGGCCCTTGACGTTGAGCTTGTATTGTAACTGATATACCGGTTGGAGTGTTCGGTGCCGATCGCCCCGGCCGCAGCCTGAATGTTCTGAGACTCCACTACAGCAATAATATCAGCAGTGGAAATGCCCAGCCCGGACATCCGCAGCGGGTCCAGCCAGATGCGCATGGAATATTCGCGCGAAGCCATGATTTCCGCAGAAGAAACGCCATCGATCCGACTGATGGCATCCTTGATATTGGCATCGACATAGTTGTTCAATTCCATCAGACTCATCCGGGAACCGTCGGTCAGAAAGGCGAACATAGCCAGCAGGTCGTTGTCGCGTTTTTCCACCGAGATCCCGTTTTTGGTCACATCAGAAGGCAGATTCACTTCCGCGCGGTTAACTGCGTTTTGCTAATTGACCATTGCAATATCCGTATCCGTTCCGCTCTGGAACGTGACCCGGCATGAATAATTACCGGAATTATCGCTGGTTGAAGAGAAATAAAGTAGATCATCCACGCCATTGATCTCATCTTCTATCGGCATGGCAACCGTCTGTGCAATTACCTCTGCGCTCGCCCCCGGATAGGAGGTTGAAACGCGCAGCGTCGGCGGCGCTATCTCAGGATATTCAGCAACAGGCAGCAGAAAAAGTGCAATCCCTCCTGTCAAGACAAAT
This sequence comes from uncultured Victivallaceae bacterium, assembly GCA_944389925.1. GTDB lineage: Bacteria > Verrucomicrobiota > Lentisphaeria > Victivallales > Victivallaceae > CALXOD01. The sequence goes on along the minus strand of CALXOD010000037.1, from coordinate 52,947 downwards.
ACCAGACTGACCACCATCGCCAGCCGAGGCCGTTCTATGAAAATATCGGAGAACATGGCTCACCTCTACTGCCCATTGCTCAATTCCACCGTCATCCCCGGTACTACCTTATGGGTTCCTCTGGTGATCACGGTTTCTCCTGGAACCAGGCCTTCCCTTATCAACTGTAATTCCGAGGTGCCGTTTCCGGGTACCACATATCGTTTTTCCACCTTCTTGGCCGAATCTACCACATACACATATGAGCCTTCAGCATCATACATGAGCGCTGAAGGAGAAATCGCCGGCAATCGTTTTCCGCTTTTGCAGAAAAGCTTCACCGACAGCGTGGTGCCCGTAATCAACTTCCGCTTCCTGTTTGGAAAACTCGCATAAACCTGAATGGCATCGGTTCTGGGATTCACTTCATTATTCAACAGCTCAATCTCTCCTTTTTCATCAAAAATCCTACCGTCTGGCAGTCTCACCTCAACGCTTCCGTTTTCCATTAATTCCTTGTAACTGCCGAACATGGCCAGTAAATCCGCTGTGTTGATTGAAAAACGAACCCGAATCGGTTGCACCTGAACAACCGTGAGCAGCGTTCCGGAATTAGGAGTAACATAATTTCCTGGGGTCAAAGCTGTTACCCCGACCAATCCGCTATGAGGAGCTGTGATGACCGTATTTTTCAGGTCATCCTGCGCCCGGATTAATTCCGCTTCAGCGGAAAGCAACGCTGCCTGAGCCGCCCCCAGAGTCGCCTTGCTGTTTTCCAAAGCATCCAAACTGGAAACTTCCTGTTTGTACAACAGGTTGATTCTGTCGAAGTTGCTCTGAGCATACGCCAGCTCAGCTTTGCATTTTTCGATATTGGCCTGCGCCCCTTTTACCGCAGCCTCATACTGTACCGGATCCAGACGATAAAGCATCTGCCCCTCTCGAACTACCTCTCCATCGTGAAAACCGATCTCAAGAATCTCGCCGGAAACTCTGGCAACAATCTTCACCGTTGATTTCGACACAACCTGACCGGTATAATGGCGGATCTCAAAATCTTCCTTCTCAACCGCTTTTTCTGCTCCAACCACTACCATGCCACTGGCCGCCGGACGAGCAGCGGATGCGGAAAACATAAAAACACTACCAACCAATCCCAGTAAAATCGCCCTTCGTAATCTCATGATACACAACCCCCATTTCAGGAAATTTCATCCTTTGCCTGAATCAGACGATCAAGTACCTCCTCAAAGATTTTTACTTTTTTATCGGGAATCCCTGCCAGAAGCTTCTCCATCAATTGATCAAATGATGCACAAATCCGTTCATGTCGCTCCATGCCGACCGGAGAAAGAGTGATCCGCACAGAACGGCGGTCTTTTTCATCAGGAACACGAATCAGTGGCCCCTTGTCGACCATCTTCCCGATAATCTGAGAAACCGCTCCCCGCGTAGTACCAAGCCATTCCGCAATTTCTTTAACCGAACATCCTTCAGGATGAAACACCACATAATGCATGATCTTCGCCTCAGCAATCGTTGCTTCCAGAGGAGCACGTTCCATTCGACTTTCCCGGTGGTGCAATTCCCGGATCACATCCGTTGCCTGAAGGAGTTTCAACCAGATATTCTGCTGTCCCATAGCATTTCCCGTATTTTCCGCCATTTTTTCACTCCCATTATTCCGGCAGAAACTCGAAGACCAAGCAGACCGGCGTTGATCACCACCGGGGGAAGTCCGGTGGTGATCAACGCCAGGACACAGCGGCGCTCCTCTTCTTTTGGCCTCCTCGTCCCTTTCTGTGCCAAATTAATTTGAAACTCAAAATAATTTAGATTCTATATTATTTAGATACTAAACAAATAATCCAGTTACGACAAGATTTCAAGCGACACAAATAAAAAAAATGAAATTTTCCATCTTTTGAGGGGCTGCTTTCTTCTTTCTCTGGAAAATGCGCTGGATTCAAAACCACAGCCGGAAAGATGTGGAAAACATTGATTTTTCCGCCTGGCGGTGTATGTTATGAGAAAATGAATTCTGAATATTCCGGACGGCGTTCGCACCATCATCCGGTAAGAATCCTCCGGGCGGCCCAGCCGAATCGGCGGAGTGCGCCGACGGATCCAAAAGAGGGAATGCTGACTATGGCTGACAATCAGGAAATCAAAAAATTTATCGCAGCGGAACTGGCCGCTGGACGGACACTTTCGGAAATCCAATCCGAGGTCAATACGAAGTTTTCCTGCAAAATGACGTTTATGGAACTGCGCATCCTCGCCGCCGAGCTCGAGAACGTCGACTGGGCGGCTATGGATCCGGCCCCACCGAAAGAAAGTGATCAGAAAACCGCAGCGGACACCCCGGATGCAGCCCCCGCCTCTGCCGCTCCCGGAAAAACCACGGTGGAAGTCAGCAAGGTACTCCGTCCCGGTGCCGTGGCGGGAGGATCGGTCCGATTCGGCTCCGGTGCAAGTGCCGAATGGTACGTGGATCAGTTCGGCCGCCTGGGCCTGGACAAGGTCTCGGGAGAACCGACAGAGACCGATCTGCAGGAATTCCAGAAGGAACTGCAGACCTTGTTCGCCCGCTGACGGTTCCGACTGCCGCAGCTTGAATTGTGTCAGGAAGCGGTGTGAGAAACAGCAATGGCACTGAAAAAGAAGAAACTGGCGGTAATCCTTTTGCTGGCCGCCGTCATCGTGACGGCGGCCGGTTTTTTCCTGACCAGTTCCTGGTTTCTCACCCAGGCGGCGCTGCCGCTCTTCCGCCAGCTGACTCATATCCGGCTTGAAGTGGGCGAAATATCCTGGAATCCCTGGCGAAATCACCTTACTTTCTATCAGTTCCGACTCGGCCCGGAAGAGGCGCCGCTGGTAACAGCCCGAAAGGTGCGCGGTTATTACCTGCCGGGGCAGCTGCTGCGCGGTATTCTCGCCTTTCGCGATGTGGAAGGAAACGGCGTGGAAGTAGCTCTGGTGGAAGATGAAGAAGGCCGCTGGAATTTCCAGCGTCTGCTGGCGGGGAAAACCCAAACGGCAGGGAAAGCCGGACGTCGTCAAACGACACCACAACCGACACCTCAAGCCCCCGCCCGCCGGACGGAAACACGCGCCCGAACCAATACCGTCGATCCACATTCCGGGCGACGCACACCACGCCTGAGTCTGAGCAATATCAAAGTGGAAAACGGAGCCTTCCATCTGATTTCCAGAAAAGGTGGACGCCGACTGGATTTTCACGTTGAAGACCTCGCACTGGACGCAAAGTCCCTGCAGAATCCCGGTGACATGCCAGTACAGGGAACAGGGCGTTTTTCGCTGAAGAGTTCCGGCGGCATTGTCATGACCGGTCGCATGGATCTGACGCAGACGGTACAATGGAATCGGACTTTCCGTCTGAACGGGTGGGATCTGCGTCTGCAGCTGAGCCAGCTCGAAGGACAAATTGCCGAACGCCCCCTGCATCACAGCAGCATCATGCTGTCCACGGCGGCAGAACGGCAAAACGGCATATTGGAAATTTCCCGTTTTCAGTTGCGTCAGGACCGGCTCGGTCAACTGCTCAGCAGACTGGACATGACCGGAACCCTGGGCCCGGGGCGCCGGGAATGCCAGCTGCAGGTATCGCGGGCGGAATTGTCTGAAGAAGTCATGGCACTGCTTTCAGACGTATGGTGGGGCGTGAATCCGGGACAAGTCCGGCTGGAGGGCGCCGGAGAATTCCAGGCCAGTCGCGGCAAACTGATCAGCCGGGGACACTTGACTCTGGAACGCCGGGAAGGGGAAGCTGCTTTCGGCGGGGATCGGTTGCGGCTGCCGGGTTTTCGCTTTCATACAGAGCAGGACTTTGTGATTGACTCGACCACGCAGGAGTTACAGGTGCGAAATCTGAATGCAGAATTGTCCGAACAGGGGCATTCCGCCCTGCGACTGCATCTGCCGGGACCGGCCAGCTATGATTTGAACGGAGGTCATGGCGAAAACACTCTCGTCGGTCCCCCCTCCAGAGTGCTGCTGGAGGTGGACCGATTTGATCTTTCGCTGCTGCGTTTCGTCATTCCGGCCGGGCAAAAGCTCAAGCTGACGGAAGGACTGCTTTCCGGACGGGTGGAAGTCATGCTGCCCAAAGACCTGGATGGAGCCGGCATGCGGGGAGAACTGGATGTGGGCGGACTGAATCTCCAGGTACGTGACTGGCACGGCAATTTACTGAATGGCCGCTTGGAATTTACCGCGGCTCTGCTGCCGGATTTCAGTTGGAAAATACCAAGCTTGAGCTTAACTGTGGACCACGGCGGCGATCTGCTGGGCATGCTGGAAGCCACCGCCACATGGAACCGGGAAAAACGACGCGGCTCCATGAAAGTAACGCTCGAACAACTGGAAGAAGCCTTGCTGCCATTGCTGCCCTCGGCGGAGATGCAGGCCGCCGTCAAGCATCGGCTCGCTCCCTTTTCTCCCGTGCATGCAGAGGGCTCTGCTGAACTCGAATGGTCGGATACCGGTGTCCAATTGAAACAGGCCTTCCTGAATACGGCCGGTATCCAGAACAGTCTGTTAAGTTTGCGGCTGGAACCGCAATTTTTTGATCTCTCCGGAGAACGCTGGATTCCGGTGGATAACTGGAAAGCAACCCTGGAAGGAGAAACGCCGCTGTCCTGTCTGAACGATTTTTTCTCATCCGATCAGGTAGCATTTTCAGAAGGAAGGTTGCGGCTCAGCGCGACGGTCGATACCGGCAGCGATCTGAAAAGCATCACTACCGGCGGAACCCTGGTCCTGAGTGATCTGGCAGCACGTTGCGGCCGGCTGCACATCCGGGATGTAACGTTGCAGGATGATTTTTCGCTTTATTTCCCGGGAGACGGCCGCATGCAGCTCCCGACCAACGTACTGTATTGCCGGGTGGGTGGCCGTCCGGCATTGCGGTTGGAACTTTCCGGGGCAACGGAAGCGGCAGGCGCCTGGGAATATCGCCTGGCCGTGCGTTATCTGAATGAACAGTTGACGCGGCTCCTGTTTCCGGGACGGCTGGCGGAATGCGCTCTGGCCGGCGAGGTGACGGTTGCCGGGAAAAACCTCTCCGAAATTCAAGTTGCCGGATTGCTGAATCTGGAAAAATTTCGCTGGACCGGTATCGGTATGGGAGCCTCCGGGCAGCTGAATTTTGAACTGTCCCGCAAAGGCGGCACCAGCCGTCTGCGGCACAGCCGCCTGACGCTGCATCAGGGCCCGCGGCGGCTGCTGGCGGCGAAACTGACGGCAACCATTCCCGGCGACGTTACCCGCCCGGTTCACGCCGACCTGCAGATGGAACAGGCAGACCTGGCCGCGCTTCATGCCATGGCAAACTCGCTTCCCGCCGCCCCAGCTCCTCTTCCCTCCGGTTCGTCCACCCGGAAAAAAACAACCCTGCCGACGGCTCCGCCGGCATTGCCGAAAGTCCGGACACCGCTGTTTTTCGGCCAACGCCCGGTAGAACTTGCCCTGAAGGCACAGAACCTGAACTGGGGAGCGGATCTGGTGCTGGCTTTGTCCGGCAATATACGAACCAGGGAACACCGGCTGGACGCGCCGTCACTGCATTTGACAGTTAATGAGCGGCCGCTGGAAGTTTCCCTGCATCTGCTGGATACACCACAAGGAATGGCGATTGGCACCACCGGTCATCTGAAGCGGCCGCTCCCGCTTGCGCCCCTGATAACACTATCTGTGCCGGATTCGCAATTTCAGGGAATCCTGCGCGGGCTGGATTGGCGTTTGAATCTGCGGAACATACCGGGGCCGGAATGGCTGCCCCGCTCCGAGGGAACGGTTCGGGCAGAACTGGCGGACATCGTAATTCCCAACCGGATGCTGTTCAATCCGTACGCCCGGCTCCTGCTGGCGCCGGTAGAGGCGCTGATGCGCGTCAGCGCCCTGCTGCCGAATTCGATGAACCTGCCGGGGGAATGGCGAAAATTTCAGGATAACATGCTTGCTTCCGGCAGTACCTTTTCCGAACTGCGGTTTCATACCGGACTCCTGCAGCTCCGGGCAGGCCGGCAGCGTATTGAAATTGAGCAATGCGATTTCCGGGGAACTCCGGTGGAAAAGCTGAATTTTTCCGGACAGATTGCCACCGCCGGCGAGCAGTCCCTGGCTCTGGTATCGCAACTGTCTTTGTTCGGCATGCCGGTTACGATTCCGATTCAGGGAACTCCGGCGGAACCGCAGGTCAATCTCCGGGAATTGATTCCGGCAATGACCGGCGGACAGATACAATCGCTGATTGACCGGGTAGGTGAAGTACTGGGTGAAGCACTGCCGCTGGAGAGTATAACGGGCGCAGCCTTGCATGAAAAAGACCGGCGCTCCACGGATTCGACCGGAAAATAACGAACGGCAGCACAACAACGGGAAATCGGGAGAACAGAACATGGCAAATGGCAAAGGACCGCATCGGCTCCTGCAGATCATCAGCAGCAACAAATGTGCCACGCTGACCCTGGCACTGGTGCTGTTTCTGCTGCTGAATCCGCTTCTGTCCTGCTGGAGTGAGGGGTTGAACCGTTATCTGCTGGTGATATTTTACGTGGTCAGCGTCTTTGCCCCCTACTTTGTCAGCTCCAGCCGGAAGGTATTGTACCTGACAATCATACCCGGGGGGATTTTCCTGCTGCCGAAGATGCTGCAGGTGTTTTTCGACCACTTCAACGACCCGATGAATGAAACACTGGGACTGCCGGGGACAGCCATGCTGTTGCTGATTATTTTTGAAGTCCTGCTGGTATGCTGTGTCATGTTTTATTCGCTTTATACCACTCACCCGAAAGAACCGATTTTCGGCTGTGTGTTAACGTATCTGCTGCTGGCGATTGTCTTTGGCGATCTGTATTTTCTGATGTCGCGGCTGCTGCCGGGGAGCTTCGCGTTTCAGGAAACGGCGTTCACGCCGGAATTGAACGACATGTGGTATTTCAGTTTCACCACCTTGACGACCAGCGGATTCGGAGATATCGTGGCAACGCATCCCTTCACCCGCCAGCTGGCGGGATTGGAAGCAGTGTGCGGAGTATTATATGTGGCGTTGTTCATCGGCCGCCAGATCGGCCTCATGACGAACACGACCCGGATGGAACGGAATCAGCCGGTTCCTTCCCTGGGAAAGGATGGCGACAATGAAGTTGTTTGATACCCATTTTCACTACAGTACCGAAGATACGCCGGAACAATATCAGCAGGCCATCCAGGCCTGTCTGCGGGAAACGGACGGCATACCGCTGCCCGAACGCCTGTATCTGCTGGCAAACGGCGGTGACTATGAGGAGAGCTGCCGGGCGCGGGACTTTGCCCGGGCGATACCGGATGCGTGGTTTGCCGCCGGCGTACATCCCCATTGTGCCGAGAGCGATACGCACCCGCTGACAGACTTTACCCCGCTGCTGGCGGATCCGCAATGCGCGGCGGTTGGCGAAATCGGTCTGGATTATTTTTATGACCAGGCCCCCCGAAAACAGCAGCGGCAGGTGCTGGAGAATTTTCTGGGATTCGCTCTGCAAACATCGCTTCCGGCCGTGCTTCACTGTCGGGACCGGGAAGATGAGTGGGGAGCCTATGATGATCTGTACAAAGCCTTACAGCCATTCGCCGATGCCGGAGGACGGATGGTGATTCATTGCTTTGCCGGAACGCCGGAGTGGGCAGAAAAATTTCTGGCGCTCGGTGCCAGCCTCGGCGTCACCGGCATGGTGACGTTTTCGCGTGCCGACAATATCCGGGAGGTCCTCCGGATGATCCCGGATGACCGGCTGTTGATCGAAACGGACGCCCCCTATCTCGCCCCTGTCCCGCATCGCGGCAAACCCAATACGCCGGGGTATCTGCCGCTGATTGCGGCCCGGATCGCCCGGGAAAAGGGACGGAGTGTGGAGGAAATCGCCCAGCTGACCACAGCAAATGCGCTGACCTTTTTCCGGCTGGAAGGGAGGAATTGAGATGGAGTTCATTCCTCTGCCTCCAGCAACGGTAACAGGAGAATCCTCTGCCTTGCTGGCGGTTTTTGCGGAAGGCCGGCTGTTGTTGCGGCAAATGGAGGATGGGAACTGGCATCTGCCCCCGGCAGAAGCCTTGCTTAACCGCGCGACCCGAATCATCCGGGTAGGACGTTTCGGAGAACGGCTGTGCGGAGCACTGGAGCTGCCGGGATGTCCGGGGGTCGCGGAATTGGAAGCGCGCGATATCCGGGAAGCATTGCAGCTGCTGCCGGAACCGGAACGGATTGCGGCGGCCCGGGGACGGGAACTGTTGTTCTGGCGCAACCGGCGCCGCTATTGCGGTGTCTGCGGGGCGGAAACCGTGGATCACGGAACGGAATGCGCCCGGGTCTGCACAAACTGCGGAGCGATGTTTTTTCCGGTATTGGCGCCCGCCGTCATTGTGGCGGTGCGTCGGGGAGATCGGCTGCTGCTGGCGCACAACCGAAAATTCCGGGAGGGTATGTACAGCCTGATCGCCGGCTTTGTAGAGGCTGGAGAAAACCTGGAGAATGCGGTACGGCGGGAAATTCGCGAAGAAGTGGGAATCGAGGTCAAAAATCTCTCCTATTTCGGCAGTCAAAGCTGGCCGTTCCCGAATTCGCTGATGCTGGGATTCCGCGCCGAATACGCCGACGGAGAATTGCGGCCGGACGGCGAGGAAATCTCGGATGCGGGCTGGTTCCGTCCGGAAACGTTTCCGTCGCTTCCGTCTCCCGGCAGCATTTCCCGGGAACTCATTGAGGATTATTGTCAAAGAACGTTTCCAGAATCAACACGATGGAAACAGGTAATGGAAGGACCCCAAAAGGATGAATGAACTGACCGTGTTCCGGGGAGCGCTGCTGCTGGCGGCGCCGATCTGGATGCTGCTGGGATGGTGGGCGTGGACTCTCAATGCAGAGAAATTGCCACGCTGGGAGAAATTGCCGCGTAATCGCCCGTATGGTGTTGTTCTGGGGCTGGCGGCGCTGATCTGGTGCATTCCCCATGCGCGCCCGATTGTCTTCGACTGGATGGTGCCATGGCTGTGGCCCCTGGCAATCGGCGGAGCGATACTGGGATATTTTTTTCTGGACTATCTGTTTGCACGCGCAACGGGAGGACTGCTGATCCTGCTGGCTTACTATTTCGTGCACGGCACGTTCGACTTTCACACGCCGGGGGCGGCAGTGCTGGCGATTTTGTACTGGCTGGTCGGTATTGCCGGAATCTGCATCTCCGGAAAACCCTGCTGGATGCGGGATAGTCTGCGCGCGGTCTGTACCCGGAAACGGGTGCGCTGGTGTGTCGGGGGCTTCCTGATGCTGGTGGGGATCGTCACCCTGATCGGCGGGATTCTTCAGAAAGGACAGTGAACGATGGCATTTGATCTTGCCGGCTTCGCCGCCGAATGCGGAGTGGCGGCACCGGAACGGCTGGTTCAGGAGTGTTTCCGGTTGCGCGAACTGTTGGCAGAGGCAAACCGGACCGTGAATCTGACCCGGATTGTAGAACCGGAGGCCTTTGCCGTGAAACACGTGGCCGATTCCCTGAGCATCGCCCGCGTTTTCCCGGAATTTCGCTCGGAACCGCTGTCTGTGGCCGACATCGGTTGTGGCGCGGGTTTCCCGTCACTGGTACTGGCGCTGGCATTTCCGCAGCTGCGGGTGACGGCTATTGACTCCACCGGCAAAAAGACCGCCTTTGTGGAACGGGCGGCGGCCACTCTGGGGCTGCGGAACTGTCAGGTGATCACCGGACGCTCCTGCGAACTGGCACACCAGGGAACCTGCAAACATCGGTTCGACGTAGTCACCGCCCGTGCAGTGGCACCGGCCCGGACCATCTGGAAAGACGCGCGGGATTTCCCGAATCGCCGTGGTCGCTTCATCCTTTACAAAACCCCGGAACAAGCAGCCACAGATCTGCCCGAGGTCGCTGAGGCCTCCCGCCGGAACGGCATTACCTGGAGCCTCACCCCGGTTTTCGAACTGCCGGAAAATTGCGGTTCGCGCCTGTTTCTGTATTCACAACGCGCTCCACTGGAATGAGTGGAACGGCACGGAAATTGTACGCGGAATCAGACGTCAGCGTTTTCTCTGAATTAAAACCGCACCGATGATAACCGCCCCCTTGACCGCTCCCTGCAAATTGACCGACACCCCCCACATGTCGAGCACGTTGGAAACAATGCCGAGGATCAGAATCCCCGCCAGCGTTCCCCATACCGAACCGCGTCCACCGGCCATCGCAGTTCCTCCGATGATAACTGCCGCAATCGCGTCCAGTTCATAGGAAAGGCCGGCATTGGTCGAACTGATGGAATTCAACCGTCCCCCCAGCAGCAACGCACTGATGCCAACGGCCGCCCCGGCCAGCACATAGGTGAGAAACCGGATACGTCCCGTCCGGATGGCGGCATAATGCGCCACCCGCTCATTGGAGCCGACAGCGCACAGATGCCGCCCGAAACGGGTCCGGTTCAGCAGGATCGAAAATATGACCGCCGTGGCGAGCAACACCCAGACCGGAACCGGCACCCCCAGCCAGGCGGCGGCTCCGAGCCGGCGGAAATGATCGTTCCCGCTGCTGACCAGTCCTGCATCCGCAGCATACAGTGCCAGTGACCGAAAAATGGACAGCGTTCCCAGCGTCGCAATGAAGGGCGGAATCCGTCCCGCCGCCACCAGCAGCCCATTCAAGGCACCGCCGCCAATCCCGACAGCCAAAGCAACTCCCGCGCCCAGCATCAACCCTACCAGCGGGTCGGCCACCTGATTCATCACCATGATTCCCAGCACCCCGGAGAGTGCCAGCAGAGAACCTACGGCCAGATCGATTCCACCGCCAATAATGATCAACGTCATGCCGAGAGCGATGATGCCGCTGTAAGAGACCTGGCGCATGATATTGAGCAGATTCTGGGGCTGCCGAAAACTTTCACTCGACAGACAACACACCACCAGCAGCACCGCCAGCGCCAGCCAGGGCCCCCCTTCCCGTAGAAAACGGTTCCAATGGTTCTTCTGAAATGAAAGGCTTTTCGTCATTTTCTTTATTTTACTCCGGTTGCGAGATACATGATTTCCTCTTCATTGACGGCGTCCTCCTCGACTATTCCGGCCAGTCTCCCCCCCCGCATGACCAGTGCTCGACGGCACATGCCGATGATCTCCTCCAGATCCGAGGAAATCAGCAGACAGGAGACGCCCTCATCCGCCAGATGCCGGATAAAATGATACACCTCACTGCGGGCGCCGACATCCACCCCGCGCGTCGGTTCGTCGAAAATGAACAACTTCGGCGACGGATCCAAGCCTTTGGCGATGGCGACCTTCTGCTGGTTGCCACCGGACAGACTGCGTACCGGCGTCCGGGTGTCTGCCGCACGAATCGAAAAACGTTCCCGATAAAATTCTGCCCGTCCCCGTTCCGCCTTCCGGTCGATGAACCACCGTCCGTATCGCGGCAGAGAGGTCAAGGTAATATTCTCTTCCAATGGAAAATCCAGCAGAACACCCGCCCCCTGCCGATCCTCTGCCAGCAGTGCCACGCCCGCCGCCACCGCCTGCGGCGCGGAACGGAATCGGACTTCCCGGCCATCCAGAATCATACGTCCGCCGGTCATCCGGCGCAGCCCGTAAATGGTCTCCGCCATTTCACTGCGTCCACTTCCTCCCAGACCGGCCACTCCGAGAATTTCTCCCCGATGCAACTCAAAAGAAATATCCTCCAGCACTCCGGCCACGGAAACATGTTCCAATGCCAGCAGCACCGGCGCATTTTCCGGCGGCGCTTTCCGGGGCGGAAATTTCCGGGAAAGTTCCCGGCCCACCATCATCCGGGCCATGGCATCCGGCTCCAGCTTCGCAGTGGCATCCCGTCCGACGATCCGGCCGTCCCGCAAAACGGCGACCTCGTCACAGATGCTTTTCACTTCACGCAACTTATGTGAAACAAAAATAATCGAAACTCCGGTCGCGCGCAGTTTGCGCATGATGTCGAATAATAATTCTGTTTCCGGATTATTGAGCACCGTAGTCGGCTCGTCCATAATCAGCAGTCGGCAGTTCTGACTGAGGGCCCGGGCGATTTCGACAAACTGTTTCTCCGCGACATTCAGCGTCTCCACCCGGCGGTCGGGATCAAGATCTGCGCGCAGTTCTGCCAGAAGCCTCCGAGCTTCCGCGCGCATCCGGGAACGATCCAGCAGACCGAACCGGGTTCGCGGCTCCCGTCCGAGAAACAAATTTTCGCAGACTGAAAGCTCGCCGATCAGGTTGAATTCCTGCGGCACGGTGGAAATCCCCGCCGCTACCGCCTGCGCAGTATTGCGGAAGGAAACCGGATGTCCGTCCAGCAAAATCCGTCCGCCGCAGCAATGCTCCAGACCATTCAGGCATTTGATCAACGTGGACTTGCCCGCGCCGTTCTCGCCGATTAGCCCGAGAATCGTTCCGGGGGCCAACGTCAGCGAAACCCCTTCCAAAACCGGCACGCCGGAGTAATCTTTGTCCAAGTTTTCGATTGTCAGCAAATCCGCCATAATTCCCTGCCGTCGTTCAGCGTCTTCAAAAAAGAACCGGGCTTTCTATTCCATCGCATCGACGGAAAAATGGAAAAAGAAAAAACGCTCTTTCTCCGCAACACGGCGAAAGAGCGTCGAATCAAGGTAGCTGATCGTTCGGCGATCAGAGCTCTTCGCCGACTTCCCAGCGCACAAAGCGTTTCACCTTGGCATTGGGTTTGAGTTTGGCAAAAGAGGTCTTGTCATCGCGAATCCAGGGCTGATTGACCAGGCAGACTTCGCTGTAGAACTTGTTGATTTTGCCATCAACAATCTTGTCGATGATATTGGCCGGTTTCCCGCTCAACTGCGCCTTGGCAATTTCCCGTTCCTTTTCGATCTTGTCCGCAGGAATGCAGTCCTTGCAGATATAAGCCGGCCGGAAAGCGGCAATGTGCATGCACAAATCGTTCAGCACTTCCGGATCGCTTTCGCCTTCCACTTCGACCATGACGCCGACGCGGCCGCCCATATGCAGGTAGCTGGCCAGAGCGCCGGTGGCATCCCATTTCGCAGCACGGCGAATCTGCATATTTTCCCCGATGGTGGCGATCTTGCTGATCAAATTGTCTTTGTTCAGCTCATTGACCTGTTCCACCACGTCTCCTTCGCCGGAAACGGTCAAAGCGCTTTCGGCCACTTCGGTCACAAAATCCCGGAACCGGTCGGTATTGGCAGCAAAGTCGGTTTCGCAAAGCACTTCGACGATGGCGCCCTTGCCGTCCTTGATAACGGCGACGACCTTGCCCTGATTGGTGGCACGTCCGGTTTTCTTTTCGGCCTTGGCCACACCGCTCTTGCGGAGCACTTCGATCGCCTTGTCCATATCGCCGCCCGCTTCGGTCAGGGCGCGTTTGCAATCCATCATCCCCGCACCGGTTTTGTCCCGGAGGGCTTTCACGGCATCAGCACTGATCATATTCTTCTTCTCCCGCGAATCTTCGTTATTCAGCTTTGTTTTCTTCTGCGGCGACATCCGCAGCAACCGGTTCTGCAGCGGCAACTTCCGCTTTTCTGGCGCGAGGCGCGCGTTTGGCTTCCCCGTCAGCGGCCTTTCTGGCACGCGGAGCCCGCTTCGGCTTATCCTGCGTGGCTTCTTCCGCCGCGTCCTGAGCGGCCTTCTTTGCGGCGCCTTCAGCGGTCTTTTCTTCGACCACGCGCTTCTGGTACACTTCCTTGGCCACCAGAATGGCATCGGCAAACAGTCCGGTAATGATCTGCAGCGATTTCACCGCGTCATCGTTGGCCGGCACCGGATAGTCGACCAGGGTCGGGTCGCCGTTGGTATCGACGATCGCAACGATCGGAATATTGAGCTTGTTGGCTTCCCGCACGGCGTTGAGTTCATTGCAGACGTCAATGACCACCAGCGCGGCAGGCAATTTCTTCATGGCGGCGATACCGTCAAGATCGCGGTGCAGCTTTTCCGCATTGCGGGTGAGCATGGAGACTTCTTTCTTCTTCATCCCCTTGACCGCGTCGGACTGAAGCGTCGCGTCGATTTCCGCCATTTTCGCAATGCTCTTGCGAATGGTCACGTTGTTGGTGAGCGTCCCGCCGAGCCACCGTTCGGACACATGGTACATGCCGGTCTTTTCCGCGATTTCCCGGGTCAGTTCCCGCGCCTGCCGCTTGGTCCCGACGAAGAGAATATCTCCGCCCTTCACGACGACGTTCTGCAGAAAATTACAGGCCGCGGCAATCTGGTACATGGTTTTTCCGAGATCGATGATCGAAATGCCGTTCTTGGCCCCGTAGACATATTCCTTCATTTTCGGGTTCCAGCGGCGGGTCTGATGTCCGAAGTGACATCCGGCTTCCAACAGATCGGTGATGGTGACTTTTGCCATTTACGGCCTCCTTCTTACGTCGTTGCGGCGGCTTTTTCCATATTTTTTCGATGGATTATCCAAGTCGCCTTCGCGGTTTGTTTATCTTCCCGGAATACCGGGGTCTCCCTTCCATTCGAGAGACGATTATCTTTTAATATAATATGTCCCGGCGTTTTTACAACCGGAATTTATTTTTTTCACTCGGAAACATTCCGTTTCAGTAAAAAAAAAACGCTCTGATCCCGGGCATTGGCAGAATCAGAGCGTTTTTTGGGGTAGCGACATGCCTCCGGATTTCGGTAAGTCGTCAGGCCTGTCTCCGGAGGTGACCATTCAGAGCCGCACCTTGCGCCCGGTACGGGCGGAACGTTCCTCGGACAGAGCAATCCGGATCGTTTCCCGAGTGCTGAAGGGGCTGTCCACCTGCGGCTGGCGATCCTGCAGAATGCAACGAGCAAAATACGCCACCTCGTTGGCATAACCGTTGCCGCTGAATTCCACCGTTTCCGGCGGCTGATCCACCCGGTATATGGAAATCCGGTCCACATCCCCATCCATACTGAGCGTGGCCTCTTCGAAAACCGCCGTGTAGCTCATTTTGAACGAACCGCAGGACCAGCTGGTTTCGGCCGAAACCAGCGGCCCGCCGTCATATATGTAATGAGTCACCGCGTCATCGATCGCCCCCGTGTAATGCGTACAGCCAAACGTCATGACCGCGTCCGGCACCCCGAGCAGGTGATTGACGAAATCGGTATCGTGAATGTGCATATCCAGCAATGCCCCACCACTGCGTTTACCGTCCCGGAACCAGTCGTTGAGCCCATGCGGCAAGGCGCTGTTGCGCTGCATGGAAAGACGCAGCAGCCGCCCATATTTTTTCCCGTCACAAGCAGCCTTGAGCGCCTCATAACAGGGATAAAAACGAAGGCACTGCCCGATCATGAGCAGTTTGCCGGTCTCTTCGGAGGCACGGATCATGGCATCCGCCTGGGCAAGTGTCCGAGCCATGGGTTTCTCGCTGAGCACATGCAATCCGGCCCGCAGCGCTTTGACCGCGTATTTTGCATGCAGGTCCGTGGGCAGGCAGATGTCGATGAAATCCAGTTGCTCCTGCTTGATCATGCTTTCAAACGAATGATACCGTCGCAGGCAGGCCAGGTCCGTTTTTCCACTGGCCCCGAGATTGATCTCGGCCGAATCATCCTGCAGCCGGGCGGGGCAGCTGTCGGCCACTGCGACCAGCTGACAGTCCTTCTGGCCGGCATAATTGGCGGCATGGTGGTGGCCGATTCCGCCGAATCCGAGAATGGCAGCCTTCAGCTTACGACTCATTTCTTCTTATCTCCCAGAGTCTTACGAATCAACTTCCGTAACAGTTTAATCGTTTTGATGATATCCCGTGTCTGCTGTTCGCCTTCAATTTCGCGTTCGATAACGATCTCTCCGGTAAAACCGATCTCATGCAGCCGGGGAATCAGCTTCTTGTAATTGCTCTTGCCTTCGCCGACCGGAACTTCCCGACCGAGTTCCCGACCGTTGGTCGGATACAGCCCGTCCTTGGCGTGCAGGTTGGTAACGTACTTCCCGAAAACGTCCAGGGCGTCCAGCGGATTGGCTTTGCCGTACAAAATCACATTGGCGGTATCGAAGTTGATCCCGAGATTCGGCAATCCCAGATCCTCAATCACACGCAGCAACGTTACCGGCGTCTCCTGACCGGTTTCAAACCAGAATCCAAGCCCCAGCTTCCGACAATAGCCGGCCACTTCGCCGATCGCGTCCAGCGTCCCCTGGTACAACGGATCCGACGGCGCTTCCGGAATAAAGCCGCAATGGGTAATGATCGCCGGCGCCCCACACCAGGAGGCAAAATCCGCCCCCAGCTTCAGATCCGCCACCCGCTGCTGCCGGGTGCCTGGCGGCACAATCCCCAACGTGGAGGGACCGTCCACCAGATTCCATGCATTGGTACCGGAATAACCAGCCCAGACGGCAGCCAGCCGCACACCGCTGTCACGGGAATAACGCTTGATTTTCTTCGCATTTTCCGGAGTCCACTTCGACATATCCCAGTTACAGAGCTGGGTGACACCGACCCCGTGAGCGGCAATGGCATCAAAAGGATTGCCTCCGTCCGCGGCAAAACGAGACAGCACACCCACTTCCATTATTTTCTTTTTTTTCGCCATAACTGAATCACTCCTTGCAGTTCCGGTTTTTTCAAAAAAATCCGACCATTACCATATTATACGCCCGGTCGGCCGTAAATCAATGTTTCCGGATGATTGATTTTCTTTTTCATGAGATTGTTCTTGTATTTTGCCACTGCCGGAATATATTAAAGGTCGTTTCTTCTTTTTTCTCTCTTTCTGAGGGAAAGAGGATCCATATCGTCCCGTGCCGGTGAATTCCGTGAAATTCGGAAGCTGTTGCGCAACTGTGATTTTCGCCATATTCGGCGAAACAGCCAGATCCCGCTCGGGAAAGTCGTGGAAATCTCCGTCGAAAATGACGAAGATTTTTCGCAAAGTGGACTGTGCGCATAACACGAAAGGAATGTTCACCATGCTGCACCGAGCCTTCACCCTGATCGAGCTTCTGGTCGTCATCGCCATCATCGCCACCCTTGCCGCCATGCTGCTGCCATCTCTCAACAAGGCGCGAAGCAAAGCCCATGAAAGTGCTTGCGTCAATAATATCCGGCAACTGGTGCCCGCCAATTTGTACTACGCCGCCGACCATGACGATTATCTGATGCCCATCTCCACCGACGGGGCCAACCGCGAATGGTGGTGGGGCGTCAGCAACAGTGATACCGTTCACGGAGACAGCGTGACAATAGATCCGACCCGAGGTCCGATCTACCCCTACCTTGGCAACAGCAGAAAAGTGCAGATCTGCCCCACCATTTCCCGCCTCTGTCCCAAAATGAACGAACCGGATTACCGCAGTTTTGAAAAAGGCAGCGGCGGCTACGGTTACAACGTCCTGATCGGGACTCACAGCTCCCTCTGGTCCAGCACCTACGGCGGCATGTTCGCGCCATTCGGCAATCCCTCCGGTTATAAACTCAACCGTTTCCGGCAGCCGGCTTCGGTCGTCATGTTCGCCGACGCAGGCACTCCTGTGGATGCCAGCGGCAATGTGAGCTTTGACCCCTCCCGGGCAATGGTCGGACCATGCGGTCAACTGCTGCTGCCGGAAGCAACCTACATTCCCTATGGCCACTTCCGCCACAATGGCCGGGCCGCCAACTATGCCTGGAGCGATGGTCATGTCAGCCGTCGGACCATTGCCAGGCCGACCAGTTCCAACTTCAGTTCCTGGTATCCGCTGAATCTCGGCACCCATGATTTCTCCGACCGGGATTTCGATCCCTCCGGTGGCCGAATCCCTTACAAGCTCTGGTAGCAACACTCCGTTCCGGGGAGACGTTGTCCGCCGGTCGGTCCGGCTTATTTTCCGGCATCGTCCGTTTTTTCCACCCAGCCGTCGTCAGACTCGTCCACCCGGATCGCCTTCAATCGCCGGAACATGGCGGAAATATCAACAATGCCGCCGATCAGGAACCAAACGGTGGTGATAATCCCCAGCACAAACGACAGCACCAGCTTGAATTTCCAGAACTGCATCCAGTGCGTATCGGACAACCCGACCGTACAGGCAATCACCGTAACGATCAGGAACAATGCAAACCAGCCAAAAGTCCACAGCATCGTCATGAAGAAAATGAACATGTCGCCACGCGTAAACTCCCGGGTGACGCCGAGCAGTTTCAACAAACTGGCCGGTTCCCGGTTCTGTACGGCAATATTGTCTTCAACCGCGTACTGGCCACGGTGAAGCATTTTTTCCAGATTGAAATCTCCGACCTTCCGGTCTTTCCGCTCCAGCAGCGAAAGCAACACGTAAGCCGCAATCCCCGCCAGACAGGAACAGAAAAACACCAGCTGCCCGTTCAGCGGGAATGAGTCCATATTTTGCTGCAGATATTCCCAGTTCGGAAACACCAGGCTCAGATATGGCGCCACAGTCCCGGCCCAGGTCTGCTGCAGCACAATCCCCAGTGTCGCCAACCCGGACCCCACGATCATGGCCCCCCAGGCGCCCCAGGTCGTCCCCCAGCGGGTGTACAAGCCCCCAATCAGCACCACGCCCGCCCCGCCGGAAAAAATCGCACCGGTAATCTGGAAGAACAACAGAATCATCTCCGTCTGCACAAACAACCAGCTGAAAAAGAAAGCAAACAAGCCCACCATTACGATCGACAGTCGCAGCAACAGCAGGTGCTGTTTCGGCGAAAACGGCTTCTTCCGAAACGGCATTACCACATCCTGAATGAAGATGCTTCCCCAGCTGTGCATATAGGTATTGTCGGTACTGAGCATGGCCGCAAACATCACCGCCGCGAAAATCCCGACCAATCCCATCGGCAAAACCTTGACCAGCATCAGCGGCACCAGCACCTGTGACTGGGTTTGTGCGTCCGGCACGGTTTCCAGTGTCCGGGTCACGGCACCGGCCAGAGCCGCGAATTTCGGGTTGTGCATGACCGCAAATGCGACAATCGGAATGAACATGAACAACATCAGCTGCATCATGCCGCGCCAGGTGCCGAGGAAACGGGACATTTTCGCCTCATGTGCCGACAGCGCGGCGGCATTGTATCCGGCACTCCCCTGCCAGACGCCGGACGTGTAGAACATCCCGAAAATCCCGATCAGGAAAAAATAGATATTGAAATCCGGCACCTGGGTCGCGCTGTACGGATTGACCAGCGACGCGTCCGGATTGGCCCGGCAATATTCCAGTATGGGATCGAAAATATCGCTCCAGGAAAAGGTCACGAATAAAAACACCATGATCACCAGAAAGGCGATGTTGCAGAAAACCCCCTGGATAAAATCCGTCACCATAATGGAAATCTGCCCGCCGCCGATCGCAAACGCCGCCCCGAGCCCCAGCATGAACAACATCAACAGCGGATAGACCACCTCCACCCCGCCCACATAATAGGACGGAATCCCACAATAATAGATGAAGAATTTCACGGATACCGCCGGGAAAATACCGTAATTGACCAATCCTGCCAGCCATGCCAGCATCCCGGCGAACACCCGGAATTTCCGACTGTAACGCACCTCCAGCAACTGCGCCAGCGTCAGGCAGCGCGTCTCCCGGAAGCGGTAGTACACCCAGCCGCAGATCGAAAGAATCAATCCGATCGGCCCCGTCAGCAGCGCCCACCAGTCCGGTGTGAAGCCAGCCACATAATATTGCTGAAAACTGGCGATAATGGAAATCGCCCCCACCGCCGCAATCCCCGAAGAAATCGCCAGCACATAACGCCCCGCACACCGGTTCGCCGCCAGAAAATCCGCGGTACTGCGGACAAAGCGCTGACAATATACCAATGCATACAGCAGCAGCAGAAACAACCCTCCGACGATCAGCCAGTCCAACCAGTGCATATTCATGGCAACGGCGCTCCTCCGCGGTTTCGAAATCCTTTCGCCGGACCATGATGCAACGATGCCGGGAAAAAGAGTTTCATTTTTAACAGACTTTTACAAAGAATGGTCTATTGTACATGCCCAATGAAATCTTTGCAACTGCCTTCATCCGGAAAAATTCAAAAAAATCAGCGTTACTCTTTCCTTTGTAAAATGAAAAACTATGCGCACAAAAACGGCAGAATCCGCTCCACATCTCCCGCACCGATCACCGCCACCAGCAGTGGTTCCCGAGGCCGATCCGCCAGCAGTTCCGCCGCCAGTGCCGCCCAACTCCCCTCCCGGTAAACCGCGGTGCTCCCGATCCGGGAGGCCAGATCGGCACCGCCGACCGGACCGTTTTCACTCCAGGCGGCGAACACCGGTACCACCATTACCGAATCCGCCTGCTGCAGGGCTGTCGCCAGAGGCTCCAGATATTTCTGCAACCGGGCGTAACGATGCGGCTGAAACAGCACCCGCAAATGCCATCCGGGATATTTCGCACGCAGAAATTCCAGGGAAGCCCTCACTTCCGTCGGATGATGCGCGTAATCCTCGACGATCGCCAATGCCGTCTCGCTCCGCCACACCGTCATGCGCCGGGCCACCCCCGGGAAACCGGCCGCCGCTTTCTGTGCCGCCGCCCGTTCCACCCCCAGACGAACCGCCGCCTCGACAGCCAGAAAGGCATTTCTGCGCTGAAATCCGACCAATCCGGAAAAAGCGGCGTCGGCCTCCGCCGCGACATACGCCGTCGCCGCCGGATGCCCCGCGAACCATCCCGCCGGCACCCCGTCTCTGAAATAAAGCAACTGCCCGCACTGACGTGCAAAACAGTGAAAGTTCTCCCGCAAAGCCGCCTCACCGCCGACACTCCAGGCATGATCCCCATCCGCGTTCGGCACCACTCCGAGCCATGGATGCAGCGCCGTATGCGTACCATCACTCTCGTCTGCTTCGGTGATGAAAATTTCTCCGTCTCCCGCTTCTCCGGAAGGCAGCCCCGGAACCACACCACCGATCAAATATCCCGGGTTTCGCCCACAGCTGCGCAGAATGTGCACCAGCAACGCGGTAATGGACGTCTTGCCGTGTGACCCGGAAACCGCCACAGTCCGGGGATAGTGGCAGGCGAGAAGTCCCAGAAATTCACCACGCCGGATCTCCGGGATTCCCAGTTCCCGCGCTTTTTTCCGTTCGGGATTATCCGGCGGCACGGCGGAGGAGTAGACCAGCCACTCCGTATCTGCCGGCAGCTGTTCGGCCCGATGCCCGGCAGAGATGACGGCTCCCGAAGCGGCCAGCGCCTCCGTTTTGGCATTGAGTTCCCGGTCTGATCCCGCTACCGCGATGCCGCGCTCCAGCGCGATCGCAGCCAGCGGCGCCATACCGGCGCCACCGATTCCGACAAAATAGAGTTTCTTCATCATTCCTTTCGTATCCCGCTTTCCCCGGGCCCCGTCATGCAAAAAACCGGAATTTATACGGTGGGAAAAAGCTCCGTCACTTTTTCGTCAAATTACCGTCATTTTTCCAACCTGCTGTTTTCAAGCAGGTTCAAAAAGATTCCGCAGCTGCCATACAGTTCTTCAAATATACCACATCCGCTGTCCCCAGACGCGTTGTAGCAGCCACATCATGCTCCACTGAATAAAATCCGCAACAGTATTCGCAGAAAAGATTCAACGTGCCGCCATACCCCACCCGCCGCAATTCCGCCAGCAGCCGGGGAACATTCAACATACCATCCTTGAGCGGCACCCAGGTAATCCGGTAACTCAAACGACCGTCTTCGGCAGAGACTACCGGCTCATAACGCGGACTTTTCACATTGACGCCATGCAAATAGGCGCCGACCATGTCCAACGCCATCCCGATCGGTTCCCCCGCCGCTGCCAGATGGCCGGGATCGAACTGCACGCCCAGCACCGCCGGATCGAAACCGTCCAGCAGCCGCATCACCGCACTGGCGTTGGCTTCCAGGCAGAACCCACCGCTGTGGAATTGCAGACTCCCCCGCAACTTCCGGCGTTCCAACAGTTTTTCCAGACCGGCCAGGTCGCGTCGAGCCTGTATGAAGCGCTCGGGATACGGCCGCCCGTCCAATCGCAGAAATCCCAGACGTACCCGTTCCACTCCAATGTCCGCCGCCGCTCCGAAAACCCGGTCAGCGGTACTGTCAGCGCAAACCACATCCGTCACCATGGTTTTCAAAGAGAGCCCGGCGCCGTCAAACACAGCCTTGATCGCGGGCAGTTCCCGGGGAGCATTATCAGGCGTAATCTGCGATTCCCGCCGACATACCACATCGCCGCCGTCCACCCCGAGCGTCTGCAGCGTCGCCGCAATCTCGCGATACGGCAGAAACTGACACCATTTGCAAAAAGCCGTCAATTCATACATGGACTCCGTTCTCCTTTCATTTCAGGTACAATATAGCTGGTTCCCCCGGCGCCGTCAAATCCCTCTCGGCTCAAACCGGACCGGACCAGTTCCGGATTTTCCCTCATATCCCCGGGCAGCAGCATTGCATTTTACCAGACCGCCCGCTATATTGCTCTGTCATCCCGGGTTGAATCAGGAGAAATCATTTATGCCGACCGTTGCCGATACCGTTTCCGCCTGTCCCTTTTATCCGATTCCCCCCAACCGTGTCTGGCGTTCGTATCAGGGGGGACGGACTCTGGATGAACTCTCCGGAATAAACGTGCCGGCCGACTCGCATTTCCCGGAAGACTGGATTCTTTCAGACACTTTCGCCGTCAATCCGGGGCGGGAGCCGGAGGGCGTTTCCCGGCTGGAGCAACCGGGCGGACTCATCCGGTTCCCTGATCTTGCCGCCGCCGATCCAGACCGGGTACTGGGAGAACAGCATTACCGGACCTTCGGGAACCGGGCCGGATTTCTGCTGAAGTTTCTGGATTCTGCGGTTCGGCTGCAACTGCAATGCCATCCGACGGCGGCCTTTTCCCGGCAACATTTGAATGCCAATGCCGGAAAAAACCGAAGGCTATGTCATTCTCGGACACCGGCCGGACGTTCAGCCGCTTTTATACCTGGGTTTTCAGCATCCTGTTAATCCCGAAGAATTCCGACGGGCGGTCGCCGCTCAGGACCGGACGGCCATGCTGCGCGGCTTTGATCCCATTCCCGTCCGGCGCGGCGACGTGTTTCTGGTGCCCGGCGGACTGCCGCATGCCATCGGCGCGGGAATTTTCATGATCGAAATCATGGAACCGACCGACTTCGTGGCAAGGCTGGAATTTGAATGCGGCGGCTACACTCTGCCGGAAGAGGCGCGGTTCATGGGACGCGACCTGGATTTCGGGTTGTCGATGCTCGACTTCACCCCTCATTCTGTGGCGGAAATCCGGGAACGCTTCTTCCTGCGCCCGGTCATTACCGATCAACAACCGGGCGGTGAGCGCCAAGCGCTGTTTCACCCGGGAAACACCCCCTGTTTTCGTGGTGACCGGCTCCAGACAAATGGAAAACTGACGGTGACGACAGACAGTTTTGCGGTTCTGATTGTCACCGCCGGAGCGGGCCGGATTGAGGCCGCCGGAGAAGAACGGGATCTGGTTTTCGGAGACCGGATTTTCCTGCCCTTTGCCACGCGGGAGTTCACGCTGCATGGCCGCCTGGAAGCTTTCCTGGCACGTCCTCCTGCCATCCCGTAACCGGCCGGTATTCCAGAAAAAAGAGCGCATAAAAAACAAAATTGCATATGCAAAACCGACTTGCCGGTGTATAGTACCGCCGGACAACCGGAAAGGTGCAGAATGTATCAGAAAATGGTCGATTATCTGGAGGCGGCGATCATCAGCGGCCATCTGAAGCCGGGCAGTCGCCTGCCGACGCTGCGCCGGCTGTGCGCCCAGTTTTCCTTATCCATGGGAACCGTGCAGCGTGGTCTGGCTGTACTTGAGACGCGCGGTCTGGTGGAAGGGCGACGGGGTTCCGGCGTCTATGTCCGGGAGTCGCTCCGGGAACGCAGCACGGAAGGTGCGCGCATCGCCGTGCTGGCCGAATCCGCCGACATGGAGGTCAGCTATTGCGCGCATGCATTACGCGGCGTACAGGAAGTGGCGGAAGCGAACAACTGCGCCCTTACCTTGTATTTTGTTCGAGCGAACAATCTGCTGGAAAAATTACAGACCGCCTCCGCCTCAGCTGACCTGCTGCTGATTCTGGGGGCCTACGACGGACAGATCGCCGAACTGATCCCGAATCTTCCGGCAGTGGGTCTGGAAATTCATCGTAATTATAACGGCAACATGTCCACCGTCAGCATGGACCCGGTCCGGACGGCGGAGCTGGCCGGAGAATATTTCCGTACCCGGAATATCCGTCGGGTGTTGGTATTCACTCAGAATATCCCCTGTCATCGGTTCCGCTGCGACATATTTGAAAGCCTCTGGCGCGATTCCGGGGGCGAATGTCGCCGCTTTATTGAACCGTTCTACGCATCCTGCGCCATGCCGCCTCTGGAACCGGACGAGGGAATCCTCTTCAGCTCCGGAACTTATCAACAGCGTCTGGCCGTTCATTACCGGGAACAGACGGGCCGTGAACTGCGCAATGATTTCGCGCTGCTCTCCATCGACGGCAAATCATTGCTGGTTCCCGGCTATCTGCCGGTCAGCACCATTACGACCGACTGGGTGGAAGCCGGACGCATGACCATGCAGGAAGGGCTGCGCCGACTGCGTTGTCCCGGAAGCCCGGCCCGGCGGCTTTACGCCGGTGTTTATCCCTGCTACCTCTAATCTCTGGAGACCACGGGAAAAACCTTTTTTTCCCGGGACAGTCTTGTTTTTTTTTGAAGATTATATTATAATATAACAGAAACATAATACAATTGGTACACATTCAGGAGAACCGTTTTTCCTTTTTCGCTGTCCGCTACTGAAAACATGCCCTCAATCTTATTGGCCATCACAATTCGGAGATCATGGAATCAGCTATGAAAAAAACATTTACATTGATTGAACTCCTGGTCGTTATCGCCATTATCGCGATTCTCGCCTCCATGCTGCTGCCCGCGCTCAATCAGGCACGGGAAAAGGCAAAAACCACCCAATGTCTGAGCAACCTCCGCCAGCTGGGCCTGGGAACGAGCATGTATCAGGCCGACTCTGACGACTTTTTTCCGCCATACAAGCAGGAAGGTTCCGATTATCTGCTCTCCGGACTGCTGATCCGAGGGAAATACACCTCCGGGCGCGTCTATTTGTGTCCATCACTGGTACTGCCGGCTTCCACTTCCGGCAAAGGACTGGAACATACCGTTTTCAACACTGCCGACGGCCCGGCAGGCACCGCCCTCTACCGGGTAAGCTATGGCACCAATTACCAATTCATTACCGGCAGCAAACAGAGTGGCGGCGACCCCAAGACTCCCGCGAAACTGAACCAGATCCGCCGTCCATCCACCACGGTTTATGCCGGTGATACCCGGGAAGGAACCGTGGAAAATGGGTATGCCAATCTACATCCGACTCAGGGAGACAAAGCCAATACCGGTTATCTTCATGCCCGCCACGCCAGCGGATTCAACATTCTCTGGGTCGGCGGAAACGTCGCCCATGAACGCGTTCCCAACGCGCTGCAGCCATATGGGGGGCGCTTTGCCAACGGCTGGAATTCCGCCCCGAACGACAGCGATAAAAATCTGTGGGATCGTTACTGAAAATGACCGGCCGGCTTCTTTCTGTCCTGCTGCTTTCCGCCGGCATCAGCGCTGCCGGCAACCCCGTCGCCCTGACCCGTCCCGACGGAAAAAACAACTGGAACCTCGGCCGCAACGGTCAGGCGAAAATCGCAGGCGAACATCTGATCATGGATGACGGTTCCCCGGAACAGGGTGCCTATGCCGGCACCTTTGCTCAACCGGTCGTCTCCGGCCACTGTTACCGGTTTCAGGCCCGGCTGGAAGCAGCTTCCACAACCAACCGCTCCATGGTGGGGGGACTGTATCTGCATTTCTACGACTCCGACGGTAAAGAACTGCCGGGGCGTCGCCAGCTCTCTATTCCTTATAATACGCACGGGGAAAAAACGGTTTCCCTCGTTGCCCGGGCGCCCGAAGAAGCGACGACACTGCGAATTTCGGTTCGGACATTCGCCGCCCCCTGCAGTCGGATTACGCTCCGGGCACCAGCGCTGGAGGAGATTGCGGAGGCGGAATTTGAAAACCAGAAGAACCTGCTGCCGGATTTCGGACAGGATTTCCCGCCGCCCGCCGCCACAGAAATCGCAGCCCTGGCGAAACAATTGCCGGATCACCCGTTTGAACCGCTGCCACCGCCCTCCGACCGCACCTTCTGGGAGCGTGTCGCCCGACGCATTGAACGACGCGGGGAGATCCTCCAGCTGGCGGAGGAGGCTATGGCTGAACCGGTACAGGGAATCACCCGGGAATTCTACCAAAGCAGTTACAACGATCCGGACGGCCCCTACCGCTACCGGAAAGTCTATCATCGACGCAGCGAACAATTGACAGTGCTGGCGCTGGCGGAATGCCTGGAAAATCAAGGTCGTTTCCTGCCGAAAATCCAGGAACTGACCGCTTCCATTCTGGAGGAACCAACCTGGGTCATGCCGCATCATGACCGCGAAGGGGTCAATATTTCCGGCCAACGGATCACCATTGATCTGGGCTCTTCCGCCCGTGGGGCATTGCTGGCCACCATCCGCCGGACTTTTGCCGAATCCATGCCGGCAGAGCTTCGGCAGAAAATAGCGGAACGCATTCAGGAACGATTGCTGATTCCATTTCGCCTCTGTATCTCATCCGGCCGCATCGCAGGGGGCTTCAACTGGATGCTGGCCTTGAACAACTGGGGTGCGGTCTGCAGTTCCAACCTGGCCTATACCGCCCTTGCGCTGGAGCTGCCGAAAACGGAGATGGCACAGCTGTTGCTCGGTGTCCAGTACTGCATGAGCCAGTACCTGCAATCCATTCCCGCCGACGGCTATTGCAGCGAGGGAATCGGCTACTGGAACTACGGTTTCGGGCACTACATGATGTACGCCGCGGCACTGTACGAATGGAGCGACGGAGTCATCGATGAATTCCACCGTCCGGAAGCGGTCCGGATGGCACGCTTTGTGGATCGCTTCGAAATGCATGGCCGCCGCTTCCCGGCATTTTCGGATACTTCCATGACCAACGGTGTCAAGCCCTTCAACGAACTGGCAGCGGCACGGTTCTATGGTTGTACCAGTCACAGAAATCCATTCTGGATCAACGATTTTCTTCCACAATGTGCGCTGGCCCTGCGGCTGCTGATCGATCCGGAAACGCCGCCTCCGGGAAGTGGGAAACTGCCGTTGCGGGATTTTTTTGAAACTTCCCAGATTCTGATCTGCCGCACTGGCGACGCCACGCCGCTGTCTTTCGCGGCCAAGGGCGGGCACAACGCCGAACAGCACAACCACAACGACGTCGGCAGTTATGCGATTCAGTTCGGCAGTCTGGCGGCAGTCTGCGATCCCGGTGGCGAAGAATATCACGCCGGCACATTTACCGCCAAACGTTATCAGAGTGATCTCATCAACTCGCTTGGCCATCCGGTACCGAAACCGGACAATACGTTGCAATCCCCGGGTGCCGCCTACGCCGCCGAACTTCTCGAACGCAGTTTCACACCGGAATCGGATCGGCTGCGCCTGAACCTGCGTCGCGCCTACGAGGTCCCCAATCTGGAACTGCTGGAACGGAATTTTGAATTCCGTCGTACCGGCACACCGGGCGTTGTCGTAACCGATCGTTTCCGTTTTTCCGCTCCCCGCCCCTTTGAAATCGCTGTCATTACGGTGGCATCCTTCCGGATCGTGGACGATCAGACCATTGAATTTTTCAATGACGATCATCGGCTCCGACTGCATATTCACAGCGAACCTGTTTCGGTGCACATCACCGCAGCACCGCTCCGGGCCCGACCGATGACCGTTGGAATCACGCCGGTTCGGATTGCGCTGACCCTGGCAGAACCTGCCGCCGCCGGAACCATCCGGCTGGAATACCCCCCCCTTCCGTAAAAAACAGTTTCACAAGCTCAGAGGGGAGCCAGCATTCTGGTTTCATGGCAAAAAAAAAACCAACCGTAAAACGGCTGGTCTTTCTCACCTTAAAAAAGTGGCATCCCCACGGGGATTCGAACCCCGGTTGCCGGGATGAAAACCCGGTGTCCTAGGCCTCTAGACGATAGGGACAGCTTCAACATGCCTTTAATATAGTATACATCACTTTTTTTGCAAACTGAAATACATTTTTTTTTGAAAAATTTAAAAACTCTCCTGCGTTGTCATGGCATCGGAATGAATTTTCAAGGCGCGAAAATCGTCATTGCCTTGCTTTTTCACCGAAAACGGTGTACTTTGGGAAGAACATGCTTCATCCGGAAGGAGACCCCCGAAATGTCGAATTGCCAGGAAATGCCGCCGCTGATGATTCTATGCGGCGGGCGGGGCACCCGCCTGCGCGACGTAACTGAGCTGCTGCCCAAACCGATGGTCCCCATCGGTCCGCAGCCGATCGTCTGGCACATCATGAAATGCTATGCCGCGTTCGGTGTGCGGCGATTCATTCTTTGTTTGGGCTACAAACGCGAAGAATTCGTCCATTATTTTCTTAATTTCCGAGCCCTGACCTCGGACATCACACTGCATCCCGGTACCCCCGGCGATATCCGTTATACCGGCAACTGCCCGGAGTCAGAGTGGGAAATTACGCTGGCCGACACCGGACTGGACAGCTGTACCGCCACTCGGATCCGGCTGGCGGCCCGGCACCTGCATCCGACAGATTCCTGTTTTTTCCTGACATACGGCGATGCAGTGGCGGATATTGACATTCGAGCGGTCCTGAAACGCCACCGCGCGGGCGGACAACTGCTGACAGTATCGGCAGTGCATCCGGAAGGCCGTTTCGGCGAAATGCGCTTCGACGGCGACCGGGTGTGCGGCTTCACGGAAAAACCAGCTCGGACCGAAGGTTATATCAACGGCGGCTTCATGGTGATGGAAAAAAGTTTCATTGAACGAATGATTCCCGCAGACCGGGACGTCTTTCTCGAAGCCGAACCGATGCGTGCCGCCGTTGCAGCCGATGAACTGAATGCCTACCGCCATGAAGGCTTCTGGCAATGCATGGACACTCCCCGGGAATACACCCTGCTCAATGACATGTGGAAAAATCACTGCGCTCCATGGACCCGTTTTTGGCCGGATGCCCAACCGGAGGCCGTATCATGATGTTCGGCGGGATCTACCGGGATCGCCGGGTTCTGATCAGCGGCCATTCCGGATTCAAGGGAGCACACCTGGCCTGCTGGCTGGAACAGCTTGGTGCCAAAGTTTACGGATATGCGCTCCCGCCTGTCACGGACCCGGCCCTGTTTCCGTTGTTGGAGCTGCCGGTTACGTCCGTCTGGGGCGATTTGCGCAATCGTCTGAAACTGCGCAAGGCATTTTTGAAATTCCGCCCGGAAATCGTCTTTCACCTGGCAGCGCAGCCTCTGGTTCGCGCGTCCTTCCGGCAACCGGCGGAAACGTTCGAAATCAACGTCCAGGGAACCGTCAATCTCCTCGAGTGCTGCCGTGCCTGTGAATCGGTGCGTGCAGTAGTCGTCGTTACCAGCGACAAGTGTTACCGGAACCGGGAAACCACCACCGGATACCGGGAAAACGATCCGATGGGTGGTTTCGATCCATACAGTGCTTCCAAAGGATGCGCCGAACTGGTGTCGGCCTGTTATCGGGACTCCTTTTTCTCTCCCGAAGGCCGGGTGCTGCTGGCGACGGCCCGAGCCGGCAACGTCGTCGGCGGTGGCGATTGGGCTGAAGACCGGCTGATTCCCGACCTGATCCGTGCTGCGGCTGCCGACCGGGTGGAGGTGCTGCGTCGGCCCGATGCAGTTCGCCCCTGGCAACATGTGTGGGAACCGCTTTCCGGTTATCTCCTGTTGGGACAGAAACTGCTGGAAGGGAAAAAAACAGTGGCGACCGCCTGGAATTTCGGTCCGGCACAGGAAGATGCAGTTTGTGTTCGGAACGTCGCCCGAAAACTCTCCGAAGCCTGGCCCGCGGTACGCTTTGAGTGTGCCGATACCCAGTCCGGCCCCCATGAAGCCGGACTGCTCCGACTCGACTGCCGACGCGCCCGACAGCGGCTCGGCTGGCAACCGGTCTGGGATCTGGCGGAGACCCTGAAACGGACAGCTGCCTGGTACCGCGCCTTTTATGAACAAGGGGCAGTGCGCACACGCGAGGATCTGGAAGCTTATGTCGCTACAGCGACGGAAAAGGATTTGGCATGGACTCATTAGAACAACTACGCGCTGACATTATGGAGAAGGTCGCGCTTTACTGCCAGCTACGCCATGGCGCCGAAGCAGAAATCCCATTCGTCCCGGACGAGAGCCGTATTCCCTACGCGGGCCGGGTCTTCGACGCGGAAGAAGTCACGGCGCTGACCGAAGCTGCCTTGGATTTCTGGCTGACCTGGGGGGATCGTTCCCGGGAATTTGAACGCCGCCTGGCGGAATTTCTGGGCGTGCGTTTTGCCTTGATGGTCAACTCCGGATCATCAGCCAATCTGCTGGCATTTTCGGCGTTGACCTCTCCCACCCTCGGTGAAAGGCGAATCCAAAGAGGCGACGAAGTCATCACAGTCGCTGCCGCCTTTCCTACCACAGTCGCCCCTATCGTGCAATACGGAGCGGTTCCCGTTTTCGTCGATGTCGGCTGTGACGGCAATATCAACTGTGACGAACTGGAGGCGGCATGGTCGCCGCGCACTCGTGCGGTCATGATCGCCCATGCCCTGGGAAATCCCTTTGATCTGGGGCGGGTCAAGAATTTCTGTGACCGGCACAACCTCTGGCTGGTGGAAGACAACTGCGATGCCCTCGGTTCGTTCTGGCACGGACAGCGCACTGGCAGTGCAGGTGATATCGGCACCTCCAGCTTTTACCCGCCCCACCATCTGACGACCGGCGAAGGCGGCGCGGTTTATACCTCCGACCCGCAGCTGCATAAGATCATGCTTTCCCTCCGCGACTGGGGACGCGACTGCTGGTGCGAACCCGGTCGGGACAACAGTTGCGGCTGTCGTTTCGAACGCCAGTTCGGAACATTGCCGAAAGGATACGATCATAAATACGTCTACGGTCATTTCGGATACAATCTGAAAGCCACCGATCTGCAGGCAGCCATCGGCTGTGCTCAACTGAACAAACTGCCTGATTTCATCGCTGCGCGGCGGCGAAACCATGCCTATCTGAATCAACGGCTCGCCCCTCTGGAACCCGATTTCATCCTGCCGCGGCCGACACCGGAGACGGAACCGTCGTGGTTTGGGTTCCTGCTGCTGCGCCGGGACGAAGCACCCTTCTCCCGCAACGAGCTGGCCCGGGCACTGGAACAGCGCCGGATTCAGACCCGCAACCTCTTTGCCGGAAACCTGCTGCACCATCCCTGTTGCGAAAGCCTGCGCCCCGGTGTGGATTACCGGACGGTGGGAACTCTGCCGATGACTGACAAGATCATGAACGATGCCCTCTGGATCGGTGTCTATCCCGGTATGACACAGGAAAAACTTGATTTCATGGCCGCCGCCGTCATCGATTTTGTTCAACGGCGGCACCACGCATAGGAACTTTGGAAAATGGACGCTGTTTTTTTTGATTTTGACGGTACTTTATGTGATACCCGTGCTGACATTCTCGCAACTTATCAGGAGACTTTTGCCCGTCTGGGCATTGTCTATGACCAACAGGCATTTCGCATCGGCCCTCCTCTGGCGGACTGCGTACGGGAAGTACTCCCGGATGCCCCGGACACATTGATCGCCGAAATTGCCCGTGTATTTCAGAATATTTATGATGACTCCGGTTTTCCGCAAACCGTACCTTACGCAGGAGTGGTCCCGCTGTTGAACCAACTGCGAGAAGACGGCGCAACTTTGTTCATCGCCACCAATAAACGACTCTGCCCGATGCGGAAAATCATGGAAAAATTCGACATGCTCAACGCATTCCGTGAATTCTACACCATCGATACCCCCCTGCCTGCCGGAGAAAAAGGGAAAGCCGGCATGCTCCGGACCGCACTCGCCCGGCATGGTTTCCCTCCTGACCGGTGCGTCATGATCGGCGATACCGTCGGCGATATCCGTGCCGGAGCGGCAGCCGGCATGAAAACTCTTGCCGTCAGCTGGGGATATGAAACGCTGCCACAACTGGAGGCGGAACACCCGGATTTCATCGCAATCCATCCGTCTGACATCCCCGCCATCCTCACCGGCCAAAAAAAATGACGGACACATGCCCGTCATTTTTCAATCCTCCCGCCTGCCCCCCTCTTCCGCTGAATCCGGCGCCTTCCCGGACCAGTGCATGGGAATATAATCCGGCATGACTTCGAAACCACACCGCTCGTATAGGCTCCGGGTACCCGGTGCGCCGATCAGACCGATCCAGTCCACGCCGCGGCGGCGTAATTCCCGGAGCAGCAACTGAACCATGCCGGCGGCAATCCCCCGGCGCCGGAATTCAGGGTCGACCACCACATCCTGAATATAAGCATCGCTGGCACCGTCGGAAACCGCTCGCCCAAAGCCGACCAGACGCCCCGAATCATCAAAAGCTCCCGTCACTACGGTTGACCCCGCCAGCATCGGCGCGATGAAATCCCCGTTCCAGTCCTCTTCCCACCAGCCGGCCAGTCGATACAACCGGGCAATCGCCGCCGGTTCAACGGCCTCGATCACCCGAATGTCAACCGAATCAGCGGCAGAGGACATAATAACGGATCACAATATAGATCGAAGCCAGCACCATGCAACCGAATGTAACCGGGAATCCATAGCGGAAAAACGTCATAAACGTCACCTTCTGGCCGTTTTTTTCGGCAATGCCCGCGATCACCAGATTGGCGGCGGCCCCTACAATGGTGCCGTTTCCGCCAAGACAGACCGCCAGCGCCAGCCCCCACCACATCAGCTCCTGGCAGGCGACGTTGCTCTGGAATTGCGGAGTGGTATTCAAAAACGCCGCCACCACGCTGACCATGGCCGCGGTAAAGGAAACGTTGTTCATCACGGCCGCCGCGGTACCGCTGATCCACATCACCGCCAGCACCGTGACCGGAACCGGCCAGTCGGAGGCGAACGACAGCAGTTTTCCGAATTCCGCCATCAGCCCCGCCTTCTCCGCACCGGCCACCAGAATGAAGAGGCCCATGAAGAAAAACAGCGTGCTCCATTCGATCTTTTCCAGTGCGTGGTCCACATTAACCCGGCAAACCACCAGTGCCAGCGCCGCGCCCGTCATGGCCACCACGCTCGGCTGCAGCCCGACCGCGCCGTGCACCAGAAAGCCGAGAATCGTCAGTCCCATTACAATTCCACCGCGCCGCATGTTTACCGGATCGGTGATCGCGCTCGCTTCGTCCAGTTCCATAATCCGGGCGCGCTGTTCCACATTGACGTGCATGCGCTTCGAATAGTAAAGCCACAAACAGATGCAGTACAGCACCAGAATCAACGCCACGAACGGCGTCAGGTTGATCAGGAACGCCATGAAGTCCAGATTCGCCGCCGAGCCGATGATCAGGTTCGGCGGGTCCCCGATCAGCGTAGCGGTCCCGCCGATGTTGGAGGCGATGGTTTCCGCCATCAGAAACGGCAGCGCCGGCAATGCCATTTCCGCGGCCACCACCAGGGTCACCGGCGCCACCAGCAGCACTGTCGTCACGTTATCCAGAAATGCCGAAAGCGTCGCCGTCGCCATGACCAGCAGCACCATGGTGCGGATCGGTGATCCCTTGGCCAGCTTGGCGCATTTAATGGCTACATACTGAAACAGCCCGGTCCCGGAAAGAATATTCACCAGCAGCATCATCCCCGCCAGCGTGAACACCACATCAAAGTTGGAATACCGGGCAAACATGTCCAGTTTCGCATACCGGCTTGCGGCTTCGGCAGTCGCGGACGGCACGACATTTTTCGCCGGGGCGGGCGTCACATAAGTAACCTTTGAGCCGCCATCGGCGGTCTCTTCCGTCTTTTCCAGCTGTACCATCGTGGCCGCATCCCGGGGAGGGGCTTGATGAGAACCGCTGCCATGACCGGGACCTTCCAGAATGAAGATCATCATCAGCGCGGCACCGACAAGCGCGGCGGTGGTCTTGTGTATTTTCTCGGTAGCGATCAGGACGTAGGTCCCGAAAAAGACAACAGTAGCAAACCAGAAACTTAACATTTTCTATCTTCCGCAGCAAACCGCGGCACTCAACCGCGCAGCACTTTATGAATAATGTTTTTGATGGACAACTCCCCGATGAGCATGCCGCTGTCATCGGTTACGAAAATCAATCCGGCAGTGCGATTCACCAGAGAAATCGTAAAGCGGATCAACGGCACATCCGGCCGGATGCACAGACGCGGGGCCTGCATCAGCTCCCGCACCGTGTAGTGCTGTTCCTCCCGGAAGATGCGTTCGAATGGTTCGAAACTCACCAGAAATCTGGTGCTTTCCATCATGAAAATGTATTCCGGAATGAAGTGGCGGATCACTTCCGTCGCGTCCAGTTCCCCCACCAGCTTCCCTGCCGCATCCGTCACCGGCAGAATCGTCCGTTTCCCGCGATTGAAAATATCCAGCGCCACCGTCAGATTGTCGTCCGGTGAAACCGTCTCGGCAGGCGGATTCATCAGATCTTCGGCCGTGATGGTCTTCTTCAAACAGACATTGTCCTTCCGGATCATTGCCAGGACCTCCGCCGGAGAACCGGCGGACAGCATCCGCTGGCGGGTATCGGCATTCCCGAGGTAACGCACAAAGGCGGACAAGGCCTTGAGGTAAGTATCGCCGGTTTCGTCGCCAATCAGTGACAGGATGATAATGGAAGTCGGCGCGCCGTCGCTTTCCCGCAGCTGCACCGGCTGTTCCGGCATACCGATGATGATTGCCAGATCCGTCAGATGCTCCAGACGGATATGCGGCAGCGCCAGACCGTCGTATTCCATACCGACGGCGTCTTCCCGCTCGATGATACCGGCAACCAGTTTCTCCGGTGAATCCGGCAGTTGAATCTGCGTAGCGGCCATGCGCAGCAGATTCTCGAAAATCTCTCTCCGATCTCTGCCGGCAACGCCGCAGAAAATCAGATTCTCGTTGAGGATGGACGCGAGTTTCATGATGGGAACTCTCTCCTTTTGCAAACTCTCCGTTTTCAAAATCTTCATTTTTCATGCCGGTGGCTGCAGCGCCGGTAGCCAGAGGTAGCGGAAAAATGTTCCATCTGAAGAAACCGGCAACACGCTCCCGCCTCCCGGCCGGAACGTTCTCCCGGTTTCATATTGAAAATCCCGGCACCGCCGGAATTACTTCATGCGCTCCACCACCGCCGCGGCAAAACCGGAACAGGACACTTCGGTCGCCCCCTCCATCAGCCGGGCGAAATCGTAGGTCACCACCCGGTCGGAGATGGCATTCTCGATCCCGCGGATCACCAGGTCGGCCGCCTCGGTGAACCCGAGATGCCGCAGCAGCATTTCCCCGGAAAGCGCAAGCGAACTGGGATTGACCTTGTCCAGTCCCGCATATTTGGGCGCCGTTCCGTGGGTGGCTTCAAAAATCGCGTGCCCGGTAAGATAATTGATGTTCGCCCCCGGCGCGATACCGATTCCCCCGACGCAGGCTGCCAGCGCGTCGGATACATAATCGCCATTGAGATTCAGCGTGGCGATGACATCATAATCTTCCGGCCGGGTCAGAATCTGCTGCAGAAACGCGTCGCAGATGCAGTCTTTCACCAGCAGTTTCCCCTCCGGCACCTTGCCGTCGACCAGATCCGGCCAGGCCACGGCAACATCGGCAAATTCCCGGCGTACCAGTTCGTACCCCCAGTTTTTGAACCCGCCTTCGGTAAATTTCATGATATTGCCCTTGTGCACCAGCGTCACGTTGCGCCGCCGGTGTTCCAGAGCGTAACGAATGGCGGCGCGGATCAACCGTTCGGAACCCTCACGGGAGACCGGCTTGACACCGATGCTCGAGGTTTCCGGGAAGCGGATCTTTTCCACGCCCATTTCCCGACGCAGAAAATCAATCACCCGGACAGCTTCCGGCGTACCCGCATTCCATTCGATCCCGGCATAAATATCCTCGGTATTCTCCCGGAAAACCACCATATCGGTCTTCTCAGGAGCCTTGACCGGCGACGGCACCCCGGTAAAATAACGTACCGGCCGCAAACAGACATACAGATCCAACATCTGCCGGAGCGCGACATTGAGCGAACGGATACCGCCACCGACCGGCGTGGTCAACGGTCCTTTGATGGCAATCAAATATTCCCGAACCGCTTCGACCGTCTCATCCGGCAGCCAGGTATTGGCCCCGTAAACCGCGTTGGCTTTCTCGCCGGCAAAAATCTCCATCCAGGCGATGGATTTTCGATCGCCATAGGCTTTCTTCATCGCGCTGTTCCAGATGTGCATGGAAGCCGCGGTGATGTCCGGCCCGATACCATCCCCCTGAATATACGCGACAATCGGATGATCGGGCACCTGAAGCCGCCCGCCGTCTCCGACGGTGATTTTCTCCCCGGAAGGAACGGTGATCTTCTGGAACCTGGACATGACGGATCATCCTTTCATCGAAAAAATTCAAACCTGCAAAAACGGCGCAGTAATATACACCGCAAATTTCGGCAAGTCAAACCCGCCGTCTCCTGCCACCGGATGTTTTTCCCTTCCTCCCGGCGTTTCAGCAGAAGACGGCGGATAGCGGACTCAGGCCTCAAACAGCGCCTTGACGTTGGCCAGACTGATCCGGGAGCCCTGGCGGCATTCTTCCATGCCTTCAAATTCGATGGAAACGTATCCGTCAAATCCGGAGGCCTTGATCGCCTTGACCACCGCGGGCAGGTCCAGATCGCCGCAGCCGGTGATCGCTCCCCGCAGGTATTTGCCGTGCAGACTGCGGAACCAGCCTTCATCGGTGGGCACGCTCTTGCGGATGTAGAAATCCTTGAAGTGAATCATTGATGCGATGTCGAGGTTGTTCATCGTCGCGGACACGGCGTCCTCGTCGGCGCAGGTGAAGTTGCCGACGTCCAGCGTGGTGCGGTAGTTGTCGCGGCCAACCAGCCGGACCAGGCGCTTGACGCGCTCACTGCCCTGAAAATGGAAGCCGTGGTTTTCCACACTGGTGGTAATGCCGTACTGGGCAGCATAATCAGCGATTTCCCGGCAGGCGGCGGCCACCTTCGGCAGGTCCTTTTCATACTGATCGTAGGAGCACATCTCCTGTTTCCGATATCCGACGTCGTGACGCATGAGTTTGACGCCGAGCCGGGCGGCGACGTCGACTTCCTTCTTTACCCGGTCGATTTCCGCCCGGTATTCGTTTTCGGAGGTCTCGTGCGCATCTTCGCCCGCAGTCAGAAAATTAGCGCCGATGGTGTAGCTGGAGAGATCGATTCCGCATTCCGCCGCCTGTTTCCGAACAGCGTCGGTCAACGCATCATCTCCAGTCAAAACAAAACCGGAAGGAACGATTTCAATGTGTTCGCCACCATTTTCGGCAACCCACCGAACGGCACCGAGAATATCCATTTCACCGGCCCGGATCGCCCGGCTGATACTGTAGGAACTAAGTCCGATTTTCATAGTTGTACTGCTGCTTTCCTGTTCGTTTAACCATCATGTCGATTCAAAAAAAACGGCTGGAGAGCTTCCACCATTGCAGTGCTCGGTCGCCCTCCTTAATTTTCCGTGATTCAGCGGGAACGGCGATTCTTCGGCTTGACCGCGGCACCGGCGGCATTGGCTTCGATAATCGCCATGCAGAGAGCCAGCGCTCCGCGTCCGACTGCCCAGTTGTCCGTGGCCTTTTCCCGAATGCCGCGTACGAAACAGGCATGGGAATTCGGCATTTTCGGCAGATCGTCCCCTTTGATCACCTTGCCCGGCTTGCCTCCCGCGGGCAGCAGCTCAATCCCGGAGCCATCCGGCAGCATCCGGATCGCGCCTTTATCGCCATAAAGTTCCAGAGCCCCATAACCGCTCGGGAAAGTCCAGCTCAGCTCCAGCACCCCGGTCGCTCCGTTGGCAAAATCGAACATGGCGGTCACGTTGTCCGGCACCTCGTGCAACAAATTACGGGTGATCGCCTGCACCTTGCGCACCGGTCCGAAATACCACTGCAGCACGTCAGCCATATGCACGGCAATATCGGTAACCAGACTGCCTTCGTATTTCTTTTTTACAAACCAGGTTGCACCGGGAGACCAGCCGACATCCGGACTGGAAACGCTGGTGCGCAGACAGCGGGCATGCAGCGGCTTGCCGATGGCTCCGTCGTCGATCAGATCTTTGATCGTGGCGTAGAGGGGGATGAAACGCAGCGACTGGTTGACCTGAAGCACCAGTTTTTTACGGCGGGCAAGCGTGATCATGGCGTCGGCATCTTCGACACGGGAAGCCATCGGTTTCTCCACCAGCACATGTTTGCCGGCATTCAGGGCGGCAATGGTCTGGGGATAGTGGAAGCAGTTCGGCGTGGCGATCATGACCGCATCGATGTCAAGCGACAGGATTTCTTCCAGAGACCGGCAGAATTTCGGCGAAAGTTTGTGTTTTTCCGCCAGAGCCTCGGCCTTTCCGGGTTTGATGTCGTACATGGCGGTAATTTCCGCCTCATCGGCGCCGAGCGACAGAATTTCCGGAATGTGGTTGCAATCAGCGATTTTGCCGCATCCGATCAAACCGAACCTGACTTTTCCCATGATCTTTTTTTCCTTCATTTCGATGGGGTTGACGGAACAAGTTTTTCTCATTGGTTATAATAACGCGGCTTCTTGCAATGTCAAGTTGCAATCCCGCCCCGGAAGGTGTATTTTAGAACCGGAAAAAGCAATGGTCGGCAATCCAGGAAAAGACCGGATATGAATTCTTTTGACTTGTGTGTAATCGGTGGCGGCCCGGGCGGCTACAATGCCGCACTGCGGGCAGCCCGGAGCGGATTGCGTACCGCACTGGTCGAAAAGGACAAACTCGGCGGCGTCTGCCTCAATGCCGGTTGTATCCCCACCAAAACGTTGCTCGCTTCCGCCGGCCTCCTGCGGCAGATCCGACGCGCGGCGGCATTCGGTATCCGGACTTCAGAGAATGCGGAGGCGGACTGGCCGGCCATGCAGGCCCGCAAGGACGCCGTCACGACCGACCTGCGCAACGGGATTGCCGGACTGCTGAAAAACGCCGGGGTAACGGTTTTTTCCGGCCATGCAGCCTTCCGGGACGAACATACGATCCGAATCGATGACCGGGAAGCGGTATCGGCACAATATTTTCTGATTGCCACCGGGAGCCGCTCTGCGCGACCGGCCTTTCTGCCGGAACATCCCGCGATCGTCTCGTCCGACCAGCTGCTCTCTTTGTCCGTGCTGCCGGAGTCGCTGCTGATTCTGGGGGGCGGCGTAGTCGGCTGTGAATTTGCCGCGCTCTTCGCCTCACTCGGCGTCCGGGTGACGCTGGTGGAAATGCTGCCTGCTCTGTTGACGGGATTCGATCCAGAATGCGTCCGGCTCGTCGCGATGCGATTGCGTATGGACGGCGTCCGCCTGCTGACCGGCACCTCGTTGAGTTCCGTTCACGCCGGAGACGACGGCGTCACCGCCCGCGCCGGAGGTGAAACCGTTTCCGGAACGTTGCTGTTGAATGCCGCGGGAAGACGTCCGAATACGGAAGGTCTCCAGCTTGAAGCCACAGGCCTCACCACCGGACTTCGGGGAGAAATTCCAGCGGACACCGATGGCCGGACCGCTGTACCGCATATTTTCGCTGCGGGCGACGTAACCGGTACGATCATGCTGGCTCACTGGGCAACGGCGGCGGCGGTCCGGGCGGCGGCAGTCATCGCCGGAGAAACACCCCCTGCATTGCCGGAAGCCGTTCCGGGATGCGTCTTCACCACGCCGGAAATCGCAACAGCAGGCTGGACCCCTGCCGAATGCGCAGCGCGGAATCTGAACACGGTGTCCGGGAAATTCCCGTTCTCCGCGCTCGGGAAGGCCCTGGCTGCCGGAGAAACGGAGGGTTTTGTAAAAATCACCGCCGAACGCGGATCGGATCGTATTCTTGGCGTCTCCATTGTCGGCAGCCACGCCTCTGATCTGATTTCCGAAGCAGCCGCGGCCATAGCGGCAGGTATGACTGCTGGCGAACTGGCCCGGACCATCCATCCGCATCCGACGCTGGGAGAGGCGTTGCAGGAGGCGGCCCTGGCGGTACATGGCCGCTGTCTCCAGCTGCCGGTACGCCGAAAACGTCCATCGCCGAATCCGGAAGGAATATCCCTTCCTTAACTATTCAAACAGGAAAGAGAGAACATCCCATGATTTACGACAAACTGGAAAATTTCAAAATCTACGCCCACCTTGCCCCCGCGGCCTGGGAAAAAATCGAAGCTTTTCTGAAAACCGTCACTCCTGAAACCGAAAGCCGTCGTCACTATCTCGACGGCGATCTGGTGCTGGCCGACACCGCGATCTACCAGACCAAGCCGCTGGAAGAATGCAAAGTGGAACTGCACGACCGCTACGTCGATATTCAGGTGGTGCTGGAAGGCAATGAAACCATCTGCTGCGTGCCGACCGACGACCTGGAGGTGCTGGAAGCCTTCAACACGGAACGCGACCGTGGCTTTTTCGTCTATCGCCCGGGACGGGAAACCCGGCTGGCAATGAGTGCCGGCACGTTCGCCATGTTCCTGCCCGGCGAAGGCCATCTCACCGCCTGGCACTCCCCGGCGAATACGATACGCAAGGTCGTTTTCAAAATTGATCGGAAACTGTTGACCGATTGAGCGTTCCCTCATGACGCGGAAAACGGAAAAAACAGATTATACCGTGCAGCGACAGGCGGCGCTCTCCGGCTGTCGCGGTCTGTTCCTGCGCCCCGGCGGCGGCCATCTGCTGGAAACAGCGGATTTCGCCGCCGACGGTTTCGTCGAACTGCTGACTCGACTGGTGGAAACCGCCGTGCCGCAGCAACTGAGCGCTCTGCCAGAAACCGGACGGGAAATCATGCCCGCCGATCTGGCCAATGAGCTGGCTCGAAAGTTCGACGCCGGGAAATTCGCCTCCCGGTTGCTGGAGGCGCTTTTCTGGGCACTGACCCGCAATCATGTCCTGCCGTCGGCATTGCCGCCGGAACCGGATGAAGAAACGGAATTTCTGCTGGAACAGGCCGCCGCCATTCTGAATTTCCCGGCGGCACTGGCGGCGGCGGTACCGCAGGGAGCGGGCAACTGGTCTCCCGGTGCACGAGCCATCCTCCGCTCCATTCCTCCGGTGACGACGGGCCGGGAAGCGGCGGAGAGGATTGCCGCCGGCGATCCATTTGCCGGCGGGCGGGCGTTCCGCTATCTGGACGGCAGGTTTCTGCCTGCGACACTGGAAAAAATCCGGCCGGTTGATCATTTTTTCGGTTTTCCGAGTGTACGGCGGATCTTCCACGAACACTTCCGGGATTTTGCCCGGGGGAAAGAGTGTGTTCCCCTGTTGATTTCCAGTCTGCCGGGACACGGCAAGACGCAGCTGACGATCGCGCATGCGCTCGCGCACGAAAATCTGACGCTGATCCTGGCGGCGGCGGAGATGCTGGAACAACCGCTGGAGGCACTTATTGAGGCGCTGCGGCAACGACCGGACCGGCGTTTTGTCGTGTTCTTCGACGACATCAATCCGGAATCACTGGACTGGTACACCTTCCGTACCAACGTCGGCGGGACTTTCTCCCCGCCGGGGAATGTGCTGCTGGCCATCGCGGGCAATTATGAATTTCCAGCGGAAATTCTCTCCCGGGGCCGGAGCGTGGCATTTCCGACCTTTGACGATGTTCGTTGCCAGGAAATGGTGGAAGACTTCCTCAAAATGAACGGAATCCGCCATCCGAACCCCAACCTCATCTCGCTGGTGGCGGCGGAATACACCGAGGAATTCGGCCAGAAACGCTATACCGAGTTGAGTCCGCGCACTCTGATGCGCCATCTGGCCCTCTACGAGCATGATCAGCGGCGGCGGCGCGATGCCATCCAGCTCTCCTGCGGTCCGATGGTGACCAAGCCGGACGCCCAGCTCTTTTACGAATTCAACATCCGGTTGATGCGAAAACTGTACGGCAATGAATACATCGAAAACCTGCTCAAGGAAAAGCTCCGCGCCATGGAGTAAAACCATCCGCCCATGCTCTTGTATCTGATCAAACGACTGCTGCTGGCGCTGGTGACGCTGCTGGCAATCCTCCTGGCAAGCTATGTGCTGCTGCGTCTGGCGCCGGGGGATCCGGCACGCAGCAACATGCTTGGCGGCGACGGCGGCGGTATGGAGTTGAGCGAAGACAAAGGTGCATTCGCCGGCAACCGCGCCATTCGGGAAAAACTGCACCTCGATCAGCCGATTCTAACCGGATTCGGTTACTGGCTCAAGGACATTGTCCGGCACGGTGATTTCGGCACTTCGGTCGTGGTCGATCCGGGCAAACCGGTCACCGCGCTGATCCTGGAACGACTGCCGGTTACGCTCTCGCTCAACTGCTGGGCCATTCTGTTGACTTATCTGATCGCGGTTCTGGTGGGGGTTTACGCGGCGGTACGGGCCGGGTCATGGTTCGATCAGAGTTCAACAGTCGTGCTGTTTCTGCTCTATTCCATGCCGGTGATGTGGGTGGCGCTGCTGCTGCAGGCGGTCTGCTGCGAAGGCGGATTGTATCCGATTTTTCCGTTGAAAGGGCTGAGCGTACCGGATCCGCTGCGACTGACTACCTGGGAGTGGCTGCTGGAAAGCGCCCGGTATTACGCGCTTCCGGTCTTCTGCCTGGCATTCGGCGGCATTGCCGGACTGTCCCGCTACGCCCGCAACAGCATGCTGGAAGTCATTCATTGCGACTTTATCCGCACCGCGCGCGCCAAAGGCGTTCCGGAATACCGGGTTATCTGGATCCACGCCTTCGGCAACGCCCTGATTACGCTGATTACACTGTTCGGCGGTCTGCTGCCCTCGCTGGTGGCGGGGAGCGTCCTGGTAGAATACATCTTCAACATCCCCGGCATGGGTGCGTTGTCCCTGCTGGCGCTGTCCAGCCGGGACTATCCGCTGGTGATGGCGCTCTTTGCCTTCAGCGGAGCGTTGACGCTGGCGGGCATTCTGATCGCCGACCTGTTGTATATGGTGGCGGACCCCCGGATCTCGCTCACCGGAGACCGGAAGACGCTCTGAGCGCTCCCGGTTCCGACCAACCAGAGCAGCCCGGCAATCCGTTGCCGGATGCAGGTTACGCCTGGGCCGACAATACCGCCGCGGCAATCTTCTCCATTTCCGCGCCAACAGGCGAAGCGGCAAGTCCTTTCGCAAGCTCGCCCCGATCGCAGGCCTGCATGAATACCGGATCCAGCGGCAACGTCCCCAGCAGCGGCAGACTGTAACGGCGTGCCATTTCCGCACCACCTCCAGCGGAAAAGAGATCGTGGCGATGGTGGCAATCCGGGCAGACGAATCCGCTCATATTCTCCACAATCCCCGCCACCGGCACATCCAGCTGCCGGCAGAAATCCAGACATTTCCGGCAGTCGGCCAGGGAAAGTTCCTGCGGGGTGGTCACCACCACCGCCTTCTTGCCGCCGCTGATCAACTGGCAGGCCGACAGCGCCTCGTCGCCAGTGCCCGGAGGAAAGTCCATGATCAGCACATCGATATCGCCCCAGTCGGTCTCTTCCAGAAGCTGTTTCAGCACGCCCATTTTCGCGGGGCCGCGCCAGACGATGGCCTGATTTTCATCATCGAGCAACAGACC
Organism: uncultured Victivallaceae bacterium; assembly: GCA_944389925.1. Classification (GTDB taxonomy): domain Bacteria; phylum Verrucomicrobiota; class Lentisphaeria; order Victivallales; family Victivallaceae; genus CALXOD01. The sequence goes on along the minus strand of CALXOD010000037.1, from coordinate 9,202 downwards.
GACCGACACCAGCTGCACTCCGGCGCAATCCAGCGGCAGGAGGCTTTCTCCATCGGTCTGAAGTCGCAGATGCTGAGCGCTGAACAGCGTCGGCTGGGACGGGCCATGAAAGTCGACATCCAGCAACCCCACTTTTTTCCCGGCCCGCGCCAGCGTAACGGCCAGCGCCGCCGCCACCGTGCTTTTGCCGACGCCCCCCTTGCCGGAGAGAACCAGAATCTTCTGCTCGATCCGATCCATTTTTTTCTGCAGTTTCGACTCACAGGAACCGCAGGAGCCGCACGAACCGCAGCTGCCCGAACACCCTTCGCTCATGATTTCAGAACCTCCCATGAAAGCCGGACGGAAATGGTACGGCATTCCAATTTTCAAAATACCGGACCGAACCCGGACCCGGTTTGTTTTTCCATACAATAAGGAATTTACCTTAATGCGTTTCCGTGAAAATGCAAGTAATTCCCCATGGATCCGGTACTTTTTTCATCTCCAGCCGCCTCCGGCAAAAGCACCTGCAAAGAAAAATCCGCATCCCACCTTGAAACTTTTCGGAAACAGCACTATCGGTATACCCATCAAACGGATTGAAAACGGATCGTCATGCTGCAATATCGGGAACCTTTATTTCGTCCGCCTGCGGAAGCGGACAGTCTGATTCTGCAGGCGGCTTACGGCTGCCCGCACAACCACTGCCGTTTCTGCGGCATGTACAAAGGGATCCGTTACCAGATCCGCCCCGAACCGGAATTCCTCGCGGAAATCACCAGAGCCGGTCACCTCTACCCGGATACCCGGAGAATCTTTCTGGCCGACGGCGACTGCATGGCTCTGCCCTCTGAACGGCTACTGCGCTACCTGAGCGCCGCAGAACAAAACTTCCCGCGCCTCGCCCGCGTCAACACCTATGCCAACGGCAGTTCCATTCTGGCCGCGGGTGAGGCGGCGCTGGCAAACCTGCGGCGGCATAAACTCCACACTCTCTATGTCGGACTGGAAAGCGGTTGTCAGGAAATTCTGGATCTGTTCGGAAAAATGGAACAAGCCGACGCCATGACCGATGCCGTCATAACCGCCCAGCGCCTCGGCTTCCACTGTTCGGTCATGGTATTAATCGGGCTGGGTGGCAAAAAATACCGCGAAAAACACATCGCCCGGACCGCCGCCCTGTTAAATCGGATGCAGCCGCGCCTGCTGTCGGCCCTGCGTTACATCCGTCTTCCTGGCCTGCCTCCGCCCCCCGGCTTCGAACCCGTCTCTGAATATGAAGCAACAGAAGAACTCCGGGAGCTGCTGCGGCATCTCGCCCTGACCCGCACGGTCTTCCGCGCCAACCATACCTCCAACCCGGTGCCGCTGGCGGGGCGCCTGCCGCAGGACCGCGAACTGCTGATCCGGCAACTCGATGCCGAACTGGCATCCGGACGGTTGGGCCGCAGCGGCGAAGGCGCGACACCGCTCTTTCTGTAAAAAACGCAATTACCGGAAAACCACTCCCGCATAACTGACGCAGTCGCCCCAGTCGCCGGTCAGCTCCCCGCTGTTCGAGTAATCCGCCATTTCACCACGCAGTACCTTTCCCGGGTCCACCCGGTCAAGCACTGCCAGCAGCAACAGAATACCGAAAATCCCACAGATCGTCGCCCCGGTCTGCTGCCAATATGCCGTCAGTCCCGCCGCATCACGGCGACAGATCCGATCGATCGCACCGCCGTCGAGCCGGCGCAGATTTTCCGCCACCTCTTCCCGGAACGGCACATAGTCGAACCGCGGCCCGTAGTGGGTAAAATCCGAACTGATTACCCACAACGTATCCGCCCGCCATTCTCCCGTCAGACAATCTGCCGCTTTCGCCAGCAGCGCCCCGGACAATCCACCGCAGACCAGCGGCAACACTTCCACCGCGCCGAAAAAATATTGCAGCAGCGGCAGCTGCACCTCCAGCGCGTGCTCGGCGCAATGAGCATCCTCCCGCACGGCAAACACCCCCGGCGCCCGTTCCGCCAGCACCGTCGCGGCATCGCGGTCCACCGGCAGATCCCCGAAGGGCGTCCGCATCGTATCATACGGCGACAACGCCAGGCCCCGGAATCCCACCCGGTGCGACGGCGCCAGCAGCACCACCCGCCGGAATTTTCCCCGGGCAGCCAAGCGGAGTGTTTTGAATGCGGTCTTCAGCGAAAACATATATCCTGCGTGAGGCAAAATCACCGCACGGGGCAACGCTTCCCCCGCTGCCACCGGCACCGGGAAAGCCGCCTCCGTCTCCATCAGCCGACGCCGTAACTGCAGCGGATCCCCATCGTAGAACTGACCGGCAACCACCGGCATCCGGACTTTTTTCTCATCCCGCATCGGCATGGCCGCACCTCCCGGAGATTCTCATCCGCGCATCATCATGCGGACAATGCTCCCGAGCGTCACGACCCCAAGCAGCCGCCGCGCGTCGTCCACGACAAAGGCCGTGGGAATCGCCTCTCTGGCCATCCGAACCGTGAATTGTACCAGCGGCGTCCGGTCCGTCACCACCAGCGACGGAGGGCGCATGTAATCGGCAACCCGATGCTGTTCCTCATCCCGAAACATCCGACTGAGCGGCTCGATGCTCTCCAGCACCGTCAAATTCTCCATCATCAGCATATATTGCGGAATGAAACGGCGCACCACCTCCAGTCCAGGCACTTCACCGATCAACCGACCGCGCTCATCCACCACCGGTACAACCGCCACTCTGTCACGGATCAGAATATCCCAGACCGCAGCCAGAGCATCCCCGGCACGCACCGTGCGGGGCATCGGCTCCAGCAGCTCGGCGGCGGTGATCACCTTGCGCACCTCGGCATCGCTTTCCCGCAATACTGTCAACACCTCTTCGCCACTGCGCGCGGCAAACAGCTTTTCCCGATTGACGCTGCCGCTCAGAAAACGCACCAGGGCCGAAAGTGTCTTCAAATACACCTCCGTCTCATACAGCGGCGCCAGCGACATAATCACAATTCGGCTCGGCGCTTCATCATACTCGTGCAACAGTACCGGCGCGCGCAAAATCGCCACGATCGTATAAAGAGATCCCGTCTCCGCACATTTGAGGTGCGGCATGGCCACTCCGCGTCCGGGAATACACAAGGCATCCTCCGCAGCCATCATGGCCCGGCAGGTCTCTTCTATCGGCAACGGGGGCAGAACCGATGCGGCCCTCCGGAGAATCTCCCGGTAAATCTCCCGACGGTCATTCCCCGGAACATCGACAAAAATCAACCGTGGATCCAGCATAGCGGCAAGTTTCATCGGCATCCTCCCTGCATTGCGTCGCGTTTCCCGCACCGGCCGAATGCGGCAGGTGGGGCTCTTTCTCATTCTCAATATTGCATAGCGGCGGATTTTTTACACAAGCGGATTTGTGAGCGGCGGTTTCGAGAGTATATTATCGCGGTCCAAGAAACGGAGAAACACCATGGGAGAACTTGCATGAACCGGGAGGATTTGACGACGTGCCTGCAGAGCCGGGTACTGATTTTCGACGGCGGCGTAGGTACGGAGATTTATCGCCGAAATTATTTTATCAACACCTCGTTCGAGCAGCTCTCTCTGACCGCTCCCGACGTTATCACCGACATCCATCGACAATATGCCGAAGCCGGTGCCGAAGTGCTCACTACCAACACCTTCAATGCCAACCGTCATAAGTTGACCCACTTCGGACTCGGTGAACAGACCGCCGCCATCAACGCCGCCGGCGTCCGGCTGGCCCGGGAGGCGGGCGGTACGGACATTCTGGTGGCCGGCGCCGTGGGACCGGTGGGCTTTGACGCATTCTCGACGGAGGATCCGGGAGAAGCGGTAAAAATCCTTGTAGAACAGGGAACGGCATTGCTGGAGGCCGGAGCGGATTTCCTGATTTTCGAATCGCTGCATTCGGATTCCGACGCACGAACCGCCGCCGCCACGGTTGCCGTTTTGAATCAGCACTTTCCCGGATTCGCCTGGTTTCCCAGTTTCGCGCTGGACGAAAACGCCCGAACGCCGGACGGAGCTGATTTCACAACCATGACCGCGCATTTCCGGAACGGCCCCCTGCCCGCCGCCTGGGGCCTGAACTGCGGCGACGGCCCGGAAAGCACCCTCGGTGCGGTGGAGAAAATCGCCTCCAGCCTGGACCTGCCGCTCGTAGTTCAGCCGAACTCCGGCCTTCCCCGCCGGGTGGACAACCGGACCATCTATCTGACCAGTCCGGAATATTTCAGCACCTATACGCTGCGCTATCTCCAGCTCGGCGCCCGCGGCGTCGGCGGCTGTTGCGGCATCACCCCCAGCCACATCCGCGACATGGCCCGCTCGGTCAAACCCATGAACCGAGCGGCAGAACACCACGCCGTGCTGCTGGAAAATCCTCCCACCGCACCGCTGCTGGAACCCCGGCCGCTGGCTGAACGTTCCCGCCTCGGTGCAAAACTGGCCGCCGGCGACTGGATCCGCACCGTCGAAATCACGCCGCCGCGCGGATTCGATCTTGCTGATACCGTGGCAAAAGCCATTTTGTGCCGGGATGCCGGCATTGATGCCGTCAATCTGCCGGACGGCCCGCGGGCCAGCGCCCGGATTTCGCCACTGATCGCCGCACTGGAAATTCAGGAAAAAGCCGGCATCGAAACCGTTCTGCATCTCTGCTGCCGGGACCGCAGCCTGCTCGGACTTCAGGCCGAACTCCTCGGCTGCGCCTGCCGGAACATCCGCAACATCCTCTTCATCACCGGTGATCCGCCGAAACTGGGGGACTATCCTTTCAGCTCCGGCGTTTTCGATGTCGATTCAATCGGCATGACGCGGATCGCCGCCCGCATGAATCGCGGCGTAGACCTCGGCGGCAAGGAGATGAATCAACCGACGTCCACGGTTATCGCCGTCGGCGCCGATCCCAATGCCATCGATCCGGAACGGGAATATCGCCGCACCTGTGAAAAAGTCGAAGCAGGTGCGGAACTGATCATCACTCAACCCGTTTTCGCCGTAAAACCCCTTCTGGACTTCCTCGACCGGATCGAACATCTGCATGTGCCGCTGCTGGCAGGCATCTGGCCGCTGGCCAGTTACCGCAATGCCGAATTCATGCGCAATGAGGTTCCCGGTGTCGTGGTACCGGATGAAGTCATGATCCGGATGGCCCGCGCTACCGGTCGCGAGGAACAACGGGCGCTGGGCATTGCCATCGCCCGGGAATCCATTGCCGCGATCCGCGACCGGGTGCAGGGGGTGCAGGTCAGTGCCCCCTTCGGCAATGTGCAAACGGCTCTGGCGGTTCACGCGGACTAAATGAATAAAAAATAACTGCCCCGACCGGGGGAAGTTTTTTGTTTCTTGTTGCGGGAAAGACGGTCCAATAACTCACAGTGAGGGAAAAAATGATCGAACAGGCGCAATGGATCTGGACAGACAAGGAAAGTTTGAACCGCTACCACCAGACTGCGGTCTTTCGCCGCGAATTCGATCTGCCCGCTTTTGCCGCGGCGGAACTGGACATCACCGCCGACACCGTCTACCGGCTGCGGGTCAACGGTGAATGGCTCAACGACGGTCCCGCGCGCGGATGGCCCGAGCATTACCGTTTCGACCGGCTGTCGCTAACCGGACACCTGCGGGAAGGACGCAATGTACTGGAAATCACGGTCTGTTATTTCGGCTGCGGTACGTTTCACCAGCTGCCGCTTCAGGCCGGACTGCTGGCGGAGCTCCGAGTCCGTACTGCCACGGGGGAGGAATGGACCATGCGCACCGATTCCTCCTGGCAGGCAGCCCCGTTCCGGGCACGCCGGAGCAACGTCCCCAAAAATTCCGTCCAGCGTGGCCCGTTTGAAGAATACGACGGCCGCATTGCCCCGGGACCGTTCCGCCCGGCAGTGGCGGTGCCATGTCGTCACAGCGGTCTGGTGCCCCGGGAATCGGCGCTGCTGACCCGGCATGAATTTTTCCTGCGCCGTTTTGTCGGCGCAGTCCAGGTCGAACGAGAATGGCAGGTTTTTACTATCGGAACGCGGGAACTGTATTTCCCCGGATCGTCTTCGGAAAACCATAGCGACGCGCTGCCGGTCCTGCTCGCTTTCGCCGTCGATGCAGACCGGGATGTCACCGTGCGTTTTGCCACAGGCAATCTCTGCTGCGTATTGAACGGCGTTCCAGTCGAAGGCAATACCCTGTCGCTTCGTGCCGGACGCAACCTGCTGTGGTGCTCTCAGCCGGCAAGCTTTCACTTCAAGGACGTCACCCTGGCGGCAGCCCCGGTGCCGGGGGTGCACTGGGGCAATCCGTTTGACGCCAGCGGCCGGGTGGCGGTTCTGACAGCGCCGGAACTGGCAGCCCTGATCCCTGACATTCCCCATCCGCCGCGCAATGAAGCTGGACGAACCCATCAGCAGCAGGCCGGAGAATGGCGCGACCGGCTGTTCGCCCAGACCACCCCGGAAGCACTGCTGGAGGCGGCGGAAGGCCATATCCATTTTCTCAATGCCGACGAATATTTCCGGGACGCGGCACACTGGAGTTTCCAGAACCGTGTCCCCTCACCGCTGCCGCCAGGCACGGTGGAAACCCCGGAAAATATGCTTTATCCTGGTGGGGCGCCCACTGTGATATCTCCGTTGCCGGATGGTGATGTGGAGCTGTGCTTCGACCTCGGAGAGCAGAACTGCGGTTACTGGGATTTCGCTGTGGAGGCGGCGGCCGGCACGGTTATCGACATTGCCGCGGTGGAATACATCACGCCCGACGGTGAAATCCAGCATACCGGAACCTGGTACCACAACGGGTTGCGTTATATCTGCCGGGACGGGTATCAGCGTTTCACCTCACTGGAGCGGCGCTCGGGACGTTATCTGTTTGTAACGGTCCGCGGCGCCGGATCCCCGACGCGGTTCGACTATCTGCGCCTGATCGAATCCACCTATCCGGTCGTACCGGAAGGGACCTTCCACTGCAGCGACGCCCGGCTGGAAAAAATCTGGGAAATTTCCGAGCGGACCTTGAAACTCTGTATGGAAGACACTTTTACCGACTGTCCGCTGTATGAGCAAACCCTGTGGGTGGGGGATGCCCGCAGCGAAGCCCTGTTCGCTTTCGGGAATTTCGGGGCGTACGATCTGGCGCGCCGCTGCATGCAGCTGACGGCGGAATCTCTGGAACGTTTCCCGATCACGGGTTGCCAGGTTCCCTCCGGCTGGCAATGTCTGCTGCCGGCCTGGAGTTTCATGTGGGGATTGTCGGTGGACGATTACCGGGAGGAAACCGGAGATCTCGCCTTCGTCCGGACCCTCTGGCCGTCGGTGAAGAAAAATCTGGATGGCGCACTTGCCTGGCTGGATCCGGCAACCGGACTGATGCGTCAACCGCTATGGAATCTTTTCGATTGGAGCCGAACGGACGCAACCCAGGAAACTCTGTTGTATAACTCAATGTTCCTGGTAGGGGCGCTGGACGCCGCGCTGCGCTGTGCGGAAGCGATCGGCGTAGATGCCGAAGAATGTACTGTTTATCGCCGGGCCCGCCGGGAACTGGCGGCAGCGATCGACCGCGCCTATGATCCGGTACGGGGGACCTGGCCGGATTACCGGGACGGGACGGGCTGGTCGCAGGACGCGGCGGTGCATACCTCCATGCTGGCGGTCCTTTTCGACCTGACCCATGCCGAAAATGCAGAACAAGTCCGACAGAATGTTCTGGAACCGTCCCCGGATTTGATTCCGGTCTCCTCTCCCTTTGCCGCTCTGTACGCTTATCAGGCTATGGAAAAACTTGGCGCGGGACCACAGATTCTGGAAGCCATTTACCGCGATTACCTGCCGATGCTGGAGGAAGGTGCGACTACTGTCTGGGAGACATTTCCGGGGGCCCTGCCGACGATGGCACCGTTTCCAACCCGAAGCCACTGTCACGGCTGGTCGGCGGCACCGCTGTATTTTCTGCCGCGTCTGGTCCTGGGGCTGCGCATGACCCGGCCGGGCGGAGCAGCCTTTGCGGTCAGCCCGTTAACAGATGTCTTGCACTACGCCTCGGGAACCCGCCGGACAGTCCGGGGACCGGTTACGGTTTCCTGGAGCAAAAAGGGGGATGAATTGCTGATCGAAGTTTCCGGCCCGGCCGATACGGAGCTGTATTACGAGCCCAATCCGACGCATGCCTCTTACCGGGTAAATTTCCGGCGACGGGGATGAGGGAAACGCCGATTTGCAATTTGTCTGAAACGAGATATAGTAATTATTGACCTTCTGGGGGTGTTCCGGATTCGACCGGCCCGGTTGGGTGTTGATGGCATGTCGAGGATGATCGTTGGCCTCGTAAATCATCGATTAAAACGATAACTGCGAACGAAGAGTTTGCTCTGGCTGCTTAAGTCCAGCCACGTCGCCGTACCCGAGGGATGCTAAGGTATCGCGGCGTCATTCAGCGTCCTGGCTTTGAACAATCGTCATTCGGTTCAAGGTGAGATCAAAGGAATGAATAGTCTGGAATCAGGCCTGTCGGCCGGCTTCGGTGAAGGACGATAAAAATCAAAGACCGAATATACATGTAGAAGTCATCACTGGATCTCGTCGGCACGCGGGTTCAACTCCCGCCACCTCCACCAGTTTTGAGCTCAAAACGGCAACAATCGTTGCCGTTTTTTACCATATACGCTTCCAATTCCCGACAGACGAGTTATTTTAAGTCAAATCAGTCATTCGGGAGCAGATCATGGGAAGGCGCAAAATGGATTCTGAACTTCACCGCATCAAACTGGAAACCGGAACCGTCTATCAGACGAGTAAAGGCGGCAATTACTACTTCCGCTATCAGATCAACGGCGAACGCAAATGCGTCAGCTTGAAGACCGCCAATCAGGAAGAGGCGATCCGCAAAGCGCGGGAACTGCTTCCGATCGTCCAGGCGACCAATTCGGAGGTGATCGCAACCCACGTAAAAATCGCCCGCAAGATGGCCGCGCAGATCCGTTCCCTGCCCGTATCGAAGATCTGGGAAACCTACGCCAATCATCCGAATCGGGCGCTTCCCGCCACGGTTCGGGAACAGCTCTCCTACGAAGCGACGCTGGAGGAGTTCCTCCGTTTTCTCGGCCCAGGAATCAAGATGTTTTCGCAAATCACGGAAGCGCATGTGATCAAATTTACCGAACATCTGCGGCATACGCAGATTTCCGTCTCCACGCACAACCGGAAGATCG
>CALXOD010000036.1 GCA_944389925.1 uncultured Victivallaceae bacterium | reverse complement strand
CAACCGTCTCAGAGAACCGTTATCCCGCTCATCAAATTCAGAAGAACGCCCCGTTTCTCTTCATTTGCCGGAAGAGAAAACGCCTTCTTCCGTGGGAGCCATAATTTTCTCCCTGAAAAAATTCATCTGCTCTTGACATCCCATCAGAATTGTTGTATAATTATTATAGATTGTAAACATTGTAAAACAATCTAAACCAAAACCAGCGACTTACAACAAAAAATGGGAGCAAGTCACTATGAAACTGATCCATTCCCGTAAACCTCAGTCAGGGTCCGGCATGCGAGCCTCCTTTACGCTGATCGAATTGCTGGTGGTTATTGCGATCATCGCCATTCTGGCGGCCATGCTGCTCCCTCGTTAAACAAAGCCCGAGATAAAGCCAAGGAAATCGCCTGCGTCAACAATCTCAAACAACTCGGCACCGCCATGCATCTGTACGCTACGGATGAAGATGACTACCTGCCCCCGAACCTCGCCTGGGGATACAAGAACATCCCCACCGGACTGGACGAAAAAGTATTCACCGGCAAAGGCGGCAACTCTCTGTGGCTGGACCTGCTCTGGCCCTATTATCGTAACAAAAAGCTGGGACTCTGTCCGTCCGACATGTATGCCATGAACCTGGAAAATCTCCCCTCCGGATACACCTCTCCCTGGAGCTATCTGCGTTCGAGAGGTACCGGAAAAACCATCAACAAAACCAGCTATTTCTATAAGCTCAGCTCCATGCGCCCCTCCACCAAAGCGACGGGCAGCACTGGTGGTGGTTTGTCCAACCTGATTCTGGCCGGAGACGGCGCCTCCAACAACTGGCCGACCGGCAATGGATATTTCTCCGCCTCCGCCGGTGAATATCCCCGGTTGTTCAACCCCTTCGCCACCAACGGCAGCACCTATGCCGGCCTGACGGAACTCCGTCATAACAGTGGCCGGAGCAGCGCCTTCATGATGGCAGACGGACGGGCGACTTCGCTGCGGCTGGAAGAATTCGGTCAGGCGACCTACTGGCATTGCGGTACCGGCCGCTACTCCATCAACAAACTTTAACACCGGAAGGATTTTCTCATCATGGCGCCAACATGTTTCATCATGCGCTCCGCCCGTCTTGCGGCGGCCATATTGATGCCGGCAATCCTGCAGGGCACTGAAATTGAAGACCTCGGAATCGCTGCACGAAGCGCAGAAATCCGCAGCGTTACCGCCTTCCGCAGTGCCGCAGGACGCCGCCTGGCGATTCTCCGGATGCAGGATCGCGGCCCCACCGGCTACCTGCTGCTCGTGGACGTCGATAACCGAACCAGCCGCCAATATGACAATCCCCGGAAAGTACGTCAAGGCGATTCTTTCGGCTCCATTCTGACGCATGATGAGAAATATCTGTATGACCAGACCGGGGGGCGAGTCCTGGAATTCGACTGGAAAACGGGGAAAACTCGCCTCCTAGGTCGTCCTGATCCGGACCAAACGGTGCATTTCATGTGTTATTATCAGGATGAAGCCGGTACGGTCTGGATGGGCGGATATCCCCGTGCAACCCTCAGTTCCTATTCTCCGGAAACCGGCCGTTTCCGCAATTACGGTCGCATGGACGAACAGGAAAAATATCTTTTCTTTCTCGCTTCTGATGCGGAAGGCTGGATTTACTGCGGCATCGGAACGGCTCGCGCCAATCTGGTAGCCTTTCACCCGGCTACCGGAGAACGCCGGGAACTATTACCGGAATCAGAGCGGAAAACCGGTTCTGTTTCCGTCATTGCCGGCAGAGACGGCTTTGTCTATGCCAGTATTGGAACGTTCAAAGGTAAATACCGGAACGGAACATTCATCGGACCGGTTACCTCCATTCCTCCGGCTCGCCACGACCGTGCTGCACGGTCTTTCAGCCCGAACAGTCGCCGTTACGATTTCGGAGACGGCTCTACCATCGTCCATGCCGATGCCGATTCGCGCAGCATGATCATCCGTGAAAAAGATGGTACTCTTACCATCATTCCTTTTGATTTCACCTCCGGCGGCTTGAACCTCACCAGCCTGGGCGCTGGACCGGACGGCAAGGTTTACGGCTCGACATCCCATCCGCTGCGTTTTGTAGAAGTCGACGTTCCCGGAGGCGGTCGATTGATTGACCATGGCGGGTTGCCGATGGGCGGCAATCTCTGCGCCATCGCCTCCGACCGGCGGCAGCTCTACGCGTGCGAATATGCCGGCGGCCGAATGTGGGAAATGGATCCGTCACGTCCGCTGCAGCTCACTTGGAAATCTCTGCATTTCAATGGTGGACCGGATCGGTTGCTGGCGGCTTCTACCGTGCGGAATGGACGCTTGAACCGCATGAACAATCCACCGCTGCTCTATGGTTCGGGAGAAGACGAAAATGCCGAATTTCGTTTCATCCTGAATCACCCGGAAACGGGTAAATGTTACTTGAATGTGCAGCTGTTCAGGAACGCCAATTACGGCAAAGCGGTTCTGGATTTTCATGGTACACGCCGCGAAATCGATCTGGAAGCCGCCGTTGACAGCCCGGCCCCCATGGTAAACCTGGGGCCGTTCGAGTTACCGGCTGGGCAACATGAGCTGAAAGTTACCCTGAAGCCGGGCAGCCGCGGGAAACGGATGTTCGGCATCATGGCTGCCGCCCTGGAACCGGAAAAACGGACCACGCCACCAGCGGAACTCAATCCGCATGTCGTCGGCGCGTGGCCGGATTTGATTACCCGTCCCCGGGCCATTCTGTTGCATCCGGACGGGCGCTCGGTCATCATGAGTGGATTTGCCAACTATGGTCTGACCGGTGGCGGCTTCGGGATTCACGACCGCGTCACCGGCCGGAACCGTACTGTAGCGGAGTGGCTTCCCGGACACAGCTGCATCGCTTTGAGCGCCACAGCGGGCGGTGAACTGGTAGGTGGGACCAGCGTAGAAGCGCCCGGCGGCGGACGGGAAAAAGTCTCCCACGCGGCGTTATTTCGGCTGAGCTGGCCGGAGTGTCGGGTGCTGGAGCAGGTGGAAATCACCGGCAGCCGCAACATCGTAGCAGTGGAAATCCATCAAGGTACCCTCTTCGCAGTCACTGCCGAAGGAGAATTGCTGATCGCCCCTCCGGAGCGCCTGGCAGAATTCCGCCGCCAGTCCTGGCCCGCGGAATGGGGGGCCGCCCCCCGCAAAGCGTTATTATCCACCGGGGATAGATTGTTTTTGCTATTGCGTGGCGGCATTGCGGAAATCTCACCGGACACGGGACATCTCCAATTGCTGGTTCGCTCTCAAGACGCGATTACTGCCGGAGGCGCCATTCAGAACGGGGCGCTCTATTTCGCCATGGGACGCAAGGTGGGAAGATTTTTTTTCTGACTTCATACCCATAAAATCAGAGATTGTAAAAAAACCTCTCCGATGCTATGGTATGATTTTAACTGGAGAATTTTTTGGATGAATGACAAAAAGAAGACCGCGGCAACCTCGGATAACGGCAAATTAATTGCGTATCTGGAAGCAATGATTGCCAGTGGCCGTTTTGCCGCGGGCGACCAACTGCCGCCGCTACGGAAACTGGCGGAACAGTTTTCCTTGACGCCGAGTTGCGCACACTGGGCGATTCGAACGTTATGTGAACGCGGCTTGCTGGAGCTGCATCAGGGCTCCGGTACATTTGTACGGGGCACGTCCCACGCTCAGGGAATTACCAACGGCGTCATTTCTGTGGCGATCTGGGACAGCACGTTGATTCAAAGTTACTGCGCCTATGCCATGCAGGGACTTCAGGAAGCGGCAGCAGCAGCGTCCTGGCAGTTGAAGTTTTTCTTCGCCTCCTATGAGCAAATGGCGGCCAACGAGCAGCTGCCCAGAGATCTATGGAAATGTGACGCAGCCGCCTTTCTCGGTTGTTACGACATGTTCGAACCGGCCTTCCGTAATATTCCCCGTCCCTGTGTAGGATTGGAAATGCATCGCATGTTCGACGGCATTTTCTCGACCGTGTCAATTGATCCTTTCAGTGCTGCGGAGCTGGCGGTGCGGCATTTCCGTGCCCACGGCGCCCGCCTGGTTCAGGTGGTCTGCCAGCCGATGCCGGTACACCGGGTTCGTGCGGAGGTGTTCAGACGCCAATGGGAGGAAAACGGCGGCCGTTGCCTGCTGATCGACCGGGAGATTTCTTCTCAAGACGATGCGCCCTTCCAGATTGATCCGGAGGGGGCCTGTCTTTTTACCGGGGGGTCAGACTACAACTATGCGGCCCAGCAGTTCCGGAAACGTACCGGTAGAATCCTTGCGGAAAATCCGAATATGCTCGGCATTGATGGAAAATCCCTGCTGTTTCCGGAATACGAACCATCCAATACCCTGGCCATCGACTGGCGCCGGGCCGGCGCGGATGTCTTTGACGAGTGTCGTCACCGTGCCGAACGTCCGGGAAGCCCCGCGCGCCGAATTTCCATTCAGCCGCGTCTGGTTCTATATAAGGAAAACTCTGCAGCGATCTGCCGCCAGGAACCTTCAGCCCCGCTGATTCCAGCGGGTAAAGTGGATGAAATGCTTCTCCCGGTCTAAGCTGCGCCAGCCGGCGGGAGAAGTTTTCGTTACACATAAAAAGTTTCTTCGCAAGTTCCGCCTCTTCCGGTTAAGTCCCCCTGAAAGAATGGCAATCACCGGAAGCGGGCCTTGGCGGCAATGCCACGGCGTGTTGTTTGGGCTGACATTGAATAGCCGTCCCAACCGGATCGCCCCCTTCGGCTACCCGAATAGGGGGTGCCATTCATTCGAATATCAAACCGGCAGTCGCCCCTCATACCCCAGCACAGCCATAAACGCGACTGGATGCACATCAGCAGAGTAATCTATCATCCCCCACTGCAGGGGAATCAAAACATGGCGTTCCATATTTCTTGTCCCAGTTGCTTGGCAACTTAGTATCACATCGCTTCCCTTGTAATTTTCTCCAATCTGAAGTATTATTGCGGAGAACACGCAACTCTGTTTCCGGCAGCAGGAGTCACCGTCAGGAAGGTCTATAGCCGCTATGATTACTAAAAAACATTTGCTCTTCATGCTCATTGAAACAGTTTCCGCAGTTCTCATTGCATTAGTAATCCTCTTCCTGATATCCGCTTATATGCGGCTCTCCCATATCTGGACAGCAAGCTGCCATGCTCATCATCTGGAAGCTGCTTTTTTTCATTATTTTGACATCGCTCAATTTCCGGAGGGAGATCTGCCAGTAGAACAATATCTCGCCAAAATGAGTGACACAGAAAGAGAAATCGCCAAACAACTTACTATTCGCATTCATCGAAAAGGAGCATTTGTAACTTTTACAATAACCAATAAAAAAGATAAGAAAACAGTCTTCCAATCCACTTGGGATATCTCCTTGCGGTTGGCCCCGAAAACTGGACAACTTGACTTGGTGTAAAATGCCCGTTAAATTAACCTGAAAAGGGAGGGCGTTTTTATGAAAAAATCGTATGACTCCAAATTTAAAAGCCGTGTAGCCTTGGA
>CALXOD010000035.1 GCA_944389925.1 uncultured Victivallaceae bacterium | reverse complement strand
GGGGGGGCCGCTGTTGTTCACGGAGTTGTTCGGGCCGATGGTCGGACTCAAGGAACGATGGCTGGCGGCGGGGGCGACGGCGGCGGAACTGGATTTTTCCGCTTTCCGCTATCGGGCGCCGGTCCGGCACAGGCTGAAGCTGTTGACCGGGATGCTCAATCCGGAATTGCAGGAAGTCTATGAGGACGATACGGTGATTCGCAGTCGTGACGTGTTTGGCCGGGAATGGGAGGTGGTCAAGGGCGCTGCCACGCTGCCGCTGCCGTTGTCTTATCCGGTACGTGATATGGACAGCTGGCTGCGGATAAAACCGCAGTTCCAATGGAACGCCGGACGGTTGCTGCCGGGATTTCGTGCTGCGGCCGAAGCGGCACTGCAGCGTGGTGAGGTGCTGGAGATTGGGATTCCCGGGGCTTTTCATACACCGCGGCAGTTGCTGGGGGAGGAGAATTTGTGTCTGGCCTGTTACGAACAGCCGGAGTTGCTGCACGACATCATCGGTACGCTGACCGATACCGCTTACCGGGTGGTGGAAGAAGCGACGCGCGACCTGCCGATCGATGTTCTGATGGTCAGCGAAGACCTGGCCGGTAAACATGGTCCTCTGTGGGGACCTCATGAGATCCGCACCTTTCTGATGCCCTATTACCGGCGGTTGTGGGATTTGGCGCGGGAACGCGGCGCCCGGTTGTTTGATCTTGATTCCGACGGTAACGTCAATCCGGTTCTGGATGTGCTTCTGGAATGCGGCGTCAACTGTTTCCGAACCATGGAACCGGGAGCCGGTATGGATCTTGCCGCCGCACGGAAGCAGTACGGAAATCGTCTGGCATTCATAGGGGGGCTGGATAAATTTGCCGTTGCCCGGGGGCGGGATGCCATTGATCGGGAGTTGGCCGCCAGACTGCCAGCCATGCTGGCGACCGGAGGGGCGATGGTCAGTTTGGATCATCGGATTCCGCCGGATACGCCGCTGGAACTTTATCGGTATTATGTGGAGCAGGTGTGGGAATATCTACGTAGCGTTTGAGTGACAGGGATGAGAAGAGTGGACGCCGCCGGCAAGGCGGCGTTTTTTTTTAGGTATCCAGGGGAAGTGAGCGTAAGATGACAGAGCGTTTATAGGCCGATACGAGGCGACTCCAAGCAATGGAATCATGAGGGAATGAATCATCATGATCAGTTCATAAATGCAATTTGGATCAAAGGTTGATCATTTTATATGGGTTGTTTTCAGCATAAATCTTGCTTTTGACTCCGGATTTGCGTATAATATAAGTGGATCAATGAGATTGAAAAAATGATCAAAAAGAGTACATGCTCAATGAACAAACCTCCCAAGGCAGCGGAACTGGTGGATTATGTTTTCGCACAGATTGCCACAGGTTCTTATCCGGTCGGGGCACGGATCCCGTCGGTGCGCCGTATGGCTGCGAAATTTCAACTCAGTTACGGAACAGCACTCCGGGGAATTGAATTTTTGCTGGACAGTGGCGCACTGCGTAAGGAAGGTCGTGGTTTTCTGGTGGCGCCGCAGCGGCAGTCCGCCCGTGAATACAAGCGCATTACGGTGTTTCTGGAACCCCATGTGACGGAGCGTGGGATCGGGCTTTGCCATACGGCATTCATGCAGATGCAGGAGCTGGCGTACGAGTGTGACTGTCACTTTTTCGTAGTGCCGGTGCGCGGGCGTGAAATCACTACGGAATTGATTCGTACGGCCAGCGAGGGATCGCATGGGATTGTGATGCTCAACGAATATGATGCCTATTTTACGGAACTGGATACCCGGCTGCCGGTGGTTGGTACGTTGATTCACAACTCCTTCGGCGGGAAGGTTTCGACGGTGAACCTGGATCCATTCTTTGCGGCCCGGCAGGCGGTGGCGTTTTTTCTGTCGAAAAACGTTCGTACGGTAACGATTTCTACCGCAGCTCCACCGGTTTATATGCGGCGCGGTGAAGTATTTGAAGCGGAATTCCGCCGTGCCGGCGGCACGGTCAAGTGGGATTACGACTGGCTTGATGAAATGCACCTCGGCAAAGGCGAGGGGGCCTATTTTACCTCGGACCATGTGGCGGAGGAGCACGTCGCCACTATGGAGAAGGTCGGAGTGGATCTGACTCGTTTTCCGATTCTTTCTGTGGACGGGAAAAGGACTCTGATGCCGAGTTTTCACCGATTCCCGACCATTGCGGGGGATTGGAAGGAGATTGGACGGGCGTTGTTCTGGGAGATTTACAATCGGATCCGCGATCCGAATCACCCGGTGCGCAGCCTGTATTATGAAGGTAGACTGACCTTATAAAGCAGATTTATAAATTTTTCCACAACAATTATGAAGGGAAGGCGGAAATGATGAAAAAACAAAAACAGTTTACATTGATCGAGCTTCTGGTGGTGATTGCGATCATCGCCATCCTGGCGTCCATGCTGCTGCCGTCGCTGAACAAAGCTCGGATGAAAGCCCGGCAGATCAGCTGCTTGAACAACGTCAAGCAGCTGGCAACGTGTGTCATCATGTATTGTGGGGATTCCGAGGGGATTTATCCCAGATACTATACCGCTGAGAGCGGCGGGAATGGCAAGATTTACTGGCCGAATCGGTTGATTGTCCCCGGATACCTGTCCAGTGTGTCGCCGCTGCTCTGTCCCTCTCTCAAGCAGGGAACGTACGGCATGCCGGAAACTTTCCGCAGAGAGTTCAATAATGTGAAGAAGAAGGGCTATGCGCAGAACACCTATACGTTCAATTATGTGACGTACGGCTGCAATTACCATTTGTTCAATGAAAAGACCAAGGACAGCAAGGTGAAGAAACCTTCGGCGACGATCATGATGACCGAATCGGTTCGTACTGATCAGACGGATGAGCGTGGCGCCTCGTATGTCACCCGCGCGGAGCGGAAGGACTACAACCCCTATTCCCGCCATGGAAACAACATCAATACGGCCTGGATGGATGGTCATGTTACCGCCCCGAACGTGCCGTCCCTGTCGGCCGAGGCGATTTACAATACGCAGCCTTATTCGAAGGGCGGAACCACCGGCGATCCGGATGACCACTGGGACATTTATTGAAATAAATTCATTCAACGGAGGATGGAATCATGAAGACACGGCAACGGAGATTTCACTTCACCCTGATCGAACTGCTGGTGGTGATCGCGATCATCGCCATCCTGGCGGCCATGCTGCTGCCGGCCCTGAATCAGGCGCGTGCCAAAGCGCACAGTGTGTCCTGTCTTAATAACCTCAAACAAATGGGCAGCGCTGCCGCCATGTATGTCGGGGACAGCGACTATTATCCGGTGATGAACGGCTATTTCGGTGCCGAAAAGAAATATTACAATTTCGGCGGCTGGAAGGCGGCGCTTGCTCCTTATCTCGGATTGTCGCTGGATGAAGAACCGGAAAAGGAATACAAGTTGGAACGCGGAGTCTTCCTCTGTCCTTCGTGGAAACGGGAACTGGTAACACCGAGTAGCCAGGCTCCGACTTATGATCAGCCTTTCCTGGCGGGGGGATACGGTTACAACTGGGCCGGCGGTCAGGGACAGTACGGTATGGGGTATCGGGGGAAAAAGAAAACCTATTATGTGAAAACCAATATGGTGAAGATGCCGACGGAGACGATTCTCATTGCAGATGGGCGTGACGAGGTGACCAGTGCGGCGCAGGCTGCGGCATGCTATATGCAGTATGAAAGTCTGCGGCATGCACCGGGAATGAATATTTCCTGGGTGGACGGACACGCCAGCAATATGAGCATTCAGGCGGTCAAGGCGGGGAAAACCAGCCCCAACATCAATGCCGCCAATGCGTATAAGTATTATTACTATCGTCAGAAGTAAAACCTGTCGAGCTTTTAAAGAAAGGGATCATGATTGTGAGGGTTTCAGGGAAAAAACGGTTGTTGCTGCTGCCGTTGCTGCTGGGCATGCTGCCGACGGCTCCGGCGGTGGAACAGGAGTCGTTGGGTAATCCGGTTCGCAGCGGTGAGTTGATCGTCGCCGGCTACACGCGCGGTGCGGATCAATCCGAAACCGCTTGGGCCCGGGTGATGCTGCCGGAACGGCGCGGGATTCTCGGTATTGACTGCAAGAGCGGCAAAACAACCTGGGTCGATCTGGCCAAATATGGCACACACCTGCAGTTGCTGCGCGTTCATCCCAATGGGAAAGCTTATGCTCTGGTCAAAAATA
This sequence comes from uncultured Victivallaceae bacterium, assembly GCA_944389925.1. Classification (GTDB taxonomy): domain Bacteria; phylum Verrucomicrobiota; class Lentisphaeria; order Victivallales; family Victivallaceae; genus CALXOD01. The sequence goes on along the minus strand of CALXOD010000035.1, from coordinate 32,002 downwards.
CTCTGGCGAAGGATAAGAATGCCAATGCGTTGCTTGTGGAATATGATCCGGCGACCGGAAAACAGCGGGAGATCCCGTTGCCGGTGCGTGGTGATTATTTCATGCCGGTGACCGGCGATATTGCGCCGGACGGAACGATTTTCGTTGGAACTTATCCCGAAGTGCAGCTGGCATGGTTCAATCCGGAAACCGGCAAGAGTGGCGGCACGAAACGGCTCAGTTCTGATGCCCGGCAGAAATATGTGCTGTATCTGCTGTCCGACAAGGATGGGAAGATCTATTTTACGGTCGGCTTGCATCATCCCGAACTTTTCTGTTATGATCCTGTGTCGGGGGCCAGCCGCCAGCTGCTGCCGGAGAAATTTGCAAAATCCACGATCAAAGGTCGCATCTATCGGGGGACGGACGGTCAGGTTTACGCCCAGTACGGCAAGGAAGTGTTCCGCTGTTTTCCGGACCGGGTTGAACCGGTAGACGCCCTTCCGGCGCTGGAATTCGACAAACCTTACACCTTCCCTGGGAACTTCACGCTGGCGGACGGGCGGCAGCTGCTGTCGGTTGATTCCGAAGGGGTGCTGTCGCTGAGCAACCCGGCTACTGGAAAAATAGAGGAAATTCCTACGGATTTCCCGGCATTTTCTCCGCTGGTTTACTCTATTTGTCCCGGACTGAACGGAACGATCTGGGTTGGCAGTTTTTCTCCTGCGGCTCTGGCGTCCTTTACGCACGGGGAGGCGAAACCGGAATATACCAACTACGGGAAACGCACCAGCGGCAGTACCCAGATTTATTGGGCTCATGAATATCCGGATCGGGTTTACCTGTCCAGTTATGTCGGGGGCAGCATTGACCGCATGGATAAAAATCACGATAAATTCAAAAAAGTGGTGCGCCTTTCCGGAAAAGAACAGCAGGAACGGGTGTTTATGCTGATTCCGGGCCCGGACGGTAAACTGTACGGCCCGACCATGCCGATCAAAGGACATCTCGGCGGCGGCATCGTGGTCGTGGATCCGGAAAATGACACCTACCGATTTTATCGGAATGTAGTGGATCAGCAGAGTCTGCGGGCTCTGGCCGCCACTCCGGACGGTTTGATCTTCGGTGTATCCGACATCAACGGCGGTACCAGTGCGATCCCGACCGCCCGGGAAGCCAAAATCTTCCTGTGGGACCCCGCGACGAAGAAAGTGGTTTGGGACGCGGCGCCGCTGAAGGGCGAAAAGTATTATCTCGGAGCTTACCCGCTCGGTGGGTCCCGGTTCTGGACGGTCGGTGTGACATCGCGCAAAGTGGTGGTGGTCGACACCGCCAGGCGGACGATCGAAAAGACGATTGAACTGCCCCGGCGTTCCGGTCTCCGTCCGCTCGGAAGTGCGCCCGTTCTGGGGGATCGCGCGTATCTGTTGCTCGGAGATGGTCTGTATGAAGTGGACATTGCCGGAGAAAAAGTGACAAAACTCTTTTCTTCTCCGGAAATCGAGGCGAAATTTGTCAACAGTCTGCACGGGACCCACGCTGAATATATGGCACCGGACGGGACGGTTTATTTCGGCTCTCAATCCGGATTGTATCGGATTCGTCTGAAATAAGACCGTTTGCGCGGTATATCATCCCCCGGAAAAAAGCATTTTTCCGGGGGATTTTGCTTGACAGAACCGGAGGGATGGGTTCTATTAACGAATAATCAGGAAAAGATTCCGCGCTGGGAAATAATCCGGCGCGGTTTCAGTATTGCCTGCGCAATGAGCATGGGATCGGTTCATGGCGGGAGGCGGAAGGAGCATTGGTTATGGGAAGGTCCGGGAAAATTACGGTTTCTTATTTCCGCAAACAGAAGGAAAAGCATTGCCGGATCGTCATGTTGACCGCGTATGACGCGCCGACGGCGGCCATTGCCACAGAGTGTGGCGTGGATATTCTGCTGGTGGGGGATTCTCTGGCGATGACCATGCTCGGGTACCGCAACACGTTGCCGTTGACCATGGAGGAAGCATTGCATCATGCTGCGGCGGTGCGGCGGGGGGCGCCGGAGGCATTTGTTGTCGCAGATATGCCGTTTATGTCGTTTCAGGTGTCGCCGGAGGAAACCTTGCGCAATGCCGCACGTTTTCTGAAAGAGGCCGGCAGCGATGCGGTCAAAATTGAGGGCGGTGCCGAAGTGGCCCCGCTGGTGGCGCGCATGGTGGATTGCGGTATTCCGGTGATGGCGCATGCGGGATTGCTGCCGCAGCGGATCCTGACTGCGGGGGGGTATCGGGTGCAGGGCCGCGGTGAAGATGCGGAGCGGTTGATGACGGATGCGGCGGCGCTGGCGGACGCGGGGGCGTTCGCTCTGGTATTGGAGTGTATTCCGGCGGAGCTGGGAGGACGCATTTCGCAGTCATTGAGTATTCCTACGATCGGCATCGGGGCCGGGCCGCAGTGTGATGGGCAGGTGCAGGTGATTCATGATCTGCTGGGATTGTTCGGTGACTTTGTGCCGAAACATGCACGGCGTTACGCCGATCTCGGCAGTGCAATGCGCCGGGCGATCGGGGAATATGTGGAAGATGTCCGGCAGGGGCGGTTCCCCGGAGCGGAGAACTCTTTCTGAAAAATGGTGGATGACGACAATGCGGTACCTGGCACACATTTTTTCCGCGCCGATGCGCGGGCGGATGGCGGCGGCGCAGCAACTGCTGCCGGGATGGCGTCCGGGCCGCGTCCGGCGGCGAATCGAATGGATGAGCGGTCGGATTTTTTTCAAGGTTCCCTTTGACCCTCCGGGTCGAATAGGCGGTCCGGCCGCCGTTTGCTGAGCGGAACGGCGGTCGGAGCGGGGCGGAGCGAATGCAGCGCCTCCGCCGGGTGTTGATACTCCGTGGGCCGGAGCTGCCGTTGTGATGGCGGCTTGGGCCGGTTGAAATCCGGGAACCGATTGCCATGTTGAAAAATTATGAATTGCTGGAAGGACGGGTAACGCCATGTCCGGGGGAGGAATCCGGACGTATTGCCGTTTACAGCGCTCCGACGGATGAAGAAAAAAACTTCCTGATAGAAGAGTACGGGATTGACGAGCATACGCTCAATTCCGCACTGGACGAAGACGAAATTTCCCGTGTCGAGTATGAGAGCAATCATATTGCCGTGATTATGAAGCGTCCGAGCAATTACAGCGCGGATCGAACACTGGAATTCCGGGTGTCGTCTACCGGTGCCTTTCTTTTCAAAGACCGTATAATTATTGTGCAGGCAGAACAGACGCCGCTGTTCGAGCATGGGCGGGCTCCGATCCGCGGCAAGTCGATTCAGGGGATTCTGCTGCGGCTGCTGCATCATTCAACGCACCATTTTCTGGAACATTTGCGGATTATCCGGACTATTTCGGACGAGATTGAGCATCAGATTGAATTTTCCGTGACGAACAAAGCGCTGGTGAATATGTTTACGCTGCTCAAAAGTTTGACCTATTATGAAAGTGCGACCAGTGCCAATCAGCTATTGCTGCTGAAATTGAAAAATGATGCCCGCAAGATCGGCTTCAACGAAGAGGAGATCGACTTTCTGGAAGACATCACGGTGGAAAACAAGCAATGTGACAATCTGGCCGGTATTTATACCGGCATTCTGACCGGTATGTCGGACGCCCGGGTCTCGGTGGTCAGCAACAATCTGGCGATCATCATGAAGTATCTGGCGATCATCAATATCGTTTTCATGCCGATCAGCGTGATCGTCGGCATGGGCGGTATGTCGGAATATTCTGCCATGATGGATGGCTTATGGTGGCCGCATTCCTATAGTTTTCTGCTGATGGTGCTTGTGGTGGTGGGGTATATTACCTATCTGGCAATGAAGGGAGTCGGACAGTCGCGTTAAAGTTGTACGAAAGGAGCAGAGGAATGGCTTCAGCATTGAAAGCGGCTTCGGCAAAGGCCATGGAGGAAACGCTGTCGGAATTGGCGAGGCGTATTGGCGTTCGGCTGGCCGGTTCTACAGCGGAACGGCAGGCGGCGGAGTGGATCGCTGACCGTTTTGCTTTGATGCAGCTGGATACGCGGATAGAAGATTTTCCGGTTTATGAGCGGGCAGTGTCCGCGGAGACTCTGTCGTTGAAAATCGGCGGGGCGTGGCGGGAATATCCCTGTTCACTTTTCGGGGCGTCACCGGGAACCCGGGGAAAGACGCTGGAAGGGAAGGTAGAAGTGCTGTCTGTGGCTACGGATTTCCAGGCGGAAGATCTTTCCCGTCTCAAAGGGAAGGCGGTGGTTTGCCTGGGCTGCCACATAGAATCTCCGGAAGCGTATCGGCGGCTGATGGCGGCGGAACCGTTATTTCTGCTGATGGGGGATGTTCGTTATCCGGGGGATCTGCCGCTGGCGGACGGATTGTTCCCGCATTATGTTCGTCGTTACGGAGCGGTGCCGACGGTTAATGTTGCTTACCGGCATTTGTGGGAATGGGTGCAGGGGAAGGCCACTCGGGCCCGACTCAAGGTGACGGGGGGAATGCGACCTGCTCGTTCAGAGAACGTGATCGGGATTCTGCCCGGACGGGATCCGGCTGCCGGGATTCTGTACGTCGGAGCGCATCACGATACGCAGGCGGGGTGTCCCGGCGCCGATGACAATGCCTCCGGTGTGGCCGTCTGTCTGGAACTGGCCCGGCTGCTGGCGCCGTTACGGCTGCGGCGAACGATTCAATTCATTTCTTTCGGGGCGGAGGAGCAGCTGTCAGTGGGGGCTGCCGCCTATGTCCGTCGGCACCGGCGGGAGATAGAGCTGCGGGGAAAGCTTATTTTGAATTTTGACAGCTGCGGCAGTGCACTGGGCTGGAACAAGCTGCTGTGCAATGGCGGCGCAGATCTGGAGCGCTGCTGGCGTTCCTTTGCCTCGCCGCGGGGGTGGTATTACCGGTTATCTACAGACCTTTCTCCCTATGGGGATCACTTTCCTTTCCTTGCTGCGGGCATTCCTGCGTTATGGGTGGCACGTGCCAACTGCGCTGCCGGTAACTTTGTACATCACCGGATGGATGATGATTTGGAAAAGGTTTCGATGGAAAGAATGGCAGAAGGCGTTCAGGTGGCTGCTGAATTTCTGGCCGCAGTCGCGGAACAGCCCCGGCTTCCTTTCCGGGCGAAACTGGCGCCGGAATCAGCCGCCGCAGCTGCTGCCGGCTGGCGCGATTTTTTCGGAGGCTGGCGCGGTTTGCCCGCTATGCCGGAGTCGCTGCTGGAGCCCGTTGTTTCGGAAAATTGCTGACGAAAGCGAAATAGAAGGAACTTTCCCTCTGCCGGAACAGACAATCGGGCAAGTTTGTGGAGGGCTAGAGGGAATCTCCTTCCAATGTTTTTTTCTGCCTGCCGCAGATTGATTGCAGGAAGCGGCACTGGTCCTTCCGCTGGGAGCGCATAGGGGGAATTTCTGAGCCCGGGGGCTTGTTTGGGGGCGGATTTTTTCGGATTTCCGTGGCGGAAGGCGGTTGCTGCGTTGCTGCAAGATCATGGAAAACAGACGTTTTTTTGAGATTTCCCATTGACATCGAAACCGTTTTGAAGTATAATTAAACAAAAAAATCGAACCGGTTCGAAAAAAGCATTTTTAAAATAACGCAAATAATTAAAGAGTATATTATCGAACCGGTTCAAAAAAACATAAAAACGGGGAATCCGGAAAGGAACGGAAAGATGCGGAGAAGGGTTTTCACGCTGATCGAACTCTTGGTGGTGATCGCCATCATCGCGATTCTGGCTTCTATGTTGTCGCCGGCTTTGAACCGTGCCCGCAACAGCGCCATGGGGATCAAGTGCGTCGGCAATCTGAAGAATGTCAGCGTCTACGCCATGTTGTATCTGGGAGACCACGAACAGCAGTGGACCAATAATAATTCCGCCTCGTCCGCCTATACCGCCTCCGGCGCCAACTGGGCGGCGGCACTGGGATACGGGAAATACATTCCGACGTATAACACCTCAGGCAATATTTTCGACCAGAGTATCTTCTGCCCGGTTCAGCAGCAGGTGCGCAAGGTGCGGACGCCGGCGAATGCGTATGGCGGCAGCTATACCAACTTTTCCGGACTGCCGTCCTTTTCACTCAAGGCGGCGACAGTGGCGAAGGCCGGTTTCTCCCGGGTGTTTCTTCTGGCGGACACCGGATATCTGCCGAGTGATCCCGGGATGAACGGTTTTTCCTGCACCCGGATGCACTACGTTTCGGCCGGCGGAGCCAATCCCAATTCCTATTCCCGGGTTTTCCCGTTGCACAATCGTCGCGCCAATCTGTTATTTCTTGACGGGCACGTCGGTTCGTTTTCGCCGCGGGAGATCGTTGCCGGGAATCTGGGCATTCCCACGGCCTCCGGGACACAGACGGTAGTGACCGTTTTCAAAACGGACTTTACGTTTGCCATGGGAACGGTCGGCGATTGCACCATTGTAACCGGTGCGTTATATTGAAATGATTTCATTCAGAAAAGGTTTTTCCATGAAACGCATCCTGTTGCTCCTTCTGCTTGGGCTGAACGTCGTTGCCACGCCTCTGCCGAGTGCCCGCGTGGCTCACCCGGTGCTCCGGCATCCGGAAGAGCAGTTGAATCTAGATTCTATTCCAGGGAATACTGCGAAACGGCTGGAGAAGGAATTCCGGCGCGCGGCGGCTCAGCCGCTCCCGGAACTCCTGGCCGAAGTCGCGACCGCCGCCGCTTCTATCCGTTACGTCAACCAGCGGGCCGGGCATTATGAGGAGCTGATTAATCTTTTCGCCTATGCCTGTCGCGACGGGGAGCAGGGGGATTATGCGGAACGGGCGCTGCGAATGATGGAGATCATCGCCCGGAAAACCGCCGGATGCCGGGAGTTTTCGCTTGAATTTACCAATTCCGGAAGAACCATCTCCCCATGCGTATACGCCTATGACCTTCTGTACGACTCTCCGACATGGGCGAAACTGGCGCCCGACGCCCGGGAGGTGATTGAAAACTGGTTCGCCCGGACTTCGTATGTGTTGCTCCGGCGTCTGGCGGAGACGACGGAAATCCATAACATGATGCCGCATGCCATTCAGAGCGGCAGCGGGACCGCGCTGGTGCTTCAATCGCCGGAGTTGATCCGGGAATGGATACGTTTCGCAGACCGGTTTCTTTCCCGGAACATGTTCATGGAGGATGGGATGTATTGCGATTTTTCCACCTCCTATCAGTTGCAGGTGACGAATCACCTTCGCTGGGCACTATACAATTTCGAGCAGTTTCGTGATCTTCCCGGATACACGGAGATTACCGATGGCGTGAAACTGGACGGTACGCCCGATTTTTTCCGCCGTCGCTGGCCGCCTTACGACCGGGCCATGTCGGCGATCGGACAACTGCGTTATCCGGACGGGCGGCTTTTGCCGTTGGGGGATACCCATTGCTCGCCGCAACCCGGTCGGGACGAACGTCCGGTGGCGCGGGAGAATAATCTGGAATTGAACGTATTCGGACTTTTTTCCCTGCGTCACGGGAAGGGGAGTGGATTGCGTGAAGTTTATCTGGCGTTTCCACCGGTGGTGTTCGGCGGTCCTTATTGTGGCGGGCATCAGCATATGGACAGCCTGTCGCTTCAGCTCTGGGGAGAAAACAGCGACCAGCTGCCGGATGCCGGATACGCGGCGTATCGGGATGGTTTCAGTTCGTGGCACAAATACTTTTTTCACTCCGCCCGTTATCACAACACTGCCATGGTCTGGGATCGCCGGGTGGAACCGTATTCGCTGCAGGCCCGGCGGCGCAGTCGTGCCCGGCTGCTGGCCTATGAGGACGGCAGCGGTAGCGATCACCGACTGCAGCTGGTGGAGGCCGCCGCGCCCGGACCGGATTTCAACGGCGTCCGGGAGCGACGCCGGATGGTGGTGCAAATTCCGTCCGGCGCCGACGACGGCTATACGGTGGATTTCTTTTTTCTGGCCGGCGGGGAGATCCATGAGTCCTATCTGCTGCAAAGTGAAAACGAGGCCTGCGAGTTGAAACTTTCCGTGACGCCGCATCTGCATCCGGGCACTTTGCGCGATCTGCTCGGCGACAGAGGGGGCAAGGATTACAACGTCTATCTTAACTTTTTTCGGGATGTCGTCAGCGTCGACGGCCGCCAGCCGCTGGCCGGGGAGTTCGCTGGCGCCGCAAGCGGCGTGCGCACGCGTTTTTTCCTGAATCCCCAGCCCGGCGGAAGCAACTATTTTACCACGGCCCCCAGTCTGCGCCGGTATAAATTCCAGACGGAGAAAGAAAAGTCCCGCCGCGCTTTCGGGGAAATCCGCGGTCATCATTTGACCCGCCATGTACCGGCAAGCAGCGGAGCGACGATCTTCGGCGCAGTCTATGAAATTGTCGGGCCGGATGCCGGGCCGGAAATTTCCGGCGTTGACTGGTTCCGTAACGGGGAAACGATTGCCGCCGTCATTCGCACCCGCCGCGGCTGCGACATTGTCTACAGCAGTCCGGACCAGGAGGTGCGACAGGTGGAAGGGGTGGCGTTTTCCGGTCGTTTTGCGGTACTGCATCTGGAGCCGGACGGTACTCCGGGCTGGGGCTATGTCCGCGGTAACGGGCGTATTCAGGCGGACGGACTTGATGTACAGGGGGCCGTTTCCATGCGGCTTGTCTCCGCGTTGCCTCCGGTCGATCCCCGGCGACGACCGGATACGGCTTATGCCGCGAGGGAGCTTTTTCCGGCAGAACTTTATGTGCAGTCTCCACCGGGAATGCTGCCGCCATTGGCCGGGTGTTGGATTTATACGGAATTGGGGGACGGCAGCGGATTCGGCGCCGAAGTAAGGCGTCAGGAAGCGCTCGGCAATCTGATCCGGCTGGAGCTGGAATCTCCGCTGCCGTTGCGTCCGGGGACCGGCAACCGCATGTGGTGGATCCATCTGCCGGGAATTTCCGAAACGGTGCAGGGAGCCATGCGGGTATGGATCGATATGCCCGTGTTCAAGTCCCGCCATTGACAAAAACGGTTCAAAACGGTATATTGCTTTTCAAAATAATCCGGTTGCGGATGCGAAGAAGTAACAGATGATGGAACCTGCCAAACGTATCACCATTAATGATATCGCCGCCCTTGCGGGCGTGTCCAAAGCCACCGTTTCCGAGGTCATCAACAACGATCCGAAGCGGCGGGTCAATCCGAAGACTTTCGAACGGGTCCGGAAGATCATCGAGGAACACCATTACGAACCCCTGCCGCAGGCGCGGGCACTCAGCACCAGCCGTACCCGGCAGCTGGGCTATCTGGTTTCCTCTTCGGCGACGCTGGGACTGGCGAATAGTTACTACAGCCTGATCCTAGCCGGGATTGAAGCGGCCTGCGCGGAATTTGAGTACCGCTGCAGCGTCAGCCGTTTTGATTTGACCTCCGTGGCGCGGTTTGTCATGCCGTCCCGACTGCGGCAGCGCAATGTGGATTCTTTGATCATCGCCGGAATGCTGGGGAGTACCGGTTCCACCTTGCGGTCTCTGGGGATTCCGATCACGGTGATCGGGCATTGCGAGGATCCGGATGTTTTTCAGCTTGACAGCGATTTCATTCGCAGCGGCGGCGAGATTTTCCGCTATCTGCAGCATAACGGTCATCGGAAAGTTCTGATTCCCTGCTCCAATCCGCGGCGGCGGACGGAGTGGCTGGCCGCCCGGGAGGAGGCGGGGGGAGTGCTGGAAATCGTGTTTACTCCCCGTTTTGCCGGGCAGGATGAATTTGCCCGCGGCGAGAAGATCGGGGAAATGGCGCTCTTTCATCCGGAATGCGCCGGCTGCACCGCGCTGGTGGCCAATGATCAGGTATGCGCTGGTTTTATGCAGACCTTGCTGCGGCATGGACGACACATTCCCCGGGATTACAGTGTGGTGGCCGGCAGTGACACCGAATTGACCCGTTGGGCACAGATTCCAGTTACGGCCCTGCAGAGTCGGAATTTTGAGCGGGGGTATCTGGCCGCCCGCATGATGATCAGGTTGGTGGAGAAACGCTGTACGGTGGAGGACGTCGCTTCCGAATATCGGAAGGAGTTCACGCCGGATCTGCTGCTGATCCGCGCCTCCAGTGGAACGGCCCCGGACCGTCCGGTCAATTCGTGAAAAAAACTTTTCCAATCTGTTGAAGTTTTTTCTCTTTTTTCCAGCGGCATTTCTTGCCTTTTGAGAAAAATTCATGTATAATGAATAAGGTTCATTGTTTATGAATAATATTCTCAAAAGGAGACAGAGCATGTGGTATTCAGTGGACAATCAGGATACGCAGGCAGTTAAAGAGTATGCAGTGCAGACGTTGCGGGCGGATCTGGTCGGCGTGGCGAATATCGAACGGTTCTCCGGGGCGCCGCTGATGATGAGTCCGCAGGGAATTCTGCCGGAGGCGCGTTCCGTTCTCGTGCTGGGGCTGCATCATCCGGATGCGGCTATCGAACGTGGCGGACTGCAGCACCCGCAGGAGATCGGGCCTTATGTGATTCAATACCACATTAATTGGCGTCTGGATGATCTGTCCTACCGAATGGCGATGTTTCTGGAAAAGATGGGGTACCGTGCTGTCGGCATTGCTTCATCGAATATCTGGCGTTACCGCGGCTATCGGGATTTGCAGGAGCAGTTTGCGCCGGATGTGTCGCATATGCATTGCGCGGTGGCCGCGGGATTGGCGGAATTCGGTTACAATGGCCTGGCCATTACGCCGGAATTCGGAGCGCGGGTACGATATGTTACAGTGATTACCGATGCGGTACTGACGCCGTCGCCGTTGCTGGAACCCGGTAGCGTGTGCGACCGCTGCATGCTTTGCCGGAAGGAGTGCCGCTCCGGAGCGCTTTCGAAGGAGTTGAACGGTTACAAAACGGTACGGATCGAAGACAAGGAATACCGTTATGCCGACAAGAATCTGTGGCGTTGCGCCTGGGGAGAACATTTTGATCTGGATTTGGATCTGCCGATTCCGGAGCATGTGGATGAGGAAGTGATCATGGCCGAAACCCGCAGGCATGCGCGCCGCGGCGGAGAAATGGGATCGTGCTTGCGCTATTGCGTCCCCCGGGAACTGCGTACCTGGGAAAGGGATTATACCAATGCGCCGCGGCGGTTGCGGCATTTTCTGCCGAATCCCGAAGTGCAGTCGTGGCATCGCGGGGTTTTTGAGAAACTCCGCAGCATGGCTGCCGACTGGGGAGTGGACCATGTGGTGGTCTCATCTGCGGAACGGCTGCAACGGGAGATGGGGATTGAATTGGAGTCCATCCTGCCGCGCAGTCGTACGGCGGTTACTCTGGTCGCCTGCCGTCATCGTTCGCTGCATACTGTTACCGGAGAAGCGCAGGCCAATACACATCAGTTTGTCACATTCTGGGAGCCGTTGGCGGCTCAGGCCGGGTACGATATGGTGCGGCTGCTGGAGTCTCTGGGGTATTCCTCTTGCCAGTTCCTGGAGTTTCCGGAAGAAACGTTGCGTGCGAAACTGAGGCAGGGCATGCCGGAGGATCGGGAACTGCTGACGGCCACATTTTTGACCGAAGCACCGCTGCCGGAGACTGGATGGGATTGGACAGAATCCCGTGTTGCTGCTGCTCCGGAGACGCTCAAGCGGCGGCTGCAACTGGAGATGGAACGCATGGAATGCGATCTGTTCGGAGTTTCCAACGCCGAACGTCTGGAAGCGGTAGTGCCGATGCTCCGGCCGCATTATGATGGAGAAGAGGAGATCGTAGTTCGCAACAAGGCGGAGGATATTTATAAGCCGTATGATCCGGAAGTGACGGTCGTCCGACGCCGGGTGACGGGACCGGAGGATTTTCTTCCGGGGGCGAAGTCGGTGATAGTGATCGGATTGCCGTTGCCGGCGGGGAATGTGGATATTGTTGCGCGCACACCGGCGGAAGCGGTGGGACCGTATGTTTTCGCACAGTACGAATGTATCTGGCGGCTGCGGGTATTAGCCTGGAAACTGATGGGGCTGCTGGAACGGGCCGGATTCTGTGCGGTCTGCACGACGGATCTTACAGGAACGGGATCGGTGTCGATGAATCCCCGGGGGGAGATGCCGGACTTTTTCTGCAACACCTTTGCTGCTGTGGCCGCTGGTCTGGGGACGATTGCCTTCAACGGCTCGGTGGTGAATCCGCGTTACGGGAACAACGTTCGCTATATAGCGATTGTGACCGATGCCGAACTGACGCCGGATCCGGTTCTTTCGAATACGATTACGGCTTTTTGCGAAGGGTGCGACGGACATTGTTTCGAACAATGTCCGACGGCAGCGTTTGCTGAAGAAATCCGGGTGGCGGTCGACGGCGTTCCGCAGCATTACCGGAAACTGGATGTGAATCGCTGCAACTGGGCCAAGCGGTACAGCCTGGTCGGTTCCGAGGGAAGCCGCTATACCGGATGGAAGTTGGACGTTCCCTGTCCCCGGGAGATTACACCGGAAAACCTGGCGGCGGCATTACGGCAGCTGCCGCAGATCGAGAAAATTCGCCCCTGCACATTCGAGCAATGTGTATTCTCCTGTGCTTTCTGCCGTCCGGAAAAGCGTTAACGGATGCGGACACATGATTCGGGCCGCCGTTCCCTACCGGAATGGCGGTTTTTTGTGGAAGAAATTTGCAAAAAAACGGTTGAGAGATTATTATTCAAGACGAATCATTGACAGGAAATCTCATGCCAGAGAAAAAAGACAGCGGTACCGTACAATCCGTTTTAAAATGCCTGAGTGCACTTGATTATCTGATCGAACAGTCGTTCATCCGCCCCGGAGCCGGGTTGACCGAAATTGCCACGGCCCTGGATCTGCGTCCCACCAATGTTCGCAATCTTCTGAAGACTATGGAAAAGGCAGGATACGTCAGCCGACCGGACGGACGGTTGTATGCGCCGGGACCGCATTGCCGCGGTATGATCCGTGCTGCTGCCTGCCGGGCTTTGCGTGAATTGCTGGAGCCGGAGATTGTCCGGCTTGCGGGGGAGACCGGCGAATCCGCCGTGTTGACGACCATGGTGAACGGCCGTCGCCGGGTACTGTTCCGCTGCCAGGGATCATCCGAAGTGGTAGTGGCGCTGCCGGCATCCGATGAGCGGGATGACGCCTGGTCGCTGGTGACGACCCGGGCGATGCTGGCGTATCTGCCGGAGGAGGAATTGCAACACCACGTGGAACGGCATGGCTTTCCCGGAGCCTCCTGGGATGGCATTGCAGATTGGGAGACGCTGCGGGCGGCGCTGAATCGGATTCGGGCGGCGGAGGCGGCAGAAGACCTGCCCCGTGATACCTACGCGGTGGCATATCCGCTTCTGGATGCTGAGGGGCAGCTGCTAGGGGCGCTGGGAATTTATCTGCCGCGCTATCGGGCCAGAGGGGAGTTCAAACAGGATTTGCGGAAGCGCGTGGAGGGGATTCGTGCGCTTGCCGGGCGACTTTAGAAAATTTTTCCCGAAAGAAGAGAGGCAAAACATGAATATACGGGGATGGAGAAAGGGAGTTTTTCTGGCCGGCTGTGCCTGTTTGATGGCGGGGAGCGGGGGATGTCGCCATGGAGGAGAGACGGAGGGCATGCCCCCGGCGGAACGACCGGTTTTGAAGGCGGTGGAGATCGCGACTCCGATTACTGTGGATGGGAAGTTAAGTGAAGATGCTTGGCGTACCGCTCCTGCTTATAGCTTGAAACCGTTACAGAATGCGATCCTGCCGGCCACGGAATGGGAGGGAGGGACCATCCGGCTGCTGCGTGACCGGGAACGGCTTTATGTCGGGATTGAATTTCAGGATCGCGACGTACAGGCACACGGGGACCGGGATCAGCAGCGGCATTATTTGCTGGGGGATCTGGCGGAGATTTTCCTCAAGCCGGAAAACACATCGTGTTACTGGGAGATTTATGTAACGCCGCGCGGTCACAAAACCGGCTATTTTTTCCCCAGTCGGGCTTATTGCGGGTTGGCATCGGTATTTGATGCTCCGATCATACCCGGCATAGAGGCGGCGGCGGTAGTGGATGGCTCGCTGAATGATTACACGGACACTGATCGCGGCTGGAGTGCCGAGCTGAGCATTCCGTTGCGTTCATTGAAAGGGTTGGACGGTCGTCCGCTGACAGCAGACACTCCCTGGACGATTCTGGGCTGTCGTTATAACTACGGGGTGCACCTGAGTACCCGACCGGTACTCAGCTCTGTGCCGCAGCTGCCCAAAGCCGATTTTCATATGCTGGAACGATTCGGGACGCTGAAGACTGTTTCGGAACAACGATAACCTAAAGATAACCTAAAAAAGAAAAAGGAACAGGTTGCTTTTTTCATGATTACGGAAATTATACGTTTGCTGGCAGGATTGGTTTTGCTCTACATCGGGGCGGAATGGCTGGTGCGGGGCGGCGTGCGGATTGCTTCCCGCTGCGGGATTTCCCCGCTGGTTATCGGATTGACGCTGGTGGCGTTTGCCACCAGTGCGCCGGAGCTGGTAGTCAGCGTGGAGGCCGCGTGGAATGGCCAGGGAGATATTTCCGTCGGGAACGTCGTCGGCTCAAACATCTGTAATATCGCGTTGATTCTCGGGCTTTCTGCTCTGATTACGCCTCTTCAGGTAAAAACGCAGCTATTAAGGTTTGACGGGCCGTTGCTGTTGGTTTTGACGCTGGGATTTGCCGCCATGGGGTATGGGATTGGCGGGTTGAACCGCTGGTGCGGCGGCATTCTTTTCTGCGGGCTGATTGCTTATACCGTGTGGAATATCTATGCTGCACGCCGCGAGAGCGGTAATGAGCAGCTGCAGCAGGAGTGCGAGGACGAAATCGCGGGACTCGGTCGTCGTCTGAAATCCTGGCCCAGCTGTATTCTGCTGGTGGTGGTCGGGCTGGGGGCTCTGGTCATCGGCGGGCGGCTGCTGGTGGATGGCGCGGTGGCATTCGGGCGATTTTTCGGAATCAGTGAGGCGGTCATTGCGCTGACAGTGGTGGCGGTGGGAACCAGTCTTCCGGAACTGGCCACTTCGGTAGTGGCGGCATGTCGCCGCCAGCAGGACATTGCAATCGGCAACGTAGTCGGGTCTAATATCTTCAACATCCTCGGCATCATGGGGCTGTCTCCCCTGATCCGGCCGGTTCAGTCAGCGGGAATTCATCCGGTGGACTGGGGTATGCTGGTCGCGGTAACTGTACTGTTGCTGCCCTTCATGCTCAGCAACTTGACGCTCAGTCGCCGGGAGGGGGCGGTGCTGCTGCTGATTTACCTGGGATATACGGTCTGGCTTATTGGTTTTTGACAATGGTCCGGTGATATTGCAGGACGCCGTCCGCAATAGCGCGGGCGAGGGTATTGAGATAGGCATCTGAACCCAGTTTGCGTTCTTCCGCGCTGTTGGAGATGAAACCGATTTCCAGCAGGACTGCCGGGCAGTTTGTTTCACGCAGTACCTGGAAGCGGGCACGTTTGACACCCCGGTCTTTGGCTTTGGTGCCGAGGATCATCTTCCGATGAATGCAGGCTGCCAGCAGGATGTTGTAACGATCATAGCGGTTGCCGGTATAGCGATCGGAATCCGCTCGCTGAGCGGAAGTGGACGGCGTGCCGGATGGTGAAATAGCATAGGTTTCAATACCGGTGACTGATTTATCCCGGGTGGCATTGACGTGGAGGGATAGAAAAAGCTGCGCTTTGCGCGCATTGGCGAACGCACTGCGCTGGCTCAATGTCAAATACTGATCGCCGCTGCGAGTATAAAGAATGTTGTACCCGGAACGACGTAACAGATCGCCGACTTTCTTCGCCAACTGCAGCGTGATATTTTTCTCCCGATACCGGGCGCCGATACCGCCGTGATCTTTGCCGCCGTGTCCTGGATCCAGTACGATGGTGTAGATCCGGTGGCGCGGTACACAGGCTGGATTCAGCAGGGGATCCAGGGTGGTCAGGAGGTCAATCTGGCTGACATAAAGTCGTCCTTTTTTCAGCGGGGCGAAGCCCAGAGAAACCGGTACATAGTTGAAATACGCCTGACGTTTGTCCGGATACAGTACCGCCCGTTTCCCGGAGCCGGTGAGAACCACCCGGTAGCCTTGATCCGTGATGGTCAAACCGTATCGTGCCGCAACGTCCCGAATGGAAACATAGCGGCGTCCCATGGCGTAGATAGTATCGGCACGAAGCGGAACCGATATCGCCAGCAGCAGTAAAGCCACGATAAGCGGCAAGCGATCAGGATGTTTCACAATTCCTCCAGTTCCCGGCAATATTGCAGGATGCCGGATGCGATGCCTTCAGCCAGTTGTTCCTGGTAATCCTCCCTGCCCAGTTTCTGCTCCTCTTCATGATTGGAGATGAAACCGCATTCAACCAGAACCGCGGGACAGTCACTCATGCGCAGCACCCGGAACCGGGCGCGTTTGACCCCGCGGTCGGTTGCTCCCGTATGCCGCAGCAACTGGGACTGAATGCCAGTTGCCAGACGCAGGGAATTACGTTCAAAACGGTGTCCCGGACAGTCGTTTTGCCGATTATTCCGGGAATCAGCGGGATTGCTGAGTTCCGGCGGCGTGACACAGAAGGTTTCAATCCCGATGGCATTGCGGTTGGTTGCCGCATTCTGATGAATGGAGACGAAGAGATCGGAATTGGTGGTCCGGACCAGGGCGGAACGTTCGGCCAGAGTTGGTTCGGAGTCGTCGTCTCTGGTCATGACTACTTCGAAGCCGGCTGCGCGGAGTCGTGCTGCGACTCGACGGGCGACTGCGAGATTGATCTCTTTTTCCAGGAGAGTTTCTCCCCGTGCACCGGGATCAGCGCCGCCGTGCCCGGGATCCAGGATAATCCGCCGAACCGGGTCCGGATAAAGGCTGTCAGTGTCGAAGTAAGGCTTCAGACTCCGCTCCATGTCGAGTTGATGCAGGAACCATTTTCCCTCCGGAGCGCATATCGGCGGATAGTGGAGATAAAGCAGCGTTCCATTGAGTCGGGCCCCCCGGCTGCCCGCGCCCAGTTCGAACCGATAATTCCGGTCTGCGAGTACAATTCGATCGTTCGGCATGTTTTCACTGTGCAGCTGCCATTGTTCCGCCAGATCGCCGAGCCGCAGATAACGGCCATCTTGGGTCGTGATGAAACGCATTCGTCCATTCAGAGCGAAGCTCGAAAGCGGCAAAAGGATCGTCAACAGCAGAATGGTACGGCACAGCCGGAGAGTCAAGCTTTTCGTTTTCATTTGGGCGCCTGTCTGACGGGTTCCAGCCGGATCAGGGGTTGATAATCATCTTCCGGTGGATACATGGCTTCCAGATTTTTCCCGACGGCGACCGATTCCGCCAGGGAGCCCAGCACAAAGGCTTTGGCGGCACAGACTGCACGTTTCCAGGGTTCGCGCATGGCCAGCTCGGCCGCCAGCGCCGCACTCAGCGTACAACCGGTACCGTGGGAAGCTCCATGTTCGTCGATTCGCGGAGAAGAGATGGTAAACAAGGTGCCATCCGGCATCGCAAGATAATCCACCGCTTCCCGGCGTTCCCGCGGATCATGGCCGGTTTTCAGAAAACAGCGGCAGTTCCACTGGCTGGCACAATCGGCGGCGGCACGGGAATAATCGGCTTCGTCTTTCAGTGTCCGTCCGAGCAGCAGTTCTGCTTCCGGCAGATTCGGCGTTATCCAATCAGCCAGCGGGAGCAGTTCCGTGGAAACGGCATCTACTGCGTCGGGCTGCAGCAATACGGCACCGCTGGTGGCAACCATGACCGGATCCACCACCAGCGGCAGCCGGCGGCGGCGCAGCTCTGCGGCAACGGCGCGGACGATGCTTTGTTCGGCAAGCATGCCGGTTTTGATACAACCAACCTGGAAACGATCCAGTACCGCGGCCATCTGGCTGCGAACTCCTTCTGCGGGGATGGGATCGATTCGGCGGACTTCGTCTGGATTCTGGCTGGTTACGGCGGTAATGGCGGAACAGCCGAATACACCGAACGCATTAAAGGTGCGCAAGTCGGCCTGAATGCCTGCGCCGCCGCCGGAATCACTGCCCGCGACAGTGAGGGCGACCGGATAGAACTCCTGGGGTTTATTTTTCATCGGGGGGTTGTTTTTCCATGGGGTTTGAACTATATTTCTGTCATTGGTAAGGTACACCCCCATGCAGGGAAAAACAACCGGCGGGAATGGATTTTTCAGGACCTTTTTGGCAAAATTACAGGAGATCCGCACTGAAAATGGGCACAGCTTGGGGCAGGGGATTGGCGGTGATGCTGATGATGGTGGCCGGAGTCGCCGTCGCGGCGGAACCGGCGACGATTCGAACTGTGTCGGGGACCGAGATCCTGTACGTTGCCGCAGCCGACCGGTCCGATGAAGGCTTGGAGTATCTGCGGGCACTGGATCGGGAGGTGGGAAGATTGTTTCATGCGCCTCCGGTACGGCGCGGACGTTTCCGGATTGTGCTGTCCCCGGAGAGAGGCGCGGATGTGGCTGTTTTGCGCCGCATGGAACAGCAGACAGAACTGCTGCTGGGAGATCATTTTTATCGGGCTGCGGAGCAGTTTGACTTTCGCCGGCGTCTGACCGGATTGTTGTTGCTGGCCCGTTTCGACAGTGCCGGAGGTATCCGGGAATTGCCGGACTGGGTGGTGATGGGACTGGACGGAGTATTGGCTGCCAACCGCAGTTCGGGGCGGATTGCCCGGAATGTGCATTACTATCCATTGCTCCGGGCGTTGATTCTCTCGGGGCAGCTGCCGGATTTTCGGAAATTGACCGGAGTGCGTGCGGTGGATTTTTCCGGAGTTGCCCTGGAGGGAATGCGGGAGTTGTGTCGTTTCATGCTGGAGACTGCGGCGCAATATTCCTCGGTCGGAAATAATGCGCTCGGAGATTACGCCGTTGGATGTTTGAACAGTAATCGGCGTGCAGAGGAGGTGTATGAGGCAACGATCGGGCAGGCTCTGAGCACTACGCGGCCGGGGATGTCGGAGTCGGCGATGTGGGAGTGGGCGGCAAACCGTGCGGCATTCAATTCCCGTACCCCGCGTCCCGGTGTGGCTTCACTGAAACGCCTGCCGGAGATTCTGCAAATCGAATACGCCACGGTCGGGAAGGACGGTACAGCTTCCGGGGCAATGCGGAAGGGGACGTTTCTGGATTTACCGCGGTTGTTGTCGGAAGAACATCCGTCTGCGGTGCTGCTGCAGCGGAA
Source organism: uncultured Victivallaceae bacterium (assembly GCA_944389925.1). GTDB lineage: Bacteria > Verrucomicrobiota > Lentisphaeria > Victivallales > Victivallaceae > CALXOD01. The sequence continues at coordinate 12,837 of CALXOD010000035.1, read as the reverse complement.
ACTGGTGGCGGCGGTACGGGAATTTGGCGCCGGATTGCCGGGTGAAGTTCTGCCCTATTCTGAGACGCTGGCTGCCGCGATCGAACAGCAGACCGGTTCCGCTTTTGCCGGAGGTGAATCTCAGTTGCGAGAGGCATTGACGGAGTTGGAAACGGCGCTGAAGCATCAGGCCGCAGTGGAGAAACTGCTGGAAAACGTGGAAAAAGAGCAAGTACGTTCCTATCTCCTTTTCCGGCGGGAACTGGAAGAGGCATCTACGCCGGATGATGCGGCCAGTCAGGCCGTGGCCGCATTTCTCAAAGAGACGGAAAAACGTTATCTGGAGGAGTGAAGCCGGAAACAAAAATTTGAAAAAACGGCTCTGACCCTTTATATTAATGTTTTGCCCCGGAACGGGGAAAAAGAAGCAAAGCCGGCCTTGAAAAGGTGGTTTTGCAACCGCGGGCAGGCGGCAGGAATACGATGCTGTTGCAGCTCCTCCCGACGGAAAAAGATCAATGAGTAAACAAACAGGAAAGAACATGAGCAATCTGGAACTTTTGTCGCCGCTGATGCAGCGCGGCCGTGAATTTCTGCAGGTGGAATATCCGATTATCTGCGGAGCTATGACCTGGGTGTCCGAACCGAACCTGGTGGCCGCTGTCGCTAATCACGGCTGTTTTGCCTGTCTGGCGGGAGGAAACGCGCCGACTGATGTCTTGCGGCAGCAGATCGGACAGGTGCGGGAGTTGACAGATAAGCCTTTTGCCGTCAACCTGATCACCATTGCACCCGCGTACCGGGATCATCTGGCGATGCTGGCGGAGGTCAAGGTGCCGTATATCGTCTTTGCCGGTTCCTTCCCGAAGGAAAAAGAAGTGGAAGCGGCCAAAGCCACTGGTGCGAAGGTGATGTGTTTCGCTTCGACGATTTCCATCGCGGAGCGGATGATCCGTTTCGGGGCAGATGCGATCATTCTCGAAGGCAGTGAAGCCGGGGGCCATATCGGTCATGTGGCAACTACCGTATTGCTGCAGCAGGTGTTGTTCCGTTTTTCGGACCAGATTCCGATGTTCGTCGCCGGTGGCGTCGGGACCGGCAAAATGATGGCACACATGCTGTTGATGGGGGCTGCCGGGGTGCAGCTGGGAACCCGCTTTGTCATGACCGAGGAATGCCGTGCGCATGAAAAATTCAAAGACGCGTTCATCCGGGCTCAGGCACGCGATGCGATGTCCACGCCGCAGTACGATTCCAAATTGCCGGTGGTGGCGGTGCGTTCCCTGCGCAACAAAGGAATGGCCAATTTCGGAGCGCTTCAGCTGCGACTTCTCCGGGAGCTGGAAGCCGGCACGATCCATCGTCAGGAAGCTCAGGAAGAAGTGGAAAAGTACTGGGTCGGCGCTCTGCGTCGCGCTGTGGTGGACGGCGATATCGATAACGGTTCGCTCATGGCCGGTCAGTCCGTCGGTCTGGTGGATCGGATCATGCCGGTCCGGGAGCTGGTGGCAGAACTGTTGACCGACGCCGAGGCGGAACTCGCGGTGATCAGGAAAAAACTCATGCATTGATAGAACCTGAACGGAGGAGCCATGCCGTCCCCGGTGGAATCAAATATCCGCAGGCAACTGCTGTTTCTGGCGGCGGCGGGGCTCTTCTGTATTCTGGCGATTGCCGGCTGGGCGACTCTGAGAGAAACGGTCGGACGGGTGGCGGGAGATTTTCTGTATCCGTATTTGCTGCTTTCCCGACTGGGGGCAGATCAGCTGTCGGATCAGACGTTGCTGGTTTTTTCCCGGCGCGAATTGGCGGAGCAGCTGGAATTGCAGCGCAACGAGAACCGCCGTCTGGCAGCACAGGCGGCGGCCGCCGCCGAACTGCTGGTGGAGAATGGACAGCTGCGACAGCAGTTGAAGCTGGCTCCGCCGCCATCCTGGCATTACGTCAATGCTGAGATCATTCTGCGGGATCCCCGCTTCTGGAATGAACGTCTGACCGTGGATCGCGGTGCTCTGGATGGCGTTACTCCGGGGGCGGCCGTGATGACTACGACCGCGGATGGCGGGATGATTCTGGTAGGGGTGGTGACTCGGGTAACAAAGCGGAGTTCGGAAGTCATTACCGCCTTTAATCCTGAACTGCGAATTTCGGCGGCTTTGCCATTGAGCAACGCAATCGGCATTGTCAATTCCGGTGAACGTCTGGCACGCGCCGGTGAGGTAGATATCGGTTTTCTGCCGGTCGACCGTAATTATATAAAAGAAGAAGTGTTACAGACCACCGGCTTTGAGCGTCAGATTCCGCCGGGAATCAAGATCGGCAATCTGGCTTCCATTCAGCAGGTGGATTCCCTGTTTTCCAGTGAGCTGTATCTGCGGGGGACGTTCATTCCGGCGGTGGATCTTAATAGTATCCGGTTTGTTGTGATCGCGGATCGTGCCGACCATCCGCAGGAGACGGCACCATGAAAATCCGAACGTTGAAATTCTGGTTCATTCTGACGCTGATGCTGGCCGGCTCGACGTTGGAATTGGGGATGGGATTGTTCGGAATTCTGCTGCCGGTACTGATGCCGTTGGTTTTTTATGTGACCATGGTGTATGGCTGGAGGAGCGGGACGGTGGCCGCCATCGGCGGCGCGCTCTGGACGGATTTGGCATGCGGACGGGGTTTTCCGGTGTCATTGCCGGTTATGGGCGTGGTGGTTCTGGTGACCTGGCATTACCGCCGGCGCAGTGAAATCAATGAGTTACCGGATATGTTGCTGCCGGCGCTGGCGGCGTCCGGAGCTGCGGAGGGAATGTGGCTGATCGCCGGACTGGTGCGGTACGGATGGGCACCGGGAACGGTATGGCTGCTGGCTGCCCGGGGAATCTGGCTGACGGCGCTGGGAATGGTGATCGCCTTTTTCCTCTATTACTGGCTGGACAAGGCGGCGGATCGATTGGGATTGCCGGTGGGGGTAACCCGGCGGCAATCTCATCCGGGACGACGCCGTTGGGCACAGGTCCGAACGGGCAGGTGAACCATGAAAAACGGGAAATTCCGGATATTGGAAGACGGTCGGTTCCGTGTTGGTCTGCTGGGGGCGCTTGTGGTCATCGGCATCAGTGTGCTGACGGCGAAATTGTATTTTGAACAGATTCGGCGCGGAGACGATTACCGGGAGCGCATATCCCGGCAGTCGGTGCGTCGAATCCGGGTTCCGGCTCGTCGAGGAAAGGTTTTTTCTGCTGACCTGAAGGTGCTTGCGGACAATACCGCGGGATGCGCCATCGTGTTTTATCCGGAGGAAATGCGACGTCCCGGGCGCCGTTCCCGGCCGCGTACCATTGACTATATTTTCGATGCAGCTTCCGCCGTGGCCGAGGCCCTGCATCGGGAGAATCCGCTGACCCGGGAGGAGATTACCCGTCATCTCAACACTCGTCCCGGGCTGCCGATCCGGGTTTTTGGCGGACTGACACCGGAGGAAGCTGCTCCGGCACTGGCGTTGACCCGTCAGTTTGACGGTATCGGGCTGGAGGCCGATGATGCCCGCAGTTATCCGTGTGGCAAACTGGCGGCGCATCTGATCGGTTATACCGGTCGGGAAAATCCACGTTCCGCCGGGGATCGGGAGGATTTTTTCTATTATGTGCCGGATTTAATCGGGCGGGCCGGTTTGGAGCGGACGTTTGATCGGCCGGCTCCCGAGGAAGGGCGGAATGTCGGATTGCGGGGAACACCGGGATTTTCCCTGGTTCAGGTGGACAGTCAGGGGTTTATCCGGAATAATGCGCTTGCATCCCGGGAGCCGGTGGATGGGCAGCATTTGATTCTGACACTGGACTCTCGGGCACAGGAACTGGCGGAACGGGCGTTGCAGGGGGTGCGGGGGGCTCTGGTCCTGCTGGATGCGAATACCGGCGCGGTGCTGGCAATGGCATCTGCGCCGTCTCCCGATCTTTCCCGATACACGCCATATCTTTCGCAGGATTATTATTCGTCGTTGTTGAATGATCCGGCGCGGCCGCTGTTGAACCGGGCAATCAACGGAACATACACTCCGGGATCGATTCTGAAGCCGCTGGTGGCGTTGGCCATACTGCGAAACGGAGCCGATCCGCAGCGAAAGATCGATTGTACCGGGCGTGCGGTGATCGGAACCGGCGGTATCCGGTGTGCTGCACGTTACGGGCATGGAGAGCTGAATCTGCTGGAGGCTCTGGAACGTTCCTGCAACGTTTACTTTATCGAGGCCGGCTGCGAAATCGGTCGTGCCGCCATCGCCGAGATGCTGGAGTCTGCCGGAATCGGTCGACGGGCCGGTCTGGAACTGGCAGACAGCCGCGGCGTTGCTCCCACGGTAGAATACAAACGCCGTTATTACCGCAGCGGCTGGAATCGTTTTGATACTGCGCAACTCAGCATCGGGCAGGGAATCATTCTGCTGACTCCGCTTCAAGCCGCGGTTTACACAGCTGCTCTGGCAAACGGCGGGAAGATCATGAAGCCTTATCTGGCGGCCTCCCTCGTTAATCAGCAGGGCGGGATACTCTGGGAACGCAAGCCGGAAGTAGTGGGGCATCTGGCGACGACGGAGGCGGATCTTGCAGTGGTGCGGCAGGGGATGTTTCAGGTCGTACATGCGCCGGAAGGCAGCGGCAAACGTGCCGACAATCCTGCTATTACATTGTATGGGAAAACCGGTTCCGCAGAGGTCGGATCCCGGGAAAACCGTTGGAAGAACACCTGGTTCATTGCTTTCGGCACCCGGGGCGGGCGTACCTATGCCCTGGCCATGGTGGTGGAGGAGGGCGCTTCCGGCGGAACCAGCTGTGCGCCCCGTGTAGCCGAATTTTTTCGACAGTATCTGGGGGATGAGAAACGGGATACCGTTCCCGCTGCGATTCACCCCTGAGCGGGGGGGGGCGGCTCAGTAGTCGATCCCTGCCTGAGCAGCAATTCCCTGCTGAAAGGGATGTCGGATTTCGCAGATTTCCGAAACGAGGTCGGATAGCTCCAGCAGTTCCTGGGGAGCATAACGGCCGGTAACAATCACATGCAGCCAGGTTGGCCGTTCCCGCAATGCGGTTATGACTGGGGCGGTTTCCAGCCAATGGTAATGCAACGCGATATTCAGTTCGTCCAGAACCACCATGTCAAAACGATCAGAATGCAGGGCATCGAGTGCCAGTTCCCAGCCGTGGCGAGCAGCGGCGGCGTGGTCGCCCGGCTGCCAGCTCATGCCGCAGCCGACCTGCAGAAAACGCAGGGCGGGATGTTGCAGCTCCTGAAAGAATCGCCGTTCTCCGGTTTCCCGTTCATCCTTGACGAATTGCAGCACCCCCACCTGCCATCCCCAGCCGAGTGCGCGGACAACATTGCCCAGGGCGGAGGTGGTTTTGCCTTTGCCGTTGCCGGTGATGGTCAGCAGCAGCCCATGCCGCCGGGCACGTTCGATCGGAGCTTTCATGGACGGGTTTCCTTTCCGGAGGCATACAGCGCGTGAACGACAACGTTTCGAAAAATAGTCCGGCACTCTTCAATCCGGTAACAGGCTTCGCCAAAAAACACCAGTCGCATCATACCGACAATTGTACTGTACAGGACCATGGCTGCCGCGGCAGGATCCTGAATCGGGGAAAACAATCCGCATTCCGCACCGCGGGTCAGCTCCCGGGCAAATTCATCCAGAAAACGTCGGATGTTCTGCGCGCGCTGCCGGTCCTGAAAGTCAATCTCTTTTTCCGTGCTGCAGATGGTAGCGTAAATTTCCCGATAGCGGTTGAAGTTATCGAAAAGAATCCCGGTATACCCGAGAATTTTTTCATCCGGCGGCAACTCTGTATTGGTCGCAACGGCTGTGATTTCTTCGGCGACCTGCAGGTGGATACCGTGCAGTGCGTCGGTAATCAGTTCCTGTTTATTCTGATAATAGTTGTATAAAGTACCTTTGGCGACCCCGAGCCGTTCCGCCAGCAGCTCCATGGTAAGATTTTCGGCCGGCAGGGTACGCAGCAGAGCCAGGGTCTCCCGGCGCATGGCTGCGCGCATGGTTTCATTCAATACCTGTTTGGCCTGCAACGTTAATTTCGGCATCTGCTCTTCCCGGGGTTGATGACCGGATTGTGCCTTTCGCTTTTTCCGGTTGATATATTTGCTCCGGAGTTAACCGGAATTTGATGATTCAAAAAAACAGCCCGGCATAAACCGGGCCGTTATAATCGTCCTCACCCAAGGACGATTTTCGGCCAATCGAGCATCGGTTGTCTGGAATCTTCCGATACGGTCTGCGGCTCCTCTTCTTTTTCCGCCGACATGGTTTCGGATCAGTGACCTGAATGTCGATATGCCTGCGGGAGATCAGCTCCCGCTGCTACTCCTCTATTTCCTATTTTTTCAGACCTCTTTTTTTTAGAATGAAAGTCAATTAAAAACATTCATTCATAAAAATGTAACTACAAGTATAATAAAATGACTGTTTGGTCATTTTTCAAGCGATTTTTGTAAAAAAAGTCAAAAAAATGAGCTTTTACGATGGAATTTCCGTCTTCCGATGACCGGAGCATCCAAGCTGCCAGGAAGACCTTCGGGTGGTAGGTTGAAAATCGGATCTGGTCGGGAAAAATATTTTGAAAAGGCGACGTTTTACGGGATTTTTTCTTGTAATCCGCCTGGGAAGGCGTTATAGTGATCTGGTTTTCGAGTGCGGAGCCGGAAGCGGTGGAGGGCCGGTTCCCGGAAGGAGGAGAATGCGGAGCATATTTTCCGGAGTCAAACACGCCTGGGATGTTGTCTGTGGCTGCCATCGGTCGGACGATGCTACGGCGGACGGGACGATTTTGAATTTTTTCCTGCCCCGGCTTACTCGGGGATTTTTTATTCGGCTGGGGGTGATTGTCGTGCTCTCGGCTCTGCTGTTCGGGATGGTGCTGCTGCCCTGTTTCATCAGTGGGGCAAGCATGGAGCCGACGGTGAAAAGTGTGGGGTTGACTTTCTGTTGGCGCGGGAAATATCTTTTCGGAAGAGAACCGCAGCGCGGAGATATTGTAATTATTGAATTCACGGATCGGGTATTTTTTCTGAAACGGGTGGTGGCCTTGCCCGGCGAGACGGTGGAATTCCGCAACGGTGAGCTGTATATTAATGGGGTTCGGCAGAATGAACCGTATGTGAAGTTCGTCTGTGATTGGAATATGCCTCCGCGTAAAGTGGATCCCGGGAATTATTATGTAATCGGCGATAACCGCAGCATGCCTCTGGAAGAACACAAGTTCGGGCAGGTAACCCGGTCGCGCATTATAGGAGCTCCCTTATGGTGATGAGCATTCGAAAATATTGGAAAATCATTCTGATAACTCTGCTTCTCCTGGCCGCTGCCATCGTGGGGTGGCGCGTCTGGCAGGCGCAGACTCCTGAAGGGCAGGTGCGGCGGCAATTACGACAGCTGGTGGAATGCGTCTCCAAAAAGGAGGGAGAGGGGACCACGGCCGGATTGCTGAAGGGGCGCGCCATCACCGAACTTTTTGCTCCGGAATGCACGTTGGAATTCCGTTCGGAGATGTTCTGTGGTACTTATACTCCTTCGGAAATTACTGCTGATTTTGCCCGGTTCCGGGTGATGTTTGCCCAGGTGGAGGTTGGTATGCGCAAACTGGCGATCACTTTTTCTTCGCCAACGGAGGCTGCGGCCGATTTTACCGGACATCTGATCGGCACTCTGAAGACAGGGGGTACGGTGGATGCTGTGCGGGAACTGGTTTGTCACCTGCGGAAAATAGAGGGTGAATGGAAGATCACAGCCATTACTGTCCGGGAGATTCTGGAGCGATAATTCAGGGAAAACTTCCCGTTGCCAATATGGAAGAAGAGAAAACGGAAAAAGGAAACAGGATCATGCCCTTCTGCAATCGTTGCGGTGTCCAGATCGAGGACGGTAAAAACTTGTGCAACAATTGTGCTGCTGCCGATGCCGGAATGCAGAAATCATCCGGCTCCAGCAATGGCGGCAGTCCCCGGGTGCTGGCCGGCATCATGGGTATTCTCTTCGGCGGTCTGGGAATTCACAAGTTTATTCTGGGGTATGTGTCGGAAGGTGTCGTTCAGCTGCTGCTGAGCGTGATCACGTGCGGGGCCGCAGGAATTATTGGTTTCATTGAAGGCATCATTTACCTGGCCATGGACGACCGGAAATTCGAAGAAACCTATATTCGCAATCATCGCGGCTGGTTCTGACGCTTCGGCTTTTTGGTAAGTCGGCAATGTGAGAGGAAGGGGAGCAGGGGGGCTGATGCCGCTTTCGCCTGAAAACAGGAAACGGCTGCTGTTCGGAATGGCGTTGTTGCCGTTGCTGCTGGGCGGAGCTCTATATTTGTATTTTCATAATCCGGAGACCGCCCGCTGGATGCCTTTTTGTGTCTTCCACCGGGTAACCGGGCTGTATTGTCCGGGATGCGGTGCGGCACGATCCTGTTATCGTTTGCTGCATGGGGATTTTATGGGAGCCTTGCGTGCCAACTGGCTGCTATGGCCGATGCTGGCAGTAGCGGCGGGACTGTTCTTCTCCCGACGTTTTAACCGGTGGCCGGGGGTAGGGCAGACGCTTTTCCTGATACTGCTGCTGTACTGGATTCTGCGTAATCTGCCCTTTCCCCCGTTTCGTTTTTTGGCGCCGCAGTAGGAATCAACCGAATTCCGGCCCGGCAATGGCGAAGGTGTTCTGCATTTCCTCACGCTTGTCGGCGTGAAGCCCCATGCGGGTGAAAGGCCGCTGTACACGGAAACCGCGTGCGGTTAATGCCTCCAGAAATCCGGTCTGCTGCGCCGGTACATCCAGTACCAGGGATTCGCCATCCGCCGCCGCGTCGATCAACCGGAGTGCCGCCCCCGGAGTCGGGGCGAAAATCGGTCCGATCTGGCGGAAGTTCCGGCCGGGACGTGCCAGCAGGAAAGCACCATTGCCGTCAGTCAGAGCTGGAGCGCCGGATTGATGGAGAAATTGCAACAGCGCACTTCGATCGGCATGAAAGGTTCGCCGGTCTTCCGCCAGCATCTGCTGCAGGTCGTCGGTCGTCATCGGCCGGATGTCGTCGGTCGACGGTGCCGAAAGTCCGCCGTGCCGGATCAGGCGCAGCAGGTCGGTTTCGCGGCGGAAGCCGAGCTTTTCGTAAACGGCGGCACCCGCCGGGGTGGCGTCCAGTTTACAGGCGCGTCGGGTGCCGTGTCGGGCCAGCAGTTCGGCAAGCAGGCGAGGGGCCAGCCGGTTACCGCGCCAGTCCGGAGCGACGATTACCATGTTGATCCAGGCGGGACCCTCCGGATATGGGAGCAGAACGGCGCTGGCGACGATCTGTCCCCGGTGGGCGAATCCCAGGGCGGTTTCCGGAGCCTGAGCCAGGAGAAAATGCCATTCTGCTTCGAGTTGATTCCAGTGGGCATCGGCGGTCAACTGCATCAGTTCGGGCAGATCGGACGGCTGCAGTTCGCGTATGGCCAGACCGCCGCTGCCACCGTAACGCGGCTGTTTTCTCAGGCGGGCGATACGGTCTTCAAGATAGGCGATGAGATTCCGGTGCATGGATTCGTGGATGACTTCGCCTTTTTCCCGGGTGGCGGCATCGGGGATGCCGAGATAGCCGTCCGGATTCAAAACGGTTACACCGAACATGGTAAGATCCTGTCGCCGCCACGGGAAGCCGCCGTTGTCAGGATTGCGGGAACACCGTTGCGGGAGTGGCGCGGTCAGGGGTTCGCCCATGGCCAGATAGCGCGAGGTTTCGACCTCTCCGGCATGAATGTCCAGCAGTTGTCTGGCGGAAGATTCCGTCCCGCTGTAATCCCCGAATTCGGAGGGAAAGATCGGAATAAGCTTCAACTTCCGATCACGGCGGTTGAAATCGCGACAGATCGGCACCAGGGCAAAATTGCCGCCATGACCACTGACCAGGATGAGAAAGCGGAAGTTCTGGGTTTCCGCTTCTTCGGCAATGTCCCGGATCACACGCATCAGCGTATCGGGACGCAGCGAAAAACTGCCGCGACAGCCGCTGTGTTCCAGACTGTTGGCGATCGGCAGTGCCGGGAGCAGGGCGGCATCGAAGTGTCGCGCCAGAATTTTCGCGGTGTATTCGGCGTTAAGAATGTCGGTTTTCAGCGGCATGTGCAATCCGTGCTGCTCGAATGCGCCGACGGGAAGAATCAGAATATCTCCGGTGTGGTGTTCCCACGCCGCCGAATTGCAGTTGCCGTCAATCATGCTGAAACTTCCTTCTGTGTCTGCTGCAGGTCGAGAACCGGATGTTTCCGGCATTCGGAAATGATGCGCATGACCTCCATGGTGTCGGCGAGCGGCACCAGCGGCGGCAGATCATCCAGGAAATAGCGCTTGACCTCTTCATAGAATTTTTTTCGATCGGATGGTGGCAGCGGGAACCGCTCTTCCTGCCAGTCGATGGTGGATTCCTGGGAGTAACGCCGGTCTGCCGCTGCCATACTCGGTTGCAGTTCCAGTTTTGCCAGGGTATCTGGATGGAGGAAGCGGACCAGCCACTGGCGGCCCGGATTGTCGAAGCGGGCCGTTCCGCAGGTACCGTAAACGGTCCAGCTGTCTTCCGGAAAGGCACTGCCGAGATTAATCTCAATCTGACCGATGACGTTCTGTGCGTTGCGCAGGGTTAACGACACCATGTCCTCGGCGTCTCCGATTCCGACGGAGCGCATCAGGGTCACGCCGTCAACAGCCACCGGCGCACCGCCGAACATGGCCAGATACTGATCGATGAAATGAGCACCGTAATTGCACAGCATGCCGCCACCGCAGTCGAGGCGGCTCTGCCAGTCGTTGCGGCGGTTGTACTGGCGGAAGGTCCGGTTGGAAAGAAAAATCCGTCCGAGCCGTCCGGAATCGATGATCCGGCGCAGGGTCGGAAATTCCTGAAGAACACGATGCGGCTGGTACACCATGAGTTTCCGGCGATGCGTTTCGGCGCATTGGTGTATGCGAAGCGCCTGCTCAAACGAGACAGCCAGGGGTTTTTCGCAGAAAACGTCGCAACCGCGGTTCAGGGCATCCAGCGTCTGTTCCATATGAAACGGTGTTGGCGAGGCTACGACCAGCAGATCGGGGGTCTCCTGTGCGAGCATGGTGGCGCAGTCCGAGTAGGCTTTGATCCCCGGGTAGGATAACTCCGCTTCGCGTCGCCGGTCGGCAAGTGGATCGGCCACGGCAACTAGTTGAAACGCCGGATCGGTCGCCAGCAGGGGCAGATGGTATTGCCAGGCTACTCTGCCGAGGCCGGAAACGGCGGTTTTCAAAACATTTTTTTTCATGAAACAGTCTCCTTGATGGTAATTTATCCGGGGGAAGCCCGGAAAAAAGTGTCTAGGGTTATGATTACGGCTTCTGTTGCCGTTGTAATTGAGCGGAGGGGACCTGATGCAGAATCAGACCGGAGAGCTGGTTGCGGGCGGATTCCGCAGTGTTGTGAATTACCAGCCGCAGCGCTGCAACCTCGCGTGGTGCGAAGTCATAACGGACAAAATCACTGTCCCGATCAGGACCGGCGCCGTCGAAAACCGTTTCAAAATTCTTCCCATCCGTGGAAATTTCGATACGGAACGGATTGCGTGCGGTATTCAGCCGCTGCCGCTGGAATCGCAGCGAAACCCCATTCAAATTCTGCGGCTGTTTGAATGTAGCGGTTATAGAAACCTCACGGGCCGGCAGGAACATCATGCCCCGGCCGGTATCGAAGAATCTCAGCCAGGCATCGGGAGCACCGTATCCCGCTTGCAGACAAAGCAGCGGTGCCGGAGTTTTCCGACTGTGGAAGAAGAGACTGCCGGTGGCGGCATCTACCGAGTAGTCCAGATTCAGCAAGCCGGCGGCGGCAGTCGGATCCAGCAGCCAGGTTCCATCCCGCTGCAAGACCGGAGAAGGCAGTTCCACGGTCCGGTGCCCGAAACGAAGTTCCTTGTTTTTTTCGGTCAAAGTCAGGGGCATACCGTCGATGCGGCACTGCAGTTTCCCTGCCTGATTCTGGAATTCAATCCCGCGTGCCCGGAGCAGAGCGGTGAAGGGGATGTATTTGAGACTGGCCGGCGGCTCCGCAAGCAGGACGTCATCCAGATACAGCTGTTTTTCCGAAGCCGGCGGCGCTACCTCCGGAGCGGGACCGCCTGAAGGCGGCAGCGGCCGGAGCGACGTATCGGCCCCGGGGATCAGACGGTAATTCCCTGCGGCCAGTTCGGCGAAGAAGCAACCATTTTCCGGGGTGATGGAGACTTTTCCGAGCGTTTCGGTGGCATGGGTCAGTTGCCATTCGCCGGGGGCCAGATCAAGCAACAGCGCCTTGCCGGGAGACGGCAGGGCAAAGGCCACCTCCCGCGCGGTCGGCTGCCGGGCATCACCGAATCCGATCAGATAATTTTTGAGGCGAACATTTACACGTTCATGATCGTCTTCAAGCAAGGCTTTCGGCGTGGGAGCGTTGCCCTCCTGAATCGGCAGAACCACGAGGAAGCGTGAAGCGTCCTCACCGTCCGCGGCGGTGATTTCCGTGCGGCTGCCGTCAGCTCCGACGGAGGCAGGATAGGGGGGCGTAAGATACACGCCGTCAAAGGTATGGGCGTCGTTTCCAGAGAGAACAGCGATTTGCGCCCGCTGCGGCAGCAACGGCAGGATGGCCAGTTTGCCACTGCGTGCATAAGGCTTCTGGCGGACTGCCAGAATACCGTCCTGTTGTTCCGGCCGGCTCAGGGTGGTCAGCTGAAAAACCGGTCGGATGCGGGGCGCTGCAGTTGCCAGACGATCGAAAATCAGCAGCGCGGCCGGAGTATCCGGCGTAAAAAAAAAAAAAAAAACCGCGCTTCTGG
>CALXOD010000034.1 GCA_944389925.1 uncultured Victivallaceae bacterium | reverse complement strand
GTACCCAGAGCACCCGGCTGCTCTCTCCGGAAGTCGCCCATCAGATGATCCGCGAGCGCACCGTCGAAGCCATCAAACGCCGCGCCCGGGTCCGCAAGATCAAGGTCGATTATCCGGCCACCTTGCGATGGGAATATCTGGAACGCGTGCCGGTGCCGGTCGATGAACGGTACAACATGCTTGACGCGCGCAGTTTCGAACGTACCGGAGATTCGCTGGAAACCTTGCTGCTGCGTTGAGATTTTTATGTTGCATTCATTCGTTTCCGGATCCGGAGAAACACCGGTTCCGACACGAAATAACTCCGGACTGAAAGCAGACGGGGAAAAACCGGTTACTGTCAATGGGTTTGAACTGATCCGGGAACTTGGCCGCGGTGCAAACGGGACGGTTTACCTGGCGCGTCAGACCGCACTTGATCGCCGAGTGGCCCTGAAGGTGCTTTCTCCCGAAAAAGCGGCGGATCCGGGATTCGTACAAAACTTTCTGGCTGAAGCCCGGGCCGCTGCACGGCTGCATTGTCCCCGGATCGTACAAGCCATTTCTGCCGGAACCACTGCGGACGGCCGCCCCTGGTTTGCCATGGAACTGGTCGAAGGCGGCAGTGTCGAGGATCTCCTTGCCGCCAGCGGCAAATTATCCGTACACGAAGCCTTCCGCATCGCCGCGGCAGCAGCCGAAGGCTTGGAATACGCCTGGGAAAACGCGCATTTCATCCACGGAGACATCAAACCTGCCAACCTGCTCATCCGCCGCATCGACGGCGAAATCAAAATCGCCGATCTCGGACTGGCCGGCCCCACCAGCCACAGACGGGGCCCCGCCATGGGAACCCCCATGTACGCGGCGCCGGAAGTAATCCTGCCGGATATGGGAGAACGGGATTTTCGTTCCGACATGTACAGTCTCGGCGTCACACTGTATGAGATGCTGACCGGGACCGCGCCTTTTTCCGGAACTCCGGCAGTCATTATGGAATATCATCTCCATGAGATCCCTCAACCCATTATCCGCCTGATGCCGGATCTCTCCCCGGAACTTGCGGATTTCATCGACCGGCTCCTCGCCAAACGCCCGGAAGACCGCCCCGGCTCCTGGAGCGAAGTGCGGCAGGTTCTGGTGGCAGCAGCCGAGGCAACCGCCACAATCCCGGCGAAAAACACTTCAGGAACCGTTTCGTCCCGGTCATACCGCTCCGCGATAATAGCGGCGGTCGCCATTGTGATCGCAACGGCCGTCGCGGCAGCCGCCGCGGTCATTTGGTTCTGTTGCGTGTAACACGCCGCAGACAGGCGTTCTCAGCCGAACAGTTCCAGCTGCTGGAGAAACGCCTCGTCCTCCGCCACCGTCCGGCCCCGGGTGGTCAGATAGCCGCCGGTCATCAGGCTGTTCAGCCCGGACAACATCAGCAAGCCCATGAAATCCTTCATCATCGTCTCCCGGCCCGCTGCGAATTTCAGCATAATCGCAGGATTGATCAGCCGGATCATGGCGAAGGAAATCGCCACCTCCGCCGCCGAAATCAGCGGCTGCCGCTCCAACGGCGTCCCCGGAATCGGAATCAGCACATTGAGCGGTGCCCCGTCCACTCCCAGTTCACGCATCGCCAGCGCCATCTCCACCCGGTCCGCCATCGTTTCGCCAAGTCCGATGATACCGCCACAACAGATCGCAACTCCGTACTGCTGCAGGAAACGGATGGTGGCAATTTTCTCGTCGATGGTGTGCGTCGTGGCAATCAACTCAGCATAACGCTGCGGCGCCACCTGCAGATTCATATTGTAACGCCGGACATGGTGGTCCGCCAACGCCTTCGCCGTCGCCTCACTCAGAATCCCGATCGATACGCAGAGATTCAGCTCCGGATAAGCTTCATGCAACGCATCCAGCGTCTCCAGAATCGCCCGGAATTCCGGTTCCTCCGGATCGGTATATCCTCGACCGCTGGTCACATAGCCGAAAAACGCCACTCCACTCTCCGCTACTTCGCCCGCCGCCTTCAGAACTTCCTCCCGCCCGAGCAACGGATAAGTATCAATATGCGTGTGGTGCCGGGCCGACTGCGCACAGAACCGGCAATCCTGGCTGCATACGCCGGACTTGGCGTTCAGGATGGAACAAGGACGAATGCGGCCCGCATATTTCGCCCGTACTTTGTTGGCCAGCGAGGCCAAGTCGAGAATGTCTTCCGGCCCGACGCCCGCGGCCAGCTTGTGCGCGGCCTCGCGCGTCAGGGTTTCTCCATCCAGAATCCGATAAGCATCGGCAATCAAGGGATTCAGCATGATCTCTCCACCGGCGGTGCCGGTCAGTTCCTTTCTTTCAAATAGTTGAGCGCCGCCGCCGCGCCCGCGTAGTAACCGATATCGCGGCGCAGTTCGCTCGGCACCAGTTCACAATCGGCAATCGTCTGACTCCAGGCGTATTGCGGCAGATACCGACGGATCGGTTCCAGGAACAAATCTCCCGCCGCCCAGGCGAAGGTCCCCAGCACCAGCCGCGCCGGATTGAACGTATTCAACAGAAATCCGAAGGCCTGGGCATTTCGACGGCACATGTCGTCCCAGAATTTTACGGCGTATTCATCTCCGGCCCGGACTGCTTTTTCCAGAACAATCATATCGATGTCCTCCAGCCGTCCTCCGGCCAGCTGAATCATCGGGTGATTCGGACAATCCCGCAACTCCCGCTGAATCCGCTGCGCGATGGCCCGACCGCCGCAATAGGCTTCGTAACAGCCACGCAAACCGCAGGCACACTCAATGCCGTCCCGCTCAATGACGACGTGCCCAATTTCCCCGGCATAGAATCCCCGCCCCCGTACCAGCCGGTTGGCGGCGATGATGCCGCCGCCGATCCCGGTGCTCATGGTCAGGTAGATAAAATCCTCACAGCCACGACCGGCCCCGAAAAACCATTCCGCCAGCGCCGCGCAGTTGGCATCGTTCTCAAAAGTACCGGGAATGCCGAGCGCCTCTTCCAGATACCGGCGGATCGGCACATTGCGCCACTTCGGATTATTGGTCGGACGGGTCATCACCCCGTTGACCGGATCCGCCGGATAGGGAGCGGAAATACCGAAGGCACGAATGTCACTCATGGACAATCCGGCATCAGCCACCATTTTCCTGCCGATCGTGACCAGCTGCGGCAAAATATCATCCGGATGAGTATCCTTATTGTCGAGCCGGGCCTTGCCGAGAATGCGGCCGTCGCTCGAAGCCAGACCGATCGCCAGCTTGGTACCGCCCACATCGTAACCGAGAACATGAAACACGTCGCTCATGAAAAACTCCTGTTATTTCCTTTTCCAAATCTTGAAAAAAACATTTTTGTGAATATAATTCACATATGCGGATTATCAACTGTTCCGCCCGTGTTTTTTCGTTTTCCCGATCCGGTGCGCGACGGTTTTCCCGTGTCCGGGAAGCCGCCCGCCGGAAAATGTGAAGCAACTTGTTTCGGAAAGGTTTTTCTCAAAAATATGAATGGACTCTTCATCCTCGGCGCGGCCGGTTCATCCCCCAGCGTCTACTATGCTTTCGAAAACAGCGACGGCGTCGGCAAAACCATCGTCGTACTCCTCCTGGTCAGTTCGGTTTTCACCTGGACCATCATGCTGGACAAAGGAATGGCGCTCTACCGCGCCCGTAAACTCTCCGACCGCTTTCTTGCCCGTTTCCGCAACAACCGCGGCGCCGTCACCGCACTCGTCCGCGAAGGCGCGGCCAACTCGGGCCCCATCGCCTGCGTTTATTCCGAAGGAGTGGAACGGTTGTTGGAATTTTATGAGGAAGCCGCGCCGGGCAGTACCGCTTTCGCGGCTGCCCCCATAGTCCGTCCCGGCGGAAACGCCCGCCCCGTCGCGCCGGTCCGGCTGACCGACGAACAGCATAACGCCATCCAGGCCGTACTCGAACGTGAAGTCTCCATCCAGATCATGGAGCTGGAAACCCGGATCGGGCTGCTGGCCACCATGGTCAGTGCCAGCCCGTTTTTCGGATTGTTCGGGACAGTCTGGGGGGTCATGATGGCTTTCTGCGGCATCGCTGCCGCGGGCAAGTCCGACTTCACCGCACTGGCCCCGGGGGTGGCCGGCGCACTGCTGACGACTGTCGCCGGTCTGGTAGTGGCAATTCCGTCGCTGATCGGCTACAACCTGTTGACCTCGTCCATTCGCAAAATGACGGTGAATATGGATAACTTCACCGAAGAATTCATGGTCAAGCTCAAACTGGAACGGCTCGGCACCGACCGGACCGCCCCGGCGGAAACCGAACAGTAAGGAGCCCTGCCCCATGCCCCGCCGCAAACAACGTTCGCAACTGGATGCGATCGACCAGATCAATATGACGCCGCTGCTGGACCTGACCTTCCTGCTGCTGATCGTCTTCATGATCACCATGCCGCTGATGGAATACGGTACCAGCGTCAACCCGCCGGAGATGAACGCCGAACAGCTTCCCCCGGAAAACTTCCGCAGTGTCACGCTCAAAAAGAACGGTGACATCGATTATGAACGCCGCGTCGTTTCCCGGGAAGAGCTGATGCTCGAGCTGCGTGAACTCAAGGCAACCTCCCCCAAGACCATTCTGCTGCTGCGCGCCGACGGCACCCGGCCTTACAACGATGTGATCGATCTGATGCGCGACATCAAGAATTCGGGATTCACCAACATTTCTCTGGTCACTCAGGCGGAGCGCAGCAATTGACCGAATCATGAACGACCCGACTCTCCATGACCCGGCGCCGTTGTCACCGCCGGGAAGAAGCAGGCGCATTTTCTTCAATGTGCTGATCCTTCATATACTGGCGGTCTTCGTGCCGCTGCTGATCCTTTACATGCGGGGATTCTTCAAACCGGAGGATCCGGCTTTCACCGTCAATCTGGTGGAGACCCCTTCAACCGGACCGGTTACCGGCCCGGAAACCCAGCGGCTGCCGCCCGCCCCGGAACCGACCCCGGAATCCAATCCCGATCCCGCCCCGGAACCGCTGCCGGAACTGCCGGTACCGGCTCCGCAGCAACCACAGCCCCGGCCTGTGGCGGAACCGGTCGTCCCGAATCTCCCCATGCCGATGCCCCGTCCCCCCAAAACTGTCCGGGAACCGCAGTTGACCCTGCCCCAAGTACCGGTCACCAAAAAGGAACCGGTGAAGAAACCGCCGCGCCGTTCCGCCGACAATTCACGGAAACTCTCGGACAGCCGCAGGAAAACACCCCGGACCGGTAACAACACCAATGAACTCGTGCCGATCGGCAAGGCTGACGTCGCGCAGAAATTCGGCGACCGCTTTTCCAATACCCCTCAGGGCGGCCCCAACCGGGCCGACAGCTATGCGGGAACGCTCGCCGCTTTTCTGAAAATGCAATGGGCCACCTATGTTCCCTCGCGGGCACAGCTCGGCGACCGGAAACCCGAGGTAAAGATCGCCTTGACCATCGCCGGAAACGGCAACGTGATTTCGGCACGGATCGTACAGGCCAGCGGGGTTCCTGCCATGGATGCGGCAGTACGCCGCATGCTGGGAGAGCTGCGCCGCTTCCCCGCGCCGCCGAATGGAAAGACCTGGAGCCACCAGGATATCGTACTGGATACGTCCGACACGGAATAACCAGAAAAGAAACCATCGCATGGACCGAAATAAAAATCTGGAAATGGCGGTACTGACTCAGATCAGCCGGGTCGCCGTCCGTGAAAAAAACGTCTCGAAGCTCTTCGACGAAGTGCTCGGCATCCTCCACCGGGAAATGGGCGCACTCCGGGGTACCATCACCCTGCGACAAGGCGACAATCTCTTCATCGAAGCCTCTCACGGCCTCAGCGAAGAGGAACGGCTCCGCGGCAAATACCGCCTCGGAGAAGGCATCACCGGGCAGGTGGCGCTCCACGCCCTGCCCCGCATCATCCCGGACGTCTCCCGCGAACCTGAATTTCTCGACCGCACCCGGGCCCGCCAGACGGAAAAGGATATTGCGTTTGTCTGCGTGCCCATCATCCACCAGAACGAAGTGATCGGCACGATGAGCATCGACCGCCGAACCACTCCCGGAACGGATCTCGAGCGCGATCTTACTTTGCTGGAAATCGTCGCGAATCTGCTGGCCGACGCAGTTTCCATTTCATTGCGTGAACATGAGGAACGCGAAAAACTCATCTCCGAAAACTGCCGCCTGCGCCGGGAGCTCGACCAGACTGCGCGCCCCTCGGAAATCATCGGCAACTGCAATGCCATGAAAAGCGTCTACTCCATGATCGCCCAGGTCGCCGACAGCAATGCCACCGTGCTGATCCGCGGCAGCTCCGGCACCGGCAAGGAACTGGTCGCCCGCGCCATTCAGAGCGGCGGCAGCCGCCGCAACCGTCCGTTCATCGTCGTCAACTGCGCCGCCCTCCCGGAAAACCTGATCGAAAGTGAACTTTTCGGACATGAAAAGGGAGCCTTTACCGGTGCCGTCAGCCGCCGCATTGGCCGGATTGAAGCCGCCGATACCGGGACTCTTTTCCTCGACGAAATCGGCGACCTCAGTCTGCCGATGCAGGTAAAGCTGCTGCGTTTCCTCCAGGAACGCACCTTTCAGCGTATCGGCAGCAACGAAGAAATCCGTGCTGATGTGCGCGTCCTCGCTGCCACCAGCCGCAATCTGGAGGCTCTAATGGAACAACACCGGTTCCGGGAAGACCTCTATTACCGGTTGAACGTCGTACCGATTCATCTGCCGGATCTGATCAATCGCCGTTCCGACATCATGCTGCTGGCAGATTTCTTTCTGGAAAAATACAACCGTCGCCACAACCGGCATATCCGCCGAATCTCCACCCCCGCCATCAATATGATGATGGCCTATCACTGGCCCGGAAACGTCCGGGAACTGGAGAATTGCATCGAACGCGCCGTCCTGACTTCCACCGACGACGTGATCCATAGTTACTGTCTGCCGCCATCGCTTCAGACCAGCACGTCTCTCGTGCCGGATGACCGCCGTCCGGCTTCCGGAGACGATGCGGATTTTCATACTCTGGTGGCCTCTTTCGAGCGGGAACTGATCGTCGATGCCCTCAAACGCAACCGCGGTAACGTTGCCGCCGCCGCGCGAGCACTGCACATCTCCGCCCGGATCGCCCGCTATAAGATCGCCCGTTACGGCATCACTCCGGAGTGGTATAAGCGCTGAAAAATGACCTCTCTCTGCCCGTTCAGGGCCAGTTCCGGCCACAAATATAGATCAGATAGATCAGATTTTAGATCATCTCCATTGCTTTTTGCCATGTTTTTCACTATAATCATACCGGAATCCCAGGAGGAATCATGAACAACCGGAAACCGGAAATCGCCGCCGAGCTCATCGATTATATCGAAACCCGGATCATGACCGAAGAGTATCTGCCGGGTGCCCGGCTGCCGTCGGTCCGCTCGCTGGGGCAGAAATTCGGTCTGAGCTACGGCTCTACGCTGCGGGGCATTGATTACCTCTGCCACCGGGGCACACTCCGGAAATCCCCGAAACGGGGTATCTTTGTCGCCCGCGGGACAAATGATTCCGCACGACACCGGGCCACCAAACCGCTAGGAGTGCTGGTCTATATTCAGGATGAAGAGAGCGGCGGATACCCCGGAATTTATTACACCGCTTTCAATGAAATTCAACGCATGGCCCTGCAATACCGGTACGAACTGATGGTGTTCCCCTACAGCCAATACGAAATTCCAGCCGGCACGCTGGACCGGCTCAACCGCCATTGCGACGGCGTAATCCTGCTGCGGGAATTCGACTGGCGCGCCGCGAACCTTTCGCTGAACATCCCCGCGGTCGGCGTGATGATGGTTTCCGATTTTGAGGAAAAACTCTCTCTGGTGGACATTGATCCATTTAATGCCGCCACTCAGGCGGTACGGTATTTCCGGAAACGGGGAGTCGACCGCCTGCACATTTACACCGACCCGCGCCCGGTTTTCTTCAATCGGGCCAAGATCCTCGCATTCTTCTGGGAAAACGCCGGCGGCACGGTTGCAGGACTGCATGTACAGTCCTATGGCAAGGAAACAGTACCGTTTCCCTCCCGGAACGAGGGACTGTTCTGCACATCGGATAATCTGCTGGAATACCTCTGCGGGCTTTATCACCGTCAATGCGGCGGTCATCTCCCCGCGGAGCGGATTATTCTCGGCATGGATGGGAAAAGCATTCACGTGAAATGGTTCCACTGCTTCCCGACGATTGCCATCAACTGGAAAACCATCGGCCGGACCGCCTTCGAAGAATGTGTGGCGCGCATGGAGGTACCGACCCGCGGATCACGGCGGATTTACCTGCCGGGAAAACTGGTGGAACCGGGAGAGCGTCCGCCAGGCTTCTAGCCGGCCCCGCTCCTCCGAGAAACGGCCGAACACAGCAGAAACCCGCACGAAAAGTCAGATACAACCGACAGAAAGGACCAGCAACATGAACGGAAAACGGCATTTTACCCTGATCGAACTGCTCATCGTCATCGCTATCATCGCCATTCTGGCCGGGATGCTGCTGCCCGCGCTCAACAAGGCACGCCTGACCGCCCATGCCGCCAACTGCCTGAACAACCTCAAGCAGCAGGGCAATGCCCTCACTCTGTACACCGACGACAACAACGGCTATCTGGTCTTCGCCTACGGTACCGCCACCCAGATGGGCACGATTGTCCTGCTCCCGTATCTGGGCAGCTCTAAAAAATTCGGGGTCGATTTCACCGACGAAGACCCCCTCAAATTCAAACCTTATCTCTGCAGTGCTCCTTACAAGCACAAATATCGTGGCATCGTCTCCAGTTACGGGTTCAACAACGCGATCAGCACCTGCCGGATTTTCGGCTACAACAACTACGCGCCTCAGAAAATCCAGCGTCTCCGGAAACCATCGCTCTTAATGGGCATTGCCGATGGCCGCCTCTGCCTGCCGGGTTATACCAATAACTTCGGTGCCCTGGGCACTACTGCCGATTATGAAGGCGTCGGCGAAGAGGTGCGCTACCGGCATAATGGGAAAACCAATGTCACCTACATGGACATGCATGCCGCCCCGAAATACCTGATCGGAGATAATTACCTTTCCGATCTGGAATTTTTCGGCCGTAATCAAGAACCATATTCCGTATTAATTGACTGAGGATCACAACCATGCCGTTTCTTCTGCGTCCGTTTCGTTCTGCCCTTCTGCTGTCTCTGCTGCCGGCGCTCTCCGCCACCGTGCGGGGAGAAATCTCCGCCGGTTACGACGTCGGCAGCGGCTTTGATGTCGGTAAATTCAAGGTCTCCTGCCATTCGTTCGAAACAGGCGATACGTTGCAGCCGCTGACTGCGGAACGATCCCGCATCGCCATTTCCGACCGGCATTTCAAACACGGCAAACATGCCCTGCGCTGGGATTTCCAACGCGGCGGCACCTTGCTCTTCCGCGACCCGGAGGGGATGAAGCTTGCCGACAACCGTGACGGCGGCCTGAAACTCTGGATCTACCGGGAAAAACCTGATCCACGGGGTGAATTGCTGATTGAATTCGGCACGGAAGCCGGATTCCGGGCGAATCGTCCCCGCTACCGTTTTCCGGTACGGCAGAACTTCACCGGCTGGCGTGCCGTCTGGCTCATGCCCCGCGCCGATGCTCGAACCGTCGACGCAAAACAGCCCATGGAATTAATGCGCCTCAACGCCTCCGGCCTCACTGCCGGAACGTTATATCTCGACCGGATGGAACTGACCGATTACGTCTACTGGGCCCGGGAAAGCGACCGGCAGGTGACCGTCAATACCGCCCGGAAAGGCGGTCCGAATCAGACGGAAAAAGTTTTTTCCACCCCGTTTTCCCTGCCCCGGAAACCGATTAAACAGGCGGACCTCGATGCTGTTGAACTCATCGAACAACGACTGCGCCAATGGTTGACCGGCAGTGCCGAAGCACGCAAAAATCCGGAACTCGCCGTCATCGCCGACGCCACCATCCGCAAAATGCCGGAAACCCTGAAAAAATTCGACGCATTTGAAATTCGCCGCCACCCCGACGGCCGGATTACCGGCAATCCGGTCTTTAATGTCATCCATGGCGGACTTCCCCACATCCACGACTTCTTTGACAATTGCGTCCTTCCGATGGCTCTGGCCTGGCATGACCCGGGAACGCCGGAACAGCCCAATCCGTATTATCACAGCCCCGAACTGCTGGAAAAAATCATTCTGGCCTTCGATCACGCTCACGATCAGGGCTGGGCGACCGGCAGCGCCATGGGTACCGGTTACGGTTTGCATCTGGGGTTGGCCGGCTACTCCCTGACCATTTTTCTGATGCGCCCGGAACTGGAAAAAGCCGGCATTCTCCGACGGGAAGTGGAAAACAGCCACTATGTCTCCCTCTTCCGCCAGATGTACGATCCCAAAGTCCGGGTCAGTTGCGAAGGCGCGGATTCCCTGCGTACCATCGCCCTGTTCCAACTGCTCTCCATCATCAGTATGGAAGACCGGAATATGCGGGTGCTGCTGCTGCGGAAATTCGCGGATGACCTCAATCGGGCGCTGGCCACCACCCGCGGACTTAACGCCATGATCAAACCGGACGGCTCCCTGTACCACCACTCCAATCCATACTGGAACGGATACGGCATCCACGGCATCGAAATGGCCGCACGGCTCGGCTACTGGCTGCGCGGGACCCCGTTCGCATTGCATGAAACCGCCCGGAACAATGTAAAAAAATCTCTGCTTCTCGCTCGTTTCGTGGCACAGAAATACGATTATACGATCGCTCTGAACGGCCGCTGGCCCTTCTGGCCGGACGGACTCGTTCCGGGGATTCCCGGATATGCTTATGCCGCACAACTTTTCGATACGCCGGACCGGGAACTGGCGGCAGCCTTCTTGCGGCTCTACGATCTGCAGTATCAGCCGGTACGGGAAAAATTCCGTTCCGTCTCCTACAAAGGCAACACCTTCACCGGCACTCTGGGCAATGCCGAAGACATGGAACGCTTCGCGGCAGAATTCCGGCAGCTGGTTGAACCCGAACCCACGCCGCAGGGCCACCGCGCCGTCCCCTATGCCGGTGCCTCCTTCCACCGGCGCGGCGAAACGCTGGCCGCGGTCAAAGGCAACAGCCGTTATATCTGGGATTTTGAAAGCGGCGCGGAAGGCCAGCTCGGTCGGAATCTCAGCCGCGGCTCGATCACTATTCTCTCCAAAGGCAATCCCGTATCGCTCGCTGGCAGCGGCTATGCCTGGAAGGGATGGGATTTCACCCGGATTCCGGGGGCTACGACCGTCCGAACCGCCTTCGCCGATCTGGATCCGATACCGATCAAGGACGTCTCCCGCCATTTCACCGGAGAACCCGCCATGGGAGGCATGGAAATCGGTGACAACGGTCTTTTTCTCATGCGGTTTGCCGACCAGCATTATCAGTCCGGTCTGAAATTCGACCAGTCGGTCTTTTTCCTGGACGACATGATTCTCTCTCTGGGATCCGGACTCGCCTCGACCGACCGGAATCATCCGGTGGAAACCACGCTTTTCCAGCGCCGTCTCGATGCCCCCGGTGAACAACCGACCGTGATCAACGGCCGAACGCTGACCGCGCTCCCCGCCGCTGAAGAAGGGGTGGCCGGCACGCTGACGCTGCGCGATTCCACCGGCATCGGCTACGTCATCCCCGATGGCAAAAACGTTCAGGTTCATCGGCAGCATCAGAGCTTCCCGCTGGAAAAACACGGTCGTTCCACCGGCGGCGACGGTGATTTCGAAGTGGCGGTCATCCAGCACGGTACGGCGCCGAAAAACGGCGGGTGGGAATATGCCATACTGTTGAACGGACTGGAACGACCATATCCCTATCGGGTTCTGCGTAAATCCAACGGTGTTCATGCCGTTGAATTTCCCGACCGTGGCATATGGGCTGCCGTCTTCGGCGCCGGAAAAGTTCAGGTCGGTCCCCTGGCGGAAACCGATGCACCCGTGCTGGCGGCACTTCGTTTCGACGGGGATCAGCTGGAACTTCGTGCCGCCATGCCGGATATCGGCAGGCAGTGGCGTCCGGCCATGCCGGAGAAAAACTGGATCGACCTCCATACCGATTTCCGTAATGTCCCCGGCATTTTCACCCTGACCCTGGATGGCGAATGGAGTCTGGTCTCCGGCCCCGCCCGGCTCCGTACTGCAAACGGTAAAACGCTGGTTGCACTCCCCGCCGGCGACGGCGCCGCCCATACCATCCGGCTGCTCCGGAAGTAAACCTCCTCGTGATCCCGCCCGGCGTCTCTCCTCCGGGCGGGAACGGGGGATTACTCTCCCGCAACTGCAGGAGATACCGTTTCCAGAACGAAAAGGTGGGGGGATTCCGGAAGTTCCGTCGTCATGGTATAAACTTTACCCTGCAACATGAGAACGGCATCATCCGCCTCTTCCAGTGCCGTTATCAGTTCCCGATACGCTTTCGGTACCAGCACCGGAACAGTCGGACCCCGTCCGCCCGACGGCGGTGCCAGCAGAAACGCCTCGTAATCCGCAACCGGAAATCCCGGCAGAGACGGCAGCGAGGTGCGCCCCGTACACCGCGCCTTCAATGCCGCATTTTTACCGTGAAAAACCTTCCCGGAATCCGCAGTCAAATATTCGTATTGCAACTGTACATACCGATCCGGCATCCATGGCTCCAGCAACATCAACCCCGCCCAGGCCACCACACAGGCCAGAAACGCCGAAAGGAATCCGATCTTCAGCCACTGAAAAAACCGGACCTGTGTATGTGCCCGTTTCTCCAGCATCCCCAGCGCCACGATATTGGCAGTGCTGCCGATCATGGTGATATTCCCGCCGAAACACGCGCCGAAAAGCAGTGCCCACCACAGCGGCAGATCCTTGATGTTGACTGCCAGCTGCTCGATCACCGGACAGAAAGCCGCCACGAAAATCACATTGTCCACAAATGCCGACCCCAGCGATGTAACCGCCAGAATGAATGGCACCAGCACCGTGTGTTCCGTGCCGCAGATTCCCGCGAAACGCGAGGCCATGATCCGGTCGACATGCGTATGTTCCAGAGTTCCCGCAATCGCAAACAACAGCATGAAAAACAACAGAGTCCACCAATCCACATCCCGTTCCACATAATGCCGTGCCCGATCACGGCGGATAATCATCACCACGCCGGAACAGGCCAGCGGTGCGATCAGCAATACACTGTTTTTCCCCAATCCCAGCCAGCTCTCGATCTGATGATGCGACGCGATTGCCAGCACCGTGGCCAGCAGCAGGATCAGCCCCTGAACGTACGGTACTTCAACACTCGAGGCCAGCGACAGATTCCGGGCCAGACGCGCCTGGAGATGTTCGTTGAACAGCGCCACCTCCCGCCGAAAATACCAGCAGGTCACCGCCACCGTCACCGCCAGCGCCAGCAGCATCAGTGGAAACGCCCAGCTCATGAAGTCGCCGAACGTCAAGCCCCCCTTGGTACCGATATAGATCCCCACCGGGTTGCCCATCATAGTCCCGGCGCTGCCGATGTTGGTACAGAGTACCGCGATCATGACATATGGCGTCGGATTGAGCTTGAGCCGGTCGCAGACCTGAAAGATCAGGGTGGAAATGAAGATGATCGACGTCACCTCATCCACCGCACAGGCCAGTAATGCCGAGGCCGCTGATGTCACGATTATAAATTTCCCTCCCGAAATATTCGGCATGGATACGATACACTGTACGATCCAGGAAAAGAACCCCAGATCGCGCAGCGCTCCCACGATAATCATCATTCCCACCAGAAAGAGAATCACTTCCAGCGCCGAGGACTGCACAAACTGCTGAATGTTCAGCGAATGGGTGCAGATCAATACCGACAACCCGAGAAAAGCGATCGCCAGCCGGAAATTCCAGAAAAACAACGTTCCTAGAATGATCGAGAGAAATACCGCCACCGCCACCGCCTGTCGTGCGTCGAACACCGTATACCCCCCGATCACTCCCGCCGCTACACCCGCACCGACCATCACCGCCAGCCGCGTCACCAGCTGCCGGACGCCGAGTTGCATTCCGCCTTCTTCTCCATGCATGATGCCAGGAATCCTTTCTCCGCTCGATTGTCATTCCCAGAAAAGTTTGGCGCAGAAATCGCGCATCGTCACCACCCCCGCCAACCGGTCCCGGTCATCGACTACGATAATCTGCAATACTTTATTCACCAGGAACAGTTTGGCCAGCTGAATCGCCGGCATCCGTTCCGGCACTTTCAGATATTCCTCGCGCATGACATCGGCGATTTTGGTTTCTCCGGCATTCCGGAGCATGTCGGAAAACGGCTGAAACCGGTAGAAAGGCGACAAATCCTCCATCCATAACAAATGTTCAGGCAAACTCAACTGCAGCAGGTCGGCAATGGACAGTACTCCCCGCAAGTCGTCTTCCCGATCCAGTACCGGCAACTCCCCGAAACCACTCACCGCAAACGTATGGATCGCCGACTGTACCGAATCTTCCTCACGCAATACCGGTATTTTGCAATCCATCAAATCCCGGGCAGTGAGAAAATCCGGTACCAGATGCCGTCCACCGGCCAGAAACGCCCGCACCTCATCCGGCAACCGCATGCGCGCCAACCGCTCCACCGCATCCGGTGTTTCCTTGAAAACAGCGGTCAGGCCGGCAAGCAGCTGCAAATGCAGTCCCGGATCATCACCGGGCGTCAAAATCAGCATCGCCACCCGTACCGGCGGCATATCCGGCTGTTGAAAATCAATTCCCGCTGCTGCAATCCCCACCGCCAGCAACGGCCGATCCAGCTCCGGTAACCGGGCATGAGGCACCGCCAGCCCCGGAGCAATTACGGTGGGGAAAACCTCCTCGCGGGCGATCACCGCCTGAAAGGCGGTTTCCACATCGAATCCATTGCGTTCCGGTTCGAGCAGTTTGAGAAGTTCGTGCACGGCGCCATCGCGATCAGTGGCGGTCAAGTGGCAGGAGATCTGCCGGTCGCACAACAAGTTGTGCCATCGTGGAGGCTGCTTGGTCATATCGGCTCCTTTGCATAAATGGTGCATCAGGGGCTTCCGGCAGACTCCGGTGATTCCGGGCGAGACTGCCGAAGAGCGGTTCGCATCCAAAAATCCACTCTGTTCGAAGATAACGGCCCATTCTCCCGCTGTCAAGCCGTTTTTCCGGGAAAAAACGTCTCCGGGAACGTTCTTTTCTTTTTTTCCCGCCGCAAACCCGTTCCGCGACTGGAAAAATCCTCCCGATCGTGCTATTTTCATGACCGAATCTAAAAACAGAAAGAATCGGCGTTGTGACTTCCTTTTTTCTCTATTGAAAAAAATGCAGCGCGCGCCCATTGCAGAAGGTCCGATATCCATGACGAAAAAATTTCTCCCGCTCCTCGCCCTGTTCCTCCTGGCGATCGCCACCGTCACAGCTGCGGAAAAAGCCGTTCCCGCTTCTACCCCGGAAGCCGCACCGGCCACAGCAACTGCAGAAGCGACCGCAGAAGCAACCTCCGACGAATCCACGCTGGATCTGCATTTGTATCGCGTCGGGCGCGGCCTCGCCAATCTCGGCACGTGTTTTCTGGAAGTTCCCCGCTGCATTCTGCTGCGCAATGGCGAAGTCCCCTTCTGGGGCGCGGTTTCCGGCGCATTTGAAGGCGTCGGCTGTACCGGCATGCGTGCCTTCGCCGGTTTGATCGATGTCTTGTTTGTGGGATACGATCCGGGGGCGGTGTACCATGGTTCGTTCCGGGATTTTGTCTGGGAATCGCCCTGGTTGCCGCCGACGGAGGGGCGTCCATGAAATCCCTGTGTTGCACCATCCTGTCGCTGTTTGCTCTGCTGGTCGCCGCGGCCCCTCAGCGCACTGCAGTAGTGGATCTGGAAAAAGTATTCAAGGAATATTACAAAAGTAAGATCGCCGAAGGGGCGATCCGGCAGCAGGCCGAGATTTTCCGGGCGTATCTGTTGAAGCTCCAGGATCAGATCCGACAACTGGAAACCGAGTGCAATACCGCCCGGGACAAGGCGCAGAATCTGGCGCTTGAGGAATCCGCCCGCAACGCCGCCGCAGAAACACTGCGGACAAAGACCCGGGAACTGGCCGCCAAACGCGCTGAAGCCGAACAGTACGCGACGGAACGCAACCGGCAGATGCGGGAATTTGAACAGCAGAAACGGCAGGATATTATTGCGGACATCCGTGCGGAGATCCGTCGGCGTGCCATGGCCGAAGGGTATGACTTTGTCCTGGACCTCTCCGGGAAAACCATGAACGACGTCCCGACAGTGCTGTATTGCAACCCTGCGGTCGACCTGACGGAAGAAGTTCTTAAAACACTGAATGCCACAGCGACCACGCCGGCAGTGCCCGCAACGCCCGCAGAATCCTCCACAACCGGGGATTCCACTGTGTCCGAAGGGAAAGCAACCGGGTTATAAAGATGGGCATGCCTTACGAAAAAACCGGATTTTTTACCGCAGTGGCCGGTACCTGCCGGGGAACGGATATTTTTTTCCGTCTGGTCCATCAGCATCCGCTGCGAATGACGGGACAATTCCTGTTTTTGATGCTGCTGTGCGCGTTGTTTGTTTCCTTCGTACATTTTTTTGCCGCCGGGAAAGAGATTGATCAGACCGCAGCCCGCTTTCAAAGTACATTCGGCGGTCTTTCCGTACAGGGCAACCGTTTTCTACCGGAACTGCAACCGCAGCAGGGGCGCTCCCTGCTGCTGCCAGACGGCGGCCTGCTCACTTATGTACCGGCGGGAGAAACACCGACATTGCCGGAAAAAACGGGAAGCGCCGACTTCAACTATCTGCTGTACTGGTTTCCGGAAGAAATCCTGTTCGGGAAAAAGATGGGAGAAAATGAGTGGGTCTCTTTGAATTTCCGTCCCGATGCAATCGGTGCGGAACAGACGCGAAGTGATCTGGCAGGTTTTGAAACCCGACTCCGCGCCCTCGCGGAAAAACAGAAAGCCGCGCCGTCTTCCTCCGCTGAACCGGCAGCCCGTATCATTGCGGTCGATCAGATGACGGGAATTTTCAAGACAAGTTGGACGTTGATCGGATTTCTGATGTTCTTTGTCGCCGGTGCGATTCAGATTCTCTTTTATACTGGCGTATTTGTCGGCATGTTCCACCTGACCGGAGCGCGGCAACTGCGGGTGCTGCGGTTCCGGGAGCTTTTCATCATTGCGGTATATGCTGGATTTCCGGCAATGCTGGTGGCTTCGGTGTTTGCGGCATTTGAACTGCCGTTGTTGAATTTCGGATCGGCCTATGTCATCGGCATGGTGCTGTACATGTTGACGGTGGTCAACCGCATTGAGCGGGAAGCAGCGCCGCCGGCCGCTCCCGAAAATTGATACGAAAGCGAGGTGTCCGATGCAAGACGAGTCCTTTCTGCGCATTCCGGTCTGGTATCCGGTTTTGGCGTCCCATACGTTTCTGACTTCATTTGTACGGCTCAAACCGGAGGCCGTCGCCGAACTTGCCGAAGGGGTAAAAGAGGGGAGCAAAAAACACCCCGCCGTGAAAGAAGCGATCGAAGCGTTACGGCAACCGATGAGCGCCATCCCGGGCAACTGCTTTACCGCGGTGGATGTCTGCGCCCCTACCGACACCGAACGGTTTGAAAATAAACGCGGTGCCGTCTTCTCTCCGGAAAGCGCCTGGCGCTACCTGGCGGAAAGCCGGAAGGTCCGCGCCGCCGCCGCTGCCGGACAGGTGGAATACATCTGTCTGCGTCCCTTCCGCCGCATGAACCGCACCCGCGAATTTCGGCTGTTCATCCGGGACGGCGAACTCAACGCCATGAGCCAGTATCATTTGATCCGCCATTTTCGCCGGCTCGAAGGCGTCAAACAGGACTATTGGAAACAGGCAAAGAAATTCATCGATGCCATCAGCTGGCTGCTGCCGCTCAAAACTCTGGTCATGGATATTTATTTTACCAGCGACCATCAGATTCTGATCGTGGATCTCAATCCCTGGGGTGGCACGACCGATCCATTGATGCTCCGCAGCTGGAGTCGCGACTGGAGTGAGCCGGCGGGTATTGTCCTGATGCCGCCTCCCACGCGTATTTCGGGAGACGTGCACGTGTCGTTCTGAAAAAAAGCGGGAGGAAGAGAGGAGATTTTTGTTCTCGCCTCTCAGCAGTTCCCGAGATAGACGTGTCGGAACCCACGAGCCAGCGCCAGTTCCCGGATTCGCTCCAGCGTGCTCCGTGGCGTACGCGGCAATCCAGTCAGGCGCAAATGCGGAAAAAACGCAGTGAAATGCAGCGGCACTTCCGGTGAAAGCTGCTCCCCGACCCAATCCAGAAACGCCCGAATCATATCCGGCGAATCATTGCGTGTGGGAATCACCAGCTGCGTCAGCTCCAGATGGCGTCCCAGCCGGAAAAAAAATCGAATGGCCTCCAATACGGGAGCCAGCCGCCCGCCGCAATGTCCCCGGTAGAAATCATCGGAAAAACCTTTCAGGTCGAAATTGGCGGCATCAATCAACGGGAACAGTGTCTCTGCCGCCATCGGCGTAATATAGGCATTGGACACCAGGAGTGTCGCCACCCCCTCCCGGCGGGCGATCGTCGCAACATCGGCAACATACTCGGCAAAAACCGTCGGTTCATTATAGGTGAAGGCGATCGAAGCGCAGCAGTAATGTTGCGCCAGCCGAACGATCGCCTCCGGTTCCCGCACGGGCACAGCCGCCATCACGTCCAGGTGGCGGCATCCGGAGAGTTCGTCATTCTGGCAGCAGGCGCAATCAAGATTGCAACCGAACGTCCCGATGGAGAAGGCAGCGGTGCCAGGCAGATATTCCCGAAAGGGCTTCTTCTCGATGGGATCGATCTGCATGGCGGCGGGACGGCCATACACCAGCGAATAGAGCTTTCCGGCGACATGACGCCGGACGCCGCAGAAGCCAACCCCTCCGGAAGCGATGATGCAACCGCGAGGGCAGAGATCGCAAATGATCGCTCCACCGGCACCGCAGTGATAAAAAGCGGCTTCTTTCATAAAACGTTTCTCCCAGGTGAATGGTCTTTTTTTACCATACCTCCGGAAACAGCGATTCTCAAGACAACCCTGCAGGAAAAAACGTTGGACTTCGAAACCGGAAAGCTGCTTTGCTGAAAAATCCGCGATCTCTCACGACAGACAAAACAGCACTCTCCCACTCCTCCTGCTCCGGTCCGCACCGTCAATTCTTATCGTGTCATTACCGGATCCACACTCAGATTGAGCGGAATTTCCAGCACATCGCCGGCTCCGGCCTCCGCAATGTCAATCACCGTCACCCCGGCCGGCAACGGAGC
This sequence comes from uncultured Victivallaceae bacterium, assembly GCA_944389925.1. Classification (GTDB taxonomy): domain Bacteria; phylum Verrucomicrobiota; class Lentisphaeria; order Victivallales; family Victivallaceae; genus CALXOD01. The sequence goes on along the minus strand of CALXOD010000034.1, from coordinate 3,185 downwards.
ATCAAGCGTAAACGTCCGTCCATCTTCTGCCATGGCAACAATCCGGCCGATGGTTTTCCCATCCGCAAGAACTGTTTTTCCGAGTGCGGCTGCCGCGGAGTTACGAGACATCGGCGCAGTAAAACGGGAAATCGGAAAAGCAACAGTAAACCGGCGACGATCTTCCGAATTCCCCTTCACCGGTACCCGACGAGCCAGCAAAACCCCATGGTCTCCGACTTCCAGTCGTTGTCCGCTGGCACCGGACAGTGTAAATGTTGCCGGAATGCCCGCCGGTGGAGACACCAGCAGCAGGGCACCTGACGGTACCCCCTCCGATGGCAGCTCCCGGTCAAGTGTCAGAAGCCGGCCCTGAACATCGGTGATCTCGGCAGAGAACACTCCCGGCCCCTGATGATGGAAGGCTCCGGCCTGCAGAGACTGAACCCCCGTCCCCCGGACATGCAGCAAGTTCCCGGACTGGTCGAAAACCAGCAGCGCCAACCGGACTTCTCCCGCAATCGCCGGCAGATTACCGGACGCGGGAATTTCCAATTTACCGGTCAACCAGATATCGCACAATCCGTCTGAACGGGTCACTTTGCAGGCACGGGCAAAAGGATCATCCGAATGGATAACGGGCGTTTCAACCAAACTTACCGGGTCCTCCATCCCTTCCGGTATGACCCGAATCACCTTGAAAAATACACTGACGCCCCCTTTCCCGCGATCCCGGCGGATCAGATAGGCGACCGGCGCTGTAACCTCAAGCCCAGGATGAACTGCCGCAATATATTCCCGGTTCGGCGCCCCGGGGAAATCCACCTTGATCCTGCCCCGGAACGGTGACCGGACAATGAACGCTGGATCCGTCAGCTCCAATCCCACCCCCTCAGAAGTCTGTACACTCTGCGGCCGGGTCAACAGAGCATAACCGTTGCCGGGCACCTCATAACGGAAATGGCGATCTTCAAATCCAGTCAGCCGATAATCCCGCCGGAACCGGTTTTCTTCGCTCAATCCCGGAAACAGGCCGTAAGTCCCCATCGGCATCATTGCCCGGGAAAACCGCCAGTCCTTCATGGCCGTGTGAAAACTGTCATCCCGGAATTCCCCGCCGGCAACGATCCCGATATCCAGCCAATACCCCAGATCCGTACCAGTTCCATCCGGACGTTGCGCAATCATACGCTCATATCGGGATGCTCCTTCCGTACGATAGGCTCCCGGATGCACAGCCAGCGCATATTGCACGACTTTGTCTGCAAAAAAACCGTTCAGATATCCTCCACCCGCCTGCGGGTCGAAACTTTTCCCGTCGACTAACAGCGACTGATGCGCCACGGTCATCTGCGTCCAGCTGTGCCGGTAATGGCTGTTATAATACCCGGGATCATTACTCCAATCATGCCCCCGGCTGAAAAAAGTCCAGGTCAAAGCCTCCCGCTGTCCATGATTATTCTGCATGCCTGCCGCCAGTTGTGCCCCATATCGGCACTCCTTCCTGCCGCCGCGCAACAGTGCCAATCCCTTGGCTCCGTAAAAAACACTCTCGCCGGTCAATAGTTTTTCATCCTCCGGTGCGGCAGCAACCTCACGCAGTAACGCCGGCGTAATTCGGAAAAGCGTCAGCCGGTCCACCGGTGGAACAACCGGCCCCTTCCCGTACAGCGTCCGGAGAAATCGCAGCATCTCACCACGCACTCCGGAATCACCATTCAACAGCAGCCGCCAGCTGCTGCGCAACTGGGAATTCCAGTAACGGTCGGATAAAACCGCACGCCCCGGTTCCGCCAGGCGCTGCATCGGCGGCACATAAAACCGGTCGGGCCCATCGTCTCCGATCGTCGGCATGTGCCCGGAAAGTTCCCGCCGGATAAAGAAGCGATCCATCATCGCCACCAGCCCGGGATCCCGATAGAAGGAGGGCATGGCCGTCAGCCCCTGTCGGACCGCAGCGTCAATAATACCCGCCATCGCACAGTACAACTCCGTCGTATGTACGGAATAAGTTGTGGATACCTCAAAATAAAATCCGTTGCGATCTACATTATTGTCGATCATTGAACGCAACGACGACGGCCCCTGCAGCAGCGGTGCAAGCAGCCGTTCATCCCGCAGCAACAGCCCGGCGTAAGCTGCTCCCCGGACATAATCGGCCAGACCGTTATTAAGTTGGCCCCCTTCCATCGCCCAGTCGTAACAGAACTCCCCGCCGTCCCGCAGCAGATTAACAGCGACGTGTTCACGGATACTGGCAAACCCGGGATAGGCTGAAGGTGCTGCCAATTCTCCGGAAGCAGCGATCAGATCCAGCGTACATGCATAATTTTCCAATCCCCGTGCCACCATGTAATATGCCCGCTGCAATCGCCCGGAGCGGTCACGATCCTCTTTTCTGCCGGGATAATCCAAGGGCCCGCGCCGATTGGCTGGATATGCCGCTGCCACTGCATCCAGCAGGACGGCTGCTACGTGCGCATAACGTTGTTCACCGGTCAGGGCATACAGATCACCGAGTGCCGGAAGCACCCGTTCCTCCAATTCAGAGCAGACGAAACCATATGCACGTGCCGTGAAATAGTATTTTTTCCCGTCCTTCTCACATCCGGAACCGTCATCTGGATAATCGGCATTGGGATACACCACGTCATTCCTGCCCATTACCTTGAAAGGGGTTTTCCAGGAGGTCCAGCGCAAGCGCTCCCCGTACGGGTCAAGATTCATCCCCAGCCCATACACAATCGGCGCGCCGGCAGGCGGGACCAGTCGGCGTAACTCATCATCGGAGAACGACATCAACGGTGCCACAACTTGCCGCTGTGCTTCCACGTATTCCCGTAAATGCGGCAGTTCCGCCAGACCGTTCTGCAACTGCTCCAGCTCTGTCCGGTTCGTCAACAACTGCGGGAAACGATCCGGCTGCAACACCTCCGGAGACAAAGGCACAGCACTCCCCAGGCACCCCCCCCATACTCCGAACAGCATGAACAGAAAAAAACGTTTTTTCATTCCATCTCCTCAGATATCATGATCCATATTCCGGTTAAAAATTTCAGTCTATCGTTCCGCTCGTCACGCCTGGATCTCCACCATCCGGACCGGACGTTTTTCCCGGGCGGAACGAATAGCGGCAAAGGCCACCCGCGTCGCCAATACCGCGTCATCCACGCCGCACACCTCTTCGTGCCGGATCCCGCGGATCT
>CALXOD010000033.1 GCA_944389925.1 uncultured Victivallaceae bacterium | reverse complement strand
CTTCCGAATACATCAGCAACGCCATCCCGCATTGCTTCAGATTCGACGTGCAGCTCGCCCGCCTCGCCGTCTCACGCGCCTTGTTCAGGCTCGGCAGCAGCATCGACGCCAGAATCGCGATGATCGCGATCACCACCAGAAGTTCGATCAGCGTAAATCCTTTCTTCATCCCGCATTCCCTTTATGTTGTTTTTACTGCTCCGCCCATGGAGAATGAACGATACTGTATGGGACATGAATCCTGACGCCCTGCTCCTGCCAATGCTGGATAGCCAGATCGGCGATGCCGGAAAAATTCTGCACTACACTTGGAATCGGCTGACCATAATCCAGCAGCGATCGGTCATTGTCGAAATCCCCGTAAAAAATCTCCCGGTTCAACCGTCCTCCAGTCGCAAAGAGGAATCCCAGCACACACCCCATCATCGCCCGTGTCGGAGAAATAACCACTCCGGGGGCTTCCGTTGTACGATTTTCTCCGACATATTGCTTGAGCAATGCCACGTTTTCCTCAAAACAATCCTGACGAAAACAGAGAATCCGGTAAAAACGGCGATATTTCTCACAGGCATCGACAAACCCCTGACGGCGCATATCCCAGAGATCACGGCTGGAAAGATTCCGCGCGCCCGGCATGTCGAGAAAAACCACCGTTTCGGCATGCGGCAACCGGCTCAAAAACAGTTCCGTCAGGTCAAAGGCCGCCTGCCGGTGATCTGTACCAATGAAATCGCAATCCGGAAATTCACGGTTCAAAAGCAGAAACCGCGACCGGTCCCCTACCGCCATCGCCAGGTCTTCAAACTCCTCTGCAGAAACGCTGTTGATAAGAATACGCCGGAAACGACGCAGCAGATCCGGCGATTTCAACACCCGGTCGGGACTGATCACCTCGTAAAGTGAAGCATCCAGCTGCTCGAAAAGCCGCCCGTACATGGAGAAAAAATTCCCTGTTTCCCCCCAGAGCGCACGATGGTGCAAAACGGATTCTTTCCAGGTGACGATGGCAATTTTCTCTTCCGGTCCGTTCGCCACAAAGGTACCGTTGCGGCGCGACGCCACCAGATCACCACTGCGGATCAATTCACTCAGCGCCCGGTCGATGGTGGTACGGGTCACCTGATACTGAGTAATCAGTTCCTCCCGCACCGGCAGTCTGGTGCCAGGCGGCAGCACCCCTTCCGCAATATCGGTACGGATGCGGTTGATAATCTCCCGGTACTTGGGGATACGGCATGGATTCGGCATACGGATTCCTTTCCCGGTGTTCTTTAATTGCCGTCGTCGAAAATCTGAATTGCGCGGAAACTCCGGGCCGGCACCGTTACCCGCAGAATCCCGGCCGGCTTGATTTTTTCGCCGCTCATCACATCGGTAATGCCAAGTTCCCCGGTATACCCCCGTACCCGGAACCCGTTCAGCGTCAACCGCAATGTCTTGTCGAAATCGGCGGAATTCAGCAGCAGTACCAGGGCGTTCCCGCCCAGCCGGAGGACGTGCACCTGTTCCCTTTCCGCCTCCGGACGGACAGTAACCGCTTCCGGATCCGGAGTCCCCCGCAACCAGAAATCTTCGGTGCGGCACAATAAGGAAGCCACCCGGTCGACCGCAATCAGCGCGTTGCCGTCCATCACATTGGCATACCACAGTGTGATCCCCTGACGGTCGGAATTCAGAATGGCACGCAGCAGATGCACGCTCCATGCACCTGGATCGCGGCGGACGACGCCTTTGTGGTTGAAGTTTTCAACATACATTTCCGCAGGGATGTAACTGGCCTTGCCGCGTACCGCCGCCGCAGTATTGCGCAGCTGATCCATGCTGCCGAAATAACCGGCGGTGGCATAATCAAAGCCGGTATCCGCCAATTTTTTCCAATCCACGCCGTACAGTTCGCGGGTGCGGTCCTTGTGCGGCCCTGCGTCCACTTCATACCCGCTGTAGACCTCATAACGAAAATCCGGGAAGGATTCATCCAGCACTTCGCGAACCAGCCGGGACACTCGAACCGTCAAATCGCAATTCCAATCCACCCACTGTTTCCGGTATTTCCCCGAAAGTTCCTGATCGGTCAACGCCTCGTCGGCGGGAATACCGGCATATTTCCGAAACTGCGCCAGACCGTAAGGAGTCCGGTCTCCCCCCGGACGACCACCGAAAAACGCGCCGCGTTCAGCATCATAGATGATGCAGGAATAATCTTTGCCGTCCATGGAGGCAGTGAAAAATTCCTTCAGCATGGCTTTCATCGCTTCCGGATGGTCGAGCAATGCGGTCAACGATGCCACCTCCACACCACGGGCGGCCTCCGGCAATTCCCGCCCCTTGAAATAATCCTGCACCTGATGCACAAAGAAAATCAACCCGTTGCGAATACCGTACTTCGGCGCCAGATCGGAGGCGGTCACGGTACGGGGGGGTTCGCCGCGCATGTGATACAACGCATTAATGCCGGCTCGGCGATTCATCTCAAGATAGGTCGGCAGGAATTCCGGCTCATAACCGGGATAGTCGTAGGCGGCCAGCGTCATCTTCTCCGGCTGGCTTCCGGAGAGTGCCGGATATACCCGGAGTGGAATCTCCTGCGGCGATTCCGGCTTGCCGTTGATGATCCGCTCGGCGCGAATCCGGTAATCACCGGGAGGAGTCTTCACTGCAACGGTCATGCTGAGAAACCGATGCGGCCATTGCGACCGATCCGCCGGAGCAAAGGTCAGAACAGCCAGGTTCTCCTTCTGGGAAAACGTTTTCGGAAAAATGCTCCGACTTTTCACCGGTAACACCGGTCCCGTGCCCTTCGGAAAGTTCCGGATCTCCATCCCTTCAGGCAATGTCAGACGCAGTTCCAGAGTCGCCCCTTCCGGCGGAGCAGGAATTTCCCAGTACATGAACTGCTCCAGATCTGTGGGAATGTTCACCGGCTCCGAGCGCGGCCACACCATGATCTTCGGTGCCGGTTCTGATTCCCCCCCCATGACGGCAAAACCGCCCCACAGCCCCAGACAAAGCAGCAATCTGGTTATTTTTCTGATCATTTGTTTCCCTTTCCTGATAACACCACGGACATGTTGCAAATTCTTTCCTGATTAATTATAACCAAAATAACCCGATCTTCCAAGTAAAAAACCGGGTTATTCTGTTTTTTTTAATTTTTATAGAAAACGACATCTACATGGTACTTTTCTTTCAAAGAAAAGCAGAATCGTCATTCCGGTTACGGACGATAGGTAAGACTGTTCTTCCGGAATATTCCATCTCCCTCTCATACGGTCGGGATACACAGCGTGAAAACGTTCTCTCCGGGTCAGTTCCGGAACCACTTGGGAACGCCCAGACGCCGCAGGCGGCGAACCAGCGCTTCGTGCCGGGAAAGAATCCGCGCGCGTTCAGCATGCAAATCCGGATCACGGTACGGCGTTCCGGCGGTGGAATGCAGCAGAATATTGAATTCTTTTTGACTCAAAGGCTCCACTCCTTCCGGCGTTCGCCGGTCGCGACATGCCACCGTCCCCCCGCGACGCCGACCGAATGGAGCACTCGTCCCCAGTCCGAACCCCAGTTTCCACAAAGCTCCTCGTACCGGATATGCGCTGGAATAGGTGGCGAGCACTCCCCCCTCCGCCAGATGACGGCGGATCTCCCGAAACCAGTCCAGCGTCCAGAGTTCAGGATTGCAGTCCGGCGAAAACGCATCCTGAAACACCACGTCAAAAACCATCTCCAGTCCCGGCAGCGTCTGTCGTGCATCCCCTGTCACCAGCCGGCATTCGGCAAAGCGAGATTCATATTCTCCATCCGCCAGCATCTTCTCCAGAAAGTGCCGCATCCACGATGTTTCCTCATACAACGGCACCGCCGCCGCCAGCGTCCGCCGGTCCAGCTCCAGCGACACCACCTCCAGACGCCCCTGCCCCAGCGTTTCCGCCAGCCGGACCGCCGCACCCGCGTTCACGCCCAGCCCGAAACCGACATCCAGAACTCGGACACACGCCTGATGTTTCAGTCGATCGCCCAGCCGGGTCGGTTCCAGAAATTTATGTTGTGTTTCTCCTGCCGCTCCCGCCACTGAATGAAAATGCTGCCGGAATTCCGGGTGATACAACGTCTTTGAACCGTCCGCAGTAACGACTCCGGGAAAAATCTCCGTTCCTCCTTCGGCAAAATACCGCCGGAAAAAATCGAGGAACTGTCCCTTTTTCATCCACCACTGCGGTGCCAGCACCTCTTCCGGATCCGCATCCGCGCATAACCGCATGATCTGCCATCCTTCCGGCAATGCTCGCAGAAAAGCCGCCGCTGCCGCCGCATATTCGTACTCATTGAGCGGCCGAACCGGTACTCCCGCTGCCGGATCGCTCCACCAGCGTGCCAGCTCCGTCCCCCGCAGCACCTGAAGCTGATGCAATTTGACCGCCTGAAACGGCAACCGCCCCAATTCTTGCGCCGTCACCGCAAAATCCGCCGCCGTCTCCCCCGGTAATCCGAGAATCACATGCGCCCCGCAGCGGATGCCTGCCGCATCCAGCGCCCGGACCGCCTCCCGAACCGCCGCAAAATCATGTCCCCGCCGAATCAATTCCAGCGTCCGATCGTGGGCAGTCTGCACCCCCAGCTCCACCCAGACCTCCCGGTGTTCATTTAACTCCCGCAGCCAGTCGATCGTCTCCGGCGGCAATGCATCCGGCCGCGTACCGACGATCACTACCGGGAAATCCGCACAGGCCAACACCTCATCATACCATTCCCGCAGCCGTTCCACCGGCGCATAGGTAGAAGTAAAAGATTGAAAATAAGCAATATAAGGTCCCTCAACCCCATAGCGTTCCCGCACATATCGCCGCCCGGCAGCCACCTGTTCCGGCAAATCCAGATGCCGGCTCAGATGCCGGGCACGGCTGCCGTTTTCCGAGCAGAAAACGCATCCTTCTCCGTACCGGTCTCGGCGGTTGGGACAGCCCAGCGCCAGGTCAATCGGAATACGCTGCAGTTTCCGGTGGTAACGCCGGGCCAGATCATCGCCGAAAAAAATCAGTTTCTCCATTGCAACTTCCCACTTCGGGATTATCAGTAAAAGGGAACGATCTTCAATGTAATACCGAAAGGGGGTTTTTCAATATGCCGAACTCCGGAATCCACATTCAAATCGTCGGTGGCGGCGTCGCCGCCTTCGAAGCCGCCGCTGCCGCCAGAAAAAATGACGAAAATGCCCGAATCACCATCCTTACCCGGGAAAATACGCCCCCCTACCGCCGTCCCGCCCTGCCCCGTGCCCTGCAGGGGGATCTGCCGGAACGGGAATTTCTCATCAAGCCCGCAGCCTGGTACCGTGAACAACGCATCGAACTGCGCACCGGCGTTACCGTTACCGCCCTGGACCGAAAGGGAAAAAAACTCCAACTCGCCGACGGCAGCACGGTTCCGTATGACCGACTGCTTCTGGCCACGGGGGGATATTGCTTTCTGCCGCCGATTCCGGGAATTGAACTTGCCGGCGTCCTGTCGCTGCGGGAATATGCCGATCTCATCCCGATCCGTGAAGCACTTGCCCGGACAAAATCCATCGTAACCGTCGTCGGCGGTGGTCTGCTCGGTCTGGAATTGGCCGATGCCCTGCTGAAAACCGGTCATCGAGTCCGATTGGTGGAAGGCTGTCCCGTTCTCCTCGGCAAACAACTCGCCGCCGCCGATTCCGAACGGGTCCGGCAGCATCTTGAAAAAAATCCCGGTCTGGAACTTCATCTCGGCAGTTTTCCCGCTGCGGTGCTCGGAGAAAAGCAGGCCCGGAAACTGCAACTGGCAGACGGGACGGAGCTCCCCGCAGAATTGATCTTCTTCTCCACCGGTATGCGTCCCCATGTGGAGCTGGCGGAACAGGCCGGTCTCACTACCGTTCCCGGAGGAATCCGGGTCAATCCCCAACTCCAGACCGATGATCCTGACATCTTCGCCGCGGGGGACTGCGCGGCCTTCGACGGCAAACCCGGCTGTGGGCTGTATGCCGCCGCCAGAAAAATGGGGGCGGTCGCAGGGGCGAATCTGGCCGGTGGAAAAATGGAATACCAGCCGGAAGAATATCCGGCCTGGATGACGGCCCTGGGCATCAAACTGTCCGGCACCACATTAACACTCGACGGAAACGGAACAGTGCAGGAATGAAGAATGTTTTTTCCGGATTTCGCTTGCGAAACCTGGAAAATATGATATTTTGTCGTCAGGGCTTCAGGGGAAACACCTGATTCTTGTCAAAACAAGGAGACCTTTTCATGAAGAAAACCATGTTGTTTCTGTCAGCTGCGCTGACAGCCATTCTGTTCGCCGGCTGCGCCAGCGTCCAGGTGACCGAACGTGCCGACCTCAATGGCCAGCGCATTACCAACGGCGGCGGCACGTCCATTGCCCACATCAACGCTCAGAACTGGGGCTTCTACTTCCTGAAGTGGCCGATCGCCACCGGCTCCGTCGAACATCCCGGCATGACCAGCTGGTTCGGGGAAGATTCGGTCAATGTGCCGAAGACGGTCGCGCTCGTCACTGCCAAGGCGAAAGAACTCGGCGCTACCAAGACCGAAGGGTTGCAGTCGGATCGCGGCAGCACGATGATCCCGTTCCCGTTCCCGTTCCTGTTCTACATGCAGAGCACCAACGTTTCCGGAAACGCTGTCCGCTGACCTGTTTGGGTCCCTGCATAGAAGCCCGAAAAAAACACCACCCGCACGGGTGGTGTTTTTTTAGTCTAACTAACGAGGTCTATTACAAACCTCCGGCCCCATAAAAAACGGCGGAATCAATGGTCCTGCTGCGGACGCGGCTGAGGATATTTATAAACGGTTTCGCCTTCCCGGCAGAGTCCGAATTTTTCCCGTGCCACCTTTTCCACCGCATCCGGGGATGTCTGAAGCGCCCCCACCTCCCGGTTCAATTCGGCGCTCACCGCCTGTTTCGTGGCCAGCTGATGTTTTAAATCCGCAAGTTCCGCACGTTTTTTCTGATATTTGCGGTAAACCGGCAACAGCAATGCAGCTCCCGCCAGCAGGGCCAGCGCAATAATCAGATACAGCAAATAGGAAGAGGCTCCGGTTTTCTTTTTTACATCCGCCATAAATTCACCCGCTCCGTCGTTGAGATACGCCGCCGGCCCAAAACCGGCGACGCCATCGCCTGTCATGTTCAGGACTGAGGTTGCAATGTCAACAGAAACTCAATATTGGTCTTGACTTTCTTGAGCCGTCCCAGCAACAGTTCCATCGCCTCGGCCGGCGGTACGCCGTTCACGGCCTTGCGCAGAATCCAGATGCGCTGCATTTCGTCCGGATGCACCAGCAATTCCTCCTTGCGGGTGCCGCTCTTTTCAATATTGATCGCCGGATAGATGCGGCGATCTGAAAGATTGCGGTCCAGATGCAGTTCCATATTGCCAGTTCCCTTGAACTCTTCGAAAATCACATCATCCATACGGCTTCCGGTATCGATCAGCGCCGTGGCGATGATGGTCAAACTGCCGTGATTTTCGATATTGCGGGCTGCGCCGAAAAACCGTTTGGGCTTATGCAGCGCGTTAGCATCCACCCCGCCGGTCAGAATCTTTCCACTGTGCGGCTGCAGGGTATTATAAGCACGCGCCAGACGGGTGATGCTGTCCAGCAAAATGACCACATCATGCTTGTATTCCACCATCCGTTTGGCCTTTTCAATCACCATCTCCGCCACCTGCACGTGCCGCTCCGGCGGTTCGTCGAAAGTGGAACTCACCACTTCCGCGTCCACGGAACGCTGCATGTCGGTCACCTCTTCCGGACGCTCGTCGATCAACAGAATGATCAGCTTGACATCGGGATTGTTCTTCCGGATGCTGTTGGCAACTTTCTGCAGGAGTACGGTTTTCCCCGTTCGCGGCGGCGCGACGATCAGACCGCGCTGACCGAGACCGATCGGCGTGACCAAATCCACCACCCGCGTGGCCAAATCCGCCGGATCATGCTCCAGCATCAGTCGTCTGGTCGGGAAATACGGTGTCAATTCATTGAAAGGAATGATCTCCTTCTTCCGTTCAGGAGAATCATGATTGATGCTCTCCACCTTGAGCATGGCGAAAAAACGTTCCTTCTCGCGCGGTGTCCGAATCTGCCCGGCCACAAAATCTCCCGTCTTCAATGCAAAACGCTTGATCTGGGAGGGACTCAGATAAATATCTTCGGAACAAGGAAGATACGAATACTGAGAAGAACGCAGGAACCCGAATCCGTCGGCCAGCACCTCCAGATAGCCGCTGCCGTACATCTGACCGCTTTTTTCCGCATTGGCCTTGAGAATCTCGAAAATCAGCAGCGATTTTTCCAGGGCTCCGATCCCCTCAATACCGAGCTCTTCCCCCATCTTTGCCAGTTCCGTCATGGGTTTCGCCTGAAGCTCGGAAATATTCAAACTCGGTACAATGTGATCCCGGGGCATTTCCCGACGGCCGCGACGCTGCTGTTCGCGCGCTTCTCTTTCAATATCCTCGTCATTGGGCAGCCCTTCAATTGCCGGACGCTTTTCCCGGCCGCGAAGCTCTTCGCTGACCAGTTCCCGCATCACTTCGTCAGCAACGGCGTCGTCTTCCTCCATACGGCGGCGGTCGTTGCCGTTGCCGTTATTGTTGTTGCCTCCGTTCTCATCCCGGCGACGCCAGGAACGGTTGCGACGCCGCTCATTACGGTCATTACGGTCATTGTGATCATTATTCCGGTCGTTGCGAAAGCGACGTTCCTGGTCTTTCTGGCCGTCGCGACGTGCCTCCCGGGATGGCTGCGGCCGTTCCGCCCCCCCCGCTTCCGAAACGGCGCCGCCAACGGCCCCTGTCTCTACCGGTGTCACCGGGATGGCCGGAGCGGAATCAGAGACAGCTGTGGGAGACGGCGACGCAACAGCCGGCTCCGTCTGATCAAATAAAGTTTCTTCCGCCACCGGTTTGACTTTGCGCGGACGACCGCGCCGCTTCGGCGCCGGAGACGGCACCGGCTCACCGGACTCCGGCGGCTGATTCATCGGTTGATCTGTCATAAAATGTCACACTTTCCTGTTCAGATTGTTCAGCAATTCCGTACACTGCATTTGCAGATAGATCGCCGATCCATTGTTGATCAGCGCATAATCGGCCTGTTCCAGCTTTCGTTCCGCGGGCCACTGCCGCGCTTCGCGCCGGAGAATCTCTTCATCCGTCAATCCCCGCGCCTGCAACCGGAGGCGGCGCAACGCCGGTTCCGTCCAAACAACAGCGACGGCGTCAAACACCGATTCCCAGCCCAGTTCAAACAGCAACGGAACCTCCCAGACTGTCACGATTTCCGGACGTCGGCGCGCGGCAGCGATCGCGGCAGTCATCTGCCGTTCAAGCTCCGGATAAATCAACCCGGTCAGGAAATCCAGCTCCGCCTGGTCCGTGAAAACAATCGCGCCAATCCGGCGCCGATCCACCTCTCCGGTGGCGGAAAAAATCCGCTTCCCCCAGCGTGCCGCCAGTTTCCGGACCAGTTCGGACTCCGGATTCCGATAAAATTCATGACACAGACGGTCGGCATCGTGAATTTCCGCTCCGGCAGCGGCAAATGCCGACAATGCGGTACTTTTTCCGCCACCAATGGCGCCGGTCAGTCCCAGAATCATATGCGTCGAGAATTTCCTTTACCGGCAACGGTCCGAAAACACGCCACCGCAGACTGAGAAGGTTGGGGAAATCGTAAAAAACAGACCCTGACCCGCAGGTATTCGTAAGTTTTGTTATAAATTAGCTTGTATTTGCCGTATTGTCAAATCTATTATCAATAAATTAAAAAAAAACTCCTTTCCCGGAAGTATGCAACCATGAAACAACCACAGATTCTCACCCGTACCCAGCTGGCCGCCGGCCGCCACCTTTCGCTACACACCGTCGAATTCATGGACGACCGGGGACGAATCCGGAAATGGGAGGCGGCAGGTCGGGTCGGCGGCCTCGGCGCGGTGATGATCATCGCCGTACTCCAGCCGGACGACCGAATCGTTCTGATCCGCCAGTTCCGTCCCCCCGCCGGGAAATACCTCATCGAATTCCCCGCCGGGTTGATCGACCCCGGAGAAACACCGGAAAAAACCGCAGTCCGGGAACTTTTTGAAGAAACCGGTTACCGCGGTGACATCATCCGGGTATTGCCTCCCACCTACAATTCTCCCGGAATGTCCGGTGAAACCATCACCCCTGTCGTAATGCACATTCAGGCCGAACTGTATCGGGAGAATCCGCCGACGCCGCACCCGGAGGATTCCGAATCCATTGAATGCTTTACCGTTCCCCGAACCGCATTGATCTCCTTCCTCAAGGAGGCGCAAAATCGTGGAGACGGTCTGGATGCCAAAGTCGTCGCCTATGCCATCGCCCACGTTTTATGAAACACCTCTTCGACCGCCTGGCCTCCGGCCTGATCGCGCCGACCGGCCCTGCTCCCTGGGGCCGTGCCGGAGCCACGCTGCTGCTCGGTATTCTGTTGCTGACCGCCCCGGAAACGGCGGCAAAAATTTTGACGTTCGCCCTGTGGCTTCCGGGACTGATTTTCTTGGTATTGTTTTTCCGGTTTCGGAAGCACCTGCCCCAAACGGGGAAAATCATCCTGCTCCTGACGCTGACAGCAGGAGGACTTCTCCTGTTCTGCCATTTCCACCATCTGTCCTGGGCTCGGCAGGCACTGCCCGGAGCGGGACTGTGGGCAGCGGCAGCAGCGGTGGAACTGCTGATCCGAACCGGCGCCCCCCACAGCACCTGGCCCATGCGCCTGACCGGGCTGGCCGGAGGACTGCTGAGCGCGGCGGCAGGATATGCGTTCCTGATGAAAAAAGGCGGCGGCTTTTACGGGTCATCCGATCTTCTTGGTGTTTTTTTCATCGCGCTCGGCTGCCTGATGCTGACCGGACTGGCGTCCCCCTCGACATCCTGACATTTTTCATAGCAACCATCACCCCGGGAGAAATCTTCCATGCAGATTGCCACCATCCATGCCCCGACTGCTGAACTGCATTTTGCAGCCTCAAAAGCCACTCGTTTCTTTCATGCCGTTACCACCTGGTTCCAGCAGGAATATCTGCAACTCATCGGATCCCTGCTGATGTTTGCCTGTGCCACTCTGGTGGTTCTGTTGCTTCATATGCTCATCACCAAACTGCTTCTACCCTATTTAAACCGCCAAAACCGAAGCCGGCTGGGACCGCTGATTCTGGAAGCCGGCGCCGCTCCATTCTGCGGACTGCTGCTGATTGCCGGCACCTATTTCGCATTCTGGCCGCTGCTGGAGTCCTTCTCCGATACAGTAATCGGCCGCACGGACCGATTCTTTCTCACCATCGCCGCGGGCGTTGTAGCCTGGGGGCTGCTGCGCGCCACCCGAATCGTCGACTTTCTGCTGCGCCGCGCAGCCGGCGGCCTCCACGCGGAACTCGATGAACTCTGGCTGTCGCTCATCAACAAAGCCCTTCGCGTTACCATCTGTGTCCTTGCCATTTTCTTCATCGGGCAGCGTATCATCGGTCTCAACATCTCCGCCATGATTGCCGGTGCAGGCGTCGCCGGTCTGGCCATCGCCCTCGCCTCCCGAGACACGGTTTCCAATATCTTCGGGTCGCTTATGATCGCCATGGACAAGCCGTTCACGGTCGGCCAGCGTATCCGCGGCATTGGATTCGACGGCACCGTCGAACACGTCGGCTTCCGCAGTACCCGCATCCGCCAGAACAGTGGCCATGTTTTCTCCATTCCCAACAGCAAAATCGCCGATGTCGGTCTGGAAAACCTCTCCCAGCGCGCCTTCGTCAGACACACCTTTGACTTGAACCTGCCTCAGTCCAACCGGCAGCAACTGGAACAAACCATCCAGATCGTTCAGGATCTTTTCGCCAACCGCCCCTTCGCCGTCCCGGAAGAACCCGTCCGGGTCCATTATAATTCCTTCGACCAGAAAAATATCTCCATCCGCTTCATCATCCCCTTCCTCCACCCCGACCTGCCCCGTCTCCAAACCTATCTGGAAAACACCAACCTCCAACTCATCGACGCCCTCACTGCCGCCAATATCCCCGCCGCCACTCCCGTTTTCCCCGACCACCTGTCCTGACCCGGCCCCGGGACGGAAAACGTAATTCCGGGGGAGGAAGACAAAACTTTTTGAAAAAAGTTTCTTTCTTCTCCCCCGGTCCCCCTTATCCTTTACAAAAACTTTCCATTTTTCCACGCTTTTGCTTTCCGGCATATTGCCGGAGAGAAAAAGCGCGGGAGCATTTGAAAAGGTTTGGAAAAAAAGAGGGGAAGGGGGAGAGAAAAAGAACCTTTCCTGAAAAGTTTTTTTCTCTCCCCAGTATCATTTTTCCGCCCGCCCCGGATCCGGGTCAGGACAGGGGATTCGCGCGACGGGCGGCGAGTTTGCGGGCACGACGAGCGCGGTAACGCAAAATCAGCTGAAGAGAGATAAAATATCCCAGGATACTTGAAACGAGCGCGAAAAGCAGTCCTCCGGCGAAGAAAGCCAATCCGAGCTCCAAACCGAGCCGGCTGAGTTCGGTAAGGACTTCCCGCCAGGATTCCCCGGTCATCAGCGCCTTCAGTTTGGCGGACACCTCCGAGTAACTCAGTGGATTGAAGATGAGATAGCTGCCGATATAGCACTGAATCGGGTAAATCAGAAAAACGGTGAGGTGGTTGGTCACAAACGTGAAAGCTCCAGCCATGACCTTGGAGGTTTTAAAAAGGAAGGCCAGCGGAATAACGACAGCCAGCTGCAACCCCATGGGAACAAGGAAACCGACAAACAGTCCGAGGGCAACCCCCCGGGCGGTATATTCCGGCGTACCGGAATTCCGCATCAGTTTCAGATAAAGGACCCTGAGGGTCTGCCAGCGAAAATACTTCCTCATCCTCAAATTCTCCGCAGAACGGTTTTAAAAAAAGATAATACTGCCGAAATACGAAAAAAGCAATCCCCATGCACTTTACAGCCTCCGTTTTATGCAGTATTTTCTCTAGAAAAGGAGTCCCGTTTGCCGACAAAAGCACGGCATACCGGTTTGCCTGCAATCAAAGAAAAGACAGGAATTTTATTATTCATCATGGAACCAGCACCCAAATCGCTGCGGCTGGCCGTAGCATTGTTCGGCCGGACCAACTCCGGTAAATCCACCCTGCTGAACCGGATCGCCGGACAAACAGTCGCCATCACGTCTCCCGAACCCGGCACCACCACCGATTGTGTGGAAAAGGCCATGGAACTGCTGCCGGTCGGCCCCATCCTACTGATCGACACCGCCGGTCTGGACGATCCCACCCGTCTGGGAACAGAACGGATTGCCGCAGCACGGCGGATTTACGACCGGGCGGACGTCATTCTGCTGGTTGTACCGGCAGGCCAGTGGGGAGCGGATGAAGAGGAGATCCTGCGCGCTGCTGCAGAACGCAAAATCCGGGTGATCCCGGTCGTCACCTTTGCTGACCGGACGCCGCCGGAAGAAGCGTTTCTGACGTTGCTCCGGGAAAAAACCGGCATTTCTCCGGTGATAAGCGATCCGAACCGGGATCAACTGCTGACGGAATTACGAACCAGACTGCTGGAAGCGGCTCCGGATGACTTTGTGGAACCGCCGCCATTACTGGCCGATCTGGTCAGTACCGGCGATACGGTCCTGCTTATTGTACCGATTGATAAACAGGCGCCGAAGGGACGACTCATCCTGCCGCAGGTGCAGACGATCCGGGATGCATTGGATCTGGGAGCGCTGCCCCTGGCCTGTCGGGAAACAGAATATCTTACGGCATTAAAAAAGTTGCAAACGCCGCCGGCACTGGTGATCTGCGACTCGCAGGTAGTGGACCTGATGGTACGGGAAACGCCGCCGGAAATACCGTGCACCACCTTTTCGATTCTGTTTTCGCGGCTGAAGGGCGACCTTGCCGCCTATGCCGAGGGAGCACGAACCATCCGCCATCTGCGACCGGGTGATCGGATCCTGGTGGCGGAAGGCTGTACGCACCACGCCACGGAGGACGATATCGGCCGGGTCAAGATTCCAAGATGGTTGGAAGCAAAAGTCGGGGGCAGGTTGTCATGCACCGTTTGCGCCGGACGGGATTATCCGGCGGACGTCTCGAAGTATCGGCTGATCATACACTGTGGCGGCTGTATGCTGAACCGCAGGGAAACCCTGCGACGGATTGAACTGGCGCGGGCGGCAGGAGTACCGATCACCAATTACGGCATGGCGATTTCGGAATGCCGCGGTGTTTTCGACCGGGTCATGTCGCCATTCAACCGGCACTGACCGCCGATACGGGCGCGTTTCCGGTGCGGGAAAGTCCCCCGGACTCAGCGCCCGACCACCGCGATGGCAAACACCCCGGTAGACATCGGCAGCGACGTGAGATTCAGCTCGGCTTTGATGAAATAGCGCCGCTCCGCTCCGGTGGAAACCACCAGATCCTCGACAAAAGTCAGATCACGCGTCACAATCGCCTGATTCGACGGCATAAGCTCCAGCGTATAACGCAACTCCGGCTTCCGCACCTCATCATTCATAGCCATCCATGCGTTTTCATCAGGTTTAGTCATGTCGGGCAGCCAGGGCTGACAGAAGAGGCGGATATTATCCACTTCATTCATGCGCCACTCGGGAATCCGCAGGGGACGCCCGCCGACGTTTTTCAGGGCAAAGGACAACCGGGCCGGTTTTCCGGCTTCAAAAGAAAGCTGTCCCACCGGCCCAAACGTGACCTGAGCGTTCTTAATTCGTTCAAATTGTGTATCCTTCGAACGGAATTCACCGAATCCGGGCGATTCCGGTCGTTCCTCCCGAACGCATCCGGCGGCCATTGTCAGAAGCACCGCGGCAGCCGCCATCAACCAGGCAGTATGTTGTTTCATCGAGTTCTTTTCCTTACGGTTTTCTCGCCGATGCGGCTGCGGAAAACAATGATCATAATGACGATATAACATGCTACCAGTACCCACAGGCTGGTTTCCGTGGCGAAGAGTTCACCGGTAGTCATCTCTTCGGCATTCTCGACGAAGTTCTTGCGATTGAAATTCACCACTCCGATAATGATGTAGTAGACCCCCGTCCAGAGGGCGCAGCAGATAATGGTGGCGACCAGTTTGAACAGCTTGTCGCCGAGATAATCTCCCACTTGTTTGGCGGGATATTCCGTATACACCGGTCCGAGTTGTCTGCGCAGGCTCATACGCGTTTCCTTCTGTTTTACCGTTCCCGGTAAAATACCTCCGGGAAGGCATTTCGTCAAGTCCCGGAACGAAGATGCCGCCTTTTTCCTGAAACCCGCCTTGCTTTTCCGGAAAAGTGGGCCTATCTTTGCAACAGGCCGCCTGACGGTCCTGTGAATTTATTCACTTCAACCCATCAAAGCAGGGGAAGACAGCATGAAAATCTATATTTTCGCGGACATGGAAGGATGCAGCGGGATCAGCAACGGCGAATTCATCGGCGGCGGACGACCGCGCTTCGCAGAGCTGGGCTGCCAATTCATGGCCGCTGATATCAACGCCTGCGTCGCCGGGTGTTTCGACGCCGGAGCCACCGAAGTGATCGTCCGCGACGGGCACAGTTCCGGACTGAATTTCTCCGCTGCAGACATTGATCCGAGGGCGCAGGTGATTCAAGGCGACACTCCCGGCATCCGGTTCGCGGACATTGACGGGGCAGCGGGGTTGATTCTGCTCGGGTATCACGCCATGGCCGGAACCACCGGTGCCCTGCTTGACCACACCTATGCCTCCAAAAGGATTCAGAATCTCTGGCTCAACGGACGCAAAGTCGGAGAAATCGGCCTCGATGCCGCCATCGCCGCGGAACACAACGTCCGCGTGCTGCTGGTCACCGGGGACGACAAAGCCTGCCAGGAAGCCGTCTCCTGGATTCCCGGCGTACTGGCCTGCCAGGTAAAAAAATCTTACGGTACCCAGAGCACCCGGCTGCTCTCTCCGGAAGTCGCCCATCAGATGATCCGCGAGCGCACCGTCGAAGCCATCAAACGCCGCGCCCGGGTCCGCAAGATCAAGGTCGATTATCCGGCCACCTTGCG
>CALXOD010000032.1 GCA_944389925.1 uncultured Victivallaceae bacterium | reverse complement strand
TCGTCATGCGACATACCGTTACGACTATTTCGGGCGTCTTCTGGAGAAGAACGAGGAGGGGCTTACGACGGTCTATGCCTACGATGCCTGGGGCAGCCGTACGCGCCGAACCACCCGTGTGAACGGTTTGGAACTCAGTGAGGAGCGGGCTTACGACCGTTACGGTCGTCTGGTGGAGATCCGTTCATCAGGGAAGTCTGTGCAATACGAATACGACCATGCCAATCGGGTCTCCCGTCAGATCGTGAACGGTCTTCCGATCGATTACAGGTATACGAAGTACAATCGTTTGGCCGCGAGGATCAATAACAGGACGGAAGGGCGACATCAATTCGAGCTGGCTTGAAAATGGAACTCTTACTGGAGATCAGAGAGAATATTTTGAGTTCAAATCTGCGTGTGCCTAGCGTTGAATTTCTGGTTTCTTTTAAGCTGTCAATCTCTGTGAAATCTCGGAGAATTTTCGAGAAGCTGAAATTGCTCCTCCTTTTTAGATTTGGAAAATTCATCATTTTGAGGAAGAGAGAATTTTTTTGACGGAAACACACGTCGAGAAGCTCGCCCTTTGATCGTCAATTTTTCTCTGCTATACATTCATTTTGCAATCTTTTATCAAGGTAAGATAATAATGTAAAAATAAACTTGCAGAGGTCATGTGTTCAAAAAATCAAGAGTTCGACCCCTTATTCGCGCAATTCATAACAAAAGATTTTTTGATTCAGAGAACTTTTCGAGTTTTGCGAAATTCTCTTTTCAGAAAAAACTACATTTACTCAAAGAACAAAACGAAGTAAGATCTTTGCAAGGAAATAACTTGAAGCATTTTTCATCGCTCACTCTGTTTTGCGGACGGTTCTGGTGCTTGCGGAGTACTTTCCCTTGAAGGCTGATCCGGAAGCATCGGTCAAGTTTATTAATTATTCAAATATTAGTGACTTGCAATCAGAGTTATTCATGCTATTTTTCTTAATTGACAGAATCTGAGGTAATATTGCATCAGATTGATTTTCAATCTATTAACATTGATAAGGTATCACTTTGTTTATATTGAAAATAAAACTATTTATTTCCGCATATGACATATAGTATTGGGATTCGATAAATTATATTTATAGTAAATATTCCTGGGGAATTTTAAGATGTCTTTATTAAATAAATATTTCGAAAACTGTATGGCAAGGAATTGTTGCGTTGATATTTTTCGAGAAGAGATTTGTGATGAGAGTATATTAGGAATTCCTTGCTTTATAGGAGAAGGTATTATTGGATTAGCTAAATTCAGTGATTCTGGTTTTTTTGATGGTTATTGTTTTATAGAAAAAAGTGATATCAGTAGAGTTCGTCATGGTGGGAATGAACAAGACGCAATACTTGCATTGATTGAGAGAAAGAAACAATACTCATTTGTGAAAAAAAATGACTTTCATTTTCAAAGCATGAGAGATGTTATAGAACAATTCAAAACGGAAATCATAACTATATTTATTGAAAAGATAGACTCAAATATTTGTTTTTTGGGTACAGTTCAGGAATATGATTCTGAGAATATTTTACTTCATGCATTAGGAACATTCAGCAGTATGGATTCCTCTGAGTTAATATTGCGTTGGGAGGATATTACTAGAATCGAAGTCGAATCATTATATCTCCAAGATATAAAAGCAGTTTTAAATCGCTCAAAGAAATGAATGATATTAAGCTATATTTCCCCATAGAAAGATGTGCTAAATTAAGAAAGGCATCGAAAAGGAGAGGCCATGACACGAAAAAGCAATGGACCGGCAGGGAAAAGCTCGCGATATGGCTTGAGGAGGTGAAAGGAGACTACCGGATCAGCGAATTGGGCAATGAGCATGGATCTCGCAAGGAATGTACTACAAATGGCAGGATCAACTGCTTGCGGATGGAGCCCAATATTTGAGCAGGGCGAAGTTTGATCATGCCCGGGAGCGATTAGAACTCAAAAAACGGAGGCTCAAAGAGACGTTCGGCAAGTTGACCATAGAATTAAAAAAAAACGATTTGTAAGGTGGCATAAAAGTCTGCGTCAGGAAAATCAGGTATTGTTGCACATTACGGATACAACAGTGATTCCACAGTAAAGGTGATGTATGAATATTTTATTGACAAACGGTACAGACCGTATTGAATTTGCTTTCCCCCAAAAGCTCAATGCAGATCTTGATGAGTGTAATGATGTAATAATTAAAATAGCAGTTGCGAATTTACATTATTCTTACCAAGAAGAATTTTTGACACAGTCAATAATTGAGTTTCTTGAGAAATGCTTTATGCACCATTCAGAATTTCCTATATTAGCTGGAATAGGATTTTCATTATCAATTAATAAAAAAGATGAATTGGGACATTATAAAGCTGTTATAAATATTGATGATGATTCCCATAAAATATTTCTTAAATTCGAAATGGACTTAGTCTTAACAGAAATAAAGTCTTTCGTTTCTGACCTTAAAAAGTTGGCAATATGTTGACTAATGGAAATTGGACATACACCTGGAACGGAGAAAACCGTCTGATTAGAGACCAAAACATTGCAATGCCCCCCTTTTTTCAAGGGCGGCATTACGTAGACGCAGTCAAAAAATGTAGATTTCATTTTTTGAGAGTTCTTTATGCCGTCTTTGAGAAAAGGGGGGGCATTGCAATGTTTCAATTCCAGATTAGGGATGATATCCGATAGGAAATATTGCTTGTAATGGGAAACGGCCTTGAGAAGGAGAGTGTTATCTTCAGAAATGAAGGTATGGCGAATCCTGTATGCGTAGATATTTAATCCAATCAAAATCAGCAGTGCTGCAATTGCATAACTGATCAGGAAAACATGTTGTCTATTTTCCATCGCCACTTTTCTCTGCGAAATTAACAAGATCCGTTATTTTATCCCGGGGAATATCATTTGTTAACGCAAGTTTTCCCCAAAGAATTCCACACAGATAATCCCAGCGGGCCAACATCAGAATCAGTTCATACTTATTTTGATCTTTGCCAAGGTAAGTGATTTTATCCTACTGATCAGTCAAATGATACAAAAAATCCAATCTTATTAAATAATAACGCGCCAACTGTTTCTGCCGCTCATTACGCTCGTCATAAGGCGAATCATCCAAAGCTAAGAGTTGAGTCAAAGCAATAACAGCTTTTTCCGGCGTTGATGCCGTCTGGTATTCGAGTAAGAGGTAAATTAGAAGTTTTTCTTTTTACAACTGCAACTTTTATAGCCATAATGATGACTGCAATGGTCAGTGCAATATTGACCAAAAGAAAGTCCATGCTGCTCGCGATCACCTTAATTTACAGGAATTCATATTGACAGCCTCTTTTATATTTCCCCTATGTCAATGATTTTACCGTCGATAAGAAGCAACATTGCGCTATATCCTGCTGCAAGTGGAAATAGCATGCATTCAATCAATTGCAACTCGTAATCAGAGCTCGTAAGGAAATTAGACTTTATGCCAGGTGCACGTTTCCTCTTAAAAGCCAGATTGAATATACCAGAGTCATCTTCCACAAATATAACCTGTCTAGGAGATTCTGGAAGCCGTTGTTTCAGAACTTGCAATCGATAATCTGGGGGATATAGTAACTTAAAGGATTTTGCACCAATTTTTCCATCAAAAGTTGTCCCCAGAAGGGGGGAGAAACGCAACTTTCTGATCATTCAGCGTTGGGATCGAGGTGGGGAACGTTGCTTGCGAGGGGCTTGTTCTGTTCTTTCTGCTGTTTTATATGGAGTCTTTGCCAGAGCCTTATGACGGATTGAATAAAGTAAGAAGGGCAGGGGGATTTGCGCTATGTATAAATGTTTTTTTGTAAAATTTCCACTTTGCTCAGGAAGTCTAAAATTGTATTCTCCTTATTTGATGGATCATGAAAGTGATCCCGATATGCCGTTGCTCGTTGATGGAAAAATCGTTTTCTTCAAGACGAAAAACTGCGCCATCAATTTCATGCGCAATCATTTTTGCAATGTGTCATACAATGACGAACCTGCATATGAATTTGATATGGAAGATTTTATTGAAAAAGTTCGGGCCGGATATCATCGTGGAGTCGTCATTGACGTTCTCAATATCGCTTTGGATTATTTAACTGCGATAAAAGTTGAGAAATACCCGAACTTGTCACGGAAAGTCATTTTTGATTTTGCGGATTACGCAACTTTCCATAGAGAAATTGAGGGATACTTTCAGAGTCACTCTCAGCCATCTCCTTCTGAACTAATCAATTTCCTTTACTGGTTTTTAGGGGAAATTGCCCATCATTCAATCCTTTATTCACGGTATGCCATAGCGGAAATCATTCAGGGAAAGATACAGCCTCTGGCAATCCAGGCGGAGTAGCTCAGATAAGACTTTGAACTGTGGTTATTTTGATAATCGGGCCATAAATCTTTGGCCAGATAAATTACGCATGACAGGACAAAAAAACAGGTGATGGGGTGGATAAAAATAAACTCTCTCTAAATATTGGGGGAAGACAAGAAAAATCCATACAGTCGGTGATTGGAAAGAGCTCCCCCTCGGCCAATTTATGATACAATCGAAGTAATTTTTCATTCAATCAAAGAGGGGACAAAATGTATTCAGGAAATAATCATAACCGTCTGGTTGTTATACGGAAAGATGCTCTCGTATTATTATATTGCTCTTGATTTCAGTATTACCGTTTACTTTGATTCTGCCATTCGGTTGATGGGGGAACATGGAATCAGGACTGGGAATCCGGGAAAATATATTTTCTGGAAAAATATGCGGAAAAATGTGATTATCTTTTTGAGAAATTGAACCTTATAAACTCCGGAGAGTTTGACCGCGGTCTCCTGTCAATATGGCAGAAGAAGCAGAAAACAATACGACATAAAATGATGTTCATGTTTTTACGAGAATTTTTCTTTTTCATAAAAATCATCTCGCCATACCAGTTTTCTTGCTTCACTATCTATATTTCTTGTTTGTGACGGTGTCAGATGATTCCGTTAGAAATATTACATGTTTTTTCCCTTTGTTTTTCCGTGAGGTATTGACAGTACTCTGTAAAACTGAAAATGCAGGAGGGGAAGACTTGTAAAATACGAATTCGTACTTTATATTAAGTTTCGAACTCGGAATACAGGAGTTTTGCTCATGCGATCCGATATCCGGAAATTGGTGGCAGCTACCAATCTGATTGATCGTTCCTATCTGGTCAAAGGGCGGTCGATGGCGGTCAAACCGAACATCGTGGTCCTGCTGTATGCGTTGGTTGACGATGAACATCTTTCCCAGCGCAAACTGCATGAGGAGTGGCTGCTGCCGCTTTCGACCATTAATACGGTTGTGAGTGAATGCCGGGAGGCGGGGTACCTTACGCTGGAGCCGATTCCGGGGCAGCGACGGGAGTGTTTTTTGCGTTTGACCCCCAAGGGGAGGGCGTTTGCCGAGCTGATTCTTGAGGAAATCCATGCGGCGGAAGAAGAGGCAATGCGGGAAACCGTGGCCGAATTTTCGTCCGAGTTCGTGACGGCGCTCGATTTTTATGCGAAAACATTCCGCCGAGTTCTGCTTTCCGGTGGCAAGCGGGAGGCGTCGAGGCGGCAAGAGGGGAAGTTATGAAGAATGAGCTGATACTGTTGCCACTCGATGAAGCGGACGTTCCGGAATTTAAACGCGAAATGCAGAGGGCATTTCAAATCGGTTACGAGCAGGTCTTCGGGCCTTGTTCTGACGCGGTTCTTCCTGATGCGGATGTGGAACGCTCCCTACGGGCGGAAGGAGCTGCGGCCTACGTCGTCCGGCGGCGCGACCGCATGGCGGGTGGCGCGATCGTCCGGATCGACCGGGTGACCGGACACAATCATTTGGAGCTGCTTTTCGTCCGGGTCGGTATGCAGGGGGGCGGCGTGGGGCAGGCGCTTTGGAGCGCTCTGGAGGAGCGGTATCCGGAGACCGTGGTATGGGAAACCTGTACGCCGTATTTCGAGAAACGCAACCTTCATTTCTACGTCAACTGCTGCGGTTTTCACATTGTGGAATTTTTCCATCCGCAGCATCGGTTTCCGGGAGAAGAGGGGGAGTATCACGGTGGGATGTCGGACGAAGCCGCCGATTACTTTTTCCGCTTTGAAAAAAGGATGTCGCCGCGCAGGCTGAGTGAGGCAGCTCCGGGAGGGGCAAGTAACTGAGCGATGCGCGGGCTCGTGGGGACAGAAAACGGCTATTGGCTGCATTCGGTGATGGATGATCAGGCATTGCTATACGATGTGATTTCGTCATCAAGCATTTTCTGGACTTGCAACATGAGTTCCCGGCAAACGATGAGGCTGTT
The DNA here is from genome assembly GCA_944389925.1 of uncultured Victivallaceae bacterium. Classification (GTDB taxonomy): domain Bacteria; phylum Verrucomicrobiota; class Lentisphaeria; order Victivallales; family Victivallaceae; genus CALXOD01. Next base: position 40,445 of record CALXOD010000032.1, on the reverse strand, counting down.
CTGCAATTCCCGCTCGGTGGCGATCCGCCACCTGAACGGCAGATACAGGAAAATCGTATGACCGGTCAAGCTCATCAGGCGGAGCGGAGAATGCGGGAATCGGGCATAACATGCCCGGCCCAGCGCATATTCTGCTGCAGCTTCCGGGTCCGATTCCGGGGCGGAGGAAGAATAGACCCATGGAGGCGTTCCCGTTGTCCGCAATGCGTGTAGATTGCGCGGCAGCGGAATGGTTCGGTGGAAATTCAGGAGGAGGAGCTTTTCTGGAACCACCCTGGTCATATGTCTGCCCCACGGTCGGGGGAGGAACAGCCAGTTCTCCGTGAAGGAAAACGGCAGGGAACAGCGGAACAGTAATCCGGTGGAGAGAATTTGGAAAGACGATGGCTTCCAGTGTTCATGCAAGACCAGACAGTTGTTGATGGAATGTGCCCGGGCAAATAGAGTACCGCAACTGACCTGGCTGCATTGGAGCGCCATTCCCCGGACTTCCCCGCTCAATAACTGGAGAGGGATGGCGCGTTCCAGATAAAAGCCGTTGATGTACGGCGGGAAAAAAAGCGCGGTCGCACATTGTTGTTCCTGCCACCATGCTGGCTCAGAACACTGCATGCCGGACTCGGCGGCGAGGATTTTCATCGCTTCCCGGATCACCGCCTGCTTTTTTCCTTTGAGGTACAGGCGGCATTGGCGGAACCCGAAAAGCAAGGCAAAGGTTTCCCAGAACAGGAATTGCTTCCAGAACTCTCCATTGCCGATCAGCCATGCCGGAATGCTGCCCAGCATGCCCAGGCCCGCCAGGGTCAGCCATGTGGTTTTTTGAGCTCTACGATAGGCCCGTGCAGCGATTTGCAGAGGGGAGTCCGCCATGTCTCAATCGATTCGTTTCGCTGTATCCTGGGCTTCCGGAATATGAAGTTGCAGCAGACAGGAGAAGACGAATTTTATTTTCAAGAGTCCCAGCGTTCCCGCCAGAAGGATGAAAAACAGTAGAGACGTCAACAGTCCGGCAAGCCCATGGTACGGTGTGAGGACGACCATTCCGATCGAATAGACCGCCAGAATCAATAGCATTATGCCATGGCTCCAGCGGCAGTTTTTCCGGACTGACGAAGGAAGCTGCTCGGCAGCCTTCCACAGAGGCCGGTCCAAATCCCGGAGCATGGCCGAAAGGATGCCGAGAAGTCCCCAGCCTACGGCGCAGCACAGGGCCATGATGGTGCCGGCGTCCATTCGCAAATCTCGAAGAAAAAAACGGCAGAAAAAGAGTGCGGTGAAACACATTTCCACCATGCCTGAAACCATGAAAAAGCTTTTCATCATCCGCCTTCCGTTTTTTCCGCGGAGTCAGGATTTCCGGGCCGATTGCCCCCGAATACGCTTCCGCCCGCATTTACTATAGGGGGCCGGAGGAAATATGCAAGTGGGAATCCGTGTCCCGTCCATTCGGAAACATGACGGAAGACAGCGGACCGTGGGTCAGCTGCATTCACACTCGCCACCGGGAATGGCAGCCGCGTCCGGCGGTGGTGGTGTTTGTCCCGTACGGGGCAGGGAGCGGAAGAAGAAAAGGACGAACGGCAACGCGCTCGAAAAAGCGAAAAGGTCGGAAATACATTGCGTATATTCAATGCCGGTCAGCCCGAAATACCGCGGCAAAATCAAAATCAGCGGAAGAAAGTAAATCCCTTGCCGCGTCGCCGAAATGAACGTCGCCTGCAATGCCTTGCCCACCGACTGGAACAGCATGTTCGACAACACAATCGTCGCCTGCAACGGCAGCGCGAGACATTGTGCCCGGAACGCCGCCGTTCCGATAGCGAGTACCGCTGTATCCTCGGCCTGGAATAACCCGATCAGTCGAGGCGCCAGCAGAAAACCGATAATCCCCGCGCCGGTGAGAAACACGGTTCCGGTTTTGACGCAGAACCCGAAGGCCTCCCTGACCCGGTCATAATTTCCCGCTCCGTAGTTGTATCCCGCGACCGGCTGGAACCCCTGTCCGAACCCGATCAGCGCAGATAGAATGAAGAGAAATACCCGCCCCACAATCGACATTGCCGCCACCGCTGAATCCCCGTAGGCGCCCGCTGCGAGGTTCAGCGCCACCGTGGAAATGCTGGCCAGTCCCTGCCGGCAGAAGGAGGAAAAGCCCAGTTTCAGAATGGCGAAATAGTCCGCCGGTACCCGGGAAATGCGCCGCCACGTCAGCTGTACTATCGTTCGACCGGAGTGGAAAAAATAGAACAGAATGCAGAAACTTACGCACTGACTGAGCAGCGTCGCCAGCGCCGCACCGGCAATCCCGAGTTTGAAATGAAAAATGAACAACGGATCCAGGGCAATGTTGAGCAATCCTCCGAACCCCAGTCCGACCGTGGCAAAGACTGCCTTGCCCTCTGCCCGCAGCAGGTTGTTGAGCACGATCGAACCGCACATGATGATGGCTCCCATGGAAATATACCCCGCGTAGTCCCGGGCATGCGGCAGAATCGTCGGCGTCGCTCCCAGCAGCACCATCAGCGGCGAGGTGAACCCCGTTCCAATGATGGTCAGCAACAACCCGAACAGCAGTGACAGGGCAAAACCGCTGACCGCGAAGCGCTCGGCCTGATCGCGGTCCTGTCTGCCCAGCGCCCGGGAGACGAAACTTCCAGTGCCGATCCCCACCATGAACGCGATAGCCTGAATGATTGCCATGAAGGCAAAGACGATGCCGACCGCTCCCGCCGCGCTGGTACCGAGCCGGGCGACGAAAAAGGTGTCGACCATATTGTAGAAAGCACCGATCAGCATGGTGAAGATCGACGGCAGCGCCAGCGAGACAATCAGGCGCGGCACCGGGGTTTCGGTCATACGCCGGAATTGCTGTTGCTGCAGGTTGACATCGGACATGGCGTCGGACTCCCGGTCAGAATTGGAACGGCGTACCGGTCAGGTTGCCGTACATGCGTTTCAAGTATTCAGCGAACTGCCGCTTTTCCTCTTCGGAGAAGCCCCGCAGCGAACAGGCATTGACCTCTGCATAACGTGCTGCCACTTCCCGGACGGCCAGCGTTTCTCCCGCCGGGGTCAGTGCCACCAGCACTGCACGCCGATCTTCCGTCTGGGGGGTGCGGCTGATCAGATGCTGTTCTTCCAGATTGTTCAGCAGGCGGGAGACCGTTGCCGGTTCAATGTCGCAGCGATCGGCCAGATGTTTCTGCAGGCAGGGACCATGCAGCGCCAGAAACGTGAGAACTTTCGGCTGCCCAGGGGAAAGCCCGATCGCATCCATCAGGGGGCGGATCCGTTTTTTCTGGGCATTGAGGGTTTTCAGAAGAATGAGATTGAAGGGAAGGGGTATCATTCGGTTTTTAGAATAGTTGTCTTGCTTATTATTGTCTTGCTTACTATATGGGGTGAAAATCTGTTTTGCAAGTGGAGAAATAAAAAAAGCGCCGGATTTTTCCGGCGCCACAATGGTAAGGATGGGGGGAGGGGGGATTATTCAGCGAAGAAGCCATGTTCCCGGAGCAGATCCGCGAACTCGGCGGAACCCAGTTTCCGGATAAAGAGCAGTGTCTGCGGCGAAATCTTTTTCCCCATGACGATGACCCGGTGGGACATCAGCGGATAGCGGCCGGAGCGAAGATTTTCCAACGTCGGGAAGACTCCATCCACCGCTGCGGCTTTCACTTCGGTGGAAAGTTCACCGGGATAACCGCAGAAAGCGACGGCATTGGGATTGGCCGCCGTCAGCAGCAGCAGCTCGGAGGTGGCGGGACGGCGGAACAGCTCCGGCGCGTAGGAACGATCCTGCATAATCCGGGTACGGAACACCTTTTCTCCGGGATTCCCCTCGGTAAGACCATACCGGTGCAGAGAATAGACACTTCCGTTCAGGCTCTGCCAGTCGCCCAGGGTGCCGGAGAAGATCGAACGCAGTTCCGCACTGCTGAATTGGTCTTTGGCGTTGCGGGCATTGACGACAATGATCGCGGTTTCCGCCGCATAACGGCGACGGAGCCGATAGTTTTCGGGCAAGGATTCCTCCTCCGCCAGAACCAGATCAGCCTGGCCGGCGTCCAGAGCTTTCAACGCTTCGTTCAATGGTGCTGAGTGAATGGAAATCGCCAGTTGCCGGTTGTCGTTGGCAAAATCAAGCAGCGCCTCCCGGGCCGGTTGATCGCCGCCGGGCGTGGCATCGTAAATGCTCAAGGTCGGCTTGGCCGGTGTGCCCGCGCTTGGTTCGGTCGCCGTTGGTGCCTGTGTCGGCGCAGTTTCCGATGTGGGATCCGCCCGGAGCAGTATCGCCGCCAGAATCAGAAAAACAGTGGTCATCAGAAGTTTTTTCATATTGCCTCCCCGCAGATCATCGGCATTGACAGCATCCATCCCATGACCAGAGGGATCGAAAAATTGTCGTCCAGCCGCAATTGTTTTTCAAAAAGTTCCACTGCCGCTGCCGGAAAAATCCCGATCAGCGCCCAGAAATAAAATATGCCCGGCGCTCTGCAAAACGCCAGCACCAGTGCCGTCCCCAGAAAGCCCGCTCCAATAAAGGCGGCCATGCCTTCCCAGGATTTTCCATTAACCGTCCGGTGGCGTCCGTATCGTCGCCCGATCAACGCCGCAGCCGTATCGCCGATCAGCATGGTCGTCAGCGCTCCCGCCGCCGCCGGTGGCGGAAACAACACGGTTGCCAGCAGGGCGGACGCGAACACATAGGGCCCCCCGCTGATGATCCACTGGTCGCGGCGTGGCTTTGCCCGCAATGTGCGCCCGAAGAAGAAATCGTATACCGGTGTCAGAACTGGTGTTTCCAGCGCGCGGAGTCGTTCCCAGAGGACACTCAGCGCCAGCATGACGGCGAATGCCGCCGCCAGAGGCCACCGCGGTATCAGGCACATGGCTGCGACCATCCAGAGCGAACTCAGGTGGATGAGTTTGCGCCGCACTTCATCGCGATAGGAAATACCGGCGGTGTTTTCTGCATCCATGAACCATTCTCCTTTCCGGAAGGATTAATGTAAACGCGCACGGGAATTTGTCAAGCGACGTTTTTTTCCGAAATCCGCAGCAGTTCGGCATTGACCCTGGAGCGGATGGCCCGCAGATCAATCACGCCGATGGGAAGCTGATGCGTGGCCGCATCCACTACCGGCAGCTGATCGAGCTTGAATTGCTGCATCCGCTGATACACCTCAGGAAGCCGTTCCCCCGGTGTGGCGGATTCGAACATCGGGGTCATCAGGTCGGCCACCAGCAGCCAGCGCCAGGCATCCCGGTCGGAGAGTACATTTTTTAATGCGTCGAAGGTCAGGATGCCGCGGATCCGGTTGTCGCTGTCGACTACCGGAGAAATCAGCAGGTCATGTTCGGTGAAATAAGCGACAGCTTCCTCCACCGAGTCTCCCTCCCGAATCGGCGGTGGTTGTGCTCCGCCCAGGACGTCGGCGACGGTCAGTTGCGCCATGACGTCTTCTTCCGTCAGATTGCGGCCGGCCTCCCCGGAACGTTTTACCGCAAACTTAACCATGGCCGGGCCGATCAGCTGTAGAATCAAAGTGGTGGTGGTCACAACATAAATGACCATGTCACTGAGCAGCAACCGATCGGACAACCGAATGTCGCCCAGATATTCCGCCGCAACAATCGACAAGCCGATTGCCACACCGCCCTGGGCAAAGAGCCCCATACCGAGATTGCGGCTGACTTCCGGCGGGCCGTGCGTCCATTTGCTGCCGTAGTACGCACCGACGATTTTGCCGATGCTGCGACCGGCAACATACAGGACGACCACTGCCCAGAGCCACAACGGCATGTTGCCCACTTCAAGCCGGGCCCCCACCAGCACGAAGAACAGTACGTAGATCGGTACCGAAAAACTGCGGAGCAATTTGAAGATGTCTTCACTGCGACGCGGCGCCAGATTGACCAGTACAAATCCGATCATCATCGTGGAGAGAATCACGTCCAGCTGATAGGTCGCTGCCATGCCGATGACCAGCAGGATGACGCCAACCGAAAGCGCCACCGCCCGTTCCGGCTGGGCCAGATGCCGAAGGAACAAGGTCAGAATTCCTGCCGCGACCGCTCCGATCAGAATGGCACCGCCCAGCGAGACTCCGACTTGAATCAGCGAATGCAGGATGGAGCCTTTTTCGCTGGTCAGCAGTTGTGCGGTACCGGTCCCCAGGCCATAAAGGGTCATGGCCAGCGCATCGTCCAGGGCGACAATGGCGATAATGGCGGTAGTCATTACGCCTTTGGCCCGGTATTCCCAGATGACGTCGATCGTGGAGGCCGGATCGGTGGCTGACGCGATGGCACCGAAGATGATGCCGGTGGCCAGCGCAGCGGCGAAATTGTGCACGAGAAACCAGGTGACCAGGCCGATGGAGATACCGACCAGCAAAAATGCCAGGACGCCTTCAAGCAGTAGAATCGCGGTGAATTGGCGGGCGTATTTGCGGAAGATGCTCAATTTCAGCTCGCCGCCGACGAGAAATCCGATGATGCCGAGCGCAAAGAGGTTGAGCATTTTCAAATTTTCAATATCGTCGGCGCTGACCAGCGCGAAGCCGGATTGTCCGAGCAGCAGGCCGATGACGATGTAGCCGACCACCTGCGGGAAACGGATTTTCTGAAAGATCCACGCCCCGATCAGACCGCCGAAAACCGCCAGCCCCAGCAATACCAATACGCCGTGCGGAAACATGATATTACGCCTCCCGGCCGGTCAAGGCCGCAAAAAAGGCGGCATCGTCCGCACAGTCTAACAACATGGCACGGTGATTTTCATCCTTGAGTCCGGCACTGAGCTGGGACAGCAGCCGCAGGTGTTGTGCGTGCTGGTCGTCCCGGGCGATGATCATGAAGATCAACCGCACCGGTATCTGGTCGAGGCTTTCGTAATCGGGAACGCCGTTCCGGACCAGCGCCGCGGCCATGGCCAGTGTCCGCACACTGCGCAGGCGGACATGAGGGATGGCAATGCCGAAGCCGATGCCGGTGGACATGAGTTTTTCCCGCTGAAAAATGCCGTTGACGAGTTCTGCACGGGATTTGACTTCGCTGCCGGAGGCGAGGCGTTCGATCAGCTGTTCCAGAATTTCCTGTTTGGTGGCGGAGTCAATGATAAAGGCCCGTCCGGGAGTCAGTACCGAGGCCAGTTGCAGAGGCGACAGGTCGATTTCAGATCGGGAGGCGGTGATGCGTTCTCTGGCCCATTTTTCGATTTCCGGGCGGAGAAAACGCCAGACAGTACCGATTTTGCCGCAGGGGATTTCGCCGCGCTGCGCCCAGTCGTATACGGTGCGGTCGGAGACGCGCAGGTAGCGGGCGACTTCTTCCAGTGTCATGATTTCCGGTAGCGGATTTGACATGGGAAATACCTTCGCTGTTTTTTTGTAAAATTTGTCAGAATACAGTAATATACCGCAAGATTCTCCAAATAAAAGCGGAGAACCGGGAAAGCCGTGAAAAATCCGCCCCTCCGGGACGTCGGCCGCGAGAGGAGCTGCCGTTTGCTGTCGGACACGAGGAATCATGCTGGATTTGTCTTCTTTCCCGATCAACCGTATAGTATGAAAGAGGAAAAAGCTTTTCTCTTTCGATGAGGCATAATGGAAAGGATGGGGGCGATGAAAGTGTTACTGGTCGGTGCCGGTGCGGTCGGTGCTTATTTTGGAGGACGGTTGGCCCAGGCGGGGGCGGAGGTGTCGGTGGTGGTGCGCAGCCATTGGGAGAGAATTGTTCAGAATGGATATCAGATCGACAGTGTGGATGGTAATTTTTGTTTCCGACCGTCGCAGGTGCTGCGCTCGACGGAGGAATATACGGATACGCCGGACTGGGTGATCGTGGCCACCAAGGTGTTGCCCGAGGTTGATCTTCCCGTCATATTGCGGGGAGCACTGGCTTCGAAGCATACGGCGGTGCTGTTGATTCAGAACGGAATAGGAATCGAGGAGCCTCTGCTGGCTGCTTTCCCTGAGCATGAGATTTACAGTGCCGTTGCCTATATCGGGGTGACGCGGATTGATCCATGCCATTTGAATCATCAGGGCGTTCACCGGTTGATATTCGGGCGCTGTGATGGGCAGCCGCCTTCGGAAAAAGCCGCGGGACTGGCGCAGGCGTGGTGCTCCGTCGGCGTCGAGGCCCGGGCGGTGGATGACATCCGGTATTTCCGCTGGAAGAAGCTGTTGTGGAATACCCCGTTCAATCCGGTGTCCGTTATTGGGGGCGGTTTGAACACCCGTGAGCTGACCGATGGGGGCGAAATCGAAGCTTTGTGTGCTGATATAATGGCGGAGGTCGCCGCCGTCGCCGCCGCGGAGGGCGTGAAGCTGGAACCGGAATTGCTGGAGGAAACCATGGTCTATACCCGTAGCTTCCCGCCGTACAAGACCAGCATGCTGGTGGATTTCGAGGCGGGGCGTCCGATGGAGGTCGAAGCCATTGTCGGCAACGTATTGCGGCGGGCGCGTTGTCACGGTGTGGAAACGCCGAAGCTGCAGGCGATTTACGCGCTGCTGGGGGCGTTGAACCGCAGGAATCTCCGAGGATGAGGCCGAGGGGGGCGCTTTGAGCATGAGGGGCAGGGGGGGGGACTGGAGAAAAAATTATTTTTCCCACGGCATTTTCTGCATGGCCGCGATTTCCGGCCAGGAAGAGCTGGCTGCTGCGGTGCGCCCCTCTTCGACCAGTGTCAGGAATCCGGCAATGAGGTCTCGATGGGATTCACAATGGAAAAGATTGCGCAACGGCATCATTGGGTCAGCGGTGGCGCTCTGAGCAAAATCCTTTTCCCAGCGTTCCGGCAGGGCGTTCAGGATGGCGGAGAGATAATCTCGGCCGTATTTCAGACACCATGCTTCATACAACCGTTGTAACGTTTCCGGTTCAGCAAGCGGCCGGCAGAGTTTTTCGAAATAGGCGAAGAAGGCTTCCCGACGGGAGCCTTCCAGCAGGGCAATTCGGCATTCGTCGAAGGTATAAGGGATGATTTCCAGCTCATATACCCCTTTGTTGTCCAGCTGGAAGACCGGCAGATATCCCGTTCTCCAGGCAGGTGTGATGGATAACCCGGGAAAAAACAGGTTGCCGGGGGCGTACACCAGCGGCACCCCATGGTATATTTCAATGCCTTCAGGACAATGGGTATGGCAGTTGAATACCAGCGAGGCTCCTGCGTCGGCAAATGCGCGGAGCAGATGCACCATGCGAGGAGCCGGAAAGGGGGCGTATTCATTGCCTCCATGCAGAGTGACCAATACGAAGTCCGTCCTGGTCGCCGCCATGCGTACCGCAGCAAGATTTTCCAGCAGGCACAGCGCTGAGGTTCCGGGTTTTCCGGGAGAGGCTGTGCCGAATTCATGTTCGCAGAAATTGAAAATGCAAATGGATTTCCCATTGCGTCGGATTTCCAGCGGCTGGGCGGCGGTTTCCGGATCGGGACCTGCACCGACGGTAGTCAGACCTTTTTGCTGAAGGATGCGGATGGTTTCCAGCAGAGCGTTCGGACCGTGATCGCCAGTATGATTATTGGCGAGGAGGGCGACGTGAAAATTCGCACTTCTGATGATTTCCACCGCTTCCGGAGGACTGTTGAGATGGGGGCCGCTTTTCCGGATGGGGGCTTCCCGGACGGCCAATGGGGTTTCCCATTGTACGATATTGAGCGCTTCTGCCGGAAGATACGGGGCAAGCGCCGCGAAGACCCCGGCAGCGCCATTGTCGCACGTCAGTTTTGAGGCTTGAGGACCGGGACAGACGTCCCCGCCGATAGCGATTTGAACGACCGGGGCGCCTGATAACGGGCGGATGGCCCATTTCCCGTTTTGGAGTCGAGCCATAGGGGAAGTTTACTCCTGCTGGGGCGTGCCCGGGAAGGTTGATGCGGAGGGGGGCAGCATTTCCAGCATGAACTGCATGATGCGATCATTGCAGCCGGGCAGGAATTCGTGACTGTAGTCCGGGTAAATTATTACCTCCTTGGGGGAGGTGATTTTGTTGAAGGCGGCGAACTGCGTGGACGGTGGGCAGGTGGTGTCCATCAGCCCGCAGAACATCAGCACCCTGGCACGGATGCGGTCGGCAAGGTTCTGCACATCGATGTAGCCGAGGCGGCGGAACATTTCCTCAATCCGTTCGTGAGTGGGGTCGAAGTGGCGCAAATAATAGCAAATATCCTCGTAAGCGCCTTTGGCGAGATCCATTTCCCAGACCCGGCGGTAATCGCACAGAAAGGGAAAGGCCGCCGCCGCACGATTGATTTCCGGAACCAGCGCTGCGGTCGCCAGGGTCAACGCACCGCCCTGAGAGCCGCCGAAAACGCCGATGCGTTTCGGATCCACACCGGGCATATCCATGACCAGCCGGACCAGCTGCGCGCCGTCGAGAAAAATCTGGCGGAAGAGCAGTTTTTCCGGTCCGTCATCCAGACCGCGAACGATCTGGCCGCGCAGGGTGGTGCCGGTGGTTGCAGTGGTGTCCTGGGATTTTCCACCCTGACCGCGGCAATCCAGCGCGGCAAAGGTGAAACCAGCCGCGGCATACCCAAGTTTATCCTGCCAGTCTCCGGAGTCGCCGGAATACCCATGGAACTGTATTACGGCAGGGCCCTTGCGGTCTTCCGGACGGCGGGGCCGGATGAGTTTTGCATAGATTCTGGCACCGCCGACACCGGTGAAACGCAGGTCCAGACATTCTGCAAACGGCGTCTGAAAAGCGGCCGGCTTGAGTTCCAGCTGCGGATCGACTGCCGCCATTTCCTGGAGAGAACGCTCCCAGAAGAGGTCGAAATCCTCGGGACGGGGGCTGATGCCCCGATAGGTTTTCAGTTCGGCAAGCGGCATATCGATCAACGGCATGGCAGGCAACTCCCGTTTTTTTGATAGTGAATCAGACAATCTATACAATAACAACACGTCGACGGCGCAGTGAAACATTCCGGCGACGATTCATCGGGACGCGCGAAATGTCCACCTGGGACGCAGTGTCGGATGATGTTATTAAAATACCCAATTCGGCATGGATTGCAAGAGTGTAACGGCGTTTTTTTATACGAAGGCTTGTATTTTCCCGCAGCGGTGTTACATTGAAACAGTGGTTTGAAAACATTTTCATCCAAACCAAGGGAGAATACCATGGCTGTCAATTACAAAGATCTCGGACTGGTGAATACGCGCGAGCTTTTCGCCAAAGCGGTCAAGGGCGGATATGCCATCCCCGCCTACAACTTCAACAACATGGAACAGCTGCAGGCCATCATTCAGGCTTGTGTGGAAACCGAATCCCCGCTGATTCTGCAGGTTTCCAAAGGCGCCCGCGAATATGCGAACCAGACGCTGCTGCGTTATATGGCCCAGGGCGCGGTGGAATATGCCAAGGAAATCAACAACGGCAAACTGATTCCGATCGTGCTGCATCTCGACCATGGTCCGGATTTCGAAACCTGCAAGAGCTGCATTGATTACGGCTTCAGCTCGGTGATGATTGATGGTTCGCATCTTCCCTATGAAGAAAACATTGCGCTGACCCGCAAGGTGGTTGAATACGCCCACGCCCACGACGTGACCGTCGAAGGCGAACTCGGTGTGCTCGCCGGCGTCGAAGACGATGTCAAGGCGGAAAAGCACACCTATACGCGTCCGGAAGAAGTGGTGGATTTCGTCAAGCGTACCGGCGTGGACAGCCTGGCGATCGCGATCGGCACCTCGCACGGCGCGTACAAGTTCAAACCCGGCGACAATCCGAAGATCCGTCTCGACATTCTCGCGGAAATCGAAAAGCAGATTCCGGGATTCCCGATTGTGCTGCATGGCTCCTCCAGTGTGCCGCAGGAACTCGTCCGGATCATCAACGAAAACGGCGGCAAGCTCAAGGATGCGATCGGCATCAGCGAAGAACAGCTCCGTCAGGCTGCCAAGTCCGCTGTCTGTAAAATCAACATCGACTCCGACGGTCGGCTGGCGATGACGGCGGCGATCCGCAAGGTGTTCAACGAAAAGCCCGCGGAATTCGACCCGCGCAAATACCTTGGCCCGGCCAGAACCGCGCTTAAGGAACTCTACATTCACAAGAACAAGGAAGTGCTCGGCTCCGCCGGACATGCCTTCGACAAATAAGCGTGATACTTTCGATTATTCGTAAGCATTGCGACGGACCGGGAAACCGGTCCGTTTTTTTTTGCAGAAAAAAGAACTTTTTATGGATTTTTCACGTCAATCGATTAAAAATAATGTATAATTAATAAGAAGACGGCAAGAAGAGAAGGCGCAGTCATGGCAGACTTGGCTGGTTCGGCAACGGAGCGGAAGTTTTTCACGGTGCTGGAATTGCTGCTGACGATTGTGATCATTCTCATTCTGCTGACCATGACGTTGCCCCTGGCGGGAAAAATTCTCCGGCAGGTCAGAATCATTGCGGGGGAGGAGGCTTCTTCACACCTGTAACAACGAGGGGGGGAGGAAGGTGGTCGTGATTTCCGTTATGAGCGGGAGCGCTGAACAGGATGTTTTTTCCGGGACATTTAATTATAAGGAAAGGGGATGAGGATGGCGAAGAAGAGCGGTTTTACTCTGATTGAGCTCCTGGTGGTGATTGCGATCATCGCAATTCTGGCGGCGATGCTGCTGCCCGCGTTGAATAAAGCGCGGGAACAGGCCCGGAAAATCGCCTGCGTCAACAATCAGAAAACGCTCGTAACCGCCGTGGTTTTATACAGCGCGGATTATGATTTCTTCCCGGTGTTGAGCGGGAAGGCCGGCGATGAACCGCTGGCCTATTACGGGTTTGCCGGCTGGAAATGGCAGCTGGCACCCTATCTGGGGATCAGCATTCTGGAGAAAGCGACTTCTACGACTATGGGATATAACATGGAGGCATTGGGGCGTGGACCGTTTCTTTGTCCGTCCTGGGTGAACGGCAGTGGTGGTTTTACCATTTCCAATACCAACCAATCATTCTGGGGCGGGTATGGATATAACTGGTTCGGCAACAGCAGTGGCATTTGTCAGGGATTGGGCTATCTGAGTGTTTATGTGAAACCGGGGTCCGTGAAAAAGCCGTCGGAAACGGTTGCCACCGGTGACAGCAATGATTTTATTACTTCCGCCGGACAGAATGCGGCGCTTTACCACAATGACGTTGCACCCGGGATCGGGGACCGCCATGATAACGGGATCAACATCGGTTGGGCGGATGGCCATGCCAGTTATATGAAGAAAACCGCTCTGCAACAGGGGCGGGGTACTGACTGGGCTGGGAGAAACTACTATTATTTGCGGCTGAAATAGCAGGGCGAATATCCTGTTTCAAAGGTTCCGCAGGGGGCACGTTAAGGTGGCGCATTCTTATAAAGCGGCACAGGGGGAAAAATGAGGAGGAACATTCATCTGAGTCCTGTTATGGAGAAAAATTGGCTTGGAAGGCGCGGCCGATGGATTGAGGAGGGACAGGTTTTCTGTAAAGGTAACAAAAGGGTGGATATTGAAGTGTGAAGCGGGATATTTTCCCGGATATTTATAGTGAACAAGGAAAGGAGATGAGGATGAGGAAGTGGCGCGGTTTTACTCTGATTGAACTCCTGGTGGTGATTGCCATCATTGCTATTTTGGCGGCGATGCTGCTGCCCGCGTTGACTAAAGCGCGGGAACAGGCACGGAAAATAGCATGTGTCAATAATCAGAAAACACTTGTCACGGCCATCCTTTTATATAGCGCGGATTATGATTTTTTCCCGGTATTAAGCGGGAAGGCCGGCGATGAACCGCTGGCTTATTACGGGTTTGCCGGCTGGAAATGGCAGCTGGCCCCCTATCTGGGGATCAGCATTCTGGAGAAGGCAACCTCTTCCACCATGGCGCATGGCGTGGAGGCGTTGGGGAAAGGCGCTTTTCAGTGTCCTTCCTGGGTAAACGGCAGTGGTGGTTTCTCTATTCCGGAAACGAAACAGAGCTTCTGGGGAGGCTACGGATATAACTGGTTCGGCAATAGTGACGGTGTCCCCATGGGGCTGGGATACCTCGGCGTTTATGTGAAGCCTGGCTCCATTACCAAACCGTCTGAGACCATTGCCACCGGCGACAGCAGTGATCTTATAACCTGGGCTGAACAGAATGCTGCGCTTTATCGCAACGATATTGCCCCCGGTATCGGGGACCGCCATGATAACGGAATTAATATCGGCTGGGCGGATGGCCATGCCAGTTATATGAAAAGAACCGCTCTGCTGCAGGGGAAAAACGTGAATACAGGATGGCCTGCCAGAGATTACTATTATTTGCGGAAGAAATAACGGTTGAGTGCTATAGAAAGGCGTTCCGCCCCCGTATGAAGAGGGCGGAACGCCTGATTTTTTTTCTGACGTGTACGCGTTTACAGCTTATTCTTCAAGCCTCTGCAGCAGGACGATCGGATATTTTTGTCCCTGGTCATCGACGGCAACGAAGGTGCAGCGGGCACGGACGATTTCCGTAGTACCGGATCGAGCGAAGAGATCAAACGTGATGCTGGAGGTTCGCACCGTCGGCGATTCTCCGTAAAAATCCAGAATTTCTCCTTCCCGTACCGGATGTGAAATAACGATCTCCGCAAACCGGTACCCGAGCAGATGCGGGGCCCCGGTGCATTTCCGTGCGTAAATGGCGGCCTGTTCCGCTACAAACTCCAACAGGCGCCCGCCATACAGCAGGCCGCCGATACCGAGGTCGCTGTTTTTGATAAGTTTGGATCCGATCAGCATGGAAACGCCTTTCACTGCGCGGCAGGTGCCGCATTTCCTTCCAGAATCTTCTTTACTGTCGGCATGATGGCGCGGGCCATCAGAATGAAACCGTAATCCGTCGGATGGCTTCCATCCACGGTCGCCTCATCCCAGTCATCCGCGCCAAGCAATGTCCCGCCATCAAGGAAATAAATTTTCTCATCGCCTGCCGCCCGGCGTTTTTCCACCAGACTGCGCTGCACTACGGCTGCGGAGGCCTTTGCTTCGGCACGAGGCGCATTTTCATTGCGGGAATAGTCCAGTGCTTCACTCCCGTGGCGAATTCGGGAAATAACCAGAATCGGGGTTACAGGATGATGCTTCCGCAGGATTTCCACAAAAACCGGCAGAGTTTGCGCAATTTTCTCCGTACCTCCGGAGTTGGCCTCATAATCAAGGATGAACATGGCTGGATCGGCGATCTGGGCGATTTCTTCGGCTACACCGGCTTCACCTTTGCCGTTTCCGGAAAATCCGAGGTTGATGACCGGTCGGTTGAGTTCCCGACTGAGGATGTTGGGATAAGCCGTTCCCGGGCGGGAGGCACAGCCGCCCTGCGTAATGGAGGTCCCGTAAATGACAATCGGCCGGGCATCGGTCCAGGGCGACGGCGCCTCCAGAGAGGCTTTTTCATCAATACCGATCCAAACGGATTCCACTCCGGCATAGAGCGGGAAGTTGAGAATGAATTCCCGCATTTTGGGGCGGGCAGTTCGGAAGATTCGGGCCGTATACTCCTGTGCTCCCGCAGGGAAGCGGGTCACTCCTGCAAAGCGCTGCCGGCCCGGTTCTCCCGCGTAAAGATCGAATCCGGCACTGCCGGTTTGTGCCATATTGTACATCAGGCGATTGCCGCGCATCTTCACTTTCAGTACAATCCGGGAACTGTCGGTACGAAAGGCCGCCTGGCCACCGGCTGTGTTCCAGGAGAGATTTTCCACGCCTGGCGAAAATGGTTCCGCGGGGTGCAATGGCATACGCCGGTATACCCGGTCCCGTTCAAAAAACGGAAACCCGGTCAACCGGACAGGCGCGGTCGTCGGTGCTACGAACCGCAGGCCATTTTCGTTGGCGGGAGCGAGTGTCATGTTGGGATCGAGTTCCAGGGCGCTTTTCGGCGAATCCGCCGCCGGAACAGCAGGACTGCCGGCGATCAGGAAAAACAGTCCGGAAACGCTCAGCAGACGGGAAAATGGATGCATAATTTCTTCCTCCTTTCACCATTGATAGATACCGCGAGAGAGTCTTGCGGCGGAACAACGGAATACTCTTGGCATACTATAAAGGGATTCGTGGCAGGATGCAAGCTCGAAATGACCGGATTCCCTCGCGAACATAGCGTTCGTTGCAATAACTCCGGGTTGCATCCAGACAGGAGGCTGTCTGGCGTGAATGTTCATAAATTTTCACCCCGATACAATATGAGGGGGGCGGCTGAAGTTGCGATGCCGGGCCAGTAGGGATGATGGCTGACTTTCCTGCCACGGGACAGCATCACAGTGGCACGCACTCTGCCGGCTTCATGAGGACGGGGTTCAAACAGGATAAAATATCGATATTTTTATATCTAATAGGCTTGACATTTGATTATTTCGGAGGTATATTCATTTACGATGGATAAAAAAATATCGATGTGCTTTTATCGAATGCCCGGTAAAAGATTCCGTCAGAAATCAGTGGGAGCAGGAGGGGAGGGCAACCGCCATCGGGCGGAAGAGACCCCGAGAAAAACAGGAGGGTGAGACGAAAAAGTGCATGTTTTGAGGACAAGATTCGGACATTGAGGATAAGGATGCCAGGAGAAACTCCGAGTTCTGTACGGAGCGGCTTCCGGAGAAACAGCAGGAGAAAGTGAATAATGGACGAAAAGAAGATCGTGGATGAGACCGAACAGCTTCGGGCATTGGACGACACCATTGCCCGGGTAAAAGCGGCACAGGCAGTCTATGCGACATTCACTCAGGAGCAGGTGGATGAAATATTTCGTGCCGCCGCGCTGGCTGCCAATAACGCCCGGATCGAACTGGCCAAGATGGCCGTGGCGGAAACCGGCATGGGGGTCATCGAAGACAAGGTGATCAAAAACCACTTTGCATCCGAATACGTTTATAATAAATACAAGCAGACTCGCACCTGCGGTGTCATTGAGCGGGACGACGCTTTCGGGATTACCAAAATCGCCGAGCCATTCGGTTTGATCGCGGGGATCGTGCCGACCACCAACCCGACATCGACTGCGATCTTCAAGTCGCTTCTGGCGTTGAAAACGCGCAACGGCATTATCTTTTCTCCGCATCCGCGTGCCAAAAACTGTACCATTGCCGCGGCCCGGATCGTGCGGGATGCGGCAGTCCGGGCGGGAGCACCGGTTGATATTATCGGCTGGATTGACGAACCGAGCGTATCGTTGTCGCAACATCTGATGAGCCATCCGATGATCAGCCTGATCCTGGCCACCGGCGGACCGGGTATGGTGAAGGCGGCGTATTCTTCGGGGATCCCGGCGCTCGGCGTCGGGGCGGGAAATACGCCCGCTGTCATGGATGAAAGCTGCGATATTCTGATGGCAGTCAGCTCGGTGTTGCAAAGCAAGACCTTCGACAACGGTATGATCTGCGCCTCCGAGCAGTCGGTGATCGCTATTGAATCGATTTACGATGCGGTCAAAGCGGAGTTTGTCCGCCGTGGTGCCTACATTCTCAATAAGACCGAAGGGGCCAAGGTTGCCAAGACCATCGTGGTGGACGGCAAGCTCAACGCCAAGATCGTCGGCCAGAGTGCTGCGAAAATTGCCGAGATGGCCGGTATCAAAGTCGATCCGGAAACCAAGGTCCTGATTGGTGAAACCGATGGCGTGGGACGGGATTACCCGTTTTCCTGCGAAAAACTTTCGCCGGTGCTTGCCCTCTACAAAGCAAAGGATTTCAACGCTGCTCTCGACCGGGCACAGCAGCTGCTGGAATTCGGTGGGATGGGGCACACCAGTGTGTTGTATACGAATCCACGCAACCGGGACCGTATTGATGAATTCGGCCGCCGCATGAAAACCGGTCGGACGCTGATCAACATGCCGGCCAGCCAGGGGGCGATCGGAGATGTGTTCAATTTCAAATTGGATCCGTCGCTGACACTCGGGTGCGGCAGTTGGGGCGGGAACTCGGTCAGTCAGAACGTGGCGCCGAAACATCTGCTCAACATCAAAACCATCGCTCAGCGGAGAGAAAACATGCTCTGGTTCCGGGTTCCTTCGAAGATTTATTTCAAATACGGCTGTCTGCCGGAAGGCTTGCGTGATCTGGCGGGACGGCAGCGGGCGTTCATCGTTACCGACCGGTTTCTTTACAACAGCGGCATACTCGCAGAGGCCATCAGCACGCTGGAGGAACTGAATATCAAGGTGGATATCTTCGCTGACGTGTCGCCTGATCCGACGCTGGAAACCGCATATTCGGGTCTGGAACGGATGCGTACATTCAAGCCGGACGTGATCATTGCCATCGGGGGCGGTTCGCCGATGGACGCGGCAAAGATCATGTGGCTGCTGTACGAACACCCGGAAGTGAACTTCAGCGATATCGCCATGCGGTTCATGGACATTCGTAAACGCGTTTACCAATTCCCGAAACTGGGAGTGAAAGCCACGCTGGTGGCAATCCCGACCACCTCCGGAACCGGTTCGGAAGTGACGCCTTTCGCCGTGATCACTGACGAGGTGACCGGCAACAAATATCCGTTGGCCGACTATGAATTGACGCCGGATATCGCCATCATCGATACCCAGCTGGTCATGGGGATGCCGCGAAAACTGACCGCATACAGCGGACTGGACGTACTGGTACATGCGCTGGAAGCGCGGGTGTCGATTCTGGCCAGCGAATATACCAACGCGCTGGCCATGGAGGCCATCCGACTGACTTTCAAGTATCTGCCGGCTTCCTTCGAAAACGGCCAGACGGATGAGCGCGCCCGGGAAAAGATGCATCATGCCGCCACCATTGCGGGGATGGCGTTTGCGAACGCCTTCCTGGGGATCTGCCACTCGATGGCGCACAAGCTCGGTGCGGAATTTCACATCCCGCACGGATTGGCCAATGCACTGCTGCTTTGTGACGTGATCCGCTTCAATGCGACTAATAAGCCGACCAAGCAGGGGACGTTCTCGCAGTACAAATGTCCGGAAGCCAAGACCCGGTATGCGGACATTGCCGATTTCCTCCGTCTCGGAGGCAAGACCGAGGATGAAAAGGTGGAGCGGCTCATCGCCAAGATCGAGGAACTCAAGGACCGGCTGGAAATTCCGAAGTCGATCAAAGCGCTGGGCGTTCCGGAAAAGGATTTCCTGGAACGGCTCGACGAACTTTCGGAAAAGGCATTCGACGATCAGTGTACCGGTGCCAACCCGCGTTATCCGCTGATTTCGGAAATCAAAGAACTTTATCTGAAAGCCTATTACGGGAAATAATCCCCGCCGCCATTGGCGAAGCAAGTGAGGGGAGGGTGCCGCGACGCGGTGCTCTCCCCTTTTTTCTACGCAGGTGGAAAAACAGAAAGAGCGGAAACGGGGTGCGACGATTGCGTTTTCAGACCGCAGGCGTCTGCAGGGGGCGCCGCCCGAAAATGGCCGTGCCGATCCGGACAATAGTCGCACCGTGACGGATGGCGATACGGTAATCGCCGCTCATTCCCATGGACAATTCCGGAAGCGGTCGGTTCAACTGTTGCTCCAGTTCGTCCCGCAAGGTACGCAGCCGTTCGAAGATCCGGTCCAGTTCCGGTTCCGCTGCTTCAAACGGGGCCATGGTCATCAGTCCCCGGAAATTCACATTTTGTGCTGTGGCGGCGAGTGCGGCGAGCCGCGGCAATTCTTCCGGCGTGCAGCCGCTTTTTGCCACTTCACCGGAGATGTTGACTTCCAGCAGGATCGCGGGATGTCTTTGTTCCTCACCGGCAATGCGGTCGATACGCTCCAGCAATTCCGGAGAATCTACCGAATGAATGACGGCGGCGGTTTTGACTGCGCGGCGGACCTTGTTTGACTGCAACTGCCCGATGAGGTGCCATTCGATGTCAGGCGGCAGTACCGCGGCTTTTGCCTCCAGTTCCGGCACGCGATTTTCTCCAAACGCACGACAGCCGTGCTGATACAGAGCAGCAATATCGGTTGCCGGAAAGGTTTTGCTGACGGCCAGCAGGCGGATGGAAACGGGATCGCGCCCCGCCATTTGGGCGGCATCGCGGATCTGCTGCAGAACTTCTTCGTATTGCTGAATGATAAATTCCGACATGGGACAATCACTTTCCGGCAGCATGGTGGGAGAAACGCACCTGATGTTCCGGCGGTCGGGCGGTAATTTTGGTACCGGGAGGCAGACTTTCGGTCAGCCAGACATTGCCGCCAATGACGGAATTTTCCCCGATTTCAATGTCCCCAAGTACGGTGGCTCCGGCGTAAATCGTCACGTTATCCCGCACAGTGGGATGGCGTTTGCATCCTTTGATCAGGACGCCGCAGGCATCTTTGGGAAATGAGAGCGCTCCCAGCGTCACCCCCTGATAAATCCGGACGTTATCTCCAATCTCCGCTGTTTCTCCGATGACCACCCCGGTGCCGTGATCAATAAACACCCCCCGGCCCAGCTTCGCTCCCGGATGAATGTCGATACCGGTCAGAGTATGGGCGTATTCGGTCATCAAACGGGGAATCAGCGGGATTTTTTCCAGATAAAGCACATGTGCCAGGCGCTGGATGGTGATGGCTTTGATACAGGGGTAAGACAGTACGATTTCCGCCGTTGAGGTTGCGGCGGGATCTCCGGTGTAGGCGGCTGCCACATCCAGCTTCATCGTTTCCCGGATATCCGGGAGGGCCAGCAGGAGGGCGCGGACTGCAGCGGTACTGCGCTCCACTGCATTGCAGTTCCCGCAGTCGCTTTCGCGGCAGCCGAACCGGACGGCGCGGGAAATCTGATCGAAGAGCGCCGGACATAATTCATCCAGCAGTTCAGCGGTTTCGGTATGGAGCGCGCCGCGGTGACGCGGTGCATCGTCAAATCCCGGAAAAATCACTTCCAGGAGCCGGGCGACGATGGCGAGCACCTCACCCCGGCGGGGGAGGTTGTGGTCTTCATGCAGGTTGACCCCCACCCGGTCCGAATAGCCGGCGCCGATTTCTCTGGTTAATTTCTGGAGTTCCTCCGGAGTAAAGACCGGGGAAATGAGATTACATTGCTGGGCCATGAGGAAATATTTTACTCCACGTTTTGCACTTGTTCCCGGATTTTTTCCAGTTCGGCCTTGAAGGCAACGACCAGCGGGGAAATATCGGAACTGCCGGCCTTGTTGCCGAGTGTGGTGATTTCCCGGAACATCTCCTGCACCAGAAAATCCAGACTGCGCCCCACTGGTTCATGGTCGTTATTCAAAAACGAGGCAAATTGCCCGAAATGACTTTCCAGTCGGGTGATTTCCTCGGTGACATCCGCGCGGTCGGCATAAAACAGCAGTTCCCGCAGCAGTCGTTCATCATGGGGGTCGGCGGCAAGATTTTCCGCCTCCAGTTTTTCCAGCAGCCTTTGTTTGATGCGTTCCGTAATTCCGGCGGCGAAGGGACGGATGGCATTGAGCTTGTTCCGCAGGAAGTCCATGCGTCCGGCGAGATCCTGCCGCAGAGCTTCCCCTTCAGCGTTGCGCATGGCAAGAAATGCCTGCAAAGCATTTTGCACCGCCTGCTCAAAGGCTGCGACCAGCCCGGGTTGTTCCAAGTCCGGTGTCTGGTTTTCCAGTACGCCCGGCACGGCAAAAAGGGTGGCCGGATCAAATTCCGCCGATAATCCGAACCGGGTGCGGATTTCCACGCAACTTTCCGCCAGCTGCTGAAACAGATCCTGATTAATCCGTACCGCGGTGCGATTACCGGCTCCATGGCTCCGGGTCAGTTTCAAGCTGACTGCTCCCCGGCTGATACCCGAACCGAGAATCCGGCGTGCCACTGTATCCAGTTCACTGAATTCAGCTGGCAGACTGATTCGAATCTCCAGCTGTTTACGATTGACGGAACTGAGTTCCACACTGAAGACCGTACCGTCCGGGGCCATGGCTTCGCCTTTGCCGAAGCCGGTCATGCTTCTCATGGCTTTCTCCCGTAAAAATTTATGGTTTGGGGGTGTCGGCATCCGACACAGCGGGCGGATTCGAACTGACAGTATGGCGGTGCAACACATCCGCTTCGATTTTTCCACCGAAGAAAACTCGGAAGTCTGTCAAATCTTCTTCCGCCATCCCACAGATGACGGTCGGTTTTTCTTCTTGCTCACCCCAGATCATAGAAAATTGCGTCTGTTTCTCCAGCCGGGCCAGCTGTGCTTTCGTCGCTTGTCCGTCCTGATTCAGATTCAGCTTGAAGTTTGTCCGCAGAATCCGGGGATCGGAGAACCGTACCTGATTATATTCCCGTTTGCTCAGGTCGAAATACAGATTATTCTGCGCATAGGTCCGTGCTTTTTCGATGGCGGCGAGCCGCACGGTTTCCACCGGTGTGAAGGTTTTGCGGATCAGCCGCTCCGGAAACCAGTCATACATGCGCTGACTGCTGACGCCATAGACCAGATACGCATCCCGGCATCCGGGAATCAACCAGGTGATGCAGATCTGACTGCGTTCACTGGCCGCGGCCCAACCTCCGCTGCCGCCCCCCAGTACATTTTCTGCCAGCAGGGTCGGTTTATTGTAGCGGACGTGGGCGGCCTGTTGCGGCGTTAATTCCGGAGCGTTTTCCAACAGAAACTCCCGGGCACGTTGAACCGCCCGGTCCTGATAATAGGCCGTACTGTTGCATCCGGCAACTGCCAGAGCGGCTGCTGCGGCGATGGCCGCCGCCGACAGCCGATACCCGGTGTTTCTGAAGCCCATGTCGATTCCGGATTTAGAATTTACCGTTGTTGACTTCGAAATGGGTCGGTTTGCCGAGCGAGCGACCGCCACGCATCAGCCAGTCGGCCTGCCAATCGATCATGGTCGCAAGCGACACCCGCGGATAACCGAAAAGCTGGATCGATTTGGCCGGATTGTTGAGGTAGCAGAGGTCGGCGCTGACACCGGAGTAAGTGACTTTCTTCCCCATGAGCTGGGCGAAGCGTTCCGCGATATACTCAATGCTGATCGTTTCCGGTCCGGTTACATTGAGCGGCACGGCGGGGCTGGCGGCCTGTTCCAGCGAGAGCAGGGCGATACGATTGGCATCCCCTTGCCAGATGACGTTGAAATGCCCCACGGTGTTGGTGACCGGTTCTTCATTCCACACCTGGCGGCCGATGTCATGCAGCACACCGTAACGCAGATCAATGGCGTAGTTGAGACGGAACAGCAGTACCTTGGTGCCGAAGGTGCGCGAGCAGTAGCCGAAAACCCGTTCCCGGCCGAGGCTGGACTGAGAGTATTCGCCGACCGGCAGCGGTTTGACCTCTTCGGTGCAGCCGCAGGTATTGACTCCGACCAGCGGGTAGACGCAACCGGTGGAGAACGCGGTAATCCGGCTGTTGCGGAAACGTTCGCCGACGATGCCCGGGACCAGAACGTTCATGGCCCAGGTCAAATCTTCCGAGCCGTCCGTACCGAATTTCCGGCCGGCCATATAAATGATATTTTTGAATTCGGGAAGTTTGGCGACGGCTTCGCGATCCATGAGGTCGCAGCTGATGGTTTTTACGCCCCAGCTTTCCAGATGCTGCCGGGCTTCGGCATTGCTGAAGCGGGAGACACCGAATACTTCTTTTTTGACACCGGCGGCGCGGATGGCATTGACGGCGAGACGGCCGAGGGTCGGCCCCATTTTGCCGCCGATACCGAGGATGGCGATGTCGCCGTCGATGCGTTTCATGAAGTCGATCAGAGTCTGGTCCGGAATGGACAGAAGTTCATCGAGCATGGCTTCGTTTTCAACACGTTGCGGATACGTCATTTTCGGAATCTCCCGTTTGGTTTGTTCTGGTTCCTTGAAAAAATACTCCATTCACAATACTGCCGGAATGTCGCTTCGTCAAGTCCGGAAAGCGGCTTTTCCGGAAAGTGTTGTAAAATGCTTCACAATGACTCACTCCGGCGATGTTGAAAATCGCGCGCGGGCGCGGTATATTAATCCGGTAATTTTAAGTTTGGAAACAGGTGGTAAAGAAAACGAATGGTGCCAAGGGGAGGAGTGAGGTGAGAGAAGCGTTTTTCGGAGGAACGTTCGATCCGCCGCATTACGGTCATCTTGCTCCCGCCCGGGCGGCATTGGCCGCGGGAGTGACTGATCGGGTACTGCTGGTTCCGGCTTTTGCACCGCCGCACAAGAAGGGGAGGGCCTTTGCTTCATATGAAGACCGGGTGCGGATGCTGCAACTGCTGATTGAAGGGCTGCCGGATATGGAGGTGTGTGAGGCGGAGCGGGAGTTTGCGCTGTCTCCCTCGTATACCTATGAAGTATTGAAACGTCTGGAGGAGCGGACGCCGGGGATTCGGCTGCAGCTGCTGATCGGGGGAGACAGTCTTGCGCAGCTGCATACCTGGTACCGGGGGCGGGAGCTGGCGGAACACTGGGACGTGATTACCTACCCGCGTGCCGGAGTTACGCCGGACCGGGCGATGCTGCGTCGCTACTGGCCGGAGTTTCTGGTGGAAAAACTGGCAGCTGGGATATTGGAGGCACCTTTTTTTGAAATATCTTCGACGGAAGTCAGAAAAAAGATGGCAATCGGTGAAAATCCGACTACCTTTATTCCGGAAAAGATCCGCGATTATGTGCGGGAGCATCGGCTATACGTCGGTTCAATGTGGAGGGAGGAGAAAGAGAAATGATGGAAGAAGTGAAAGTGACCCCGAAGGAACTTGCGGATTTCTGTGCTCGGGCCGCGACGGAGAAACTGGCCGAACAGGTACTGGTTCTTCCGGTGGCGGAACAGACGTCGATAGCGGATTATTTTGTGATCTGTACCGCGACGTCGGAGCCGCATCTGCAGGCCTTGTACGGATTCATAGAGCGGCAGGTCCGGGAGAAATTCCATATCCGGGTGCATTCCCATGGCGGCGGCGGGGCGGATGGCTGGATTCTGCTGGATTTCTGTTCGGTAGTTGTACATTTGATGACGGCTGCGGCACGGGATCGCTACAGTCTGGAAAGCCTCTGGGGAGAGGCGCCGGATCGGGAAGCAATGGCACGCCTGGAAGATCGCGCCGCGCGTTGATGACAGAGGTTGACAGGACGGGAGACAGAACGGGGTATGGGAAGATTCGCCCATTCGGAAAAAGACTGGAATGAATTTCAATGGGAGCATGAAATCCGCCGTGATGAACGGCGGATCAGCTGTTATTTTCGCGAATTGGCCGGATGTCTGGATCTGCCGGGCGAAGAATCCATGATTTTCGACAGCCTGATGTCCCATCCCGGGCTGGTGCCGGCGGGAGCCGCTCCCGGGCACTGGCGAATGTGGGATGTGCTGGACGAGGAGGACGAAGACGAACGCGAGGATGCCGGCGAGGGACCGCGGCGTCGGCGTCCGGGCGATGAGCTGGTCGAACAGCTTGATAAACTGGCTTGCGAATGGAATGTGGTATTCGCTTTGCGGCTCCGGGAGTCATTGCGCAGCCATGGACTTGCGGTCAGCTGTGGTTTCGGCAAAACGCTGGCGCGACTGGCGGATTTTGTGGATACCGATGAACAGGAGATGCGCTCCCTGAAACTCAGCCTCGGGAAACGGGTGCTGGCTGATCTGAATGAGCTGGTCGGCATGTTGCGTGACATCGGGGAGCGGCAGCGTTCGTTACTGCCGGTAGTGGTGCTGTTGGTGGAATTTCTGCAGCAGGTACGGGAACGCACAGTGGATTTCCTGTCTCGGCTGCGCCGGGTGAAGGCATGAGTCGGGCCCGGCGGCGTTTGGTGACGCCGGGGAAGGAGGACTCAGCCGGGCCTTTGCGGGGGGGGCGGGGACAGTCGGAGCCTAGCCGGAGAGGCGTATCCCGGGTGGCGGCAGTGGCGCTGTTGGCGCTGGGAGGCATGAGTCTGGCACGACTGTCCGGTTGCATTGTTGAGCTGGATATGACCATGTTCCGGATGGCGGCAGTAGATCATCCGGAGCGCTGGTGGACCCTGACGTGGATCTTATTGGCGGAAATGCTGCTGTTGCGTCGGAGTACGCCGCCGGAGCGTTTGGTTCGGATTCTGGCGCCATTGGCAATTTTGATCCCGTTTCACTTCCTTCCGTTTGGTTTTCCCGTGGTGATTGTGACGCTTCTGGCGACGAGCTGGGTGGTCTACCGGTATGTGCTGACGGAAGGAATTCCCGGGGCGGCGGGGCTGGTGCGCTGGTGCGGCAGGCATCCCGGCTGGTGTGCGGCGACGGGAACATTGCTGACGCTTGGGCTGATGGCGCAGGGGATTTACGCTTCGCTTCTGGCGTATGACACGCTCTATCTGGCCGGGACGGATTGGATGACGTATGCGGAAATCTGCCGGAATACCTTTCTCGGGAATTGGTTTCGTGGGGATTATCCGGAGCCTGCCTTTTCGGCGGGGCATTGGATGCCGGGCTTTTTTCTTGTATTTGCACCTCTGTTCGGGTTGGTTCCCCGGGTGGAAACGGCTTTTGTGTTGAATGCGGTGTTGCTCTGGGGGAGCGCGGGACTGGTGTTTCTGCTGGGGCGGAAAATCGGGTTGTCACCATTTTACGCGCTGGCGGGCGGCGTGATTTACCTGCTTTTTCCTTCAGTGTCCAATATGAATCTGTGTCTGTTTTACGGATTCAATGCGATTTATCTCTTTATTCCCTGTTTTCTGCTGTTTCTGATGCTGAAGGAGGAAGGGCATGAACGCTGGGCGTTTGTTTTGTTCCTGTTCACATTGACGATCAAAGAGACGGTCGGAGTTTTCTGGGCGGGCTGGGGGCTGATGGAGATTCTGGCAGGGCGGCGTCGGAATGGAGGATTATACGCGGTGATCGGCGTAGCCTGGCTGCTGCTGGCAATGAAGGGGATCATTCCGCTGTTTTCCGCAGGAAAGGATTATATCTTCTACGGGCAGTACGAACACCTCGGCCATGGAGTGTGGGGAGTGCTGTGTTCTCCGTTCACCCGTCCCGATGTTTTTTTCGGAACGCTTTTGGCAGAGAAAAACCTGCTTTTTCTGCTGCTGTTGCTGGTTCCGGTTTTTCCAGCGGCGATGAAACGGCCCGCGTTGCTGGGCGCGGGAGGTCTGCTGCTGCTTTCTCATCTGCTGCGTAACAGCCGCGATGTGGTCAATATCAATCAACATTACCAGACGGAACTGGTGGTCTGCTTTGCTGCGGCTGTGGTGCTGGCATTTCGACACTGCCGTTCCGGGGGGCGTTGGGAAAAATGGCTGGCGGCGGGTCTGGGGAGAGGCGGACCACGGGGGCGCGGACGGATCCGGTTCGCCCTGGCGGTGGCGACCCTGGTATCGGGCGGGGTGGCGCATTGGTTGTTTGCTCAAAGTTTTTACGGGCTGCACTCACTGCGCTTTCTGCGGGAAAGTCCCCGTATGGGAAAAATTCTGGATGAGGTGCGCCAGGAGATTCCGCCCGGCTCCCGGGTGGAAGCGGGAGAAAATGTGGCGGGTCATTTCCTGTTCCGTAATCCCACAACCCGTTTGGGGGAAGGGGTGAAAGGGGCAGAATACCGGGTGTATGCGCTGGGAACGCCGATTTCACCATCGGCGGCGCTGCATCGAATGGCATTGCTGGATCCGGAATTCGGTCTGGTTGGAGTCCGGACGGTAGGACGGCATAAGCTGTTCTGGTACCGTCGCGGGGCTTCCGCGAGTGCGTTGCCGGAGCCGCAGATCTGGCCGGATCCGGTATTTTATGCTGTGGGTACGGAAGTTGAAATGCTTACTCCTGTGGACTGGATTGCCGTGCGTGGCGAAATCGTGCAGGAGAACGGACGGCGGAAATTTCGGGCCCGGGTACGGTTTGCGACCGCTCCCGCCGATTTCTGCGAGGTCCGAATTCTGCTTCTTGGAAACGGAGAGCTGCGGGAATTTTCCATTTGTCCGGGAGATGGACGGCGTCTGCCGGAAAGTATTCTTCCGGGAGAGGTGTTCACGGGCGAAATCGACATCCCTGAGGATTGGACGACATTCGACTCCGCCGCCCGGCTGACCGGGATCAATGCGGATCGCTGGCACCTGATCCCTGCAGATGCCACGATTCGCTGAGGGGAGAGTCGCGCGTGAAACAGCGCTTTTGGGGATGTCGCTGTCAGAGCGTACCTTTGGTGGAAAGCACGCCCCGGATGCGCGGATCCGGGGTGACCGCCTGGTCCAGCGCCTTGGCAAAAGCTTTGAAGATGGCTTCAAAAGCATGGTGCACTTCTTCAGCCCGCAGCAGATCGATGTGCAAGTTCATCCCCGAAGTGGCGACCAGTCCCTGAAAGAATTCATGGAAGAGCCGGCTGTCCAGATCCTTAATCATCGCCGCGGGGGGGGTAACCTCGTATACCAGACAGGGACGGCCGGAAAGATCCAGTGCAACTCTGGCGAGTGCTTCATCCATCGGCAGAAGCGCCGCGCCATAACGGCGGATGCCGTGCTTATTCCCAAGGGCGCGGCGCAGAGCTTCGCCCAGAGTCAGGCCGAGGTCTTCCATAGTGTGGTGATAATCCACTTCCACGTCACCGTGAGCCTCCAGCGTGAGGTCAAAAAAACCATGTCTGGTAAACAACTCAAGCATATGGTTCATGAAAGGTACTGGAGTATGGATGGTTCCAGTGCCGGTGCCGTCAAGCTCGAGCCGGACGGTGATCTGGGTTTCCCGGGTGGTCCGGGCGACTTCGGCAAAACGCATGGCGGAAATCTCCTTCGCGAATCATTAGGTTCTTCCAGCAGAACGCGGAAAGCGCGGCGCTGGAAAATACATTCTTTGATGGAAAATGTATCTCCGGAACGGCCTTTTTTCCAGCTGTTTTCCGGCAGATGCGGAAAAATATCCGGGAAAACCTTCAGGAAGAGTTATAACATGGCTGGAAATTCTGTTGGCTTCCATATATATTGAAACATCATCATAACACATAAAGCGATTTTCCGGCGGAGTATTGCAATGAGACAAAAGCTTCTGTTGCTTGGCGCGGTTTTTTTCGGTTTTCTGGCATTTGTTCTTAGTTATCAACAAATTCAGGCGGAGAAGGAAAAAATCATGGGCAGCGCCGAATCCGTTTTTCTGATCAAAGTGACCCGGAACATCGCCGCCGGTGAAGAGATCCGGGAAGGCGATATCGCTCGGGTCGAGGTTCAGCGTATGCGAAATCAGCCCATTTCCAACCGGGAAATTCCCTGGAGTCAGAGCGCATCCGTTATCGGTCGGCGGCTGGAGAGTTCCATGATCGCAGGGCAGACGCTGTTGAATACCGACCTCAAGCCGATTTCATTGCGACAGGGGTTCAGCGGCATCATTCGGCAGGGGATGCGGGCCGTCTCGATTCCTGTCGATACCGTCTCCGCGGTGAACAACCTTGTGCAGCCCAACGATAATGTGGACGTGATCGGGACTTTCCGTTTTCCCGACCTCCGGGGGG
The DNA here is from genome assembly GCA_944389925.1 of uncultured Victivallaceae bacterium. Taxonomy (GTDB): domain Bacteria; phylum Verrucomicrobiota; class Lentisphaeria; order Victivallales; family Victivallaceae; genus CALXOD01. Next base: position 11,128 of record CALXOD010000032.1, on the reverse strand, counting down.
ATACCGCGCTGGATACGATCACGCTGACCATCCTGCAGGATGTCAAAGTGCTTGCCACCGGAACTCGTTGGGGGAATCCGGGTGCGGATACACAGAGCGGACGTACTTACGGGACCGTGACGCTGCTGGTCTGGCCGGATGAGGTGGAAATGTTGATTTTCGCCAGTCGCAAAGGGACTCTCAGCTTGAGTTTGAGAAACTTTGAAGATTCGCGCATTGACCGGTCGATGGAAAATCGCTCTATCAATTTCCGGCAGCTGGAAAAGGATATTCCCAAATACAACGAACGCCGCAGCCGGCGGCAGCAGGGGCTGTGAGATGCTGGAGCTGGTCATCAGACAGCCGGACCGGCCGGACACGCTGGCCCGTCTGGAGGACGGCGTTTATCTGGTAGGTTCCGGAGATGACTGCCATATGGTGTTCAAGCGACCGGAAATTTCCCGGCATCATGCACAGTTGATCGTGCGCAACGGGCGCCTGACGGTTATGGATCTGGGAAGCAGCAATGGTACTTTCGCCGCCGGAAATCCGCTTTTCGCCCATGAGCCCTATGAAATCCGGCCGGACGAGTCCGTGCGGGTGGGGAAAGTGACTATGGAACGTCGGAAATCCGCCGCTTCGCCGTCGTTGTCTCCGGATGGTTCGACATCCGCCGGACGAACCGCTGCCGTGCCGGCTTCTGCACCGGCTTCTGCACCAACGGTTCCGCCCTCCCGGACGCGGGCGGCGATGTCCGATACCGCCACGATTCCGGCCGGCTCTGTGCACGATACGTCGGCTGCCCGGGTGGAGCAGGGCGGGCAGGATGCCTATGGAAAGGAGAAAATTCCGATTCTGCATATCTCCGGTGTATCGGATCGGGATCGGCCGTTGCTGCAGGAGATCAAGAAACACGCGCACCGGGAACTTTTGACTCGTCTGAATTTGAAGAAACTGGCGGTTTCCGGCGTAACTGGTGCGGAACTGGAGCGCAAGGCGACGGATACCATCCGGGAGATTCTTTCACAGCTTTCGATACCGTTGCCGCCGTCGGTGACGCCGGCGACGTTGGAGCGGGAGTTGGTGCAGGAGGCCGTGGGACTCGGGCCGCTGGAATATCTTCTCGAATTGGAAGATATTACGGAAATCATGGTGAATGGGCCGAATCAGGTGTATGTGGAGCGCGGCGGGGTGTTGTACCGGACCGACACGGCTTTTGCCGATGACTCTCAGGTTCTGGCGGCGATTGAACGGATTGTGTCACCGCTGGGGCGGCGTATTGACGAAAGTTCGCCGATGGTGGACGCCCGGCTGGCGGACGGTTCTCGTGTTAATGCCATTATTGCGCCGCTGTCTCTGGTCGGGCCGTCGATTACGATTCGGAAATTTGCGCGTAAGCCGCTGGAGGCGGCAGATCTGATCCGGTTCGGATCGATTTCGGAAGATGTGGTGCGTTTTCTGGATATCTGCGTCAAAGTACGTAAGAATATTCTTATTTCCGGGGGGACTGGTTCGGGAAAGACGACTCTGCTGAATGTACTCAGTTCGTTTCTGCCGAACCGCGAACGAATCGTTACCATTGAAGATGCGGCGGAACTGCAGCTGCATCAGGAACACCTGGTCCGGCTGGAGGCGCGGCCGCCGAACGTGGAAGGACGCGGTGAGGTAACGATTCGCGATCTGGTGCGGAACAGTTTGCGTATGCGTCCGGATCGGATTGTCGTCGGCGAATGCCGGGGCGGTGAAGCGCTGGATATGCTGCAGGCAATGAATACCGGGCATGACGGCAGTCTGACCACCATTCATGCCAATTCTCCGCGGGATGCGCTGGCGCGACTGGAGACGCTGGTGCTGATGGCGGGCTTTGATTTACCGTTGCGGGCGATCCGGGAACAGATCGCCTCGGCCATCGACATCGTGGTGCAGGTGAGCCGGGAACGGGACGGATCGCGCAAGGTAACGCACGTCAGCGAGATCACCAAAATGGAAGGGGAAGTGATCACGATGCAGGATATTTTTGTCTTTCGTCAGGACGGTTGGGATCAGGACAACCGGATTGTCGGCGCGTTTGTTCCCACCGGCGGCGTCCCGACGTTTCTCGAGGAGATCGAGCGGGCCAAGCTGCCGCTGGATGTGGATATGTTCAATCCGCGCAGGAGCCATTGATCATGATTCCGGTGTTGAACAGTCCGCTGATTCCGAGTTTGCTGGCATTTGTCAGCGTGACCATGGCGGCTTACGTGCTGGTGGATGTGATCGGGTTTGTTTCCGCCCGTTACCGGGATCGCTATCTGGCCGAAGCGCGGCTGGAACTGGATGATATTCTCATCCAGATGCCGGCGGGGCGGGTGCTGGACTTGAGCCTCGGTTTAAGCGCATTGGTATTGCTGCTGACTGTGCTTTTCACAGTATGGCTGAATCCCGGTTCTTCATGGAGCGGCGGAGTGGCGATCGGGTTGCTGGCAGCGGCGCTGGTGTTTCCCGTACCCCGACTGATTTTGCGTTTTCTGCGCAAGCGGAGATTGCGGAAATTCAATGAGCAGCTGGAGGATGTGCTGATGGCAATCTCCAGTTCGCTGAAAGCGGGATTCAGCATTAATCAGGCCATTGATGAAATTGCCGACCAGGACCGGCCACCGATTTCGGTGGAATTCCGGCTGCTGGCTCAGGAATGCCGTCTGGGGGTGCCGCTGACCCAGGCGCTGGACAATATGAACAGCCGGTTGGGATCGGCGGATTTTGAGCTGGTCGCAACTGCGATTATTACCGCACGGCAGACGGGAGGAGAATTGACCTCGACGCTGGAACGGCTGGCCGGATTGATCCGGGAACGTATGCGTATCAGCGGCAAGTTGCACGCCATTACAGCGATGGGGCGGATGCAGGCGTGGCTGATCAGTCTGATGCCGTTTCTGTTGCTGATCGGGATTCATTTTGTGGCACCGGGATTGCTGGATGGGGTATTCGATTCGATGATCGGATATTTGATGATCGCGGTGGTGGTGCTGCTGGTGACGATCGGATTTCTGGTAATCCGGAAAATTACGACGATTGATATCTGATGCGGGGAAGGTGAGTATGGGATCGGTATTGATGCTGGCGGCGGCGGTCTGCTGTGGAGTTTCCGTTACGATGCTGGCGTTGTTTGTGCTGCGGGCGCTTTCCTTTGTGGAGTCGGAGGGAACCATGAGCGATGAAGCGCGGCGGGGAGTGCCGGTGATGATCCGGCTGGTCATGCCGCTGGTGCCGAATTTCCGGAGGATTGCCCGCAGCGAGCTTTGCCGCGCCTGGCGGGAGGCGGATGAGCCGCGATTGTGGATGGGGGGGTATGGAGACTCCATCGGTGTGGTGGATTTTATTGGTTTGCGTATTATTTTCATTCTGCTGGGGGTGATTGCAGCCGTAATCGGTGTATTCGGCGGCCACGGAGCGGCGGGGATTCTGCTGGGGGCGATGCTGGCGATTTATCCCGGTGTCTGGCTCAATACCCGGATTCAGGCGCGTCATCTGGAAATTCTCAAGGCACTGCCCAACCTGCTGGATTTGCTGACGCTTTCAGTGGAGGCAGGTAAAGACTTCATGACCAGTTTACGGGATATTCTGCAGCGGCGGCGGTTGGATGCGCTGGGGGAGGAGTTGTTGCGGACCTTTCAGGAGATTCAGCTGGGACGCAAGCGGACGGATGCGTTGCGGGAACTTGCCCGACGGGTGCGGCAAAGTGACCTTACATCCGTGGTGAATGCCATCATTCAAGCCGAAGAACTGGGAGTCAGTATCGGCCAGTTATTGCGGATACAGGGGGATATGTTGCGCAATAAACGCTTTACCATGGCGGAAAAACTGGCCAACGAGGCGCCGGTAAAAATTATTCTGCCGATTATCATGTTCATTTTTCCGGCAGTACTCATTATCCTTCTGGTGCCGCTGGGGCTGAAAATGGCTCAGGTGGTCATGTAAATATGATTTTCAATCTGGACACGCAGCGATATCTGGCCCGGGCGCCACGGACCGCATTGCGCTGGGGGGAGCGGACGCGGGGGATGATCGGTCGGCGTTTTTCTCCGGAGATGGATGCGATGGTGTTTCCGCGTTGCGGGGCGATTCATACGTTTTTTATGCGGATGCGGCTGGATGTGGTGTTTCTCAATCGGGAAAGCCGGGTGGTGGGCCTGCACGAAAATCTCGGCTGCTGGCGGCCGCTGGTCTGGGCACCGGGTGCGGTGACCGTGTTGGAGCTGCCGGTAGGGAGAATCCGGGAAAGCGGGACGCAGATGGGGCATCAACTCAAGCTTAACCAGATTCTCCGCCCGGAGGCGATTGCGAAAATGCGATACGGCGGTATATTATATCATGATGGCATGTAAGAGGCGCGGAAGGCGCTGTATGCGATGCTGTCTTTTGGGGAAAGGCGGAACCACAGAATTATGAAGATTTTTTTCGTGAACGGCGTGCGTCGCGGGGAAGAGTTGGAACTCGCCGTGCCGGAGATTACGGTCGGTCGGGAAACCGATAATATTCTGGAGATTCCAACGGAGGGCGTCTCCCGATATCACGGTCGCTTCCGGCGCGGTGACGCAGGTGTCTGGATGGTGGAAGATACCGGTAGTACCAACGGCATCAAGGTCAATGGGAAAAAGATTTCCGGAGCGCAGATGCTGGAAGAAGGCGATCTGGTTGAGTTTGGTGATCAGATGCTTCGGGTGACCGGTCTGGCAGAGAACGCGCCGAAAGTGGTTTTCTGTACGATGGGGGAGGAGAGTCCTGCCGTGGAGCAGGCTGAAGCGGGCAGGCCGGAAGCGGTGGCAGCTTCGGCTGCCGCGCCGACTCCTCCCGGGAACGTTTCCGAGGCGCCGGATGCCGATACGATGGCGGTAAAGGACTGGTCGGAGGCGGTGCGCAGCGGTTCGGTCAAACTCTTTGGGGGTGGATCGAGTCGGGAAAAAAGTGTGGAAGGTAAGCCGAAACGCTTGTTGTCGAACCGGTTGTATTATACTCTTTTGTTTGCGCTGGTGATCAGTGGAATTTGCTGGTTTTATCAGATGAAGGAGGCCCGCGGAGTCCGTGGCCCGGAGACGGCGTCCCGTGGAACGGATCCGAAGGATTTTCTGCTGTATTATGAAAAAGAGCTGGTCGCGCCGGATAATGTGTTCCGGTTCGTGCTGCATGTAGAGAACGGTGCTGCGGAATTTGTGATTGACGACTTGAAGTCCCAGCGTCGTTTTCAGCGGCGGATAGAGACACTGAACGAGGCGAGTCTGGAGTCTTTGCGCGCCTCTGTCGAGCGCTCCGGAATCATGACGGAGAGTTCGCCGCCTCCGGGAGACGTTTCTTCGACTGAGCGGGAACAGCGCCGTCTGGTCGTGGGAGACGCCGGAAAAATGGCGGAAGTGATGGTGCTTAATAATCTGGCGCCGAAATCGTTCGAAGATGTAGAGTACGCGATCAACATCCTGGCCGACAACTATGGGTTGCAAACCATTGCAATGACGCCGGAAGAACTGCGGGAGCAGGCGGAGCAGAGTTTCATCAAGGCAGAGGATCTGTTTGCGAACCGCGAAGCACGTTTGTCGAATCTGCGGGCGGCCATTCAACGTTACGCGGTCACGGTCAGCTATCTGGAACAGTTTTCCCCCAAGCCCGCTTTGTGGGACAAGGCCAGAAAACGCCTGGATGAAGCCGTGAAGTTGCGGGAGCGGAAATTGCAGGAGTTGAATTACGAACGGATCCGGCTGGCCGAATTCAAGGAATTTGAGCAGTTGCGTTACGTGTTTCATCAGATCATGGAGCTGGCGGATCCCGATTCGCGGGAATATGACAATGCCCGGCGGCTGCTGATCAAGCTGGATAATTATCTCAACCGCATGGGAGGACGCTGATGAGAAAAAAGATTTCATGGTTTGTCGGCGCCTTGCTGCTGCTGTTGACGGGTATTGTGATCGGTGGCTGTGAGAAGCAGCAGGCACCTCCTCCGGTCGGCAAGGTGGAAATTACTTCGACGCCAAGTGGTGCCGAGATTTTTCTGCGCGGGCGTCGGGTTGGTACCACGCCGGATCGCCTCAGTGGGCCGCCGGGGCGTTACCGGGTTCGGTTGGAAAAACCGGGTTGCCAGCCACGCTGGCTTGTATTCGAATTGCGTCGGGGAGAGGTGCGCAAAGAGGAGGTGACTCTTCCGGAGCAGGGGGCCTGTGTATTGCTTACCAGTCGTCCGACGGGCGCAGAGATTGTCCGGGATGGCAAGGTGCAGGGGAGTACCCCGCTGGTGCTTTCGGGTTTGATGCCGGGTGACTATTCGGTACAGGTGCGCCGTCCCGGTTTCGCGGAACGCGCGGTGAGCTGGCATGTGGGAGATGTTCGCCCGCAGCAGGTGATGGTGACGCTGGATTCGAATATAGGCCAATTGATCGTCGAGAGCAAGCCCTCTCAGGCGTTGCTGAAGATCGACGGCCGTGATTGCGGTTATACGCCGTATAAAGCGGATATTGAAGCCGGGATTCACCGGGTCCAGTTGGAAAAGGCCGGTTTCCTGGCGGTGGATGCCCGTGTGACGGTGGAACGCGATCGAGAAACCCGGAAAACGTTTGATCTGGCGATGCAGCCGGGATCGCTGGCCATTCGTTCGACTCCAGCAGGAGCGACGGTGCGGCTGGATGGGAAAGCGGTTGGTGTCACGCCGTTGGTTGTACCGGATCTGGCGGCGGGAGAACACCAGGTGGAGGTATCCAAAGATGGTTTCGATACTGCATCCCGGAATGTGGAAGTGGCTGCCGGCAGCCGCGCCGAAGTGGAAATGCTCCTGGATAGCAGTACTGGTGGCATCGACCTTTCGGTATTTCCTGCCGGTGTGACTGTATATGTCAATGATCGAGAATACGGTAGAGTCAAGGAGGCGGAAAATACCGCCCGGACCGAATTGATCCGGTTGCGTAATCTTCCGCCCGGCTCTTATCGGATTACTGCCGCGCACAAACGGGCTGATCCTGAGCGGGTGACCGTGACAGTGCCGGTGGTGAAAGGGCAGGTGGCCCGGCCACGTCCGATTGAACTGTGGGTGCCGAATGTGGAGGTTAAATGGCGTTCCAGCGGCCTGGTGGAGATCGGGATGGTGTATGCGGAGACCGAGGACACCGTTACGTTCGGAGCTGCCCGCGGTGTGAAGATTCCCTACAACCGCAGCGAGTTTGAGTACATCAAGCCGCTCGAGATTCAGGAATAGGAAAAAGAACCCATCATAAAAATGGAGAAACAGAAAATGAGTGATTTTGTTGCCAAGCAGAAAGAAACTGCAGCCGCCCTGGCTGCCATCCGGATTGTGCCGGTGCTGGCGCTGGAGAAGGTGGAAGACGGCCTGAAGATCTGCCAGATTTTTGCAGAACAGGGTTTGCCGGGAGCGGAAATTACGTTCCGGACCAAAGCTGCTCCGGAAGTGATCCGGGAAGTGTCGCAGGCGTTTCCGAACATGCTGGTCGGGGCCGGAACGGTGCTCAATGTGAAAGACCTGCATCGGGCTTTTGAAGCCGGTGCGAAGTTTGCGGTGGCGCCGGGATTTAATCCTACGGTGGTCAAGGAAGCCGTCCGTTGCGGTTTCGCCTTCAGCCCCGGAATCTGCACGCCATCGGAAGTGGAACAGGCGTTCGAGCTGGGATGCTCCATGCTCAAGTTTTTCCCGGCGGAAGCCGCAGGCGGCGTATCCATGCTGAAGTCGATCATTGCGCCCTATAAGCACCTCGGCGTGCGCTTCATGCCGACCGGCGGGGTGACGACGGCGAATGCTGCGGATTATCTGTCGATTCCGGAAGTTGCCGCGGTGGGAGGCACCTGGCTCGGCAAGTCCGCCGATATCGCTGCCGGCAAATGGGCAGAGATTACCGAGGGTGTGAAAAAGGCGGTAGAACTCGCTGCGCGCTTCAAATAACGCGGAAGACAAACCGGTCGTCGGATGAACCTCCGACGACCGGATTTTTTTCAGTGCAGTGCAGTTCAGAAAGGAAAGGGGATTGTATCTGTACTGGATTTCATCTAACAGCGTGAAGATTGATGGGGTGCAGCTCCCTGTTTGATGGCAGTTTGGGATTATACTACAGCTGGATACCGGCAGGCAGCGGTTGCGTAGCATATTCCATTCATTCATGCTGCTTGGGGGACAATGTCCCCCGAGGCTTTGGGCTTATCTGGTGTTACGGTTGATATGACTGGGACAGCTTCTTTGCCCAACAGCAGAAAAATCCTGATTTTCACCGGACGGCGATGATTGTAAAATTGGAAAACCGGTGTATTATAGCTTCATAGTGTTTTCCCTGTTGCCCGAGTGGCGGAATGGCAGACGCAACAGACTTAAAATCTGTTTTCCTTTGGAAGTGCGGGTTCGACCCCCGCCTCGGGTACCAGCTCTTCTTTGATTTTCCGTCGAGGTGCGACGGGAGACAGTACGTCTGAGGGTTCCTGAAGAACAGCAGAGGGCGATGGCATGTTTTGCAGATAGTGGCGAGCTCTCCGTTTTTTTCCAGTTCTGTATTGTTTTTCAAGGGGGGAACGGTTGCTGGATTATCCCAGAAGGGACTGGCATGTTTTATGAATCGTGAAAAGAATGTTGCGATGAACAATCGATTTGTACACAAAGCTCTCATCAGAAGACAGGGGAAATGGAAATCTATTTTCTGCATGGCATGTTTTGCCGGAGGGCTGGCTTCTGCTGTCGCTGATACTCCGATTGAGGCAACTCCTTTGCTCAAAGGGTTCGTTCACCAGAAAGTCAATTTCACTCCCGGGCAGGAATATAATGCAGAAGCCCGTAAATTTCAGGGGATTCCAACCATTGCACGCACTCCCGGTGGACGATTGTGGGCCGTCTGGTATGCCGGGCCGGCCACAGAAGATCGTTACAATTATCTGGTTGCCGTCACCAGCGAGGACAATGGCAGAACCTGGAGTGATGTCCGGTTTGTGGTCGATCCAGATGGTGACGGGCCAAAACGGGCTGCTGATCCTTGCCTCTGGCTGGATCCGGAAGGGCGTTTATGGCTTTTCTGGTGGCTTCAGAGCAAGGAAGAGGGGATCAGCGTGACGATGGCGATGAATACTGCTGATCCTGATGCTTCTGAAAGCCACTGGTGCGAGCCACGACCGCTTTTTCCGGGGGTAATGCTGAACAAGCCGATTGTCAGTTCGGCTGGAGAATGGCTGGCTCCGGCAGCCATCTGGAAGCAGGATAACGGCAGCATGGTAATGGTGAGTCGGGACACTGGTCGGAGTTGGGCCCTGCGCGGCGCCGCCAATGTTCCACAGGATCGTCGGAATTGTGACGAACACATGCTGGTTGAAAAGCGAGACGGGACGCTCTGGATGCTGGTTCGCACTGCGAATTATGGCATTGCGGAAGCAACGTCGGGCGACCAGGGGCGCACCTGGAGTGAAATGAAAGATTTTCAGCGCCATACCACCAGCCGTTTTTTCATCGGACGATTGAAATCCGGCCATTTATTGTTGATTCGCCATGGCAAAATCAATGAGCGTGGCAGTCGGACTGATCTGATGGCTTATCTTTCGTTTGATGATGGTGCGACCTGGCAGGGCGGTTTGTTGCTGGATGATCGGCCGAGTGTTTCCTATCCTGATGCTGTACAAGGAGATGATGGTACCATTTATGCGATCCATGACTGGGCGAGGTACGATAACAAGGAGATTACCTTTACAGCTTTTACAGAGCAGGATATTCTGGCAGGAGATTACATTTCCACTGCGGCACGAAAGAGAACGTTGGTCAACAGGGCCACAGGCATCAATCCTAAACCCCGGATGCAGAAGAAAATTTCAGTTCCGCTTCGCATGGACGCCGCCGCGGAGTCGCTTATGATCGCGCCAGGGGCCAAGTTCAATCTTTCAGAAAAACAGGAACAAGTTTTCAAAGCAGATGCGAAATTGTTCTCTAATCGTAATCATAAACTTGCTGAACCTCCGGAAAAATTCCGTAATCGTCATTTTGTAGTTGCGCCGATAGAAGGGCTGGAAGTGATCTGCACGGAGCCTGGAATAGCTTATATATTTACTCCGCAACCGGATCGTAATCGCGACAGCGCTGTTGAGATGTTGCTGAAACAAGGGTTCTCCAAGACTTCGGAGCCAGAATTTATTCTTTTTAAGCGTACGTCGCCGAGTCTTTCCGAAGCTTGCACCATTTATCAGAAAAAGTGTAAGACGGGGGAACGGATCAAGTTCGGGAAATGGGGGGTTTTAGTTTATTAAGGAAGGCTGTGCAAAAAATAAGCCGAAAAACTCCCCCCATAAGAATGAACGTTACAGATAGTTCAATAGTCAGAGCAGCAAGCTAGCAGAGAAAAAATTTTCACTTCCCAACTCTGTTTTTTTACGCTTGAGATAAAGTCTTTCCACAGAAAGAGGGATGGTTTAGACTTCAACCGTTGCTATCAGCCTGTCGGATAAGGGGCCGGTACGTTACAGCGACCAAGGTCGTGCTCCCGTTTCCGAAGCTCATGGCTGTGGATCTCCCCGCCGTATCGTAGGTGTAACTCAGTACACCATTGACTATAGCAGGATTCGTTTCACTTGCAAGCCGGTGGGACGGATTGTAGGCGAAATTCCGCGTCCTCGCCGCATCCGTGATGGCGGTCGGCTGGTCAAGGAAGTTCAGCGTCAGGTTCACCGCCGGGGTGGTGCCGTTCAGACGGTAGAAAGAGACATTGGCAGCTCAGTACCGCATCCTGTGCATTGCGTCATATTGCCGTCTCAAGTCAGTTCAGGCTCAGCCTAAGCATAAAGCGTATTCGTTCCATTCACGACACTTGCGACGCCTGCGATCATAAGTATATCCCGGGCCTCAAGCATCAATACACCATTGGCCTTATGCTTGCCTAAACCTGCCAGTCAACCAGAAGAACAATATTTTAGTCGATTATGAAAAATCATTTAACAAATTGAATATCAATAGAAAACCATGATTTTTCATGATATATTCTTGCAAGAAACTCGTATAAAATCGAAAGAAAGCTTGCAAAATGATGACAAAGAGTGCGCCTCTCCCCTAGGTTGGACAACTTTTATGAAAAGATTGGTGTAAAGACCCTTGGTTTACTATATGCCATTGTATGCCGATTACAAGTTCCGAAATAGACTTCATCCGGCGTCTGATATTGGA
>CALXOD010000031.1 GCA_944389925.1 uncultured Victivallaceae bacterium | reverse complement strand
TCAGGACCGGAAGCAGCTCTTTGACTTTCCGCTTCGCTTCTTCCTGATTTTTGGTTTTCAGGCTGATCGACTTGCGTTCACCGTTGATCTGATAACGATAATGATATGTCCCGTTCGGTTTCTGGTAAATGGTGCCGACTTCCTGCTTCATGACTTTCCTCGCCATTGCCCTCTTTCCTCATAACTATCCTTGTGAGCTAAAATAACACTGATTTCGAGGATTGAAAGGAAAGGACGGCACAAAACGGCACAAAATTTTATATTCTGAGGTAAAAATGGTACCCGGGAGAGGAATCGAACCTCCGACCAAAAGTTTAGGAAACTTCTGCTCTATCCACTGAGCTACCCAGGCAAAAAAAGCGTCAGCCCGCATTTCGCGTCAGCCCTGATTACAATACACCGCAAGGCTGGAAAAGCAAATTCATTCGTGCAGCCCGGAGTATTTTTCAGCATTTTCAGCGCTCTCGTCATGGCCGTCTTATGAGCTGGCAGAAGTTTTCCCATTGCCATGCTGCGTAGCGACTTGAATTTTTAAACAAACGGTTCTATTAATGAATCAGATCCGAAAAAAACGAAGGAGGTCGCTCTTGAAACGGAAAATCATGGAAATCGACGAGACGAAATGTGATGGCTGTGGCCGCTGCATTCCCAATTGTCCGGAAGGGGCCCTGCAACTGATTGACGGCAAGGCGCGGCTGGTCAGCGACCTCTTTTGCGACGGACTCGGTGCTTGTGCCGGAGAGTGTCCCCGGGGAGCCCTGCGGGTGATCGAACGGGAGGCGGAGCCGTATGACGAACATAAAGTCATGGATCAAATCGTCCGACAGGGAACCAATACCATCAAAGCACACCTGCGGCACCTGGAGGCACACGGGGAACAGCAGCTGCTGCAACAGGCACTAACGTACCTGAGGGAACATCATCTGGCGATTTCGGACTGGCACGAGGAGGGGCGTAATGCCGGCGGCTGTCCCGGTTTCCGGCAGTGCGTGCCGGCGGCGGTGCCGGGACCGGTTGCCGGTACAGGCTCCGCATTGCGGCAGTGGCCGATTCAGCTGAAGCTGGTGAATCCGACTGCAGCCTGGTTCGACGGGGCGGATCTCCTGGTCTCGGCGGATTGCGTAGCACACGCTTGCGGCGGATTTCACCGCGATTTGCTGGCCGGAAGGGTTCTGGTGGTGTTCTGTCCGAAGCTCGATGAGGATTTGAATGATTATGTGGAAAAACTCACAGAAATTTTCCGGTGTCACACCATCCGGTCGATCACCATCGCCCGCATGGAGGTTCCCTGTTGCAGTGGAACCACCATGCTGGTGAAGCGGGCGCTGGAACAATCTGGAAAACAACTGGATCCGCGGGAGATTATCGTCGGTATCAACGGCGAAATCTTCTCCGGGCTTACACCAAAGGGGGAATGAAAATGAGCATGTTTTGTTTTCAATGTCAGGAAACAGCCCGTAATGTCGGTTGCACCGTCCGCGGGGTCTGTGGCAAAACGCCGGAAACTGCCCGGAAAATGGATGAACTGCTGCAACAGTTGAAAGTTATGGCTCTCACCTGTTCCCCGGACCGGGAACGGGGATTGTTCATGATACAATCCCTGTTCATGACCATTACTAATGCGAATTTTGATGAGGCAGCCATCACGGCTCAGCTGGAACGGGCGCGAGTTTTGACCGGAGCTGCCGATGCGACTGCGCCGCTCGGCGTGTTGTCCTGTGAAAACGAGGATATCCGGTCGTTGCGGGAGTTGCTGACCTATGGGCTCAAAGGGATTGCCGCCTATGCGGATCATGCTGCCATGCTGGGACGGGAGGATGATGAAATTTATGCGTTCCTTTTCAAGGCCCTGGCAGCGACGACGAAAGACCTTGCCGCCGAGGAACTGATCGCGCTGGTGATCGAATGCGGGCACATGGCTGTAAAAACGATGGCCCTCCTGGATGCCGCCAATACGGAGGCCTTTGGACAGCCCTGTATGACTGAGGTCAGAACCGGTGTCGGAAATCGTCCGGGTATCCTCATATCAGGACATGATTTACGCGATTTGCAGGAGCTGTTGGAACAGACCGCAGATACCGGAATTGACATCTACACGCACAGCGAAATGTTGCCGGCGCATTATTATCCGGAACTGAAGAAATATCCGCACTTGTATGGGAATTACGGCAATGCGTGGTATCGTCAGAATGAGGAGTTTGCCGCCTTCAACGGTCCGATTCTGATGACAACGAACTGCATTACGCCAGTGCAGGAAAGTTATCGCAATCGGATTTTCACCACCGGTATGGCTGGATATCCCGGCGTACCGCATATTCCCGACCGTCAGAATGGACAGCCGAAGGATTTTTCCCGCCTCATCGAACTGGCTCGAACTTGTTTGCCCCCCACTCCGCTGGAGGACGGTGTGATCGTCGGCGGATTTGCCCATGATCAGGTGCTGGCACTGGCCGACCGGGTGGTGGCAGCGGTGCGATCCGGAGCCATCCGCCGTTTTGTGGTGATGGCGGGCTGCGACGGCCGACAGCGCAACCGCTCGTATTTTACCGAGGTTGCGGAAAAGCTGCCGAAGGATACCGTTATTCTGACCGCGGGCTGCGCTAAATATCGCTACAATAAACTGCCCCTCGGCGAAATCGGCGGTATTCCGCGGGTGTTGGATGCCGGGCAGTGCAACGACAGTTACAGTCTGGCGTTGATCGCATTGAAACTGAAGGAGGTATTCTCGCTGGAAGACGTCAACGCCCTGCCGTTGTCGTTCGACATTGCCTGGTATGAGCAGAAAGCGGTCGCTGTGTTGCTGGCGTTGCTGGCGCTGGGATTCCGGAATATCCGTCTCGGGCCGACGTTGCCAGCCTTTCTATCGCCGGGTGTGACCGATGTGCTGGTCAAAAATTTCGGTATTCGATCAATCGGCAACGCTGAAGAGGATGTGCGGGAAATGATGCAGGGGCGCTGACCTGCAGACGTTCTTCCTACCGTCTACGTCGGACATTACGAGGCGGTCGGAGGGGAGGGGGGCGGAGACGGTTCAGGTGAGAGGATGCAGCAGCATCGGCGGGCTTGTCCGGAGTTCTTCCGGTGTCCTGCCGGTGCGACGGCGAACGGCGCGCACGAAGCTCGAATAATGTCGGAAGCCACAGCGCAGCGCCACTTCCTTGCAGGATAACTGCTGCTGTGCGAGCAGGCGCAGAGCCAGTTCCAGGCGGCAGTTCATCTGATAAGCGTGCAGCGTTTCACCGGTCTGTTCCCGGAAAATCCGCAGCAGGTGTTCCCGGGAAAGCGACAGCGTGTGCGCCAGTTCCGCTCCCGGAAATTCCCGATCAAGGTGTGCCAGAACCAGCTCCTGCGCCCGGGTAGCCAGGCGGCCGGCCGGATGATCCAGCAGAGGACGATCCACAGTTTCTCCCAGTCGCTCCAGCAGTTCATAAATCAGACGGCCTCCTCCGAGGGCGGTCAGCGGCTCTACGCCGATTCTGCCGTTTTTCGGACGCAATGTGCTCAGTTGCGGGACGATATCCCGCTCCAGGGAAAGCTGGAAGCTGTAACCGTAACGGGCATTGACTTCGGCCGTCAGTGATTCCGCCCCCGCAAAGGCAATCCAGAGGAAACGCCATGGTTCCGTCGCTTCGGGGGGAAAGAAATATGTGATCTCCGGATCGTTATGATTATGCAGAAACGCCATTCCCGGCTGCAGCCGCATTTCCCGACTGCCGATGCGCAGGCCTCCTGTGCCGCCGATCGTAATGGATAACTGACTGCCCGGCAGATCTCGACTGCCGATGCGGTAGCCGGCATGGGATTGAATTTCCTCGACCAGCAACAACGGCAGAGGCACCCCGGGCAGGGGGCGGCGGATGGCGAAGTTCACCTGCCAGACACGAATTTTTTCCAGAGCGGTCATAAAAGCTCCTCCCTGTCACAAAAGGAAAAGCAATATCACAAAATGCAATCTCCGGAACGATTGCAGTTTCCCGGAGCAGCGACTATAATATGAGGAGTGTTTCCCGGAAAATCAACCGGTTCCTGTAAAAAAAGAGGTACGTATGTGTCAGAAAATTCACGTCACGATCTGGAATGAGTTCTATCACGAAAAGAACAACGCCCGTGTGGCCTCTCTGTATCCGGACGGCCTGCACAAAGCCATTGCAGACGGCATTGCCGCCGATGATCTGGATATCCGTCTGGCCTCCCTGGACGAGCCGGAATGCGGTTTGACCGATGCCGTCCTGGAGCAGACTGACGTATTGATTTGGTGGGGGCATTGCCGTCATGCCGATGTGCCTGACGAAATCGTTCGCAAGGTACACCGGAAGGTGTTGGAGGGGATGGGGCTTCTGGTCCTGCATTCCGGACATTTTTCCAAGATTTTCAAGTCGCTTATGGGAACCAACTGTTCGCTGCGCTGGCGGGAGGCGGGAGAACGTGAACGGGTCTGGAACATCGATCCCGCCCATCCGATTACCCAGGGAATCGGAGATTACTTTGAATTGCCGCATGTGGAGATGTATGGCGAGCGGTTTGATATTCCTTCTGACGGTCATGTGGTGTTTATTTCCTGGTACGAAGGCGGAGAGGTATTCCGCAGCGGAGTGACCTTCGAACGCGGATACGGGAAGATTTTTTATTTCAGTCCCGGTCATGAAACTTATCCGATTTACCGCGATGCCAATGTATTGCGTGTCCTCGGAAACGCCGTTCGCTGGGCACGTCCTCTGATTCGGCGCGAACATATCTGTCCGAAGGTCGAAGCGTTGGAAGAAATCCGTTCTGAAGACCCCGCCGCCACTGCCAGGGCAGGCGTTGTACAGAGTCTCTGACATTTTTATATGGAAAGAAAAATCATGAAAAAACTCAAAGCGGGCGTGGTCGGCCTCGGCATGGGCCGCAATCATATCGCCGGATATCGGGAACACCCCGAAGTAGAAGTGGTGGCGATCGCGGATATCGATGTGCCGAAGTTGCATTATTATCAGAAAGAACTGGCGATTCCCCGGGCATATGCCACAGCCCAGGAAATGTTTGATGCCGAAAAACTGGACTTGGTGTCCATTGCCGTACCCAACATCGACCACATGGCGCTTACAGTAGCGGCGCTCCGGTCCGGAGCCAATGTACTGTGCGAAAAACCGATGGCGCTTAACGCCGAGCAGGCGGAAATCATGCTCCGGACGGCGAAAGAATGCAATCGGAAACTCGGCATTAACTTCTCCTATCGTTTTCATCCCCAGTCACGGGCGATGAAAAATCTGGCCGAAAGCGGAGCCCTGGGCGATGTTTATTTCGCTCGTACCATCTGGCACCGTCGGCGCGGAGTACCGGGCTTGGGCAGAAGCGGGTTTAATTCCGGCGGAGCCTCCGGGAACTGGTTCTTTGACAAGCAGCGTTCCGGCGGCGGGCCGTTGATTGATCTTGGCGTACACCGTCTGGATCTGGCGCTCTGGATCATGAACTATCCGGAGCCGGAATGGGTGATGGCCAATACCTACGCACCCTTCGGACCGGGCATTGCCGCGGCGAAGGGGTTTGCATACAGCGTTGAGGATCTGGCCTGTGCAATGATCCGCTTCAAAAACGGCGCCATGCTGGAGCTGGAAGCCTCCTGGGCGGCCAATATTCGGGAAAATGAACTCATGTCCACGCAGCTGCTTGGCACCCGGGGCGGTATCCGGCAGTTTAATCTGCATGAAGGGTATGAATTTGATGTGGAGTATTGCCATGAGTGTCACGGGGCGCAGTTCGATATGAAGCTGCATCCGCCGATGCCGGAATGTCGCAGCGGGTATTATCTCTTTGCCGACGCAGTATTGAAGAACGAACCGTTTCTGGTGGCACCGGAGCAGGGGGTTACGGTCATGCGGTTGCTGGACGCCATTTACCGTTCCGCCGCGGAAAAACGGCCTGTTCAACTGGGAGATTAACCGTTTTCTCAATAAAAAAACTCCCTTTCCGCAGGATTGCAGAAAGGGAGTTTTTTTTATGAGCTTCTGCTGAGATACTCATCCCGGAAAGGGCGATCCGCAACTAATGCGGATCGGTCTTCTCATTTGAAAGGCGACTCGCACTCTTCAACCGTGATTTCACGGACGGCAACCGCCGGTTTCAGCTCGTAGTTGGAGTAAACATAATACTGCACATTTTGATCGCCTTCCGGCAACTGGAAGGTAATGGCGGTCGTACTCCAGGTTTCGCCTTCGGCCGGTGCCTTCACCTGAACCTGATTGAGCTCGTTCGAGGGAAGACCGCGCAACTGCAGAAAAACGCCGTTTACGGTTTCGCCTTCCAGCGGGCGCAACGTCACCGTAGCCCGATAATACTTGCCGGGGGTGCCCGGAAAGATACGATGGGTGCCGAGACCGGTCATATCACAATGATCTTCGAGAAAGAGTTCATTCCCATCCAGTCCCTTGGCCACACCAAGACGGGTGGCGGTATTTTTCGCTGCGTCTCCGGTGAGTTTCGTGGAGAAGAAAAGGGCATGGCCGCTCGGAGGTCCTTCCTTGACGGGCTTTTCCGCAAACTTTTCTTCCATGAGTTTGACAGGCACAGAGGGATCCAACTCTTCGACAGTGATTTCTCCGATGGCCACGCGAGGCAGGCCACCATAGTTCGAATAAGCGTAATACCGGACCTGCTTGTCTCCTTCCGGCAATTTGAATATCACTTGTGTCTGGCCATATTCTTCTCCTTCAGCCGGAGCAACGACTTGAGCCGACCGGCTCTGATTGGATGGCACACCGGTCAGTTGAATGAAAAAACCATCAAGACTGCGCCCGTCCAGTGGACGGGCCTTGATGGTGGCGCGATAGGTCTTGCCACCGGCGGCGGCAAAGGTTTTGCAGATGCCGAGGCCAGTTTGTTCGCACTGGTCATCGACGATCACTTCCCTGCCGTTCTCTTTGGCCGCCACGGAGACAGAAGTTTTAGTGTTTTTGGCTGCATCTCCCGTCAGTTTCGTGCCGAAAAAGAGATCATGCCCGGCCGGCACCCCCGGTCCCGGTTCGCAGAATTCAAAATTGTCCCGCAGCATGACTTCCGGCTCCACGCCCATCGCCACGCAGCCGCAGGCCAGAAAAGCGGAAAAAATCAGATGTTTCATAAGAATCCTCACCTGGTTTCGGTAAACGGCCGTTCACTCTGTTCCAATCGGAAGTTACGCAGTTCAATGCTGCCGGTCGGAGCTTTGTGGGAATAAATATATACGACGCCTTTTGTGGCATCTTCCGGTGCCTGGACTGTCACCGTATAAGTTTTGAAGTCATCGCTGCGGGTGAAAAACACCTGCTTATGCTGTTTTCCCGGAAACATGGAAAGCTGGAGCAGGAAACACTGTCCTTCTGTCGGATTTTTGGCATCCACCGTAGCCTGATAATAGAGGCCGGGCGTTACGCTAAAGCTGTACTGGACGCCGATTTCACTCTGATTGTCGTTGTCCACCATTTTGAGCGCAGTCTTACCGTCCGGCAGCGAGGTCACTTCGATGGTGCCGGGGTTCGGCCCCTGCGTGTAGCGCCCCCAGGAAACAGGAGCACCGGATTTTTCATCCAGCTTCAGTTCGGTCATGGGATCCTGCTTGAGCAGCAGCTGTTCATTCGGCCAGGGCGAAAACGTGGTAAAGGGAGTGGCAGATTCGTCCAGCTGAAATTCACTGATTGCGACTGCCGGTTTGGGAGCTTTATGCGTGTAGATGAAAATCTGCAGTCCGGTAGTGCCGGCAGGCGCCTGCAATGTAATCATATTGGGATTGTAACGTTCTGCATCCAGTACGGTAATCGGCCGCTGGAGTAATTTCTGGGAAGGCAGGAAACGCAGTTGAAAATAAGCTGGGTCTTTTTTTAATTCATTCAGCTGACGTGCCTTGAGGGCGATCCGGTAATAATTGCCGGCAGTGGCGGGAAATTGCCGGGTTACGCCGATTTCACTCTGGTCGCATTCATCATCAATGAGAAGTTCCCGCTTTCCGTCTCCAAGGTCCCGGATGGAGATTTTGCCGGTGTTCGGCCCCTGCTTATAGAGCTGCCAGCCGGAGGGAACCGCTTCGCCGGGGGCGTTGGCGGAAAAATCATCCCGCAACATGACTTCCGCAGAAACGCCGCCTGCCAGCAGAACGCCGATGGCGGCCATGCTTACTGCTTTGACTTTCATACAAAACCTCCTTCATTCATTTGGGGTGTATTATTTCCCGGGCGGAGAATTCAAATAGAATTCCCATCTCCGGCATAGACAATAAATGGTCAAGCGGATTTTGTCAAGTGTTCCAACCGGGAGCTTTCTCATGGTAAATAATTCAGCGGCTCAGTTGAAATTACGCGCCAATGATGACTTTTCCGCTTGACGGAACCGGAAAGCGAACGTATACTAATAAAATAAGAAGTTACCCCCGTGTCCTCCCAGCCGGAGAGGGACCGGAAACAATATTGTCCTATTTATCCGAGGGTTGTAACTAGCATGGATTTACAGGAATTACGGCGGGAGATCGACCGGATCGATCTGGAAATTGTCAACGCATTGAATGCCCGTTACCGCCTGGTAAAAGAGGTCGGTGAATGGAAACGGGATCACGATGCTCCGATTTATGTGCCGGAACGCGAAAAGGCATTGCTGGACAAATTGATCTCAGTCAATCCCGGCCCGATGCGTACCGAGACTCTGCTGGCGATTTACGCCCAGATTATTTCCGGTGCCCGGCTGTTGGAGCGACCGCTGCGGGTTGCCTGCCTCGGACCGGACGGTACTTTTTCCAGCCAGGCTGCCCGGGAAAAATTTGGACACGGCGCTGTCTACATCGCGGTCAACAGCATTCCTGACGTATTTCGGGAAGTGGAAGCTGGACGGGCGGATTACGGGTGTGTCCCGGTGGAGAATTCCACGGAAGGAGTGGTCAATCCCACGCTGGATACGTTGCGGGAGACCCGGCTTCATGTCATTGCAGAACACTATCTGCCGATCCGGCATCAGCTGCTCAGCCTCAGTCCCATCGGCGAGATTCGCTGTATTTACAGCCACCCGCAGGTATTGGGACAGTGTCGCCGGTTTCTGGCGGCGAATTTCAGTACGGTGTCTCTGATCGAAGTTGCCAGTACCATCCGTGCGGCGGAACTGGCGGCAAGGGAGCCGGGGGCTGCGGCATTGGCCGGATTGGCGGCTGCGGAACTCTACTCGCTGCCGGTGGTGGCGGAAAATGTGGAGGATTGTTCCGGTAACACCACGCGTTTTCTGGTGGTGGCGGATCAGGAAACGCGGCCGACAGGAGACGACAAGACCAGCTGCTGTTTTGTGCTTAAAGATCGTTCCGGAGCATTGTTTGACGCCTTGGAGCCGTTGCGCGATGCGGGGCTTTCCATGTCGATGATCGAAAGCCGTCCGCTGCTGCAGGCACGTTGGGAATACTGTTTCTTCGTCGATGTGTTCGGCCATTGCGAAGACGAAATCGTTCGGAAAGCTTTTGCTTCGCTGGAAAAACGCTGCGCCTTGTTCAAGGTTTTCGGCAGCTATCCACGTGCCAAGCAGCTCTGATACGGGATTGTAGCTGAAAACGGCGCCGGTTTCCCGGCGCCGTTTTTTTTTACCGGGAAACCGGTTTGAATTCCGCCGCTCCGCGCACGGGATCGATCTGCGAGAGTTTCAGATAGACGAAATCTCCACACCGGTACTGGCGTCTTCCCTGCGGATCGGTCAGCTTGCCGTCCCGCCGGGAGAAGTTGCCCCCAAGGTTTTCCCGGGGAATGAAGCCGTAAATACCGATAGCCGGAATATCGGCAAGAAGTCCACCAGAGGTCACTTTGGCGATGACTCCCTCGTAGAAATTTTCTCCGGTTTTTTCCAGCTGCTCCGCCAGATACCGAAGTTTGAGCCGGTCGGTGGCGGCGAAATAGGCGTTATCGTTGTTTTCCTCCCGAGCCGAACAGTCCGCGGCGACGGCGGCCAGTGCCGCACCGGAGCGAGTACGCTGCTTCAAGTCGTAATTCCACAACTGCTGATGTACCAGCAAATCAGGATAACGGCGAATCGGACTGGTGAAATGACAGTACCGGTTTTTCCCCAGCCCGAAATGCAGTTCCGGTTTTTCTGAATAATACGCCCGGGGCATGGAGCGCAGCAGCTGGCTTAAAATCACCGGCCGGCGCGGATCGTCCGGCAGACTCTCGATGAACTGCCGGCAGAGGCGACGGTTGGAGAGATCACCGGGATGAAGTCCAAACGACTCAGAAACGGTCTGGTTGAACTCCTCGAGTTTTTCCGGATCAGGCTCGGGATGCACCCGGTACAGACCGGCTACGCCGATCTGCCCTAATTCCGCACCGACCGCGGAGTTGGCGGCAAGCATGCATTCCTCCACCAGAAATTCTGATTCCCGCTGGATTTTACGGGCCAATCCCTTGACTTCATCGGCATTTTCGTCACAGAGTACCCGGATTTCCGGCATGGCAAGATCAATGAACTCTTCGGTCTTCATCCGGTAACGGCGCATGGCGCCGGTGACGGCGGCCAGTTTCCGGACGCCGGTCAACAACGTCTTCGGCCAATCTTCCGGCGCCGGCTCTCCGTCAAGGACTCGCTGCACAACCTCATAATCCAGACGACGGTTGATGCGCACCAGAGAGTGGCAGCGGCGGAATTCCATAACCTGTCCGGTCTTTTTATCCACTTGCAGCAGGACCGAGTGCGCCGGACAGTCTTCGCCGGTGTGTAAACTGAGTTTCGCAGTCAAGGCCCGCGGCAGCATGGGCAATGTCCGTCCCGGCAAATAAGCCGTGAAAGCACGTTTCGCCGCCGCCTTGTCAAAAGGACTCCGCGGCGCGATAAACGCCGCAACGTCGGCGATATGTACCCCGATTTCCACCCAGCCTGTCTCCTTGCCCGGTGCGACGGAAACCGCATCATCGAAATCTTTGGCGTCAATGGGATCAATCGTTACGGTAAACCGTCGCCGCAGATCTTCCCGCTCCATGGGGCGAATTTCCAGCTGCATGGCGGCCTCTTCCTCTTCCGGCGTGTAGGGCGGCTGAAGGTCGAATTCGGCGCAGACCGCATCCAGATCGCCTTTGACGGAGCCGGCCCGACCGAGGGTGGAAAGAATTTTTCCGCGATGGCCTTCCTCCTCTTCGCCCCGAATCAATTTCAATTTCACCCAGTCGCCGCGTTGGGCGCCGCGCAGGGGGCCGGTTAATTCCAGATCCCCGTGCAGGCGCTTGCTGAGCGGGCGGACAACCCGTCCGGCGAGCAGTTCACCGACAACGGTCTGGCGTTTTTCTTCCAGAATTTCCTCCACCCGTCCGGCAGGTCCGCGTTCTTCTCCGGCATCTTCCGGGCGTTCCGGCAACAGCCGGACGAGAACTTTATCGCCATCAAGCGCACCATGCAGGAACTGCGGCGGAATGAAAATATCGGGAGATGTTTCACCGTTTTCTCCCGGCTCCGGAGTGACAAAGCCGACCCCGGAAGCGGTTACGGTAATACGACCGGTAAATGTCGGACGACGTGCGTCGCGGATACTGTGGCGGCGGTCTTTGCGTTCGGCAAGCCGACGGAGACGTTTCTTCTTTTCTTTTTTCATAAAGAACCCCCTTTCTCCGAAAATCGTTTTTAGCAATTCTACTGACGAATATACTGGAACCGCGGGACATTGCAAGTCCACAGCAGAGGAATCAAATAATTTTAAAACACAGCAGCGGTGACAAGCGCATTTTTTCGCCTGGAACTGACTTGCAATACGGGGAAACGGCGTTTTATTATTTTCTGTCATCTGTTATGGAACACAAAGGGGATTTTTTCATGGCTACTGATTACGCCGAAAATGCGGAGCGCTTCCTGACCGAAGAAACGCCGTTTCACCTGGGCTTTCTGCCGACAGAACAATCCAGTCCGCTGACTCGGACGCTGGAACAGGACTTTAAAACTTCCACCCGGGAAGGGGTGCGCACCCTGCAACGCGTGGATCATAATGTTTTGCAAATGGCCAGGAAAGTACTAGCCTCACCGCAATTCAGTTCGCTGGCGGAGGCAGGAGAAAAAACGATCCGCGGCGGAGGCAGAATCATTTTTTCCGGCTGCGGGGCAACCGGTCGGCTCAGCATTTTGCTGGAAGCGATGTGGAAAAGCTGCTGCCGGACGCACGGAGTGGAAGCGCTGGCCGGCAGCGTGGAAAGTATCATGACCGGCGGCGATTTTGCATTGGTTAAATCCGTGGAATCGTTTGAGGACTATGCTGTTTTCGGTGCGCGGCAGGTGGCGGAGCGGCAGGTGTCCGCCGCCGATTTGCTGGTGGCGATCACCGAGGGCGGCGAAACCAGCTCCGTGCTGGGAACGGTGGCTGAGGCGACACGACGCGGTGCCCGGGCGTTTCTGCTGTTCAACAACCCGGCTGATTTGCTGGTACAGCATCTGGAGCGCTGTCGGGAGGCCATCACCAATCCGGCGGTCACGGTCCTGGATCTTTCCTGCGGCCCGATGGCTCTGGCCGGATCCACCCGGATGCAGGCGACCACCTCGGAACAACTCATTGCCTCGGCGGCATTGGAATTGATTTTTCGCCGTCTTACCGGAGATAAGGAGCCCGCGCCTGATTTTGCGGAGGCTTTCGCCCGACTGCTTTATGATTTGGAGAGCGATGCGGCGCTTGCCGGCATTGCGGAATTCATCGATTTCGAAAACGGTATATATCAGGCCGGCGGAAGGGTTACTTATTTCGCCGACGACTTTATGCTGGATATTTTCACCGACACCACTGAACGCAGCCCGACGTTTATGCTGCCGGGGTTCCGGAAAAACGACGATACCGTCTCTCCCGTACCCTGGGCGTTTGTCCGCAATCCGCTGTACTCCACGCCGGAAGCGTTCCGACGCGCACTGGAGCGGGAACCGCGTTGTCTTGAATGGACTCCTGCGGATTACCGCGCCATGGGAGCAGGGCGACGCCTGGAGGAACAGCCCCCCCGGATCGGAGCGACGGAACTGCTGAAATTTCCCGTCGGCAACGAACCGCTGCCCGAACGCTCCGCCACCGGCGGAGATGCCGCCGTACTGGTCAGCTATGGGACGCCGGATGAAAACCTGAAGTCTGCCTTTCACCAGGCCTCTTCCGCTTTCGCGCTGGCGGTAGGATTGGAATTCGGACTGTGTCGCGGTGACGGCTGTCTGGTGCCGATGCTGCCGGTGCCGACTCGCATGCGGGTTTTTGAGCATCTCGGTGTCAAGCTGGCGTTGAATACGATTTCCACCGGTACCATGGTGAAGTTCGGCCGGGTCAGCGGTAACTGGATGAGCCATGTGGCGGTTTCCAACAAAAAACTGATCGACCGCGCCATCCGCCTCATTGCGGAACTGGGGGGCGTGAAATATCCGGAAGCCTGCCGGGCACTTTTCCGTTCCATGGCCGAGTTGGAAACGTTACCGCCCGGCGCCGAGCGGCCCTCCGCCGTGCAATATACACTCCGGAAATTACGCAACACCGCCGATTGACGGCCATTACTTCCGGAAGTACCCATCCAAAATCCGGGCGACGGTCTGTTGCAGCAGTTCCGAAGCCCGGAGGATATTTTCCTCAAGCGACCAGGCCGCGACGCGCGTTTCCGCGAGAAGTGCGAACCGGGACTGCAGCTCTGCCGCGTCCTCCGCCAGTGCCCCGGAAATCAGAAGCACCGGCACTCCGGCCGCTGCGGCATGGGCCGCCACCACCGCAGGTAGTTTGCCCTGCGCCGTCTGGGCATCGGAACGGCCCTCTCCGGTAATCACCAGTGTCGCGCCGGACAATTCGGCATCAAATCCCGTGAGTTTCAGCAGCAGTTCCGCACCGGAACCGCCGACGCCGCCGAGGAAACGGCGACAGGCGAATCCCAATCCTCCCGCGGCACCATCTCCCGGCATTTCTCCGGGATCCTCCGCCTGTTGCGCATAATGTCGGAGCGCCGCATCAAAACGGGGAATGTCCTCCGGCGTCATGCCTTTCTGCGGTCCGAAAACTTGTGCCGCTCCGGCCGGGCCGCACAATGGATTACGGACATCCACCACCAGCCGCAGGCGCATCCGCAACGGCGGAGGTGGGAGCAACCGATTCAGCCGCAACAGTTCTGTCCCGGTCGCCGGAGCGGGCAGTTCCTCTCCTGCATGATCCAGAAGCTTTGCCCCCAGTGCTTGCAGCATACCGAGTCCGCCATCCACCGTCGCACTGCCTCCCAGCCCGAGCCAGGTTTCCTCCACGCCGTGTGTTTCCAGTTGTCGCAGGAGTTCTCCTACGCCGAAACTGGTGGTCCGAAGGGGCGAAAGCAGTTTTCGTGGCACAGCCTCAATGCCGCAGGCACCGGCGCATTCAATGACCGCGCGCTGTCCGTGATCCAGCAACAGGGCTTCGCTTTCACCGGGGATTCCCAGGGGGCCGGTAACGGGGAAACGCTGCCGGATCCCCCCGCGGGCACTTTCCACCGCATCCAGAGTTCCTTCTCCACCATCCGCCAGAGGGAAATGGATGATCTTTGCCTCCGGACAGACCTGACGTACGCCGTCTGCCATGAAACGGCAGACGTCGCGGCTGCGTAGACAGTTTTTGAAGGAATCCGGGGCCAGAAGAATTTTCATATCCTTTAACTATAGCGGCAGAATGCGGAAAATCAATCCATGCAAAGATGTCGTTTCCGGCGCCTTTTCATGGATTCCGCTGCATCTCCGGCGGACGTGGTTGCCGGAACCATGGTAAAATGCGGCAAAAAAATGTTTACACTGCTGGAAAAAATTCGATGTAGCGTTATAATATCCACAAAGAGTCTATCCCAATAAGGAACGAGGTTTAAAATGAAGTATGAATTCACCAGTTACATCAATGAAGACTCCGTGATGATCCTTCGCGGCGCCACCAAACTGGAAATCATGGACGAACTCATTACCAAGGCCGCTGAATTGACCAAACTGAGCCGCGACATGATTTACCGGATGACCTGGAAGCGCGAACAGATGATGACCACCGGAGTCGGCAATGGACTGGCACTTCCGCATATCCGGGTCAATGATATCCCCCAGCCGATCGTGATCGTCGGTGTCACCGAAAAGCCGATCGCCGACTACCAGAGTCAGGATGACCAGCCGGTGCGAGTAGTCGTTTTCACCGTCGCTCCTGATGAAAATCCGGAAGCCTACCTCCAGCTGCTCGGCAGCGTTTCCCGGAAACTGCGCAATCCTGATCTGCTGGCAAAACTGACCGCCGGCGATCCTTCCGAAGCCAATATTCTCAAGGTGCTGTTCGAAAACGCTGATTAAGCCTTTTTCCTGAATTCCAGGAATGAAATGAAGCATGGCGCCGGCGCCAGTGCCGGCGTTTCTGATCGAAGGAAAAAACTGAAAGATGAATAACGCCGCTTCCGATCTCGGGGCGAAAGCCCAGATCGATTTTCACTGTCTCGACACCGACTGTGACGGAATTGTCAAGTTCAATCTGGCAGATGTCGCCGGACGGGACTTCCAGGCCGTGTGTCCCAAATGCCACCGGACCTATGTTCTGGATCGGGAACTCAAGGAAAAACTTGCCCGGATGCTGAAACTGGTTCTGGCCATTCGCGAAGCGGAAGATATTCTTGGAGACAGTAATGTATCGGTCAATGTGGCCGGTGGAGAGGTAAAAATTCCGTATGCACTGTTGTTGACCCGGTTGAATACCCTGATTACGCTGGATTTCGGTGGCAGCAAGGTGGATTTCCACTTGTGGATTGAGCCTTCGTCGCCGGAAACGTTCCGCTGAACAACAGAATGCAATATTCTGTAAAAAGACATAAGGTGAAATCATGACGGAACAGGAAGTCATTGCTATCTGCGAAAATTCCGGTGCCCTGCTGAGCGGACATTTTCAGTTGCGCAGTGGACTGCATAGCAATCGTTTTTTTCAGGCAGCGTTGTTGTTGCAGTATCCGGACAAGGCGGAACAGGTCTGTCGCCATATCGCCGCCGGTTTTGCCGGTTGCGGGGTGGAGACCGTGATTTCTCCCGCCGTTGGCGGACTGATTGTCGGCCAGGAAGTGGCCCGCGCCCTTGGATGCCGGGCCATTTTCGCAGATAAGGAAAATGGAGAACTGATCCTGAAACGCGGCTTTGCCATTCACCCGGGAGAACGGGTGCTGGTGGCGGAAGACGTAGTTACTAAAGGGGGGCGGGTACAGCAGACTATTGATCTCGTGCGTGCCCATGGCGGTGAAGTGGTCGGGATTGCGGTGGTGGTGGATCGTTCCGGCGGCAAGGCGACGTTCGACGTACCGCTGCACAGCGCGTTGAAGCTGAATTTGCCGACGTTTGAACCGGAAGATTGCCCGTGTTGCCGGGAAGGACTTCCGCTGGAACGGCCGGGGTCGAAGTAACAGCGGATTCAAGAGCTTTGTTTCCAGATTGGATATGGGAGCTGTAACTCCCGGAAAAACAAACACATCCGATGTCGCCACCCGCGATGTCGGATATTTTGCACGTTGCTGAGGGAGCATAGATGATTGTTTCGATTCTGAAAAAAGTTTTCGGTACCAAATCGCAACGGGACCTGCGGCGGATGCGTCCGCTGGTGGCTCGCATCAATGAAATTGAAGCCTCTTATCAGTCTTTGACCGATGAGGAGCTTCAGGCAAAAACCAACGAATTCAAGGCGCGGCTGGCCGCCGGAGAAACGTTGGATGACTTGATGTGCGAAGCTTTTGCCACAGTCAAAAATGCCTGTCGCCGCCTGGTAGGGCGCGAAGTAACCGTTTGTGGGCAGTCTCTGGTATGGGATATGGTCCCCTTTGACGTGCAGCTGATGGGGGGGATCGCCCTGCATCGCGGTGGTATTGCGGAAATGGCCACAGGGGAGGGGAAAACCCTGGTGGCGACTCTGCCACTCTATCTCAATGCGCTGACCGGACGCAACTGCCAGCTGGTGACCGTCAATGATTATCTGGCGTTGCGTGACTCGGAATGGATGGGCAATATTTATCGTTTTCTCGGGCTGACCGTCGGCTGCCTGCAGAATCAGATGCCGCCACGGATACGCCGCGAACAGTACCAGTGCGACATTACCTATGGGACCAACAGTGAATTCGGATTCGATTATCTGCGCGACATGGGCATGGCTGTGGAAGCCGATCAGCTCGTGCAGCGGGATCATTATTACGCCATCGTGGACGAAATCGACAGTATCCTCATCGACGAGGCCCGGACGCCGCTGATTATTTCCGGACCGGTGCCGATGGCCACGCATCAGTTTGATGATTTGCGCGGGCCGGTGGGAGAACTGTATTCGAAACAAAATCTGCTCTGTTCCCGGCTGGTGCGCGAAGCGCGTACTGTGCTGGAACGCGACAACGCTTCCCCGGATGAGCGGGAAGAGGCTCTGACTAAACTGTTGCAGGTCAAGTACGGCATGCCGACTCACAAGCAGCTCCTGCATGTGCTGGAAGACGGCGAAACGCTTCGGGAACTGGAAAAACTGGAGATGACGGTCCGCAGTGACAACAACCGCGGCATGCTGCAGGAAGTGCAAAGCATCCTTTATTTTGCCATAGACGAGCGTTCTCACGAAGCTGATTTGACGGAGAAGGGGCGTGAGGCCCTTTCTCCGGGGGATCCGGAAGCCTTTATTGTTCCGGATCTGCTGCAGGAAATTCACCGTATTGAAAATGATCCTGCACTCACGGAAGACGAACGGCGCCAGAAGCGGGATGCCTTCCAGCAGGAGTTTATGCGCAAAAGCGAACGCCTGCATGATCTTTCCCAGCTGCTCAAGGCCTACTGCCTTTTTGAAAAAGACGTGCACTACGTCGTTCAGAATGGCAAGGTTCTGATCGTGGACGAACACACCGGCCGTCTGATGCCGGGACGCCGCTTCAGCGACGGTCTGCACCAGGCGCTCGAGGCCAAGGAAAACGTCACCATCGAGCAGGAAACGCAGACCATGGCGACGATCACCATCCAGAATTACTTCCGGATGTACGACAAGCTTTCCGGGATGACCGGGACGGCGGAAACGGAGGCATCGGAATTTCACCAGATTTACAAACTGGATGTGACCGTTGTGCCGACCAACCGGCCCTGTATCCGCAAGGATGAAAACGATTCCATCTTCAAGACCAAACGGGAAAAATTCAACGCGATCGTGGAAGAAGTTGCCCGGCGCCATGATTTGGGACAACCGGTGCTGCTCGGCACGATTTCGGTGGAAGATTCGGAAATTCTGAGCCGTATGCTCAAGCGCCGGAACATTCCTCACAATGTGCTCAATGCCAAAAACCACCAGCGGGAAGCAGAAATCGTTGCAATGGCCGGTCAGCGCGGTGCTGTAACCGTCGCCACCAACATGGCCGGTCGCGGAACCGACATTAAACTCGGGCCCGGCGTTGCGGAACTCGGAGGATTGCATGTCATCGGCAGTTCCCGCCATGACTCCCGCCGGATTGACCGCCAGCTGCGCGGTCGCTGTTCCCGTCAGGGGGACCCGGGATCGTCCAAGTTCTATGTGTCGCTGGAAGATAATTTGATGCGGTTGTTCGGGTCGGACCGGATTGTCAAAATTTTCGAACGGTTCGGACTGGAAGAAGGGGAGGAACTGCAGCATCCTTGGCTCAACAAATCGATTGAGACAGCACAGCGGCGGGTGGAACAGCAGCATTTTTCGATCCGCAAACGCACGTTGGAATACGACGATGTGATGAATAAGCAACGGGAGATCATCTATGCTCTGCGCAAGGATGCACTGTTGACGGACAATCCCCATGATCTGCTCTTCTCCCTGATTGAACAGGTAGTGGAGTCCGAAGTAATGAAAGCCGCAGAGCCGGATCCGAATGCCGATAAGAGCGCGGCTTCAACGTTCCGGACGGAAAAACTCTGTGCGTATTTGAACACGACATTTCCGGTGGCATTTCAGGAAAGCCAGTTGACGGACGGACTGGAAAATGGATTCCTTAAGGATCCTGCCGCATTGACTTTGCAGATAGTGGATCGAATCGAAGCAGCCTATGCGGAACGCAACCGGGAAATGCCGCCGGAGCAGGTGCAGTATCTCGAACGGCATACGGTGCTTGATGGTATTGACCGTTTGTGGCAGGAGCATCTCTATGCCATGGACGGCTTGCGTTCGAACATTTCGCTGCGGGTTTATGCGCAGAAGGATCCGCTGGTTGAATACAAGAATGAAGCTTACCGCATTTTCCAACTGCTGATGGATCGCATCTATCACGAAGTGGCAGCCAATCTGTTCCGGGCAACCCTTACTACGCTGCTCAGCTTTGAGGAACTGTTGCGGTCCCTGCCGCAGGAATTGATTCACCAGACGCTGGATCAGTTCGACAATTCACCGGTTATTACAGTGGATGCCGCCCCGCCGGAGGAGGTGTCGGTACAGGCGGCGCCGCCCCCGGAAATTCCCATCACCTTCCGGCGCCATGAGGCAAAAATCGGTCGCAATGACAAATGTCCATGCGGCAGTGGAAAGAAGTACAAGAAATGCTGCGGAAGGAATGAATGATGAAGTCCTGGCGCCGGGAACTGGTCTTGAATCTGCCCCGGCGGCGGATGTTCGTCAATATCACGCCGCAACTGGAGGAGGCGCTGGCCGAGTCGGGTATTCGTGAAGGCCTGCTGCTGTGCAATGCCATGCACATTACGGCCAGTGTCTTCATCAACGATGACGAAAGCGGTCTGCATGCGGACTTTGAGCAATGGCTGGAACACCTGGCACCGGAGTTTCCGCATGAACAATATCGGCATAACGGATTCGAAGATAATGCGGACGCCCATCTTAAGCGGCAGATCATGGGCAGAGAAGTGGTGATTGCCGTTACTGCCGGGAAATTAGATTTCGGTCCGTGGGAACAGGTTTTTTACGGTGAGTTTGACGGAATGCGTCCCAAGCGGTTGCTGATAAAAATTATCGGCGAATAACGCAGGGAAGGGGGGCGCTTCGAACTCTGATTTTGATTTTTGTTGTTATGTACATCAATCAGTCGGGAGCGTGTCTCATGAAACGATGGATGACCGGAGTTATGCTGGCGGCGTTGACCGCCGCAGGAACGGAACTGTTGCCTTTTCTTCCACCGGGAGCCGCGCCGGCGCATCAGTTGCCTCCGGAATTGGTACAGCAGGCGGACCAACGGAAAAAAGAACTGCTGGCCCTGCCGCTGGAAAGTGTCACGTTCAACAAGAAACTCATGCCCCCCAGTGGAGATATTCATGATTATATCAGCCGGGGACGGTACTGGTGGCCCAATCCGGATACGCCCAATGGGCTTCCTTACATCCGCCGGGACGGGCACAGCAATCCGGAAGTGGCGCTGGGCGACAATCCGAAACTGGCCCGGCTGCGCCGCAGCCTGACGGAATTGGGACAGTATTATTACTGTACCCGTGATCCGGAAATCGCTGCCAAAGCGGTAGCCATGTTGCGCTGCTGGTTCATTGATCCCGCCACAAGAATGAATCCGAATATGCGCTATTCTCAGGAAATCCCCGGTGTCTGTGAAGGGCGGATCGATACCGGGCTGATTGATTCCTATGCTCTGATGTCGGTACTGGACGCCATCTACATGTTGGGAGATGCGCCGGAGCTGACGGCGGAGGATCGGGCGGCACTACGCCAGTGGTTTCGGGAATTTCTGGCATATTTGCGTTTGCCGGAAGTGCGCGCCGCCGCCGAAAAAATGCCGAACAACATCGGTGCGGCTTACCGCGGGCAATTGATCGCGTTTGGCTTTTTCTCCGGGGAAAAGGAGATTGCCGCGGACGGCGTCCGGCTGTTGCGGGAAGCCATCGACAGCCAGATCCGTCAGGACGGTGCCATGCCGCATGAATTGACTCGGACCAGAAGTCTGGATTATTCAACGTATGCCTTTTCCATTTTTGTCAAAGGTGCGTCTTATGCGCGGCACTGCGGTGAAGACCTTTTCCGGGGACGTCTGCTTCAGGCTGCTGAGTTTCTGCTGCCCTATATGGGAAGCAATGCTCAGAAATGGCCGCATCCGCAATTTCAGGCGCCGAGCAATCATGTCATGTTCCGGGAGGCGGTCTCCATTCTGGCAATTCAGGTTCCTGAATCCGGTTTAGCCAGCCGGTTAGACCGACTGAATACGCCGCAGGCGAACAGTGATTTCTACCAGATTTTTCTGGAAGATGCCGTGAAGAACATCCGGCAGAAAACGTCAACCGACACAAAAGGAGCAAGAAAATGAAAGCATCCATCAAGACCAGGGCGTTGGTAATCGGTGCAGCAGTGGTATTGTGCGGCGGCGGTTGCATTAATATGTCGGAAAGCAATGTCAGTACCGTCCGATCGGCGACGGGCACCGGTATCAAGATGATGTCGCCCCGAGTTGCTGCAGACTACCTGCAGGCGCAGAAAGCCCGCGTCAAACTGGCGGAGCAGAACTGGAAGGAAGCGGCTGCGGAATTCAAGGCAGGCGGATTGGCTCTTGAGGATTATCGCAAGGCCCGTCTTGAGCTGGATCTTGCCCGGGTTGGCATGATTCGTCTGGATGCCTGGAAACAGGTAGGGCCGCAGGCTGCGGAAAGTGCCCTGTGCTGGCTGAACTGCCGGGCTCTGGTCAAAAGTTTGGAAGCGAAAAAACAGGCCGGTACTGCTGGAGAGAGAAACGTTCTGCTGGCAAAATTGGCGGAAAATCAGGCCCGGATGGATTATTTGTTCGAATTGGGCCGCTTGCAGAACCCCCAGAAGTTTACGCAGGCCCTGGAGGCATTAAAGGGCTATCCGGAAAAGGCGCCGACGGATGCGCAGCTGAAGGCGCTGGTTGAAGCGGAATAAGACTTTCTGCATACCGGCGTAGAGCGGTCCTGGTACCCGGAGTGGGGATCAGGACCGTTTTTGCATAAAAAGTGCCAATATCAGCAAACTCCAGAGCAGATAACTGTGATCGCGTCGTCCCTGCTGATGTTCATTCCATAGTGTCTGCAATCCCTTTGGATCGATCCAGCCGGAATCAGGCAGAGGACTGTCCCACAGGGCAGCAAGGGCCGGCTCCTGCCAACGACCGCGCAGCCAGCTCGCCAGCGGAACGCCGAATCCCCGTTTGCGCACCGCGATCGTCTCCTGCGGCAGCAGATCGGCAAAAGCGTGTTTGAGAAGATGTTTCCGGGAACGGCCGCAGAGCTTGAATTCCGACGGCAACGTTGCGGCAAATTCGATAAGCTCGTGATCCAGAAATGGGTTACGCACCTCCAGCGACGAAGCCATGGAGGCAATGTCCACTTTCGGCAAAATATCGCCCGGCAGATAGGTGTGAAAGTCGATCTCCATGCATTGTTCCACCACATCGAACGCTGTCCGGGCGCGGAAAAGTCGCCTTGTTTCCGCTTCCTCCTGAAGCAGTCGTTCCCCCGCGATCCGGGCACGGAGGGCAGGGGGGCAGCGATCCAGCAGCGCAAAGTACTGACCACATTGGGGCGCGCCCAGCATCCGCAGAAGTCGCCGCAGGCGACCGGAAAAGGTACGCTCCCCTGAATCCGGAAAAAAACGGGCCGGCAAACGGAAGAACATCCGCCGCACCGGTTCCGGCAGGCGGTTGAAACGGGAGGCGAGGCGCATCGCCAGATACCGTTCGTATCCCGCGAAAATCTCATCGGCGCCGTCGCCGCTCAGAATCACCGTTACCTGCTCCCGGGCAAATGCGGACAGCAGAGCCGTCGGCAACATGGAGGCATCGGCAAAAGGTTCTCCGTAACAGGGAACGAGTTTTCGCAATAATTCGAAATCACCCGGATCCACCACTTTTTCCTGATGATCCAGGCAATTTCCGGTCAAGCGGTTAATATGGTGTGCCGCCAGCCTTGCTCCGGACCGCTCATCATAGGCGCGGTCCGCAAAACCGATGGTGAATGCCGCCGTTCGTTCCGGTTGCCGCAGCCGGGTCATCAGCGTGGCAATAATCGCCGAATCCAGACCACCGGAGAGAAAGGCGCCGCTTGGCACTTCTGCCATCAAGCGTTTACGCACAGCCTCGGTCAGCAACTCCCGAAGTCGCTGCGAAGCCGCAGGAAACGACCAGACGCCTTTGGGGGCAACATTCATCTGCCAGTAGCAGGCCGTTTGAATCTGTCCAGAATCCGCGTTAAACAGCAGCGTATGCGCCGGCGGGAGTTTCTTCACCTCCCGATAGATGCAATCAGGGGAGGGGACATATTGCAGCGACAGGAAATCTCCCACCGCTCTCGCATCCCACTCCTCCGGGAAATCGGGATGCTCCCGTAAGGCGTTGATTTCACTGGCGAATACCAGGGTCCGCCCTTTCCGGAAATACACCAGCGGTTTCTGTCCCGCCCGGTCCCGTCCCAGCAGCAGCATTCGTTTCCGGCTGTCCCACAGGGCGAAGGCAAACATGCCGCACAATGCGGCTGGCGCATCTGCTCCGCATTCCTCGTACAAGTGCAGAATCACTTCCGTATCACTTCCGGTCCGGAACCGGTGTCCCGATGTTTCCAGGCGGGCGCGCAATTCCCGGTGATTGTAAATTTCGCCATTGAATACCAGGTGCAGCGACCCGTCTTCGTTACTCATCGGCTGGATTCCCCCTTCCAGATCGATGATAGCCAGACGCCGGTGGCCGAGCGCTGCCCGGTCGTCAATGAAAAAACCGGCACCATCGGGACCGCGATGGGCTTGTACACGATTCATCGCACCGATGAGCTCTTCTGCAGCGGTATGATGATCAAAATTGACGAATCCGGCAATGCCACACATGCAATAATAAAACCTTCCCTATATTTTGACTCGTACAAGATATCACATCGAACGGTCTTTTCAAGGCGCCTCCGCTTGAAAACCTTCTTTCTCCAGGTATCTTATGAGAAAAACATCAACCGGGAGAAATATTGTATGAATACCCGCGCCTCACTGGAACGCGATCTTGCAGCACTTGGCATTACATCGTCCGATACGTTGCTGGTGCATTCCTCCATGAAAAAAATCGGGCCAACGGAAGGAGGCGCTGAAACAGTACTGGATGCCCTGTGCTCCTTCCCGGGGAAGGGGGGGTTGTTGGTATTGCCGACGCTGACCTATTCGCTGAATGCCGAAAATCCGGTGTTTTCAGTAATGGAAACGCTTTCGATTGTCGGACTTCTGACGGAAATGTTCCGGCACCGTCCCGGAGTGGTTCGTTCCTGGCATCCGACGCATTCGGTGGCAGCTTTCGGGGAAGGGGCCGCGGCGTTTACCGCCGGGCATGAACGATTCGACACCCCCTGCGCCCGGCAATCCCCGTGGGGGCGGCTGATCGATCGCAGGGCGAAGATTCTTTTTCTCGGTACCGGTATTGGCTGCAATACCTTTTTACACGGGGTGGAAGAGCATTTCGGGGTCCCGGGCATGTTGACCGAAAACCACGAGGCGTTACGCGTCATTGCTCCGGACGGAACGGTGATTCCGGTACCTTCCCGCCGCCATGTCGGCAATCATTCCCGTTTTTACGCAAAAATGGAGCCGGTTTTCGATCGGGCGGGCATACTCACCCGGGGGCGCTTCGGAGAGGCCGATTGTATTCTGCTGGAAGCCGCCCCGATGTCCGAGCTGGTTACAAAACTGCTGCATCAGGATCCCTTCCTTTTTACGCACGACCGGCTGCCGGAGCAAGTTTTCAGCTGAGACAGACAGGGAAGGGGGGTCAAATGATCTCCACATCCAGAGAAACCACAATCCGGATCACCTTATCGGGGGAGGTCGTATCATAGACCCCGTAATCGCTGGTGTCATTAGAGGCGGGGCGGGTGATCTGAATAACCCCCTGCCGGGCGGTAATCAGTTTTCCGACCTTGCCACCGCATTCTCTGGCGATGGTATTGGCCCGATTGACTGCTGCGGCAGTGGCGGCGGTAATCAGATCAAGTTTATACTGTTCCGGATTGGTGATAAAGTAACTCGGCGAACTGACTTCAATGGCAATGCCTTCGGTAAGCAGCGCATGGAGACGCAGACTTTCTTCCTGGATCTTTGAAACTTTTCGTGAACGCACCTGAATGGAGCGATAGAAAAGATAATGACTGAATTCACCGGTATCCTTGCCGTCAACTATCTTATTGATTGTAACATGGCTCATGGCATCGTCCACCAGCTCATCTGAGGAAAATCCGGCCAGACGCAACCGTTCCAGCAATTTTTCAAAATCTGCATTCAACTTTCGATAACCATCTGCAAGTTTCTCGGATTTCACAGAAACAGTACAGCGGAACGCCGCAAGGTCCGCGATCACCTGACGCTCCGCAACGCCTTTGACGGAAATCGTATTTTCTTTCTGAATCTTCACCATGAATCTGCTGAGAATAGCGGCGGATCCCACTAGACCGCCGGCCAGAAACACACCGCAGCCAAGTATCGTCAGGGTTTTTCCCAGGGTTTTATTCATCATACCGGAACTCCTCGATGGTTATCGGAAAAACAGGATATGTAATGATTCAAAAATATCATCTCTTTGGCATATTTCAAGGGGATATCAAGCATCATTTTTTAAGTTTTATAACGTCGCATAATGTATGTTATGTTAAACAATGTATTATAAAAAACAGATTGTCAACAAAAGGTAATATTTTTATAATGAATATGATATATAATGCAGAAACACTCCTTGTAAATAACCTTTTTATAATTTTATATTTTAAGAGTTCCTGTTCATGAACCCTGTATTTCCGCTTTCCGCAAGACGGCTTTCAGCGGGAAAAAACAGCAGGAAAATCCGGGAGTAGTTTGCGAAGAACCAGAAAAGGATTTATTTTATATGACAGCTTTTTTTGTTGAAATTCCGGAGAAAAAAGAAATACGGTGAAAAAGTATGATGTGATCGTTGTCGGCGCCGGGCATGCCGGGTGCGAAGCTGCTTTCGCTGCAGCTCGTCTTGGAGCCACTACTCTGCTGCTGACCATTAATATGGACCATATCGCTCAGATGAGCTGTAATCCCGCCATCGGAGGCGTGGGAAAGGGGCAGGTCGTTCGTGAAATCGACGCGCTGGGAGGTGCCCAAGGCATCGTAACGGATGCTGCTGCGATCCAGTTTCGCATGCTCAACCGGGGGAAAGGGCCGGCGGTGCAATCCCCCCGCTCTCAGTGTGATAAGGTC
This sequence comes from uncultured Victivallaceae bacterium, assembly GCA_944389925.1. Classification (GTDB taxonomy): domain Bacteria; phylum Verrucomicrobiota; class Lentisphaeria; order Victivallales; family Victivallaceae; genus CALXOD01. The sequence continues at coordinate 20,758 of CALXOD010000031.1, read as the reverse complement.
ATTTACCAGCGAGCCATGAAATATTTGCTGGAGAAGACTCCCAATCTGGATATTCTTCAGGGAGAAGCCGTTGCTTTTCTGATGGATGAGCAGGGACATCCTGCCGGTATTGAGACCCTGCTGGGAGACAAAATCGAAGCGCGTGCCCTGGTGTTGACAACCGGGACGTTTCTTTCTGGAAAACTGCATTACGGGCTGCGTCATTTCCCCGGAGGACGTGCCGGAGATCCGGCCTCCACGCTGCTTGCACAGGCATTGCGGGAACAGCTGAGGTTGCGGCTCGGTAGACTGAAAACCGGTACCCCTCCCCGGATTCTGGAGAAAACCATTGATTTTTCCGTCATGAAAACCCAACCGGCGGAAACGGTGGAACAGGAGTTCTCCTTCGTTGATCCGGCCTTGCGCCCTGCCCTGCCTGCTGCCGCCCGGCGTAATTTGCCATGTTATTGCGTGTACTCCACCGAAGAAACCGCGGCAGTAGTGAGGGAAAACCTCGATCAGGCGCCGCTGTATCAGGGAAAAATCGAAGGAATTGGTGCCCGATACTGTCCTTCTTTCGAAGACAAGGTAGTGCGTTTCTCCCACCATCCCCGGCATCTGCTGTATCTGGAACCGGAGGGTGCACAGACCGGAGAGTATTACATTAATGGCATTTCCACCAGTTTGCCGCCGGAAGTGCAACGCCGAATGATTGCAACGATTCCCGGAATGGGACAGGCGGTCATTTCCCGGTATGCCTATGCCATCGAATATGATTTTATTTTCCCGGATCAGCTGCACCGGACGCTGGCGCAGAAGGCGCATCCGAATCTTTTCACCGCCGGCCAGATCAACGGCACCAGCGGGTACGAAGAGGCGGCGGGCCAGGGGCTGGTTGCCGGACTCAACGCAGCGCGTTATGCCGCCGGACTTGAGCCGGTGGAACTGGCGCGGGATCTCAGCTACATCGGGGTAATGATCGATGACCTGGTGACAAAAGATATTGTAGAGCCGTATCGGCTTTTCACCAGCCGGGCGGAATGTCGGCTGCATCTGCGGCAGGACAATGCGGATCTGCGCTTGTGTGACTGGGCCCATGATCATGGACTGTTACCGGAGCCGCAATATCGGGATTTTTGCGAGTATCGGGATTTGCTTGAGCGGATGCTGGAGCACTGCCGTCAGGTTCGCAGCGGCGGAAAAACCTTGTTTGAATTGCTGAAAGGTCATGCGGAACTGCTGGACTCCTCCTCTCCGGAAACGGCCCCCCTGCCCTTCGCCGCCGACCTGCTGCTCCCGCTGCCGGATACGGTAACCGGACGTCGCGTCTGGCATGAATTGCTGATAGAAGCACATTACGATGGCTATCTGCAGCGTGAGGCGGCTTCCATCGGACGGTTGCATCAACTGGAGGATTGGAAAATCCCGGCGGATTTTGATTACAGTCCTATTCATGCATTGCGCAATGAAGCTCGGATCAAATTGGAAAAAGTTCGTCCGAGCACCTTGGCCCAGGCGGCCAGAATTGACGGGGTTACTCCTGCGGAAATCGCTTTGCTTCAGGTACATCTGACCAGAAAACGGGATCAGGCCGGACAGGGGTAATTTATGTGGTGGCAGTTCCGAAAGACGATGCACCAATGGTTCCGTGGCGACTGGGCGGCGGTATTCGCTCTGACGACGGTTCTGTTGTTTGTATTGACGGCTCTGGGAACGGAAATTTATGAAGGCTGGTGCGATGCTCATAATCGTCTTCCGATCTATGCCGTAGGAGAACTGGAAAACCGCTATCTCCCCCCCTCCCCTGAGCATTGGATGGGAACGGATTACCAGGGACGCGATGTATTCTGGCGCGCCGTCGCCGGGAGTGCCACCGCGGTAAAAGTCGGGTTGATCGCAGGCGTGATCGCTGCTGTGATTGGTACAGTGCTGGGATTGATTGCCGGCTTCTACGGTGGACGGCTGGATGATGCGGTCGTCTGGTTGTACAGCACGTTTGCCGCCATGCCGACGCTGCTGTTTATTCTGGCTTTCGCGTTGCTGGTGAACCGCAATTTCATGTCGGGGCCGGTAGCCGGACTGGTGGAATTCTGCGGGAACGTGCTTCGCGCGGAGCCGGGCATGTTGGCCATTTATCTGGCAATCGGACTTACCGGCTGGGTCACGCTCTGCCGAGTGGTTCGAGCGGAGACGATGAAATTAAAGAATTTGCCTTACATCGCTGCCGCCAGGGTTGCCGGACAGCGCCCGCTCGTGATCATGTTTCGGCACCTTCTACCGAACGTGTTCCATCTGGTCATCATCTACTTTACCCTGACATTTGCCTCCGCCATCATGAGTGAAGTCATCGTCAGCTACCTCGGGGTCGGGGTGCAGAGTGCGCCGAGCTGGGGCGTCATGATCGCTGACGGACAGGATCGGCTATGGCGCGGTATCTGGTGGGAAGTCGCTGCTGCGACCGGATTCATGTTCCTTCTCGTACTGGCCCTGAATGTGTTGGGGGATTGGCTGCGGGACCGGCTTGATCCCCGAACCCGGGGGTGAGCGATCAAGGCGCTACCGGATTGTAGGCTTCCGCCCGTCCATGGCCGGAGTCGTCTGACTAGAAGGTGATGAAGTCCTCGGTAAATTGCTGCAGGTCGATTCCTTTCCAGGCATTTTCTGTAGCTTTCCGCCAGTCGCCGGATTCGATGATTTCCTGGTAAAAGCGTTCCGGCACCTTCGTGTATTCCGCCTTGTCCGTTACTGCGGCGCCCTTGAAGAGGTAATACATCAGCGCTCCCGCAAGTACATAATGCTCTTCTACATTACCATCGTAAAATTCCGGTAGTGTCATGCGGAAAAGCGCGGCGAAGTCCGGCCGTCCCCGTTTCAACAGTCGCCGGACGGCTTCCAGGCGTCCCTCTACGGCTTTTACTTCGAATCGACTATTTCCGACGTCAAGGCCTTCAAAGTACTCGGCAGTCCCTTCGTTGAACCAGGGAGCGTTCTCCACCTCGCCGATGGCAAAATGAATATACTGGTGGAACCCCTCGTGAGTCAGGGTTCCTGCCATCATCTCCCGTTTGTCTCCTCGGCTTAGAAAATCGAGCGGCGATACTGCCAGTTCCCGCTTCAACGGCATCCACATGCCGATCGTGTGTTCTCCCGCGGTCCCGACGTAATGAAGGTAATCCCGGCGTTCCTGGAACAGACGGACCGTACTTACCGCCCGGATCGGCAGTCTGAGTGGAAAATAGGCACTGTAGGCGGAACGACTCTTTTCAATGGTTTCAGCGAGTGTTTTAAGGCTGCGACGGCTACGGATGTTGGATACGATAATGAAATGTTCCGTTTCCAGATAAAACCAGTCGCGATAGTTACGGATATTGTCGATTACCTGCTGGCGACTGCTCAGGTATTCCGGAGTATAATTGCTTTTGCCGGCTGGAGAACGGGTGTTGCTGGCCCGATATGCTTTGTCGGACTGTCGGGTTTGCAGGGGGGCGGCAAGGAATTGAAATTCCAGAGAGTCCACGGACTTAAGAACCGTGCGCATGGCTTTGTCGACTTCCAGCATAGGGTGCAGTCGATAGAAAAGAAAAATGTGACGTCCCGGCTCCCGGGTGGACATGACAAAATATCCTGCGGTTAAATCCTGCCCGGAGGGATGAAGCAGATCAAACCGAATGATCTTTCGGTCGGTCATCATACGAGGATCCGGCGTGACTTGCGTTACCCGGCATCCAGTAAAATGTTCTACCCAGTTCCGCAGATCTGCCTCTTTTCACACCCCGTTCACTCGCTTGATTTTCTCGCAATCTTCGATGGGAGTTATCTTTTTTCGGTCTTTTGGAGCGGAACGATCTACTTTTGCAGCAATGATCTCTCCGAGTTCGGATCCCCATACGCCAACATGTTGATCGTGAATCCACCATTCATGCGGCAGTACCCATTCCCGACCGTTCCGATACAGACGATTCAGCGTCGGCAGCGGCCGGGCCTGACAATCGTCGAACGCCCGAAACTTAATGCCCAGTTCCGGAATAGCGACCGCTTTGCCCAGGCGCAGGGAGGGTGGTCCTCCGTAAACCGTCACAGCAGAGAACAGGCACGCCACCAGACAGAACAATGCGAAGAAAAATTGATATTTCATGACATGTTACCCTTCGGCGGACGGATCCAATGGCAGTGTGGCCCGCAGCAAACCAGCATAAGATTCCGGACTGGAAAGTTGTCGGATCCAGCGCCGGGCCGGGCGCAGTCGAAAGAACGGCGACCGGGCAAAGGTGAAATCCAGCAATCGAACGGTTTTCAGCATATCCTCTGCTCCTGTTTCCCGTCTCTGATCGTGCCACGCCCAGGCACTGGCCAGAGCAAATGCCACAGTCGGCAGCAGCAGTAAATGCCGCATCCCCTCCTCATATGTATATCCATGTACCATCCCGCCACAGAAATGCATGGAATCCAGTTTCCCGAAAAAATAGTTTTCAAAAACCCGCCAGGCTTCCATTTCGGCACCGGGCCAGTTCTTCTCCCGCGGCGGGAAAAGTCCCCCGGGGGCGTGCGGAGCTTCCGGATTGAGATCGCTGAGCAGCCCCGGCCCGGTTACGATCAGAAACTGTCGTAGCGTTCGTTCCAGACGGAAACGAATTCCGTGCGCTGTTTTCGGGTCGTCGTCCCGCAGATATCCGCAGAGGATATTACGAAAATTCGTCCGGGTCAAAGCATCCACCCGACCGGCATTCAATTCGCGGATCAGCTCCTCCCGGGCTTTGGAAACGAAAGCCGTAGCGTCCGCAGAAAAAGACGCATCGGCTGCGGCAATGGCCGGGCGCAATGCTTTCCGGCGATGAAAATCCAGAATTCTCTGTACGGCGTAACACCGCAGACGAAATGGCAATTTTCGATCATGCAGGATGCCGGAAAAGGCGGCGTGTACCTGTCGGATGGCCCTCAAGCCAGCAGGATTTTCCGGAGAATAAGTGGTTTTATCGGCAGGACGGCGCGTTTCCATTTCCCTGGCGAGGCGTTCTACCGCAGCACGGTTTTCCGCCAGAGTTTTTCCCGCCTCGCCGCCGACAGCAGGACAGATATAGCGGTATTCCACGGAAACATGCCCATCCTGCCAATGCTGGATATGAAGCGGGAATACTCTGCAACTCAATGGCTTAGCCTGATAGCCAAATCCGGCATGGATCCGACAGCGATTGCCGTCGCTGAAGACACAGCGCCCGCTGCCGGGATCTTTGGCCAAAATAAAATCTCGTTCCCGCCCTGGTAAAAAACACTGTTCCCACGGTGGTACGCCGACAAGTCCGAGTTTTTCAATTTTCTCCCGTTCTTCCGGTGTGACCGAAACTTCAAAGCGGGAACAGCAACCAAATTCACAGCAACGGCATTGGAAACGGCTGTCTGGGAAAAAATCATATTGCATACAGCGCTCTCCGTGAAATATGCGACATCCGTCAGAGATAGATCCGAATCACTGCCTCTGCTCGCAGCCGGTCGCAATAATTCTTGACCGCCTTCTGCCGCTCCTCGTCTTCCAGTCTGGCGCGGATTTCCGGCTCCAGCTTCAAAAAATCCGCCTCCTGCGCCGGAACAATCCGGAGAAGACGCAGAAAGTAATCCCCCTCCCCTGTGGAAACCGGTCCGACCACCTGGCCCGGCACCGCGTCTTTCAGCGCGGCGGCGAATTCCGAACGCAATCGTTTTTTCTCCAAAAGCCCGAGAACTCCGCCATTGGCCGCATTGGGACCGGAAGAGTGCGTTCCTGCGAGTTTTGCAAAAGAATCCGGTGTTTCTCGCAATTCAGTCTCCAGATGTTTGAGCGTTTCCTCCCGGTCAGCCGCGTCGCGACTGATCAAAATCATGCCCAATTCCCATTGCTCCGGACGGGAAAACATCTCTTGATTTTTTTCAAAATATTGAAACACTTCCTGCGGCGTCACATGGATCGCCACCTGGCGGCGGCGGGCCAGCATGGCCTGCACAATCAACCTTTCACGCACCTGCTGTCGCAACCGATCCATATCCAGTCCGGCCGCCCGGATGTGACGGGCAAATTCAGAGCGGGAACGAATACCGGACCCGACGGCCATCATATCCATGGCACTTTCTAAATACTGCTCGGGGATGTCGAACGGATCTTTTTCATAATCCGCCACAATCAGTTTGCGGTTGATCTGTTCGTCCAGAACTTTCCGGCGGACAGCCTGCACCGCCCGATACAGTTCGTCACCGGAATAAGCAGCATAAAGCCCCAGCTCCTCAGTCCGCGATTCCGGCAGAATATCGCTCAGACTGATGGGAGAGCCATTGACCGAGGCGACAATGGAATCCATTTCCGCAGTAACGGGCGGCGCTTTCGTTACCGTATCGGACATCGGCTCTGCGGCCTCCAGAGAAAACCCGACCGCAGCCAGGCAACATACCATTATTTTTCCAGACAGGTGCATATACGAAATTTCCGTTCAGCCCGCAACAGGGCCAAGTCAATGGCGGCGTAAAAACTGCCGGTATCGGCAATTCCCCGGCCAGCAATTTCAAAAGCGGTACCATGGTCCGGGCTGGTACGGATAATCGGCAGCCCCAGCGTGGAATTGACACCGCGATCAAACGCCAGCATTTTAAAAGGAATGTGGCCCTGATCGTGATACATGGCAAGAATTCCATCGTATTTTTCCCTTGTTCCGGGAATGAAGAGCGTGTCCGGCGGGAACGGACCGGTTACATTTACTCCGATGTTCCGGAGTTCTTCCAGAGCCGGTTTGACTATCGTTTCGTCCTCCTGGCCCATGAAACCGTTTTCTCCGGCATGGGGATTGAGGGCTGCTACCGCAAGACAGGGGGATGGCTCCTGTTCCGCACGGATGGCTTCGTCCAGCAGCAACGCCACCCGCAGGATGCGTTCACGAGTGACTGCCCGGGGCACCTCTGCCAGTCCGATGTGCGTAGTGACAAAGGCAATGCGCAAACTCCCTGCCGACTGCATCATCGCCACTTCCGGCACCCCGCAAAGTTCTGCAATATATTCCGTATGCCCGGTAAAGGCAATACCGGCCAAATTGACCGCATATTTATTAACCGGAGCCGTAACCAGTGCATCCACCCGGCCGGTTAAAGCATCCTTTACCGCGGCTCCGATTGTTTCATAAGCAGCCTTTCCGCAATCGGCAGAAGCCACTCCGTATGCGGGTAGTCTTGCCAGTTTTCCAGCGGAAACTACTGTTGGGTAGGAACCGGGAGCGAACTTCCTGACGGACTCGGCAATCACTGCGGGGTCGCCATAAAGGAGCAGCTCCGCACGATCTTTCCAGCGGTCGGAAGCGGCGGCGCGCACCGCCAGTTCCGGACCGATACCTGCGGGATCGCCGATGGAAATGGCAATTCGAATTTTGCGTCCGGCAACCGACATGGGTTATTTTCCTGCAAGATTCTTTTCGTAATATTCGACGACATGCGGCACAATGGGACGGATCAGTTGTTTGATCGCGATGGCGTATTCCCTGATTTCATACTGAGCGTGATCGCTGTCGCGCAGTTGCAGAAAGTGCAGCAGATTGGACAGATCCACGGTTCCCCAGAAGGTCACCATCATATTCTGCGGCAGAACGCCGCGGGCCTGTTCACGGCAGACGCCGGAAGCCAGCAGTTTTTCATAGAGTGCCAGGGAATCCGCATTATGCTGCCGGATCAGGTTTCGCAGCTCGGCGTCGTCAAAGTCAGGATCGGCATAGGAGGCCTGTCGATTGCTTTCCGCCTGACGCCGCAGGGCGACCGGCGTGTAAAATTCCAGGTCGATCTCCGTATACCGCCGGGAAATTTCATTATAACTCCACGTCCGGTGGCGGTGCCACTGACCACGTACAAACAACGGACAGTGTACGCTGAAGGTAAAAACCACATGCTCCAGCGGACTGGTATGACGATTGGCAATCAGATATTCCAGGAGTGTAATGTCCCGGTCGTCCATCTCTTTTTTCAATTTTCCGAAAGAAACGCGCGCAGCGTTCACGATGGTCGCTTCCGTACCGAGGTGATCGATCAAGCCGATCCAGCCCTGCCCGCCCAGGACTTTTACATGATTTTCGGGTGGAATGTTCAAGTGTTCCATGCAGTCTTCAATTCCCGTTTTTCTCTATTTGAGGAGCGGCGTCCGCCATCTGTTGTTCCAGTGCCTGTGCCAGAGCGGCGGCACAGCCACTCATGGCAGCGGTTGCACCGGCGCCATTCGTCTCCGGCATCGGCGTGGAGAACCGGCGATTTCCACGCAAAGTTTCCCGAACGACGCCGTTAAGATAGCACCGGATTTCAAAATTTACACCCAACTCCGCCTTTTTTTGGGTTCGATCAAGTTCGAATTTAAATAAAGTCCCATCAATAACCCAGCGCATATCAGCCGCGCCATTGATCGAGCGGGTCGAAAAATAATCGGCAAGATATCGCTGCAGCAGCAGTTCCGGCGGCTGTGCCCACATGGCGTAAGGTTCCTCCACCAGTTTTCCGTCTGCCTCCCGGTACAGCAGCTTTCTGCTTGCCGGGGAAAGATTGCGGAAGGCCTCTACCATAATCTCTCCAGGCACCGCTTCCTGTCCCGGCGCCGGCGGCAACAGGTCATACCGGATTGTTTCCTGGTACGGCTCTGTAAAAAACACACATCCGCCGCACAATAACGCGGCAATCGCTCCTGTCAACCATTGTTTCATGGCATTTTTTACTCCTGCTGTTGGTCATTCGGTAACGGCGGAATTTTCAATTCCTGTCCGATCCGGAGCACACTGTCCGGTTTCAGACCGTTAGCCTCCATAATTCGACGAAATTGTGAGGAGGACCCGTAAAAACGACGGGCGATCAATCCCAGCGTGTCCCCCTGGCGCACATGATAACGTTGTTCTTTCTGCGGAGCAACCGGTGAAGCTGATCCGGCAGTTCTGGTTTCAGGCGGAACTGCCGGAGCCGCCGCCTGTCGTCCGCCACTGTCGCCACGCCGGGCGTGAAACAACCGCGTCAGTCTTAAATTCTGCCGTTTCAACATGGCGATCTCCTGCTCCAGCATCTGGCGGTCCTTCCCGGCCGCAGTATCCCCACCGGTGCGAAGTTTTTCCATGGCGGCCGTCATCCACGCCCGCGCCATTTCCGCATGTGGTGAATCCGGTGCCAGGCGCAGAAATTCCCGATAATGATAAACGGCACCCAGCGGGTCATTGAGATTCTCATCGCAGAGCGAGGCCATGGCCAGATGCCCTTCTGGGGAATCCGGTCGCGAGTTCAGAAAACGCCGGAGCTGCTCCAGCGCGGCTTTGTAATTCCCGGCTTCCCGGGATAACTCCGCCTTGCGGAAAAGAGGATGGGCAGCCGCGTTTCCATCTCCGCACCCAGAGAGGAACAACAGCCCTCCGCCCAGAAGCGGCAGCAGGAGGCGGCATATAGTAAAATGCTTCATGAATGTGCCTCCGCCAATGCACGTAAAGCTGCCAGCCCGCACACAGCCGCTGTCTCCAGGCGCAGAATCCAGGGCCCAAGTGAAAGACCTTCCACACCATGTTGTACCAGCAACTGCTCCTCTTCCGGAGCGAATCCGCCTTCCGGACCGACGAAAAATGCAATCTTTCCGCTGCGAGGCGGCATTGGAGGCCGCGGCGGCGGCGTCACTGCGCCATAGAAGAGGCGGGCATCCGCGAGTTCCGGCAATAGCCGCTCCAGCGAATGGTGTACTGAAATTTCCGGAAGAAAGGGGTTCCCCGATTGTTTACAGCCCTCACGCAATAATGCCTGCCAGCGCTCCGTCCCTTCCGGCAGTGCAACGGAACGGGCACAATGTACCACACGAATCTCCCGTACTCCCAATTCTGCCGCCTGCTTGAGCAGGCTGTCGAATTTCTGCCGACGCGGTGCGGCACAACAAAGAATCCAGCAGGGATCGGGGGGGGCAACTTGATTCCGCTCCAGTACCGTCAAGCGTCTGCCCGCGATGATCTCTGCAGTGCCGACGGTACCGTGCCCATCCAGCAACCGCACTTGTTCTCCCGGGCGGGCGCGCAAAGTTTTGAACAGGTGGTCTTGTTCCTGAGACTCCAGTTCCGCCGTTTCCCCCGGCATTCCGATGTAATTCGCAAAAAAAGCACGCATGGCTTGCTGTTTCCTGTTTCCATTCCGTATCGTCATACTGTAATGCCGCCGACAGCAAATATCCAATTCCGAAAGGAAAAATCGGAGGGTTTTTCTGCAAGAGTATGGAAAACAGGTGGTGTTCCCGGAAAAAAATTACCGTTGATTCCGGGTGCATTCCAGCAGCCAGGCCACCGTTTCCGCCAGGTGCCGCATATTCGCCAGGCCTTCTACATCCTCCGCCACTTCTCCCGGATTGCGGCCGACAGCGAAATTCCAGTATGTGGCCCCCGGCACAATCATGCCGCTGATGAGAAAAAAACGATTCAGTGCATCAAACACCGGGACTGCGCCACCACGCCGGTGCACCACGACTGCCGCACCGATTTTCCGTGCCAACATTCTGCCATTAGCCATTGCCACATAACCGGCCCGATCCATCAGTGCCTTTATCTCCGTGGTTACATTGGCAAAATAGGTCGGCGATCCGATAATGATCGCATCCGCTGCGACCATTTTGGCGATACATTCATTGATGATGTCCTGTTCTATCACACAGCGACGGTTCTGCCGCTGGCGACATCCCATGCAGGCCCGGCAGCCTGAAACGGGATGCCCCCCCAGCTGAAACAGTTCCGTCTCTATTCCGCGAGCACTTAATTCGTTCAAAACGGTTTGCAGTAACAGCGCCGTATTGCCGTTCTGCCGCGGACTGCCGTTCACAGCCAGAGCTTTCATCTTTTCTCCTTTCATGGGGTAAGGTCACGGATGCTTCAGCAAAAATCCCCCTGCCCTCTTCGTTTTATAAAAAAAGATGTCCGGCTTGCACCGGACATCTTTCATCTTGGAACGGATTGACTTGTGTCAATTTCTTCCATCCGTCTTGTCGCCGAAATCGCAGATATGGCAATGCCGGCAGTCCATTCCCTGCGGCGGCACATAAACCTTGCCCTGCTTGACCGCGCGCCGGAGATTGAGATAATTCATCCCGGCCAGCAGCACACCGACAATGATGAATGCTCCCGGGGCACTCGACGGCAGCAGAAAATCCACTGTCCAGCCGGTGATAACCTTCACTTCAAACATCGATCCGGTACTGAGAAACTCCCGGATGATACCCGTCATGGTCAGGGTCAGAGTGAAGCCGAGTCCCATGCCGAGGCCGTCCAGAAAGGAGCGGACCGGATTGTTTTTCGAGGCAAAGGCTTCAGCACGACCGAGCACAATGCAGTTCACGACAATCAGCGAAATGAAAATCCCGAGTGCATTGTAGAGTTCCGGCGGTGAATAGGCCTTCATCAGAAGGTCGATGATCGTTACGAAGGTGGCAATCACTACGATATAGACCGGGATACGGATCTTCTTCGGCACGATGCCGGCGATGATGGAGATCACCACATTGCTGCATACCAGCACGAAAGTAGTGGCCAGCCCCATGCCGAGCCCGTTGGTGGCACTGGAGGTGACCGCCAGTGTGGGACAGGTGCCAAGCACCAGTACCAGCACCGGGTTTTCTTTCCACAGGCCTTTGGTGAAATCTTTCAGCAAGCTCATTTGTTTCCTCCCAGGGCCGCTTCCACTGCGGCGCGGTTCTGTTCGAAAGCGCGGGCGATCGACCATACCAGCGCGGTAACCGCCCGGCTGGTGACCGTGGCGCCGGTCTGAAATTCAAACTCTCCGCCGTCCTTGCTCACCCGCCATGGCGATTCCATCGCCTTGCGTCCGGCAAACTGATCCAGAATCCGGTTGGCCGGCACGGCTCCGTCTTTTTTGTCAGAAGGTTTGAACAGCGTGAAGATCGTCTTGACTTCCTTGCGGTCGCAGACCACCGTACCAAGTCCCGGTGTTTCGCTCTGCCGGGTAATCAGCACGGTACGCACCGAACCGTCCGCTTCCAGCCCGACCAGTCCTTCGATGGCACCGGCATATCCCTGCGGATTGCTGCCTTTGCCTGCAAAACCGACCAGCTTGCCGTCCCGAAGCGCACCGTAGAAAGTTACGTCACGCCCATCGGGGTCCTTGACGGTAATCGTATTGGCAGAAGGCTGATTATCAAAGGGAGGCAGCACTTTCTGCAGTGCCTGATTGGTGGCGTTCTGCTCGGCGGCAGCGATCGGTGCTGCGGTCAACTGGGAAATATAAGCCAGCGCCAGAGCGGCAACGAGACCGATGACGGCCAGAAAAACGCCGAGCACAACGGTATTTTCGGTTTCCTTGAGTTTCATGATCTGCTCACCCCCGCTTTCTGATGTAACCGAACGGCCGTTTGACGCACCAGCGGTCGATCAACGGCACCAGCGCGTTCATGAAGAGAATGGAAAAGCTGACCCCTTCCGGATAATTCCCCCAGATGCGAATCACGCTGGTGATTATCCCGCAGCCGATGGCAAAAACCACGCATCCGGCACAGGTCATCGGCGATGTCACCATGTCTGTCGCCATGAAAATCGCCCCCAGCAGCAATCCCCCGGTCAGCACGTGAAACAGCGGCGTCGGCGTTACCCCAGGCATGAAATAATGCACAATCCCGGTAAACAGCGCCACCGTTCCCACATAGCACAGCGGTACACGCCAGTTGATCAGACGCCAGCAGATCAGCATGACCGCTCCGATCAGCAGCGCCAGCCCGGAGGTTTCGCCGAGACAGCCACCGCGGTTACCGAGGAAATACTCCCGCAGCATTGTGGGGTTGTCCACTGCCGCGTAATTGTTCTGCGCTTCCGGAGTATTGCCCAGCACTTTCGGGGTCGTTTTGACAATACCAAGCGGCGTGGCACAGGTCAGAGCATCCGGTTCCGCTCCCGCTTCCAGCTGCTGCCATTCATTCTGGTTATAAAATCCTTTTGCATATTCCGCGTTCGTCACCCCCATTTTGCCGGTCGGCACCCAGGTAGTCATTGCCGCCGGAAGCGCGATCAGCAAGCCGACGCGCGCCACCAGTGCGGGGTTAAAGGGGTTATGTCCAAGACCGCCATATACCTGTTTGCCAAGCCAGATTGCGAGGAAAGCACCGATCAGACAAACGTAGAATGGAACCCCCGCCGACAGGTTCAACGCCAGCAGCAATCCGGTCAATGCCGCACTGCAGTCCCGGATGGTGCCCCATACCGGTTTCTTCGCCAGTTTGCACCACAGCGCCTCGGCGCCGACGCAGAAGACGATGCAGTACACGATGACCCGTACCGCATCCATGCCGAAGAAAAGAATCCCGGCCACGACCGCCGGCACCAGCGCCAGCATGACTTTCCCCATGATCGCCGGGACGCTTTCCTTGGTTCTGACATGCGGAGAGCTGCTCAAAACCAGTTCATCGCCCTTCGGCATCTGGAGTTCGGATTTGATAGTTTCTTCACTCATTTTTGTATTTTATTCCGTTGGTGTGGGATTAATTTTTCTTCGCACGTTTGCGGATTTCCGCCTTGCCGCGACGGAAGTGTTGTACCAGCGGACGATGCGCCGGACAAATATACGCGCAGGAACCGCACTCAATACAGTCCATCAGGTGGTTGTTGGCGGCGATATCGAACTTTTCGCTTTCGATGGCAGTTGCCAGTGCGCCGGGATTGAGATTCATGGCGCAGGCCGACAGACAACGACCGCAGCGGATGCAACCGGTCGATTCGTACTGGCGAACCATTTCCGGCGGCAACAGCAAAATACCGGAGGTGTTCTTCATGATCGTTACATCAAAAGACTTCTGCGCAAATCCCATCATGGGGCCACCGAGAATCGCTTTGCCCGGTTCGCAGGTCACGCCCCCAGCCAGTTCGATCGCGGTTCGAACCGGTGTCCCCAGCCGGAAACGCCAGTTGCCCGGATGACGAATGGCCTCGCCGGTAACCGTGGTGATCCGCTCAATCAACGGTTCTCCGCGCAATACGGCAGCAGCGCAGGCGGCGGCGGTACCGACGTTCTGCACCACACAGCCGGCATCCATCGGCAGTCCGCCTGCCGGAACTTTCCGCCGGGTGATTGCATAAATCAACTGCTTTTCCGCCCCCTGCGGATAACGTACCTTCAGACCGACGATCTGAACTCCGTAAGCTCCCGCCTTGGCCAGCAACGCCTGAATGGCATCGGTCTTGTTGACCTCAACGCCAATATAGATGTTCTTCACTCCGAGAATCCGGCCGCAGATTGCGGCTCCGGCCAGAACGGATTCCGGATCTTCCAGCATCAACCGGTGGTCGGCAGTCAGGTAGGGTTCGCACTCCGCACCGTTCAGGATCAGATAATCAATCTTCTTATCCGGGGGCGGCGAAAGCTTGACATGCGTGGGGAATGCCGCACCTCCCATACCGACGATCCCGGAATCGGCAATCCGTTTTTTGAGTTCGTCCGGCGCCGCAGTCTTCCAGTCCATCGGCGGCGGCAGTTCTCCCCATGCGTCTTCACCGTCAGCGGAAATCCGCACCGCCGGAACCGATACCCCCATCGGGCCGGGAACGTCTTCCAGCGCTTCCACTTTACCGCTGGTCGGCGCATGCAGCGGCACGGAAACAAATCCGCCCGGCTCCGCGATTTTTTCGCCTTTTTTCACCAGCTGCCCGGGCGTGACAATCACCTTGGGGGGCGCGCCGATATTCTGGGGAATAATTACCCGATATTCACTCTGGAGCGGTGCGGTCTGGACAGCAGCTCCACTGGAAAGGTTCTTGCCGTCGCCGGACGGATGCACTCCGCCTTTGAATGTGGCAACCTTGAATTCCATCTCATCCATTGACTACCTCCGAAACTTCTTGCTCCTTCTTGACCGGAAGTGCGGCGCGCAGACACCCAGTCGGACAGGCGGCAGCGGCAATTTCTTCGGCAGTGGGAGCGGGTGCGGAATAATTGACTTTGGCGAGGAAGCCGGTGACAGTCATCTTTTCCGGCATCGCCTTGAGGCATTTGCGGCAACCGATGCAGGGGGAGTCACAGACTTTTTTCTTGGCCGGGCCTTTTTCCGGCGAATTACAGAATACATGATAAGGAGCATCCGCAGGGACCAGTTTGATCAGTCCGCGCGGACAAGTGGCCACACACTTTCCGCATCCCACACAGAGGTCGGAGTGAACCACTGCCAGACCATTACGGATTTCAATCGCTCCGAACGGACAGGCACGGGAGCAACTGGACATCCCCAGACACCCGTAGGCGCATCCCTTGGGACCGCCCGCGATCAATGAGGCGGACACGCAGTCGGTTACGCCGTTATAACGGACTTCCGTCTTCATTTTGGAATGATCCCCGCTGCAGGTGACCACCGCCACCTGCTTAAATTCACCGCCCGCCTCAATTCCGAGCGCTCTGGCGATGGCGCTGATCGCTTCCCGCGAGCTGACCGGACATTTGCCGGGAGGATTTTCACCTTCGACGACGGATTTTGCGAAGTCGGCGCAACCGGCTTTGCCGCACCCCCCGCAGTTGGCATTCGGCAGCAGTTCGGTAACAAGTTCGATCCGCTGGTCGGTTTCGACCCGGAAGATTTTGGCGAACAATCCGATTACGCAGCCGAGCAGAAGCCCCACCACCGTCATCGCCAGCGCCGCCACGATGAAAAGTGCCATGTTTTACCCTTTCTCTATGGAAAAAACGTCATTTCAACTTCAGCACAACCCGGAGAACCCGATGAATGCCATCGCCAGAATGCCGGCGGTGATCAATGCAATCGACGTTCCCTGAAACGGCCGGGGGATATCCGCCAGCTCCAGTCGTTCCCGCAGGCTCGAGAACAGCAGCAGCGCCAACGCGAATCCGACCCCGGAAAAGGCACCGAAAATCGTAGCGTCCAGCACACTGTTTCCGGATTTCGCATTCAGCGCGGCGACCCCGAGTACGGCACAGTTGGTGGTAATGAGCGGCAGGTAGATGCCGAGCGCCTTGTACAGCGGCGGACTGAGCTTCTGCAACATGATCTCCACAACCTGCACCAATGCCGCAATGACCAGAATGAAAAGAATGATCTGGAGAAATTCCAGATGTACCGTGACTCCCCCGGGCAACGGAATCACCAGCAGATAATTATAAATCAATGCCGTCAACGCCGAAGCCAGCGTCATGACAAAAATAACCGCTCCGGACATCCCCATGGCGGTTTCCAACCGCTTGGACACACCGAGAAACGGACAAATCCCCAGAAACCGCGACAGCACAAAATTATATACCAGCACCGCGCCCACCGTCAACTCCAGATACCTCATCCATCACCCTTTCTTTAGTTTCAGGAGCTCCCTTCAGACCCGTTGTCTAAAAATCACTATAAAACACTTAATATAATCAGCACGGCTGCACTTGTCAAGCCGGGTGGATCAAAATTGCTCACTTTGAAACAGTTTATCACAGATGGATCAATATTTGTTGAAAAATGCGCCTTTTTCTCTTGCAAAAAAAATGTGCAAGCGCCATATTACCGCTATCTTCTGTGATTTCTCCGCTGGGTGGTGACCTCGGCCATACAGGATTCGCTCAGGGGGCGAAATCGCGGAAAACTGATAAGCTGGATGCCGGCCGGAACGGCAGAAAGATGATCAGTTATGAAAACCCCTGTCAATAAAATCTAAGGAAGCAACAGCATGATGTGGAAAACTCTCTGCATTCTCTGCGCCGCAGCGTTATCGTGGACGCTCATGGCGGCCCCCCCGAAAAACATCGCCCAGCCGAATGAAACGGTCGTTTACAAAAAAGCTCCGGATGGGGAAGAATTGAAACTCTTTGTCTTTTATCCCCCGGGGTATCAGAAAACGGATGCTCCCCGCCCCCTGATGCTGATGTATCATGGCGGCGGCTGGCGTGGTGGAGCCCCGACCCAGTTCTTCAACCAGTGCCGGGATTACGCTGATCGGGGATACGTGGCCATTTCCGCCTCCTACCGGCTCAGTCCCAAGGAAAAACCGCAGAATACCGTTTTCCATGCGGTGGAAGATGCCCGCAGCGCCATCCGGTATATTAAAAAGAACGCCGCACGCTTCGGCATCGATCCCAAACGAATCATCACTGCCGGAAGTTCCGCCGGGGCGCATCTGGCGATCGCCACTTCGGTTTTGAAGCTGGATGCAGCGGACGACGACCTCTCCATTGATCCTTCTCCGGCCGCAGTGATTCTGATGTGTCCGGTGGTCGATGCCGGTCCGCCTCCGGGATATCGTCATATTTACAAGCGTATTCCGGACCGTTACAAGGAATTCTCCCCGATCCATAACCTGCACGAAAAGATGCCGCCGCAACTGATTCTGCTGGGCGACAAGGACAGCGTCCTCAGCGTCAAGCATGCCGAGGAGTATAAAAAACAGGTGGAAGAGAAAGGTTGCCGTTGTGACCTGGTCATCTTCCCCGGAGCCAAACATGCGGCCTTTTATCAGGGGAAATATTATACCGACAGCCAGCCATCGGTGGAAAAGTTTCTGCGTGATTTGAAATTGACGCCGGAGGCTCAGCAGGACTAAAAGAAGCTGATTCCGTTTGCCCCGCAACAGCGGAGTGGATGGTATAGTCAAACAATACGGGGAGAAAAGACAGGCGCTTTTCTCCCCGTTTTTTTTAGGGAATGACAATATGCGAAAGCCACTGCTGCCGTTTCAGGAAAAATCCTTCCAGGAAACTTTGTTGTTGCCGTATTCCTGCGCTTCGTAGGGAGTCCCGATATCAGAAGGATCATCGGGTTTCAGAAATCCGGGCATGGAGTTGGTGTTTTTTCTGAATTTCAGCGGAGAAACCCCATAGCGGGCGGCAAAACTGCGGGAAAAATAACAACGGTCACGAAATCCGCATTGTTCCGCAATCTCCCCCACCTGCATCCGGGTGTCCGTCAGCAGCTCCCGCGCTTTGCGAAAACGCAGCTGCAGCAGGGTTTCCTGCAGAGAGCTGCCGGTAGCTTCCCGGAAACGCCGATTCAGATAATTGGGATGCAATCCGAGTTTCCGGGCCAGCTGCCGATTTCCGAATCCGGCATCACCGACGGCATCCGTCAACAGCTTCAATATCCGATCCACCAGTTCTCCATAAGGAGACTGCGGTTGCTTTTCACCGGAAAAAAGCAGCCGTTCAAATAATTCCGTCCAAAAGCGATACAGCATCATCGGCAACCGTGCCGGCGTTCCCCGCCCCCGCAGATGGTTCAAAACTTCCTGATGAGAAGCCAGGACCTTCAGTAGAAAATCCCGGGGCAGTTTCTGCAATAAATACGGCGCCGGAGCTTCCCCATACAATTCCTGCAAGGGAAAGATTGCAGAATGGCCGTGCCGATCCACCAGACGCCAGAGCATGGCCGTATGTTCTACCGGAATCCCCGGCAGGCAAGTGAAACGGTGCGGTGTCAGAGGGTTCAGGAAAATCAACGTCCCTCTTTCCAGCAACATGGGGCTGCGGGAGCCGATCTCCAGATAGCAGCTGCCGCGACTGATCAGAATCAGATGGTAGACCGCATGGCAATGCATCTGCGGATCATATTGTTCGTAGGAAATCCGACCAAAATCATCCAACTGCAGATGATAGTCCCGATCTCGGTGCCGGATGTTCAAGAAAGCATGGGTAATCTTCATGACTGCCTGGCGGTTTGAATGCTGTGGTTTGTTTTACCATAGCTCCGAAAACGAAAAAATGCATTACTGTCTGCATAAAAAATATTTCAAAAATTCAAAAAAGATTTAAAAAATCCATTTTTACCCCTCAGAAAGTCGCTTATAATAAACGGCAGAACCCGGGCGAATTCGATCAACGGTGTCATCGCCCTTAACCCATGTAACGGCAGAAAGGATGCTCAATATGCAAAAGCAATTCACGCTGATCGAACTGCTGGTAAGGATTACTTGTTAAATATACATTTGACTCGATAAAAATAATATATCATTGCTTTATATTAAATTCAAATTATATCTATTTTTTTTGTATTCGAAGCAACAATTTCCCTTGTGTAATATCAACGGAATGCATCCTCTCGAACTGGCAGCACTGACGCATCAGAAGTTTGTCTTTATCCATCCAATTTGTAAATGGTAACGGACGAGTTGCCCTGCTGTTGATGAATCTGGTTCTGCTTCACTTCGGATATCCGATCACGATCATTCCACCGAGCCTGTGGCTGGAATCTATCGGCAACGTTTGAGAACAAACTACGGAGTTTACCATGCGCCTTCTGGAGGAAAGCCTTCTCGGCGTGGCGATCCGTCCGCCGACGGTTCCGCGCGGAACTGCCCGCATCCGGCTGTCATTGAATGCGGCACATACCGATGCGGATGTGGAACATCTGGTCGAAGCCGTCCGCCGCATTTCCTGCCGCTGAGAAGACCGTCTTATTCGGAGCGGGTCATTCCCGGTAGTCCCTGCGCAGGAACGGTTCATGGATTTCCCGTGAGATGAGCGCATGATATTTTCCTGGATGGCGGTAGGCGTTTCCATGGAATTCGGTACTGCGGTATTTCCTGAGTTCGTCAATCGGAAACACCGCCGTGTAAATGCCTTCCGCTTCTCTTGCTTCAACGAGCAGCATATCTCTTGAGACGGGATCGCTTTCCCGCCAGGCAATGCCATCGAAGGCTGTGGAGTGTCCGTTGCAGTCCGGCTGCCCGTGGGGGTAGTTGCAGGTTGCAATCCCGACCATATTTTCAAAGGCCCTGACTCTCAGCTGGAAAATCCGGTTGATCTCCATGGGACAGGCATTCGGAACCAGAATGATCTCCGCGCCTTTCAGCATCAGTATTCTTGCGCTTTCCGGAAATTCCCGGTCGTAACAGATCATCGCTCCGGTTTTGACTTTGCCGGCTGCCGTGTCAAGTTCCGCCACCGGAAAATCGCTGCCGGGGACCAGATGCCGTTCCACATCAAAATCGCAGGTGTGCACTTTGGAATAGAAGGCTTTTCCGCCATGCCGGTCAAACATGAGCAGCGTATTTCTTGGTTCGGCGGACGCGGCTTCCAGAAATGTGATTCCGATTACCATTTCAAGCTCTCCGGCGAGTTCGCCGAATGTTGTTATGAATCTGTCGTTTTCCGGGATGGCTTCCCGGATCCATACTTCAGGGGGACGGTCGTAAATGCGGTATCCGATGCTCCACATTTACGGGAAAAGAGCAACATCGGCTCCCTGCGCTTTCGCCATCCGGCAGAAATGAACCCCTTTCGATAAATTTCCCGCAACCGTGGCGGTCGGAAGAATCTGCAGCAGAGATACTTTCAAATTCATTTTTCCATGTCCTCGTTCCAAAGATATTCCGGATCGCAGAAAAAGCAGAACGGGTGTCCCGCCGGATCAAAAAAGACCACGACGCCCTCCAGAAACTGCTGCGGAGCCGGCACAGCCCCGCAGGTCAGCGCATGGGCGACTGCCTGCTGCAGATTCTCCACGACAAAATCCACATGCAGCATCTTTTGCTGTCCGATGGAATCTTCCGGCCAGCGAGGCGGCGTGTACCCCGGCTCGCTCTGAAAGGAAAATCCCGTTCCGCCATCCGGATTCCGCATCAAAACCCAGTCCGGCTGCCTGACGGTGATTGTCCATCCCAGCAGTTTGGAGTAGAATTCAGCCAGAGAAGCCGCATCCGGGCAATCCATCACAATCGTTCTCGGCTTCACTCTCACACATGTTTAAGAATAAAACATATTCAGGAGGTTGAACATGGACAAAGAGAGCAGCAGTCAACAAAAACTTTACCTGGGATTTGATGTCTCGGAAAAAAGTATTGAAGTTTTTGGTGTTTGTGGAACCCAAAGC
>CALXOD010000030.1 GCA_944389925.1 uncultured Victivallaceae bacterium | reverse complement strand
GTGCCGGCATCACGCTGCCGGGAGGAGATATTGCTGCAGTTTGCCGGGCGCGGCGTCTGAGCGTCGCGATTGATCGCAATATCCGGGAAAACCTCTTTTTCGCCTTTTGTTACAATGTGGTGATGATTCCGCTGGCGGCAGGGGTGTTTTATCCGCTTTTCGGCTGGTTGCTGAGTCCGGTTGCGGGGAGCCTGGCCATGAGCCTGTCGTCCGTGTCGGTGATCTGCAATGCGCTGCGGCTGTATCGCTGCCGTCTCAGTGCTGCGCCGCGCGGATGAATGCCGCCGCATCCCGGACTGCACGCCGGAAATAAGTATCCATTCCCGGCATGGTGATGAACAGGTGAGAGGCGCCTTCGTAACAGCGGGCGCGGACTGGAACTCCTGCCTTTTCCGCCTGTCGGGCGAATTCCCGTCCCTGGTCGTGCAGGATGTCGAATTGTGCGGAAATCAGCAGGATCGGCGGCAGGAGGTGCAGCGCCGGAGAGAGCAGGGGGGAAACGAGCGGGTCCCGTTGCCGGGCTTCGGCGGGAGCGTAGGCTTCGTTGAATTCCTCCATGAGTTCCGCATCGAGCGCGTAGCCTTTGCCGTTGCGCAGCCAGGAATCCGAGCCGTCGGCGTCTGCGTAAGTGACCGGATAAAAGAGAATCAATCCGGAGACCGTTGCCTGAGAACGATTCTGCGCCAGCTGCATGGCGGCGGCGATGGCGAGGTTGCCGCCGGCGCTGTCTCCTGCCAGATAAATTCGTTCTGTACCGAGCTGCTGCTGCAGCCACTGCCGGGCGATCAGCGTGTCTTCCAGTGCTGCGGGATACGGGTGTTCCGGGGCGAGCCGGTAATCAATCGCGGCGACGATCGCACCTGAGGCGGTGGCAAGCGCCCGGCAGAACCGGGCACAGCTGCGAATGCTGCCGATGGTCCAGCCGCCGCCGTGGAGATAAAGCACGGCAGCCGGTTTGCTGCCGCCGGCAAGGGAACTGGGCGTATAAAGCCGGATGGGAATGCCGCCGGAGGCGGAAGGTACTACTGCGTCGGAAATCGTCAGCGATGCATCGGTTGCGGCCGCTTCGGCAGAGCTGTTCCGGCCTTTGCGAATAGCGTCAAGATCCGTACTGTCGCCTTCCCGCGCGGCGCGGATGGCAGCAGCTTGACGGGCTCCGGTATCCGGAGCGGATGCAGCCAGAAAGGCGGCAACTTCCTGATGCGGTTCTTCTACGTGGTTACAGGGCTGAATATCGGCCCAGACTGCGGTGGTAATCCCCAGAAGAAGCAGAAATGCGGAATTTTTCATTATGAAGCAGCTCCATATTTTGAGTGGAAAACGTGAAAGATACTATACCGTACGTTGAGAGATTTTACAATTTTTTTCCACCATGGCTGCTTTGCCGATGATTGAAAAAACGCGGCATGGGTTATACTGTAAATGACTTTGCAAAACAATCATTCTGACCGGAAGGGGCGGTTTATGAAATCGGAAACGGTACGGAAACTTGGCTGGTACGGCGCTGTTGCGCTGGGCTCGATTCTGCCGTTTTTGATCGGTTTGGGGGGCGGCTTTCTGCCGGAATGGGACGACGGCGGTTTTTTGCTGGAACATGAACACCTGAGCTGGTCGCTTCCGGATCTGTACTGGCAGTTCACCCATAATTTACAGACGGTGTATACGCCGATTGCCACTTTGTCCCACACTGTGGACCGGACGGTACTGGGAATGATTCCGTGGCTGTGCCGGCTGCATCAGTTGGTGCTGTATGGAGTAACAGCGGCCCTGTTGTACGGTATTGCCCGGGAATTTCGTATTCGGCCGCGTCTGGCACTGGGACTGACGCTGCTCTGGGCGTGGAATCCGGCCCGGGTGGAGACGGTCTGCTGGATTGCGGAGCGAAAAGGAGTGCTGAGTGCCCTGTTTGCTTTCGGCGCATTCTGGCTGTTTCTACGTGGATTTCGCCACGGCCGCCGGGCGATGGGGGCGGCGGGACTGATGTTTCCGGCCATCTGGAGCAAGCCGTGGGTGCTGCCGCTTCCCGGGGTTATGGTCACCTATGCTTTCTGTCGCCGTCCGCGGACCTGGCGGCGCAATTGGAAAACACTTTTGCTGCCGGTTCTGGCGGGGGGGCTGGCTGCGGCGGTTTCCGTGGGCATGACCTTTCAGGAACTTTCCGGGAACGGTGCGTTCCGGGCGGAGGTTGCGGTGGGAAATGGCTTCCGGTATCTGGCGGCAGCGCTGTGGCCGTGGCAGCTCAATCCCGTTCATCCCCGTTTCGGATGGGCAACGGTCTGGCCGGAGGTGACGGCGGGAGTTCTGCTGATGTTTCTGCTGGGCGCCGTTATTTGGAAACTGCGGGTTCGTCGGCTTACGGTCATCGGTTTTGTGCTGGCTTACGGCGGATTGTATTTGCCGCTGGCGACGGGAGGAGGGTTCACCAATACCGATTATGCGGACCGGTATGGCTTTCTGCTGGCTGCCGTCTTCTGGCTGTTTGTCGGTGTACTGGCGGAAATTTTCATGCGCCGGGATCGTCTGAAGGAGATTTCCCGCGTCTGGATGATCGTTGCTGCGACGCTGGCGACGGGATATTGGGTGGAAGTTGCCCGGTATGCGCCGCTTTTCGGAGATTCTGCGGCACTGTTTCGGGCCGCTGTTTCCGTTCCGCAGCCCAACATGAAAGCCATGGAGGGACTGGGGTTGACCGGATGGAACCGGCAGGATCCGGCACTGCTGGAACTGGCGGCGGCGAAGATGCTGGATCCGGCGCGCCCACCCGATCCGGCCTGCCGCAATACCGGATTGCTGTTTGCCGGTCTTGCGGCAGGATTGCGGTACGATTCGGAGACGGCGTTGCGTTTCCTGTTGCCGCTGCTGGAGTCCGGAGAACCTTTTTCTTTATATAATGGCGAGACCTTTTTACCGGCCTCCTGTTCGGTGGCGGTGGAATCTCTGCTGCGGCTGCGGGCGCGTGACCGGGCCTGCCGGGTGCTGGAGATACAATTGCGCCAGCGCTGGGGTGATCCGGCGGAATTGCATTTTGCCTCGGGATTGCTCGGGCGGTTGACCGGCGATGACCAGCGCGCTTTGCGGGAATGGAGTGAGGCTTTGAAACTCCGCCCGAATGATGAGCGGATCCGGTACAATCTGCAGGTGCTTCGCAGTCAGCGTCCTGCGGATTGAATTTGAGTCGGAGGAACGGGGGCCGTATCGTATGCGGTGGATGATTCCGCGCGGAAGGAAAATTCGCAGCCGCAGTAGTTCTGCCGGTAAAAACCGTATTGCCGGGTCAGTTCCGCCGACCGGCGGGTTCCATCGCGTTTTTTGAAATCATATTCTTCAAAACCGGCGAAACGTCGGCCGACGGAGAAAATTACCCGGGAATTTTTATACGGACTGATCGTGAGCGAGGTGGTAAAACCGCCGATGCCATGTGCTTCCGCCGCCGCCGCTGCCCGCGCCAGCGAAAATCCGAAACAGAGCGGACAACGTGCCCCCTTTTCCGGTTCCTTCTCCAGCCCCCGGACAGCTTCGCGCCAGGCGGCATGATCGTAAACGTCTTCGATCAGCGGCAGGTGATAAATGGCAGCCAGCTGCCGTACCGCCTCAAGGCGTCGTTCGTATTCTGTGACGGGGGCGATGTTGCAGTTGGAAAAAAAGAGCGTAACCCGACGTCCCTCTGCCAGCAGCCGTTCCACACAGCCGACGGCGCAGGGGGCACAGCAGCAGTGCAGCAGAATGTCCGGCGTCGAAGATTTCATCATGTTGTAATTTACCGCTGTTCCCGATGAAAATCAATCAAATTTCATTTGCCGCGCCGGGGTTTCGGCGGTATTTTATGACGGAGCGCTGTATCAAAATGCGCGGAAGGTGTTTTGCAGGGAGAATCATGCTGGCGTTTGCATTGAGGCGGATTGGATATTCGCTATTAATTGTTCTGGGCGTTGTATTGCTGACGTTTCTGCTCTTTAACGTTGCCGCGGGAGATCCGGCAGCGGCGGTGCTCGGCAAAAATCCGGAGCCGGCTGAGGTTGAATCCCTGCGCCGGGAACTCGGAGCGGATCTGCCGTTGCTTTACGGACGTCGTTGTCGGACTGAGGCTTTTCGAAGCGGCACTTTCGCTGCAAACTCTCCACTGCCTGTCGGCGTCGTCCGGCGGACACTGAGCCGGGAAAGGATGGAGTACATCTTCGAACCGCAATTTCCAAGCGATGATCCGTTGACCGTGACCGTGACAGGACTGGGCAATGCGAGGATCGCAATCGATAATTTCGACCCGGAAAACGGCCTGGTCCGGGACAACCGTCTGCCCGTGATCGTGCGGATAACGGGTGAGAATGCTGTACAGCAGCCGGTTGCCGTCCATTTTTTTCGGCTGCAGGATTCTCCTTTTCACACTCAGTTTTCTCGTGCACTGGGGGAAATTTGCCGGTTTACACCGGAGTTTCCCTATGTCCGGGTGCTGGACTTCGGGCGGACTCTGACAACCCGGGAACCGATTTCCAAAATTCTTCGGCGGGGAGTGGGGCCGTCGCTGGGGCTGATGCTGCCGATCTTTTTCGGAGAACTGTTTTTCGGCGTATTGCTGGCGCTGTTGGCGACCGCCTTCAAAGACCGCCTGGCGGACCGGTTGCTGGTGCTTTTTTCCGTGGCCGGGATGAGTGTGAGTTATCTGGTCCTGATCATTTTTGCCCAGTGGTTTCTCGGATATTACTGCAACTGGTTCCCGGTCTGGGGCTGGGGGGACTGGCGCTATCTGGCACTGCCGGTTCTGGTGGGGGTGGTTTCGGGACTGGGGGGAAGTGTACGATTTTACCGGACGGTCTTTGTGGATGAGCTGCGCCGGGAATATCTGCGTACTGCGGCAGCCAAGGGATGTGCGCCGTGGACGGTTTACGGACGGCATCTGCTGCGCAACGCGGCCATTCCGATCATTACCCGGGCTTCGGCAGTGCTGCCGTTTCTGTTTACGGGGAGCCTGTTGCTGGAGACGTTTTTCGGCATCCCCGGTCTGGGGTTTGCGGGAATCGATGCTCTGAACAATTCGGATTTGCAGTTGCTCAAGGCGCTGGTGGTGGTCAGCGCATTGCTGTTTGTGGCGCTTAACCTGCTGGCGGACCTGGCCTATGCCTGGGCCGATCCGCGTATCCGGTTGGAGTGAATGGCGCCGCCGCCGAAAATAATAACGCATCAGCTCGAAAAGGAATCGAAAACGATATGAAACAAATGGAACTGCTCGCCCCGGCCGGAAATGCCGCCGCCGCTCTTGCCGCTTTTGACGCCGGAGCCGATGCCGTATATGCGGGACTTGCCCGGTTCAACGCCCGGGAACGGAGCGAAAATTTTACGCCCGACACCATGGCCCGGATCGTCGAATACGCCCATGCCAACGGCCGCAAGGTGTACGTGACGGTCAATACCGTAGTCAAGGAGTCGGAGTTACCGGATGTAGCCGAATATTTGGCACTGCTTGCGGAAATCGGACCGGATGCGCTGATCGTACAGGATCTCGGTGTGCTTCGTATGGTGCGGCAATGCTTCCCGCAACTGGTGATTCACGGATCGACTCAGATGGGGTTTCATAATTCGGCGGGCTTGAAGATCGCCGCGGAACTGGGGATCCGCCGGGTGATTCTGGAGCGTCAGGTGCCTTTTGACGAACTGCGGGCCATGCGGGCGGCGGCACCGGGAATGGAACTGGAGATGTTCGTGCACGGGGCTTTGTGTTGTTCCTTGTCCGGCCAATGTCTCTTTTCCTCCTGGCATGGAGGTGCCAGCGGCAACCGGGGACGGTGCAAACAGCCGTGCCGTCGTCGCTTTTTCAGCCGGGACGGGAACGGGTTTTTCTTCTCGCCGCAGGATCTCTGTATGATCGATCAGCTGGATGAGATTGCGGAGCTCGGTGTTGCTTCCTTGAAAATAGAAGGCAGACTGCGCCAACCCGACTATGTGCGTAATGTGGTGTCCGCTTACCGGATGATGTTGGATGCGGCGCCGGGAGAAGAACGGCGCGAGCGGTTGGGCGAGGCGCGCAATCTGCTGGCCCGGACTTGCGGCCGCCGCTGGTCACACGGTTTTTACTCCGCGGAATCGACACGAACCCTGATCAGCCACGACAGCATCGGCGCTGCCGGTTTGCTGTGCGGCAAGGTAGAGGAGGTGCGGGATAACGGTTTTGGGTTCACCACTGCCCGGAAACTTCATGTCGGCGACCGGATCCGGTTGCAACCGGCGAGCGGAGACGAAGGGCCGGCGTTTACCATTACCCGGATGTTTGTGCGTAATCGCAGTGAAACGAAGGCTTATCCCGGGGAGACGGTTTTCATCTGTTGCGACAAGGAAACGCCGCCGCGGGCGATGGTCTTCAAAATCGGCGAGAGCTTTGAGGATTATTCCGGGCGCATTGCGGCGTTGCCGGCGCCGCGCAAGGCGCTGGACTTGGAAATTGACTGCACCGAATCCGCATTGAAAGTCCGAGTCGTCAATGCGCCGGTCGCCGACTGGTCACAAGTCTGGAGTCTGGCGGCGGCGGATCGGCATGCGCTGGACGAAGCGACTTTGACAGAGGTTTTCCGGGCGGCAGATTCAAAGGTATTTCGCGCCGGGAACATTCGCTGCACGATTCACGGTCGCTGGTTTTGCCCGGCAGCGGAGTTGAAGCGTGTCCGCCGGGCATTCTGGGATTTCATCAAGACGGAACTTCAGCCTCAGGCCGTCTTTTCCGATGCCGCCGTCGGCCTGGAGCGGTTTCGAAGACTGTACCAGTCAATCACACCGGTCCGGGTGGAACCCGGATCCTGCCCGGAGACCGTTGCCGTGAAACCCAATGGCGAACAGCCCGGCAACCGCCGGGCGATCCGCGCCGTCAGCGTCTACGACGTCGGCAAACTCGCTACAGAGGCGATCCTGCCGGAGTTCTGTCCGGAACAGAAACTGGATTCCCTGAAGAAAGTGATCCGGATCGCCTACGAACAGGGATTGCGTCGGTTCCGTACCCCCGCATTGTTCGGTCTGGAACTGCTGAAGCCGTACCGGGATGTGGAGATCACCGCCGGCGGAGCGCTGCCGATCTGTAACTCCATGGCGGTAGCGGAACTTGCCGAACATGGTGTGTCCAAGGTGCTGGGACATGTGGAGCTGGAGAAGGATGCCCTGCTGGCTCTGGCGGCTCATTCGCCGCTGCCGGTGGAGCAATACCGGTTCGGCCGCCCGGTGCTGTTAGTCACCCGGGCGAAAATTCCGGTGGAAGGACTGTTCCGGGATGCGCGCGGCAATGAATACATGGCTCGCTATGATCGTTTGAGCGGGTTGACCCGGATTTATCCGCGGCGGATTGTGTCGGTACCGCGATTGCCGGGAATGCTGGATTTTTATGACATTACCAATGCCAACTGGGACGCGCGGGATACCGCGACTTTCAATTTCGAGACAGGACTGCTGTAAAAAACATCGGGAAAAGAGTGTAGCATGGAAGAATTGAAGAAACTGGAGCTGCTGCGTGCCAATTTGAATCGGGTGATTCGCGGCAAATCAGAAATAGTGGAGCGATTGCTGATTGCCTTCGTTGCCGGTGGACATGTACTGCTGGATGATGTCCCGGGCGTGGGGAAAACCACGCTGGCCAAAGCTCTGGCCCGTTCCCTTTCTCTGGAATTTCGTCGGGTACAGTTCACTCCGGACTTGCTGCCTTCGGATATTGTGGGAACCTCGGTTTACGATCCGCGTAATGGTTCTTTTGAATTTCGTCCCGGTCCGGTTTTCACCAACGTGCTGCTGGCGGATGAAATCAACCGTGCTTCGCCGCGCACGCAATCGGCCTTGCTTGAATGTATGTGCGAACGGCAGGTTACCTGCGACGGGACCAGCCGGCAGCTGGCGGAAGTGTTTTTTGTGATCGCCACTGAAAATCCGATTGAATTTCAAGGTACTTATCCGCTTCCGGAAGCCCAGCTGGACCGATTCGCCATGCGCCTTTCTCTGGGATATCCCGATGTGGATGCCGAACTGGAAATGCTTTCCGACCGGGAACGGCAAGATCCGCTTTCCGAAGTGAAGCCGGTTATCTGCGGAACAGATATTCTGGCGTTGCGTACCGAGCTCCGTCGGATCGCCTTGGAGCGGTCGGTCGCGACGTATTTGGCTCAAATCATCCGGGCAACCCGGGAAGATTCCCGGATTATGCTCGGATGCAGTCCGCGGGCACTGCTGATGCTGGCAGATTGCGCCCGGGCAGCGGCTCTGCTCGACGGACGCGACTTTGTCATGCCGGATGATGTCCGGAAAATGGCGCCGGCAGTGTTGCCGCACCGCCTGCGGCTCTCCAATGAGAGCCGGTATTCCGGTTTGAATGCCTCCGCGTTGGTGGCGGAATTGCTTGACCGGATTTCCATGCCGGTTTGAGACGGGAAGAAGGAGATCGGGGCTTATGGCGAAAATTCTCTTGACGGGAATGATTGCGGGGCAACAGTTGACGGGAGAGCGGCCGGAATATCCGACGCATCCGGAACAGTTGGCCGATTCTTTTCTGCACCGGCTGCTGCGGCGGGCGAAGCGTTTTCACCATCCCGATCTGGTGATAACAGGGGGAATTGTCGCCGATACGCCGGAAACGGAACAGTGTTTGTATAAGGAATTGGCTGATAGTCAATTGCCGTTTCTGGTCGCGCCGAAGTCCGGAGAGCCGCCCCGGGAACAGACGGTAGCAGATATAACCGTAACGGTCGATGCTGTCGGTATCCGGGTTCAAAATGCTGCCGGCTGGAACCGGATCTGGAGGTGGGGGACAGACCGGGGGAAGACAGGAGAAAATTTGCCGCCATTGATGCAAGCCCCTTTTATTTTCCTGCTGCTGGAAACTGACGGTGCCGGCGGGGTTGTATTGCGACAGGAGCAGCTGCGACTGCCGGAAGGATTACACCTGCGGGACCTGCACAATCATACACCGTATGCGTACTGCTGTGAGAATATGACGGTTCCCCGGGCAGTTGCCATGGGGCGCTGGGTCGGACTGGAGGGAATGACCTTTACGGAGCACACATTGCATTTGTTTTTTTCTCGCACGGCCTGTCTGGAGAAAGTACCCTGGCGCCGGGGACTCGCGGCGACAGATCAGAATTTAGCCGAAGCCTATTCCCGACTCTGCCGGGAGCAGGGGGACGACTTCGCCCGCGCAGGATTGGAAATCGATATTGACTGGCAGGGAAAACTGGTTGTTCCTGAGACTGTCCTGGAGCGTTCTGCATTGCGTCTGGCGGCGGTACATTCACTTCCGGAGCAGGCGGGAACGATGGAGGAAAAGCGCCTTGCCTTCCTGGGGTTGACGGAGGCGCATCTGCGGCAGAAGCCGGATATTCTGGCACACCCTTTCCGGGTATTGCGCGGGGAACCGGAAGCGTGGACGGCAACTTTGTGGCAGCCGGTGGCGGAGTTGCTGGCCCGTTATGGAGTTGCGGCAGAACTGAATTTTCACCATGGTGCCCCTCCGCCGGAATTTGTTTCCATGTGTCTGGAGCGAGGGGTTCGCCTGAGTTTCGGTGGAGATTCTCATGAACTCGGCATGGTGGGAGACTTCTACGCGCATCTGGCGTTGCTGAACCGGCTTGGTGCATCCAGCCGACTGGATGAGGTGCTCTGGCGCGAAAGAATCTAGTCTTAGCCCACCAGTCGATGGCTTCCGCTGGAGGATTACGCTTCTTCTTTATCATTTATCTTTTCTCCTCTCCGGCAGGTTTTGGGGATTTTTTTGCCCTGATACTCTTGACAAGTGTTTCTCTATATGTTATAATATAGTTATAATATATAATATTGGTCTTTATTGAAATTGAGGAGAGGGTATGGTGGAAAAGTCTTCGGATTTTGTCATTCCGATCCGCAGCCGGATTGCCTGCAAGCATGACGGGATTGCCGCAGAACTGGCACGGCAGATCCGCAGCGGTTTGTTGACCGGCAAACTGCCCGGGGTTACCCGGCTGGCTCAGGAGTATTCCGTCAATCCTCTGACCGTCTGCAAGGCGCTGGACGCGCTGGAGCAACAGGGATTGATTGAACGTCGTTCCCGAGTCGGGACTTTCGTGAAATACAAGAAGCGCATAGGAATCTTCTTTCTGACCCGGAAAAGTGTCTTGCCGGCCAATGGTCCGGACCGCTGGCAGCCGGTTTTGCCGACGCTGTATAACATCGTCAGTGAAGGAATCAGCGCAGTGATTGGTGCCCGACAGTTTGCCATGCTGATTCAGGCCGTTAATCCGGATGACGAATCCTATGTGCACTATCTGAAGAATGAAGTGGACGGCGCCGTCATTCTCCATGCCGGAGATGGGGTGACGGATCAGGACCTGAACCACTTTTCCGATCTGGTTTTCGTGCGGGCAATGGGGCAGAGTTCCGGAGCGGATTCTTTTTCTCATGTGACTTACGATAATCCGCTTACGGGCATTCTTGCCGGTGAATATCTGCGCCGCAGACAATGCGGAAAAGTCGTTTATGTCGGCAGTATGCGTCTGGCGCTCGGACGGGAACGGATGGCGGCATTTCGGAAAGCAATTGGTGATTTGCCGCTGGAACACCTGGATCTGGATCTGGGCGAGTTGACTGTACCGGAATTCATTGCTGCCGGGACGGAGCGCGTGCGGGAAATACTGGCTCGTGCTGCCGGACAGAAGGTCGGATTTTTTATTTCCGGGGACGTTTATACCGCACCGATTTATCAGATCTTGCGGAGTCTCGGCAGGGAACCGGTTACTGATGTGCCGCTGGTCTCCTGCGACAACAATTATTATTTTCTGCATGGGCTGCACCCGTTGCCGCCGGAGATTGACATTCAGGCCTATGAAATCGGGCGGCGCAGCGCCGAATTGCTGTTGCGGCTGCTGGACCGGCAGGAGTCGGAGCCGGCTCCGGTGGAAAGGATTCTGCTGCAGCCGGTCCTGCGCGACAGCGCCCGGTGCTGACGGATTTTCGACGAATGAATCAGGTAAAACTGATTTCGAGAACATTTGAGCAGCGCGATCTTGGCGCGGCAGGAGACCGGTTACGGTTAGAGATTGGGACGGACAGGCCGCTGCTGCTGAATCTGGATGTTTATCGAACCGGCTGCAGTTTCCGGACGGAAGTGGAACGGTATTGCCATCCGGCACCGCCATTTTGCCGATTGTTCCGGTTCCGTGGAGAAACTTCCGGCGGCATGGTGACGATTGATGGCAGGAAATACTCCTTTGTCCCGGATCGGATCTATCTTTTGAATGCGGAACATCCTTTTGAAGTGGTGTATTCTCCGGGCGTATCTCTGTATTATGCCCATTTTCTGCTGACTGACGGTGCCCGGCGATCGGTTTTTTCAGAATCACCCGGATTAGTAAGTATTCACCAGGTGGAATTGAATCGTTATTTTGACAGTTGCTGGACTGCGGGACGGTTTGGAAGCAGATCTGCTGCATTGATCGGGGGACTGTTTGAGTTTCTGGAGACGATACAGGAGCGATTGCTGTTGCGCCAGGAGTTGTTTCGTGCTTTTTCCCCGATGTTGACAGTGCTCGAAAATACTCCGGTAGCACAGGTCCGGGTGGCGGAACTGGCTGAGGCCATGGGAATGACGCCGTCGGCGTTGTCCCGGATTTTTCTGCGCAAGGTCGGTGTGCCGCTGAAACAGTATCTGGATCAACGTTACCTGCAACGGGCAACGGAGTTGCTGATTCGTACGGAATGGCGCTTAACCGAAGTGGCGGAATGTCTGGGACATCATGATCCACACTATTTTTATCATGCCTTTCACCGAATCGCCGGGCTGTCTCCGGGCGAATACCGGAAACGCTGGACACATGCGCCAGATGTCTGAAATAAAAATTCCTTCAGAAAAAAATGCGCCGGAAGATCATCTTCCGGCGCAACCTCTTCCAGTTGTCGACTCCTCTTGTGTTCCACTTATTTCTCCCGGTAGAGTTCGGGATTGATTCGGTTTAGACTCCAGGATATTTTGCCGTCACGCCCCAGCAGATTACCGGAGGCGCGTCCCAGAAATTCATCCGTCATCCCCCGGTTGTCGCCGTTGAAGACGCAATCGAGGAAACTGACGCGGGGCTGGTTGGCGACGGTGAATTTCGCTCCTTCGAATTCGCAGTCGCGGAAGGTCGCGTTCACATTGCGCAGCTCCATATCACCCAGCCTGTCGCAGCCCTGCATCACCAGCGGGAAGGAGGGGCCCTGATTGTGATTGATCCGCACGCCGAGCTTGCCCTTTCCGTCGAGCACGACGTTGTCGATCAGCAGCCGGGAGGGCATGATCAATGGATGGGCGTAGTCGAAATTGGCTTCAGGGTGGGTCATGACGGTGGCAATGTCCACCTTGCTGTCGCTCTTGACGTAACAGTCGCGGATGACTACGCTGCCGCCGAGATCGCCGATGTCGGTGCGGGATAGAAAAATACCGAGGGCGTTATAGAATCGGCAGTTTTCAATGGTGATGTTGCCGCCGCCGCCGATGATGATTGCCTGGCGCGGACGAAATTCCCACTTGGACACGTCGGCTTTGGGGGTGAGGTATCCGGGAACCCAGGTGGACAGGGCGTTGATGCTCGCGTTGCGGATCGTATAGTTGAGCCCGTAATGGTCATCGATACAGCCGTAATGGCCACCGTTGATGGTGATATTTTTGCCGTGGCGTCCGGCCATGGCGTCCCGTGCGTTGATCGAGGTGCAGTTGTTGTAAGTGATGTCCGCCGCGTTACCGTGCATGATATTGTACCCCAGCCCGTGTTGTGTGGCCCCGGAGAAATGGCATTCGTTGAACACCAGCGAGGCACAGTGGTGAACGCTGGCCAGAACCGATACCAGCAACAGCGGATCCTTGACGCTGATGTTCATCCGATTGAAGGTGACATTGCTGCGGGTGACCTGCAGCGTGCTGTCGTAGAATGGTTTGGTGCGGTTCTGCGGGTCTTCTCCGCGGATTTCGATATTGAGGCCGTTAATGGTCAACGGTTCCTGTGGCGGGGTATATTCGACAGTATCGGTCACTTTCACCCAGAGGGTTACTTTATCTTTGGTGCCGTCGGCATAGGTGTAGTGATAACGGGTTTCGAGCGTTGCGGGGTCGGGGGCGACACCGGGGATATCGGCTTTCCCAAACGTGGGATGCGTGTAGGAGCTGCCGGGGCCGGAGGGGAAGGTGGCCTTGAACAACGTTTCGCCCACCTTGCAGAAATCTCCGCGGCGATAGGTTCGATCCGCGCTCCATGGATCCGCGCCGTCTACCGCACCATAGCTGAAGCAGAATTCCGGATAGACCTGGCCGCGCGGCGAAACCAGTTTGCAGTAATCGTTCGGTGTATAATATTCATCGCCCTTCAGACATTTACGGCTGGAGTAGAAATTGGTGCTGGAGAAGTTCAAGGTGCCGCCTTCCTCCAGATCAATGACCGGCTGCTTCGGGTCCAGCGTTTTGATTCCGGTGTAATGCGGGATGGCCAGAGCGCCTGCTTGGATGGGCCCCATGGCGGCTGGATCCAGTTTGATCGGGGCGGAATCCGGGAGAATATCGATGCGCGCCGGTTCCAGTGAATAGTAGGTGGGGGTGAAGGTACCGGTGGAGACGACCGTACGTTTTTCATCTACCCGGCAGATTTTTTCCAGAATGCCGTAACAATCGACATTGCAGCGGATTTCGATCACACCGGAAAAGCGGTAACGGCCCGAAGGGATCAGCAGCTTGCGGGCGAGGGAATATCTGGCAAGTTCCGCTGCGCGGCGGATGGCTTCGGAATCGTCGCCATCATCGTCCGCTACGGCGCCGAACCATTGAATCGGCACCTGTGCCACTTTGCAGTGTCCGGTGACCCGACCGGGACCGTCGAAAATCTGGGATACGCCCGCTTGCAGCGGACCATTTATCGTCAATGTGACGCCTTCCTGCAAAGTCAGGCGGCCGTTGCCGGTAAATTCCAGCGTCACGTTTTCCGGAATTTCTACCGAATGGTTCAGGACGACGGGCCGGTCAATCAGCAGTCGTCCGCCGTCCGAAGGAATTGCCAGTTCCGCCGAATCCGCAGCCAGAACGGCAGTACTGAAACAGGTACTCAGCAAAAGGGCACGTAACATCATTCAAGGACCTTTCCTGTTGAAATCTGGACAACCAGTTGGAAAATTTCGCGGCATTTTCGCGGACAGGCACGGCGGCAAAGTCATCTCCGAATCGGAAAATACTTCCGGGGCCGCCCCCGGTGTGGAATTCACCGCAGTTTGTAGTAAACACTTCCGTCCCGGGAGGCGGCGACACCGACTTTGTCCGGTTCGCCGTTCGTCTTAAGGTGCGGGCAGTAGAGCGAAGTCAGGGCGTTTTTCTCATGTGCGGCGGCATGGCCGTCCATGAAAAGGAGGTTTACCCGGTCGCTGTGGGCCAGCCACGGACGGTCGTAGTCCTCGCTGGTGTCGTTGTTGATGAGGATCATCCGGCTCAACGGCCCCTTGAGCGGCACGCCGCCGCTCATGGACGTGGTTTTCGAATACGAGCAGCCGATGTAGGCCACTTTGGAGAAGCCGACCCGGCTGTATCCGGGCGCTTTGAACGAGATTACGCCGTGCACGTCATTCGAATACGCGGCACCGTACGTCTTGGTCAGGTTCCACCACTTGTCGTTACCAAGATTGTATTCCTTGAAGGCGGGGCAGAGCAGAACGTCGGATTTCTTGACCAACCCCATTTCATACAGTTTGGCTGCCCAGGTTTTCTTGGCCGTGGCGACCTGGCTCGAACTGAGCGAATTCGGCGAATAGAAGTTGTCGTTGAATTCGCTGGTGTACATTCCAACCGACAACCCGACCTGCCGCTGGTTGGAGAGGCATTTGATCGCCAGAGCTTTTTCCCGGGCTTTGTTCAGCGAGGGCAGCAGCATCGATGCAAGAATGGCAATGATTGCAATTACCACCAGCAGTTCGATCAACGTGAAATCCAGTCTCTTCTTCATAACGGCCTCCGTTGGTTGCGTTTTGGGTTTTGCGTGTTGATATTACAGATTAATATATACTACAGCTATATTATATCAAAGACAAAAAAAATTGTCAAGCCGTTTTTCAAGAAAAATACGAATTTTCCGGAACCAAATAACTGCTTCGGTAAAAATGGCGCCGAAGTCAGCGGGCAATCACCATTGCCGCCCGGGCGCTTCCTGCCGCAGCCGCAATGCGGGGAGAAGCGCCGCAGGCCAGATAGTACAAAAAGCCTGCACTGAATGCATCTCCCGCTCCGACAGTGCCGGTAACCGCCGGTACCGGAATTGCCTCAAAGTGGAAGAATTCTTCTCTGGTCCAGACGTCTCCGCCATCAGGACCGCGAGTGATGACCAGCACTTCCACCCCATAGCGATTGGCGCATTCCTGGCAGAATGCTTCGGGGGCAGTCGGTAGATTCAATATGCCGGCCAGGATTGCTGCCTCTCCGGCGCTCAGCTTGACCCAATGGGCGAGTTGCAGGCAGTGGCGGATGGTGCGCTCATTATAGAAGGGGGCTCGGAGATTTAAATCACAGAAAAAACGGGCATCGGGGTGCTTGTCTTTCAGAGCGGCCAGGGTTGCAGCCGATTCCGGAGAGCGCTGGGCCAGGGTACCGAAACAGATGACGTCTACCGGAGAAGAAATGGTTTTTTCATCCGGGTGAATGTGATCGGAGGCACTTTCCGGTGTAAAAGAAAAGGTATTGTCACCATCAGCGTCCCGGCCGACCCGGGCGATCATAGTGGGATAATCATTTCGCTGTACGTGTTCCAGAGAGAGTTTTTTCTCTGCCAGTTGCGCCAGCAGCCAGTCCCCTTCCGGATCGGTACCGACTGCACCCGTCAGCTGAACTTCAGCATTGAGTTCGCGCAAACCGGCGGCCAGATTGACCGGAGCCCCGCCGAGACGGTCTCCGTTCGGATGCCGGTCAATCAGGATTTCTCCGAAAGAGAGAATCCGGGGCCGATGGATATGAAGCGGATGTACGATATAGCGTTCCCCGCTGTTGACGAAGATTTCCAGTGAGAAAACATCTTCCACGATCAGCAACTCCTCTGCCGGAGGGAGTTCCCAGCCGTGCAGCCGCAGATTTCTCCCTTCCGGGCGGACGACAAATGCTTCCGGCGGAATTACTGCGGGATTTACACGAACTGTATTGTCGTGCAATGTCAGTTCCACCGGCAATGTCATTTGCTGGTTGTACGGCAGCCCTGCGAATCCTTCCCGGTCACGCAGCCAGAAAATCATGATCCGCCGGTCGCAGTTGCTGAAACTCTGTCCGGCATAGGCTTCTCCTTCGAAAAGCGGCGCGGGGAGCGATTCCGGGTGAAATTCCCTGCCGTCAAAACGCCCGATTGAATAGCGTCCGTTCGCCCCGAACAGCACCCAGCGTCCGTTCAGTTCGAACAATTCCG
Source organism: uncultured Victivallaceae bacterium (assembly GCA_944389925.1). Lineage (GTDB taxonomy): Bacteria > Verrucomicrobiota > Lentisphaeria > Victivallales > Victivallaceae > CALXOD01. The sequence goes on along the minus strand of CALXOD010000030.1, from coordinate 34,773 downwards.
GGCATTCGAAAAAGCCGTGAATCCGACTGCAGAATTCCCAGTCCTTTAAATTGGAAGAGCGATAGAATGCAGCAAAGTTGAATTCCTCATAAACGACCAGAATATAATACCCGGACTCCCGGTGGTACAGAATTCTCGGATCCCGGCCGCGGTGCCGGATGATCGGATTGTTTTCATATTCCCGGAAAGTCAAGCCGCCGTCGTTGCTGTACGCCAGACATTCCCCCCGGCCTGTACTGGTATAGTATACCAGAATAGCCGGTTGATCTCCCGTCTGAAATCCGGCATGATTTTCCAAATCCACCCAGGCACTTCCGGAATAGCATTGATCTTTTGCCGAATGCGGTTGAAGTGCTGTCGGCAGCTCCCGCCAATGCAGCAGATCATCACTGACCGCGTGCCCCCAGTGGAGGTTGCCCCAATGCGGCGCCGCAGGATTGTGCTGAAAATAGAGATGATACTCCCCGTCACGAAAAAACAAGCCATTGGGATCGTTTAACCAGCCGCATCGGGCGGTAAAATGATAACGGGGTCGTTCAAGATCTGCCGTCGCCATATGCCACACTCCTTGTTTCTGCTTTTTCTGGTAGTGTTTGATCGTGCCATCCGGATAGGCCGGAAACGTTCTTCTTTTTCAATATAAAGGTGTTTTTCTGGAAATGAAACTGCGATAATGCTGCCGAAAGGTGCGATTTTTGTGCCAATCTGTAATTTTTGAAGAAAAAATCCGATGAAACCGGTTGACGAAGGAAAGGGGATGCGATATGATACTCTCCACTGAGGAAAGAGTCTATATACAATTTTCGGCAACTATCTAAGGACGTGCGCCATGAGAATTCTATATCTGGATCTGGATACGCTCCGGCCGGACCATCTCGGCTGTTACGGCTACTGTCGTAACACCTCGCCGAACCTGGACCGGATCGCTGCAGAAGGCGTTGTATTTGACCGTTACTATACCTCGGACGCTCCCTGTCTGCCGTCACGCTCCGCACTGATGACCGGGACGTTCGGAATTCACAACGGCGCCATCAATCATGGCGGCAGCAATGCGGAAATCCGTTCGGAGGGACCGGAGCGTGACTTTCAGAATACATTGAGTCTGGATAATCTGCCGGCCTGGCTGAAAATGGAGGCCGGGTTGTATCCGGTGTACATCGGCGGCTTCGGTGAACGGCATTCCACATTTAACTATTATGCCGGATTTCGAGAGATTTATGACACCGGACTGGGGGGCGTGGAATCTGCGGAAGACGTTACGCCTACGGCATTGCGCTGGATTGAGCAGAATGCGGAACGGGACAACTGGTATTTGCATGTGAATTACTGGGATCCGCATACGCCTTACCGGGCGCCGGCCGATTTCGGCAATCCTTTTGCAAACGATCCGCTTCCGGCCTGGCTGACTGAAGACGAGATTGCCAGGCAGTTGAGCAAAACCGTCGGGCCGCACGGCATCATGGATCAGGATATGTATGACGACCGGATAGACCCGCGGTATCCGCGTCAGCCCGGCAAGGCAATGAATTTGCATGATGCCCGCCGGGTGATCGACGGGTACGACTGCGGCGTCCGTTATATGGACGAACACATCGGACGCCTGCTGGACGCCCTGAAGCGAAAAGGTGTGCTGGATGATCTTGTCATCATCGCCAGTTCTGATCATGGTGAAAATCTCGGCGAACTCGGTATGTGGAGTGAACACGGTACTGCGGACCACATTACCTGCCGGATTCCGATGATCATCCGCTGGCCCGGTAAACTTGCTGCCGGACAGCGCAATCAGGGGTTGCATTATAACATCGACCTGCTGCCGACTCTGGCGGAGCTGCTGGAGCGGCCACCCCGTCAGAAATGGGAGGGGCGCAGCTATGCGCAGGGACTGTTGGACGGTTCCGGTTCGGGCAGAAGCGAATTGATTTTGTCTCAATGCTGCCATGGCTGCCAGCGGGCAGTGCGCTGGGACGACTGGATTTACATTCGCACCTACCATGATTTCTATCATCTGTTCGACCGGGAGATGTTGTTTAATGTCAAGGAAGATCCGCACGAACAGCACAATCTTGCCACAGAACGCCCCGATCTCTGCCGGGAGGGGAAGGCCCGTTATCTGGACTGGCTCGACGAAATGATGGCGACTCAGCCGGACGGCTACTTCTGGGATCCGATGTGGGAAATCATCAGCGAAGGCGGTCCCTATCATGCCCGTGGACACCTGAAGCAATATCTCCGGCGGCTGGAGGATACCGGTCGCGCCTGGGCCGTGCCGGAGTTGAAACGACGCCATCCCGGAGAATTGACGTAACCTTTCCCGGGGGCTCCCAAGCCCGGTGAATGCAGGAGGAGCGTGTACCTCGGAATGCGGAAGTCGGGCGTTATCCGGATTAATCGTCCTGATGCCGGTACCAGTCCGGTCGAATCCCGTAGCGGTTGATTTTGTAATGGATGACGCGCGGCGAAAGATCCAGTTCCCGGGCGGCTGCGGACATGTTGCCGTTGTTGCGTTTGAGCGCTTCCACGATCAGCTCCCGCTCAAAGGAACTGACCAGCGTATTGAAGGAGGCTTTGCCGTCCGGCAGCAACTGTCCTCCGGTGCTTTGTCCGGTTTGAAGGGAAGGGGGCAGATTGTAGCTGTGAATGCAGTCATCGGTAGCGGTCAGGACGGCACGTTCGATACAGTTTTCGAGCTCCCGCACATTGCCGGGCCAGTGGTAGCTCATCAGCATATTGATGGCCGGCGTGGATAGACGCTTTACGTTTTTTCCATATTTCAGATTGTGCTTGGCGATGAAGTGTTCAGAAAGCAACACGATGTCGCAACGGCGTTTGCACAGATCCGGCAGCGTGATCGGGAAAATATTGAGCCGGTAATAAAGGTCCTCCCGGAATTTTCCTTCCGCCATCAGCTGCTCCAGATTGCGGCTGGTAGCAACCAGCAGCCGGACATCGGATTTGATCTCCACATTGCTGCCGAGCCGGGAGAAGGTTCGTTCCTGGATGAATCGCAGGAGTTTCACCTGAGTCGGCAGTGCCAGATCGCCGATTTCATCAAGGAACAGTGTACCGCCGTCCGCGGCCTCTGCCCGACCGATTCGGCGGCTGACGGCACCGGTAAATGCGCCTTTTTCATGACCGAAGAGTTCGCTTTCAACCAGATTTTCCGGTAATGCCGCACAGTTGAGGGCGATGAATGGTTTATTCGCACGCGGGCTGAGACGGCGGATTGCCTGGGCAACCAGTTCTTTGCCGGTTCCGGAACTGCCGCGGATCAGGACGGTGGCGCTGCTGGGCGCAACTTGACGGATCAGTTCGTAAATCCGCTGCATGGTCCGGCAGTTTCCGATGAGTTCACCCGGATTGCCATTACCGCCGAGGGCTTCGCGCAATTTGCGGTTTTCATCCAGAAGCTGTTCGCGTTCTTCGTGTTCCATCCGGCAGGCGGAAACTGCCTCCGCTGTCAGATTTCCGACAATTTCGAGCAGTTTCAGGTCTTCTTCGAGACAGACCCCCGGTTCAACTTTCCGTTCAATACTCAGGGTTCCCACCACCCGTTCGCGATGAAAAACCGGTACGCAGAGAAATGCCATCGGTCCTTTTTCTCGTCGGACGCCGGTTCGGTCGAGAAAGCGCTTATCTTTTGCGATGTCTTCCACCAGCAACGGTTTTGCCGTCTCAGCAACGATGCCGGTGAGTCCTTCACCAAGATGATATCGGCCGCGGCGTTTTTCGGATTCATCCAGTCCGTGAGAGGCTTCGATGATGAAGACGTCTCCCTGGCGCAGAGTGAAGGTGCCGCGCAACATGCCCATCTGGCGGTGCAGAATGGTCAGCACCTGGTCGAGCAGAGCGGAAATGTTCCGCTCATGAACGACGGCGGTGCTGATCTCCCGGAGTACCGCGATCTCGGTTGTGAGCTGACTTGGCATAATTCCAATAATATAGCTGTGAAATCGAATTATTGCAAATATCGGTCGGTGATTCGTTTGACCGCCTCCCGGGTTGCATCGCAGCTGCCAAATCCGGTCAATCGAAAATAACCTTCCCCGCAATCCCCGAATCCAGAACCGGGAGTGCCGACGACATGACACTCGTGAAGCAACTGGTCGAAAAATGCCATTGAACTCATGGCAACCGGTAACTTCCACCATACATATGGCGAATGTTCGCCGCCGAAAACCGTCATGCCGGCGGCCAGAAGCCCGGTACGGATTTCCCGGGCGTTGTTCAGGTAATAGTCGATCTGAGCGGCGATCTGCCGTTGTCCCGGCTCCGAGTAGACCGCCTCTGCCGCACGTTGAACCGGATAGGATACTCCGTTGAATTTGGTGGTTTGCCGTCTTCTCCAGAGCGCATTCAGCCGTCCCGGGAGAGCGCGCGGCACCACACAATAGGCGCAGCGCAATCCGGTAAATCCGGCGGTTTTGGAAAAAGACCGGAATTCGATGGCGACCTCTTCCGCCCCGGGAATTTCATAAATGCTCCGGGGCAGGGCGGGGTCGCGGATGTAGGCTTCGTAGGCGGAATCGAAGAGCAGCAGTGCCCGGACGCGTCGGGCGTATGCCACCCATTCGGTCAGCTGTTCCCGCGAAAACACTGCGCCGGTCGGGTTGTTCGGCGAACACAGGTAAATTACGTCCACCGGCGTGCGCGGCGGTTCCGGCAGAAAGCCGTTGGCTTCCACACAGGGCAGATATTGCAATTGTGCACTGCGGCCGGCCATCAGGTTGCTGTCCCGGTAGACCGGATAAACCGGATCGCAGATGGCGATCCGGCAGTTGCTGCCGAAGAGTTCCTGAATGTTGGCGACGTCGCATTTGGATCCGTCGCTGACGAAGATTTCATCTGCGGCAATGGCGATGCCTCGCCGGAGGTAATCGTGTTCGCGGATGGCTTCAAGAAGAAAATCATAGCCCTGTTCCGGGCCGTAACCGCGGAAGGTTTCCGCCGCCGCCATTTCATCGACTGCCCGGTGCAGCGCGGCGATGACGGCGGGAGCCAGCGGCAAAGTGACATCGCCGATACCGAGACGGATGATTTTCGCCTCCGGTTCGGTCCGGCGGCAGGCGTCGACTTTCCGGGCAATTTCGGCAAAGAGATAATTTTCAGAAAGCTCCTGGTAGAAGGGATTGGTGGTAAACATAAGAATTCTCCTTTGCGGTTCAAGCCGGATAGTCGCCCGTGAAAACCCGTGTCGCCGGTCCGGTCATATAAACATGATTGTCTTTTTCGTTCCATTCGATGTCCAGTTCACCACCGTCCAGCCGGACCGTGATGTGCCGGTCGGTACGTCCGGTGAGGACGCCGGCTACGCAGATGGCGCTGCTGCCGGTTCCGCAGGCGAGGGTGACGCCGCAACCGCGTTCCCAGACCCGCATACGTACAAGATTCCGGTTCAAAATCTGTACGAATTCGATGTTGCTTTTATTGGGAAAGTGAGGATGATGTTCCAGGTCCGGTCCGTCCTTTTCCAGGTGAATGGCGGTGATGTCCGGGACGAACACCACAAAATGTGGATTGCCCATGGAGACGTCAGTGCCGGTGAAGCGATTAAGGGTAATTTCCACGTCACCCGGTCGAGGTTCGCCCATGTCAACCCGGATCCGGCCGTCCGGGAGCACGGCAGGCCGGATGAGACCGGCAAGGGTGGATAATTCGAATTCCGGTCCCGGCGCAAGCTGTTCGGCAACGATGCAGGCGGCGGCACACCGGGTGGCGTTGCCGCACATTTCTGTTTCGGTGCCGTCGGAGTTATAAATTCGCATTTCAAAACGATTGCCGCCGAAATGCCGCAGGGTGACCACGCCGTCCGCGCCGATGCCGAAATGCCGATCGCAGGCGGCCCGGGCGATTCCCCGAAAATCAATTCCCTGTTCTTCGTCGGCGTTGACGAAAATGAAATCATTCCCCAATCCGTGATATTTGATAAAACGCATTGCTTAAACCTCCAGAAATTGCTGTACTTTTTGACTGATTCGAATCGCGTCCGCCATCGCCCGGACGACCAGCGACGGGCCATTGGCAGCATCTCCGACGACGAAAAGAGGGGGCACTGCCTCTATAGATTCAGGTTTGAGAAATCCCATTGCCAGCAGTACCAGATCTGCTGCGAGAATTTCTTTTTCCCCGATACGCGGGGTGAAATGCAACGGGCGGCCATTCGGGGAGAATTCCCAGTCCACCGGCAGTATTTCCACCGCGCCGACTGTCCCGTTCCGTTCGAGGAAACGGACGGTCTGCACACCCCAGCGACGGATCGCCCCTTCCTGATGACTGGAGGAGGTGCGCCGCAAATAAGGCCATTGCGGCCAGGGGGTGGAGAACGAACGCTCCCGGGGTGGTTCCGGCATGATTTCAATCTGAGTAATGTTGGACGCTCCCTGGCGATTGGCCATGCCGACGCAATCAGCTCCGGTGTCGCCGCCGCCGATGATGACCACGTTTTTTCCGGCGGCGGAAGTAGTTCCATTGAGAAAATCAAGCGCAAATTCAATGCCGGGAAGTGAGCGGTTTTCCACTGCCAGGTCACGGGGGGAAGGGGTACCCGTCGCCAGAAGGACTGCATCGTGGGTACGAAGCAGAAATTCCCGGGAAATATCACGTCCTATCGTCGTATCACAGCGGAAAACGATACCGGCATCTTTCAGAAGTTCGATCCGGCGGTCGATAACTGCACGGTCCAGTTTGAATGCGGGGATTCCGTATCGCAACAAGCCTCCCGGTAGCGGGCGTTGTTCGAAAACCGTTACCCGGCAGCCGGCCTGCCGCAGCCGGATGGCGGCGGTCAATCCCGCCGGACCGGAACCGACGATGGCAATGGAACGGCCGTTTTCACAGCGTGGTCGGGGCGGTTGGACCCAGTGATGGGCAAAGGCGGATTCGACGACATATTTTTCGATCTGCCGGATCATGACCGATTCGCTGACCAGTTGCGCCGTACAGCTGCCTTCGCAGAGCGCCGGGCAGACGCGGGCGGTAAATTCCGGCATCGGACTGGTTGAGGCGAGCAGGTTCCAGGCATTTTGCAGGTTGCCGCGGCGGACCTGTTCGTGAATGTCGGGAATGAGATTGCCGAGCGGACAGCCACTGCCATGGCAGAAGGGAATACCGCAATGCATGCAGCGTGAAACCTGCCGGGCGATTTCTTCGGGGGAGAGACGACGTTCGACTTCCCGAAAATCGGTGATCCGTTCTGCAACCGGACGGTATAGATCGGACACACGGGAAAGATGCAGAAAATTTTTGTCCATGATGATTCCTTCTCCTGATGAGGCGAATGTTTTTCAACGGGCACCAGTCAGAGCGGTCCGGGCGGCAATCTGTTTGCGGTATTCAACAGGACACACCTTGACGAAGCGACTGCGTTCGGCATTCCAGTCCTTCAGAATCTGCGCCGCCCGGGGGCTGCCGGTCGCGGCGAGATGGGCCCGGATCAGAGCCGTCAGTTCCTTTTCATCATCGCTGCCGGGAAGAATGGATTCAAGGTCGACTGTATCCAGATTACATTTGAGATCGAAGTCATTGTCACAATCGTAAACATAGGCGATGCCGCCGGACATGCCTGCTCCGAAATTCACTCCTACCGGGCCGAGTACTGCGACGCGACCTCCCGTCATGTATTCGCAGCCATGATCTCCGCCGCCTTCGAGCACCATGGTACAACCGCTGTTACGGATGGCGAAGCGCTCTCCGGCCTGACCGTTGAGGAAGATTTTTCCGGAAGTCGCGCCATATCCGACGACATTGCCGGCAATGACATTCGCTGCAGGATCGAATCCAGCTTCCGCAGGCGGATGAATGATGATGGTGCCTCCGGAAAGTCCCTTGCCGACGAAGTCGTTGGCGTCTCCGGCAAGTTCCAGGGTGACGCCGGGAGCGAGGAACGCTCCGAAACTCTGACCGGCGCAGCCATTCAAACGGATGCGTATGGTTCCTTCCGGCAGGCCCCGGGCACCGAAACGGCGGGCAATTTCTCCCGAAAGCCCGGCACCGCAACTGCGGTCGACATTGGCAATGGGAAGTTCCAGCTGGGCGGGCATGCCGTTTTTCAGCGTCTCCCGCAGTGCGGGAATCAGGAGCCGGGCGTCAAATCCGGAGAGGCGCGGCACGGCTTTTTCAAAGCGGACGACATCATGGTCTGCTCGTTCAAAAATTCGACTGAAGTCAAGATTTCTGGTTTTGAAGAAGGCTTCTGCTTCGCTGGTTTCGAGCAGGTCGCTGCGGCCGACCGCCTCACTCAGGGAGCGCAATCCCAGCGAAGCCAAGATTTCCCGAACTTCGGCGGCGAGTAACAGCAGGAAGTTTTCAATATACTCCGGTTTGCCGCGAAAACAGCGGCGCAACTCCGGATCCTGCGTTGCCACGCCGACCGGGCAGGAATTGGCATGACACCGGCGCATCATGACGCAGCCGAGACACACGAGAAGCGTGGTGGCGAATCCGAATTCCTCCGCTCCGAGCAGAGCACCTATAACCACGTCACGGCCGGTTTTCAACTGGCCGTCCACCTGGAGTCGTACCCGGCCGCGCAAACGATTCAGTACCAGCGTCTGTTGGGCTTCCGCCAGTCCCAGTTCCCAGGGCATGCCCGCATGTTTGATGCTGGTCAGCGGTGAAGCGCCGGTACCGCCGTCATGACCGCTGATCAGAATGACATCGGCATCTGCTTTGGCCACGCCGGCGGCGATGGTGCCCACGCCGACTTCGGACACCAGCTTGACGGAGATCCGTGCCTCCGGATTGACGTTGCGCAGGTCGGAAATCAGCTGCGCCAGATCCTCGATTGAGTAAATATCATGGTGCGGCGGCGGCGAAATCAGCGTCACACCCGGCGTTGAATGCCGAACCCGGGCGATTTCTGCATCCACCTTGTAGCCGGGGAGCTGACCGCCTTCACCGGGCTTGGCGCCCTGTGCCATCTTGATCTGCAATTCCCGGGCACCGGCAAGATAATCCGCTGTGACGCCGAAGCGGCCGCTGGCAACCTGCCGGATGGCGCTGGCCCGGTTTTCCCCGGCGGGTCCGGGCGTGGCCCGGAGGGGATCCTCGCCGCCTTCGCCGCAGTTGCTCATGCCGCCGAGGCGGTTCATGGCAACGGCGATCGCCTCATGTGCTTCCGGACTGAGTGAACCGAGCGACATGGCACCGGAAACGAAATGATGCACTATGTCGGAGACGCTTTCGACCTCATTCAGCCTGATCGGAGTGGTTTTGCGGAAACGAAAGAGACCACGCAGGGTACAGAGCCGCTCCGACTGCTGATTGATTTCTTCGGCATAACGGCGATAGGCTTCCGGGTCATTCTGCTGGACTGCCTGACGAAAAAGCGCCAGTGAGCGCGGGGTCCACAGATGCTCTTCGCCATCCCGTCGCCAGGCGTATTCCCCTCCAGATTCAAGAAGTTCCCCTTTGCCGGCCTCCCGACAGCGTTCGTCAGTTTCCCGAGCGATGTCTTCCAGGCGGAGCCCCCCGATACGGGAAGCGGTTCCCGGAAAATAGGCGTCAATGACGCTTCGATCCAGTCCCAGTGCTTCAAACATCTGGGCCGACCGATAACTGCGCAGGGTGGAAATGCCCATTTTGGACATGATTTTCAACAGCCCCTTGTCCACCGCGTGGATATAATTTTCCGCCGCCCGGGCCGGGTCCAGAGGCAATTCCCCATCGGCGCAGAGCTGACGGACGCACTGCAACGCCAGATACGGATGCACCGCGGTTGCGCCGAACCCCAGCAGCAAACTGTAATGCATCACCTCCCGAACTTCTCCGGATTGAATGATCAATCCGACCGGGGGGCGGAGTCCGGATTCGACCAGTGCGCGATGAACCGCTCCCAGCGCCAGCAGGGCCGGGATCGGATCCTCACCCGGTGGCAGAGCACGGTCCGAAAGAATGAGAATTCTTCTTCCGGCACGAACCTCTTCCAAAGCCCGACGGGTTAGCCGAAGCAAGGCATCGTGCAAATCTCCACGCCATCCCATCGTCAGCGTGGCTGAGCGGAATCCGTCCACGTGCACATGCGTCAATCGCTGCAGATCCTCATCCGTCAGAACGGGACGGGGGAGTTTGATCAGCCGGGCATGTTCAGGCGTTTCCTCCAGAATGTTTCCGTGGTTTCCGATATAAGTGAGCAGGCTCATAACCAGCTCTTCGCGGATTGGATCGATCGGCGGATTGGTTACCTGGGCGAACAGTTGTTTGAAATAATTGTAAAGCAGCGGATGATGGCGGGAAAAAACTGCCAGAGCACTGTCGTTTCCCATGGAGCCGATCGGTTCATAACCGGTTTGCGCCATTGGTTTGACGATGACTTCGACATCTTCACGGCTCCAGTGGAAGAGTCGCAGATGCCGTTGCAAATCCTCCATCGGGGGAGGCGGTGTCACCGAATCGAAGAGGCCATGAACCGAAATACGGTTTTCTTCCACCCAGCGGCGGTAGGGGGCCTGCCGGGCCAGAGTGTTTTTGATTTCCCGGTCATAGATCAGCCGGTGGTGTTCCAAATCGCACCAGATCATTTCTCCGGGACGGAGACGGCCGCGGCGGACAACCCGCTGCACCGGGATGTCCAATACGCCACTCTCCGAAGCCAAAACGAAAATACCATCATCGGTCAACGCATAACGAGCTGGCCGCAACCCGTTGCGGTCCAGCATGGCCCCGGCATTGACACCGTCTGAAAACGCCACCGCAGCCGGACCATCCCAGGGTTCCATCAGGGCAGAATGGTATTCAAAGAAAGCCCGGACATCCCGTCCCAGATGATATTTGGCTCCCCATGCCTGCGGCATCAGCATCAGCATGGCGTGCGGCAGACTCCGCCCGGACAGGACCAGCAGCTCCAGCATCCGATCCAGTGCGGCGGAGTCGCTGACGGGAGCGTCGATCAACGGCAGACATTCAGCCAGGTCCTCCCCGAAAAGCGGACTGTCCAGCAGAGGTTCGCGGGAACGTTGCTGATTGAGATTGCCCTTGATGGTATTGATTTCGCCGTTGTGGGCGAGGTAGCGGAACGGGTGGGCCAGCGGCCAGGAGGGGAACGTATTGGTACTGAATCGCTGATGTACCAACACCAGCGAGGCGGCAAAAAGGGGGTCTGCCAGATCCGGATAGAACTTTTCCAGCTGGGTAGCCAGCATCAATCCCTTGTAAACGATTGCGGTACGGGAGAAACTGCAGAACGTTATGTGCGGAAAACGTTTTTCCAGTACGCGGCGTACCACCAAAAGACGTCGTTCAAATTCTTTCGGGTCCGCGGTTTCTCCCATACCGGCAAAACATTGACGAATCAATGGTTGTGTCCTTCTGGCGGCAGCACCGACAGCATCGGGATTGACGGGAACATCCCGCCAGCCGAGAAAGTTCAGACCGCGGGAACGGATTTCCGCCTCTATGGCGGCGCTTTCCTGCCGGCCGTCGAAAAGCATGGCTACGGCATAGCGACCTGCTTCCGGGAGAGTGAAGGGAACACGGGCGCGAAAGAACGTATCGGGGATGGATAACAGAACTCCTGCTCCGTCTCCGGTATCTGGGTCGCTGCCGGCAGCGCCGCGATGCATGAGTTTGCACAATATTTTCAATCCCATTTCCACGATACGGCGGGACGGATGGCGATTCAGGTCGGCAACAAGACCGACGCCGCAGGCGTCATGTTCCTGCTCGGAATGATACAATCCGAATTCTGTCGGAAAACCTGTCGGGGGCAGCTGTTGATGTTGCTGTTCCATGGATTTTATCTCCTGTCGTCTATGGGTTCGTTTTTTTTGAGGAAGCAGATTCTGTGCCAATTCTTAAAAACGGTGTGTTGAGCTCACATTTACGGGTAAAACAGTCATACGGATATGCTTTCCTTTTACAAAAATTGCCATAAGTGTATCGTGTTTTTTACAAAAATGTAAAATATTTGATTGGCTGATCATGAACGCTGGAGGTAATAAGAAAAACTGAAGAATCTATTAATTTGGTTGATAATGAATTAGTTATGTGATTATTTTTAACGCTGTTTGAAACATTTTTTTTAATTTTGGCACGCGAAATGCTTTTCTCTCGTCAGAAACTCGGGAACTGCAAAGCGTATTTTGTAGCGGTCCTGCAGAGCAGCTACCCGAGGCCGGGAAAAATTGCTAAACGGTGTAACCATTTAATAAAAACAAACAACTTTGCTCGCAGGTGTGAGTCCGGCGGAGCCGTACGGAACACCGGAGAGCGGGACCCCCCGGCAAGTAGCGGTCCTGCAAATCAGGTACCCGAGGCCCGTGGCCGAAGGGTAAGCAACTTTCCGGGGAAACAAGGAGCCAGAAAGATGAGTAACTGCAATCGCCTTCATGCCGTCAATGCCGTCGCCTCCCGTCCGGTACCACCTCCATGCTCGGGGAAACCGTTCAGTCTTGACTTTTATGGAGACGACGTGTTCAACACCGCCGCCATGTGTCGTTGTCTGCCCAAAGAGACGGCGGCCAAGCTGCTGGCGACGATTCGTGATGGGCAGCCGCTCGATCCCGCCATCGCCGGAGATGTCGCCCACGCCATGAAGAGCTGGGCGATGGAGCGTGGTGCGACCCATTTTACCCACTGGTTTCAGCCGTTGAACGGTGGTACGGCGGAAAAGCATGATGCCTTTCTGGAGCCGGCAGGAGAAGGGCAGGCGATTATGGCGTTTTCTGGAAAAAATCTGATCGTCGGCGAACCGGACGCATCCAGTTTCCCTTCGGGCGGACTGCGTTGCACATTTGAGGCGCGGGGCTATACCGCCTGGGATCCGACCAGTCCAGCCTTCATCAAGCGCCACGCCAACGGGGCGACGCTCTGCATTCCGACGGCCTTCTGCTCCTATACCGGCGAAGCGCTGGACAAGAAGACGCCGCTGTTGCGTTCCATCCAGGCGTTGCAGAAGTCTGTACGGCGGCTGATGGACTGTTTCGGTCAGCCGGCTGCCCGGGCCCGGGTGACACTGGGGCCGGAACAGGAATATTTTCTGATTGACAAGAATTTTTATCTGCATCGTCCGGATCTGGTGCAGACCGGGCGGACGCTGTTCGGAGCGCCTCCGGCCCGGCATCAGCAGCTGGAAGACCATTACTTCGGGGCGATCAAACCGCGGATACTGGCGTTCATGTCCGATGTGGAAGAGGAATTGTGGCGCCTGGGGATCCCGGCGAAAACCCGGCATAACGAAGTGGCACCCGCACAGTTTGAAATTGCTCCGGTCTTCGAGGAGCTCAATCTGGCGGTAGACCACAATATGCTGGTTATGGAACTGCTCCGGCAGGTAGCCGATCGCCACGGACTGGTCTGCCTGCTTCACGAAAAACCGTTTGCCGGCATCAACGGCTCCGGTAAACACAATAACTGGTCCGTCTCCTATGGTCGTCACAATTTGCTGGAACCCGGTGACGATCCGCATCGCAATGCTATTTTTCTCACTGTGCTCTGTGCTGTGATCAGCGCGGTAGACCGGCACGCCGACCTGCTGCGTTCCGCCACCGCCTCGGTGGGCAATGACCACCGGCTCGGTGCCAATGAGGCGCCACCGGCCATCGTTTCTATTTTCCTCGGGGAGCAGCTGACCGAAATTATCGAACAGCTGGAAAAAGGCGCGCCGCAGACCAGCCATGCTCCGGGGGCCATACGGATCGGCGTGGATACGCTTCCTCCGCTGCCCCGGGATGCAACCGACCGTAATCGGACCAGCCCTTTCGCCTTTACCGGTAACAAATTCGAATTCCGTGCCGCCGGTTCCAGCCAGTCTTGCGCCGGGGTCAACATGGTGCTCAATACCATCATCGCGGAAGCCATGGATGCAATTTCCGAAAAACTGGAAAAATTGCCGAAGGAGACTTTCAACGAAGGGTTGCAGCAGGTGCTGCGCACGATCATTTCCAGCCATAAGCGGATTATCTTCAACGGCGACAATTATACCGACGCCTGGTGTGCCGAGGCCGCCCGGCGCGGCCTGCCCAACCTGCGCACGACCATGGAAGCGCTGCAGCCGCTGCGTGATCCGGCCAATCAGGAACTATTCATCCGCTATGGCGTCTTTTCCCGGCCGGAGCTGGCATCGCGTTACGAGGTCTTTCTGGAGGAATATCATCGCAAGGTCCGGATCGAGGGCCAGGTTGCGCTGGAAATCGCCCGGAGCATGATTCTTCCGGTTGCCGTGGATGAATTTCACCGCCGCAATACGGCACTGGCTACGGCCGAAAAGGTCGGTGCAAAACACGGCGTTTCCGGACTGTGCCGCTCTGCGGAACTTCTGGGCGATCTGCTTGATCAACTGTACGCCGCCTGCGATCACCTGGAAGCCATGCTTCCGGAAAAACATGAATGTATCCTGGAAGCGACCGTGGCTTTGCGGCAGGTAGTCGACCGACTTGAAAGCCAGCTGGATGACAAGTGCTGGCCGCTGCCCAAGTACCGGGAAATGCTGTTTGTCTATTGAAATGGAGTTTTGCATGTCGGATGAACTCAAACACGAATGCGGCGTGACATTGCTGCGGCTGCGCCGGAACGCCGACTATTATGCGGCACGTTACGGCATGCGCCATTTCGGCAGTCGAAAACTGGCGCTGTTGCTGGAAAAACAGCATAATCGGGGCCAGGATGGTGCCGGCATGGCTGCTTTGAAACTGGACGCAGTTCCCGGAGAGTCCTATTACCGGCTGGAAAAATCCAACAGTTCCACCGCTCTCACCGATATCCTTTCCCGGATTGACGATGAATCATGGGACGGGGAGGTACTGCTGGGCCATCTGCGTTACGGTACATTCGGACGGCGCTCGCTGGCTGCATGTCACCCGGTCCTTCGGGAAAGCCCCTGCCGTAATCGGACCATTCTGCTGGCGGGCAATTTCAACTTGACCAATACGTCCGCACTATTCGCCCGATTGACGGCTTCCGGCCACCACCTTTCCGATGCTTTGGACAGCCATATCCTGCTGGCCATGATCGGACACCGTCTGGAAAAACTACTCGGTCCGAACGACGGTGGCGAACGTTCGCCCGATCTGGTCCGGCTCTTTCGGGAGGCCGCGCCGGAATGGGATGGGGGGTATTTCCTGTGCGGCATGCTGGGCAACGGGGAATGTTTCGCGCTGCGCGACCCGCGGGGAATCCGACCGGGCTACTGGTATTTTAACGACGATGTAGTGGTAACCGCTTCGGAACGTCCGGCCATTCAGACGGCGTTTGATCTGGCCAGTGCCGAGGTGGAGGAAGTGCCTCCGGGGGCATTGCTGCTGATCGATCGGGACGGCAGGACACGTCTGGAACAGTGTCTCGAGCCGGAGCCGCCGCGGCGCTGTGTTTTTGAACGTATCTATTTTTCACGCGGCAACGACGCCGACATTCAGCGGGAACGGCGGAAAATGGGAAAGTTTCTGACTGATCCGGTGCTCGACGCGGTAGATGGAGACTGGGACAACAGTTTTTTCTCCTATATTCCCAATACAGCGTACACCTGTTTTCTCGGCATGCTGGAGGAACTGGTCGCCCGACATCAGGGCCGGACACTGCGGTTCGGCCAGATCGCGGTCAAGGATGTGGGATTCCGCACCTTCATTTCCGATGCGGAATGTCGTAAGGAGTTGTCGATGCATGTGTACGACGTGGTTTACGGCCTGGTTCGTCCGGGTGCGGACAACCTGGTGGTACTGGATGATTCGATTGTCCGGGGCAATACCATGCGACATTGCATTCTTCGAATTCTCGACCGGCTCGGGCCGAAACGGATCGTGGTGGCTTCGGCGGCGCCGCCGGTCTGCTATCCGGACGGATACGGGATCGATATGGCCAGTCTGGGGGAACTGGTGGCGTTCGAAGCCGCAGTGGCATTGGTTCGCCGCAAACATCTGGATGGCCTCTTTCAGGAATGTGTGGCGGCAGCCCGGAGTGACCTGCTGCTGCCGGACGATCAGATGCAGAACCGGGTGAAACCGATTTACGACGCGATCGGTTTCGGGGAACTGTGTGAAGAAATCGGACGGCGGCTGCGTCCGGAGGGATTACGGGCGGAACTGCGAGTGGTGTTTCAGACGCCGGAAAATTTGCGTCGAGCTTGCCCGGATCACACTGGCGACTGGTATTTTTCCGGAGATTATCCGACACCCGGTGGCAACCGGGTGGTCAATCAGGCGTTGATCCATTACGTCGACGCCGTGAACCGGAGGGCATATTGAATGAGAAAGTTGAAAAAACATTTTCTGGCATTGGCGGACGGAAGCATTTTCTATGGCGATTCCCGAGGGGCTGCCGTGGATGCGGTGGGCGAAGTGGTGTTCAATACCGGCATGACGGGGTACCAGGAGATCGTATCCGATCCCTCCTACGCCGGACAATTTGTCACGCTTACCACAGCGGAAGTCGGCAATTACGGATGCAACCCCGAGGACATGGAGTCCCGGGGCCTTTTTCTGAACGGACTGGTGGTGCAGGAACTCAACGAACCGTCGAACTTCCGGTCCACGGGGTCTCTGGCCGAACTGCTGAGCGCCGGCGGTGTTCCGGCACTTGCCGGGGTGGATACGCGACGACTGGTGATCCGGCTGCGTTCCGACGGCACACAAAAGGCGTTTCTGCACGGTTCCGAGGCGGATATCACGCCGGAGGAGGCCGTGCGCCGTGCCAACGAATGGTGTGGGCTGGACGGCCAGGATTACGCGACCCGGGTCAGCGTGACCGAACCGTATGAGTGGAACGATTCCGGGGACCTGCGGGTTGTCGTCTACGATTTCGGCGTCAAATACAACATTCTCCGGCAGCTGGCGGCGCAGAATTTACGTTTGACGGTGGTGCCGGCCGGAACCTCCGCCGCAGAAGTGTTGGCGCTGCATCCGGACGGGGTGTTCCTCTCCAACGGTCCCGCCGACCCCGCCGCAGTCAAGGGAGCGATCGACGCTGCCCGGACTCTGATTGGTAAAGTCCCGGTTATGGGGATTTGCCTCGGACACCAGATTCTCGGGATCGCCGCCGGCGGCAGTTGCGGCCGGCTGAAATTCGGTCATCACGGCTGCAATCACCCGGTGCAGGACCTGCGGAACGGAGCAGTTGCCATCACCAGTCAGAATCACAATTTCGCACTGGATGCCGACCGGATTCCCGGTGTATTGGAGGTGACGCATCTGAATTTAAACGATCAGACGGTGGAAGGCATTCGCCACCGTCATGAGCCGATGTTCGCGGTACAGTATCATCCGGAGGCGGCGCCGGGACCACACGACGCCACACCGATTTTCCGGGAGTTCCGGGACATGCTGGAACGCTGAAGTATTACAGGGAGACGCACAGGTTATGAGTAAATTTATTTTCATCACCGGCGGTGTGGTTTCCAGCCTCGGCAAAGGCATCACCGCCGCCAGTCTGGCAATGCTGCTTAAACGGCGCGGCTATCGCGTTGCCATGCAGAAACTCGACCCGTATCTCAATGTCGATCCCGGTACCATGTCACCGTATCAGCACGGTGAACTCTATGTGACCGATGACGGTGCGGAAACCGATCTGGATCTCGGGCATTATGAAAGGTTTGCCGGAATTACCTGCACCCGGGCGAGCAACTACACCTCCGGGAGAATTTACAGCAACGTCATCGCCCGGGAGCGGGCGGGCGGTTATCTCGGCGGTACGGTTCAGGTGATTCCCCATGTGACCGATGAAATCAAGGCTGCCATCCGTTCCGCCGCCGCGCCGGACGTGGATATCGTCATGACTGAAATCGGCGGCACCGCCGGAGATATTGAATCGCTGCCATTTCTGGAGGCTGCACGGCAGTTCAAACACGAGGCGGGGGAGGGCAATGCGGTCTTCCTGCATCTGACGCTGCTGCCCTACATCCGGGCGGCAGGAGAATTGAAAACCAAGCCGTCACAGCAGTCGGTGGGGATTCTGCGCAACATCGGAATTTTCCCGGACATTCTGGTCTGCCGTACCGAAGTGCCGATGACCGAGGAACACGGTAAAAAACTGGCGCTTTTCTGCAATGTTCCCCGGGATCGGGTCATCGAGGAACGCGATGTCCGCCATTCGATTTACGAAGTGCCGCCGGAACTGGCGGCGCAGCAGCTGGACGTCAAAGTACTGCGGCTGCTGGAGCTGCCGGAACGTGAACTGGACCTGACGGACTGGAATCGCATTGTTGAAGCTGCGGTACATCCTCGCCGTTCCTGCCGGATCGGACTGGTTGGGAAATATACCTCCTGCCGGGATGCCTACAAAAGTGTTTTCGAGGCGCTGTCTCACGCGGGGATTGCCCGGCGCGCCCGGGTGGAAGTCGTTTCCGTCGAAGCTGAAGCGCTGGAAGCGGGCGACGTGGCATTGGATGATCTGGACGGCATCGTGGTTCCGGGCGGCTTCGGATCGCGCGGCGTTCCCGGAAAAATCAAAGCCATTGAATATGCCCGTACCCGGCGCGTGCCGCTGCTCGGTATCTGTCTTGGCATGCAGTGCATGGCGATTGAATATGCCCGGCACGTGCTCGACTGGGAGGATGCGGACAGCGCCGAATGGAATCCGGAAACCCGTCATGCCGTCATCGATCTGATGCCGGAACAACGCGGCATCACTGCCAAAGGCGGTACAATGCGCCTGGGGAGTTTCCCCTGCATGCTGGCACCGGACAGCCGGGTTCGAGCTTTGTACGGCGCGGACGAAATCGCCGAACGACATCGACACCGTTATGAATTCAACAATCTTTTTCGCGAGGAGTTTTCCGGCGGGGCGCTGCACATTGCCGGGACTTCGCCCGACGGGCGGCTGGTGGAAATTCTGGAGATGGCGGATCACCCCTTCTTCATCGGCTGCCAGTTTCATCCGGAATTCAAATCGCAGCCGGCCTCGCCGCATCCGCTGTTTGCAGGATTGATTGAGGCCGCGCTGCAGTACAAGGACAAGGAGCATTCCCATCATGCCGAAACGCACTGATATCAGAAAAATTCTACTGATCGGATCCGGTCCGATCGTCATCGGTCAGGGTTGTGAATTCGATTATTCCGGCGTGCAGGCCTGCAAGGTACTCAAGCAGGAAGGGTTTGAAGTAGTGCTGGTCAACAGCAATCCGGCTACGGTCATGACCGATCCGGAATTTGCCGACCGCACCTATATCGAACCATTGACGCTGGACAGTCTTCATGAGATCATCCGCCGTGAACGTCCGGATGCGCTGCTGCCCACTCTCGGTGGTCAAACCGCGCTCAATCTGGCCATGGAACTGCATGACAAGGGCATTCTGCGGCGTTATCAGGTGGAGATGATCGGCGCTGATGCCGAAGCGATCCGGCGTGCCGAAGACCGCCAGCTGTTTAAAGCCGCGATGCACGGCATCGGACTGGAGCTGCCGCTTTCGGGATCCGCCCATACGCTGGCGGAGGCGCGCTCGGTGGCGGGGACGATCAACCGCTGGCCGCTGATTGTCCGGCCCGGTTTCACACTGGGCGGTACGGGCGGAGGCATTGCGCACAATGAACAGGAATTCGACGAAATCGTCGCCCGGGGACTGGCCGCCAGCCGCAACAGTGAAGTTTTGATAGAAGAATCGCTCCTGGGGTGGAAGGAGTATGAACTCGAAGTCATCCGCGACCGGAAAAACAACGCGGTGATCGTCTGTTCCATCGAAAACATCGATCCCATGGGCATCCACACCGGCGACTCGATCACCGTAGCCCCTGCTCAGACGCTTTCCGACCGGGAATACCAGCAGATGCGGGATGCCAGTCTGGCGGTCATGCAGGCGATTGGGGTGGAAACCGGCGGTTCGAACGTCCAGTGGGCGGTCAATCCCCGCGATGGACGACAGTATGTGATCGAAATGAATCCCCGTGTTTCCCGTTCCAGTGCCCTGGCGAGCAAGGCGACCGGTTTCCCCATCGCCAAGATCGCCGCGCTGCTGGCGGTGGGCTATACCCTCGACGAGATTCGCAACGACATCACCCGCGAAACGCCTGCCTGTTTTGAGCCGGCGCTGGATTATGTAGTGACCAAGGTGCCGCGGTTTACTTTCGAAAAATTCCCCGCTGCGGATTCCACTCTCGGGACCCAGATGAAGTCCGTCGGTGAAGCCATGGCGATCGGGCGCAATTTCAAGCAGTCATTGCAGAAAGCCCTGCGTTCTCTGGAAACCGGCCGGGCCGGGTTCGGAGCCGACGGCCGCGACGCCCGGCAGCGGTCCTTGACGGATGATGAAATGATCGCCGAACTGTGCCGTCCGAATGCCGAACGCATCTTCGTCATACATGAAGCCTTCCGGCGTGGTCGCAGTGTGGAGGAGTTGCACGAATGGACCGGCATAGATCCTTATTTCCTGCGACACATGGCGGAACTGGCGGCCTTTGAAAAGGAAATTACCCTGGAACCGGCCACGCTGCTGCGTGCCAAGGAGCTGGGTTACAGCGACCGCCAGATCGCATTCCTGACCGGAACCGATGAAATGACGGTTCGGCAACGCCGCCGGGAGTGCGGCATCGTTCCGGTGTACGGAACGGTGGACACCTGTGCCGGTGAATTTACCGCGCCGACACCATATTATTACTCCACCTACGGCGAATACGACGAACCGGTCCGGGATTCTGGCGGACGCCGGTCGATCATGATTCTCGGCGGCGGTCCCAACCGGATCGGGCAGGGGATTGAGTTTGACTACTGCTGCGTACATGCCGCCTTTGCCCTGCGCGAGGCGGGATTCGAAACCATCATGGTCAACAGCAATCCCGAAACGGTTTCCACCGATTACGACACCAGCGACAAGCTGTACTTCGAACCGCTGACGCTGGAAGACATCATGAATATTTATGAACGGGAATCCTGCTTCGGGGTAATCGTCCAGTTCGGCGGTCAAACTCCGCTCAATCTGGCACAGTCGCTGAAAGCCGCCGGCGCGAATGTCATCGGTACCAGTCCGGATGACATCGATGCGGCCGAGGATCGGGATTTCTTTCAGAAACTGGCATCGCGTCTCGGCATTCTGCAGCCGCCGAGCGGAATTGCACATCATGTGGATGAGGCTTTGGCCATTGCCGAAAAAATCGGGTATCCGGTACTGGTCCGGCCCTCCTTCGTGCTGGGTGGACGGGCGATGGTGATCGTTTACAAAGACAAATATCTGCGGCGTTTTGTCGAAGAAGCGGCCGCCGTCGCGGAAGGAAAGCCGATTCTGATCGACCGCTTTCTGGAGGATGCCACCGAGCTGGATGTGGATTGTGTTTCCGACGGGACGCATACGGTGGTCGGGGCAATTATGGAACATGTGGAGCCGGCGGGGATTCATTCCGGAGACTCGGCCTGTTCGATCCCCCCGCGGACGCTGAGCGAATCCATGCTGGAGCGGGTCCGGCAACACGCATTGGATCTGGCCCGGGAACTGCACGTCAAGGGGCTGATGAACATCCAGTTCGCGGTCAAAGGCGACGACGTGTACATTCTGGAGGTCAATCCGCGTGCCTCCCGCACGGTGCCGTTCGTCAGCAAGGCCATCGGTGTGCCGCTGGCCAAAAAGGCGGCATTGTGCATGGTCGGCAAAACTCTGGAGGAACAGCATTTCACCCGGGAGGTGCGGATTCCTTATACCGCCTTCAAGGAAGCGGTGTTTCCCTTCGTGAAATTCCCCGGTGTGGACATCGTGCTGTCACCGGAAATGAAATCCACCGGCGAGGTCATGGGGTTGGATTATCAGGCGGGGTGCGCCTATTTGAAATCCCAGATGGCGGCCCGCAATCCGATTCCAGCCGGTGGTGGAGTGTTCGTCTCGTTGCGTGATTCGGACAAAGCACCGGCGCTGCCGCTGATCCGGGAACTGGCGGAAATGGGCTTTGAGCTGTATGCCACCCGTGGCACGGCAACCATGCTGTACAATGCGGGGGTCCGCTGTCATGCGGTATTCCGGATTTCGCTGGGACGTCCGAATCTGCTGGATCTGCTGGGAGAACAGCGGATCGGCTGGATTATCAATACCCCGGAAACAGGGGCGGCGGCAATGGTCGACGAAATCCAGATGCGTTCCGGTGCGGTAATGGCGGGGATTCCGATCACCACGACGCTGGCGGGATTGCGGAAGGCTCTGGAGGGCCTGCGCTCCAACCAGGAAACCGGCCGCATGGCCGTATGCAGCCTGCAGGAATATCACCGGCACGTTCACGAAGGATAAAACACCTGTTTTCAGGAGGAGGGGGAAACATAAAAAAAGCCGGTCCAGGTAGAGCCAAATCTCTACCGGACCGGCGGTTTTCATTCATTTGCGAATTACGGCAGCGAGACCGGCGTTACACTGATATCGGTCACACGCGCTGTGCCGGAAGGATCGCCCTGGGCATCCCAGAAGGAGAAGCGCACGGAAAATCCTGCGGTTCCTTCCGGAAGCGGTTTTTTCGTGCCGGTCCCAAAACGGAAGCGTATGGTCTTCCATGGTTGCTCTTTGCCTGCTCTGAGCGAGTAGAACATGATCTGTTTAAGCTCCTTGCCGTCGGCATTCAACGCATACAGCGACACGCCGAAGCTCCCCTTGACCACCGGATCGGCCTGCATTCTGACGGTCAGAAGCCAGGGCTGATTCCGTTCGTCTTCCTGAATTTTTACTGGTTGTGAAACAATACCGGAATTGGCTTTATCCGCGACAATTTCCAGCACGTTCCCGTAAGGCGGCAGCGGCTTGACCGCGACGGTGGACCCGGCAGGACGCAGTTTCCAGCCGTTCATGCCGCCGTCAAAATTTCCATTCGTCAGGCATGGCCCGGGAGCTGCCGCATCATTGGTTAGCTCGACAGCGGCGATTCGCACGGCCCCCCGGCATTTCCCGCTGGCGTCCCAGAAGGAAAAACGAACCCGCAGCGCAGTGGTTTCCGGCGGCAAGGCAAAGCGGGTGTCCCGACCGAATTTTTTGCTGATTTTCTGCCAGCTACCATTGTTCGAAGATTTTGCGGAGAGGTGATACAGTCCCATTTGTTTGAGCATTTTCCCATCTGCATTGACCGCGTATACGGATGCTGCGAACACACCGGAAGGAATCGGCTCAGACTGGATTTCAAACTGCAGCGTCCATTGTGCCGAACGTTCCGCCGGAGCAATCGGGATGAGCCCGGAGGTTAG
The DNA here is from genome assembly GCA_944389925.1 of uncultured Victivallaceae bacterium. Taxonomy (GTDB): domain Bacteria; phylum Verrucomicrobiota; class Lentisphaeria; order Victivallales; family Victivallaceae; genus CALXOD01. Next base: position 11,715 of record CALXOD010000030.1, on the reverse strand, counting down.
GCCGGAATTGGCATCAACGGCGCTCAAGGCCAGAACTTTGCCATGGCTTTCCACATCTTCCACCTTCGCCGTCGATTTTACCGGCTGGAGTTCCCAGCGGTCCAGATTTTCTGCAAAATTTCCATTCGGCACCCGCCCTGCCAGCGTAGTGAATGTCAGGGCAACCATCGGAATCGTCCACCAGGGTTTCATAAAAAATCCTTTCGTTTTCAAGCAGGTTCAATCCAAATAGCGGCCTGCAATCGGGCGCAACCTTTCCCGCGCTTCCGGTCCGATCATGGCCGGCGCCGTGATAATGGCATTTTCCAGTGCGGCAGGGCAGGGACAATGGCGCGGCAGCTCTCCGAAGCTGCGTGCCACCCGTCCTACGATCCCCAGAGCCAACTCAGCATTCGCCTGCAGGTGGCCGACGACCATTTCCACGGTTACATGCTCATGGTCGGGATGCCAGCAGTCGAAGTCGGTGACCATGGCCACGGTGGCGTAACAAATTTCCGCTTCGCGGGCCAGTTTTGCCTCGGCCAGATTGGTCATGCCGACCACCGCCGCTCCGATGGAACGGTAAAAATCAGATTCCGCCCGGGTGGAAAATGCCGGTCCTTCCATGTTTACATAAGTCCCCCCCCGGTGGACCCGTCGTTCGGGGGCGTTGCTCTGGCGGATCTCTTCTTCCGCGGCACGAACGGCCAGTTCACTCAATTCCGGACAGACCGGCGTGCCGAAGGCAATATGAGCCACCACCCCGCCTCCGAAAAATGTGTGATCTGCCGCCGGGCGCCGGGTTCGGTCAAAATATTGATCCGGTACAACTACGTCGCGCGGGCGGATGTGGCGCCGGAGACTGCCGACGGCGGAGATGCTCAGCAGGTGGGTCACGCCGAGCATTTTCATGGCGCAGATGTTGGCTCGGGAATTAATTTCGGAAGGCATCAACGTATGGCCTTTCCCATGGCGGGCCAGGAAGGTCAGCTCATGACCGCGATAGGTACCGGTGAGCAGTTCAGCGGAAGGCGTTCCGAACGGAGTGTCAATGGATTCGCTGTGAATTGCTTCCAGTCCGGGCAGTTCGCCAAGGCCGCTGCCGCCGATAATGCCGAGTTTCATGTTTTTTTCCTTGCTTTTTCCAGGAATGATCTTACAGTAACAATGTTGAGGAATATAGCAAGTAGACGGTGGATTGTCAATTTTTTTCACGGGGTTCGATCAAAATGTTGTGCGATATCTGTCATCACAACGAAGCGACCATCCATATCAAGGAAATCGTCGGTGGCGAGAAAAAGTCGCTGAATCTCTGCAGCAGTTGTGCCGCAGAGCACGAAAAAACCGCCGGCATCAATTTCGGTTCGTTCAATCTGGCGGAAATGCTGTTCAATCTGGAAAAACTCAGCGGGGCTGCCGCACCGGCCGCAGCTGCGGCAACGCCGCAGCCTTCACCGGTCTGTCCCGGTTGCGGCTGGACGCTGCAGAAAATCCGGGAATCCGGAGGACGCCTGGGGTGTCCCCAGTGTTATGAAACGTTTTCCGGTCCGATCCGGGAGGCTTTGGAAAATGTCCATCGCGGTCAGATGCACCTTGGGAAGCGATTGAATGGCGGGGCCCCGGATGGTACGGCACAATTGCGTGCGGAACTTGTGCGCTGCCGTTATGAGTTGACGGAACTGGTCAAATGTGAAAATTACGAACAGGCGGCGAAAGTACGTGACCGGATCCGCGAAATCGAAGCCCGGTTGAGTGCCCCGGAGAAGGAGGCGGACCATGGCCAATGACAATATCGACCGGTTGTTGCGGAACAAGGTCAGCTTTCTGACCGACGCAGGACCGGAGGAGGACATTGCCATCAGTTCGCGGATCCGGCTGGCACGGAATCTGGCGGATTTTCCGTTTCCTGCCGCGGCGTCTCCGGAACAGCTGGATGCCATTCGGGAACTGGTTGCTCCGGCAGTGGCGGAGAGCAGCGCATTGGGGGATGATTTTCTTCGTTTTGACCCGGATCAGTTGACTCCGCTGGAGTGTGAAATCCTCTTTGAACGGCGTCTGGTCAGCCGGGATTTTCTGAATCGCAGCGGAGGAACAACCCTGCTGACCCGGAGTGACGAATCCAGCAGTGTGATGGTGAACGAGGAAGATCACCTGCGGATTCAGTCTATCCGTCCCGGACTGCAGCTGATGAATGTCTGGGAAACCATTGACCGGCTGGATAATCGGCTGGCGTCGAAACTGAGTTATGCCTTTGACAATCGGTTGGGGTTCCTCACAAGCTGTCCGACTAATGTCGGTACAGGAATGCGGGCATCGGTGATGCTGCATCTGCCGGGATTGGTGCTCTCGGGGCAGATCAACGCTGCCATTCAGGGGATCGGTAAGCTCAATCTGGCTGTCCGCGGCATTTTCGGAGAGGGAACCGATAACCGGGGCAACCTGTTTCAGATTTCCAATCAAAGTACCCTGGGGGAAAGTGAGCCGCAGATCATCGAACGCATCGACGCGGTGATCCGGCAACTTATTTCTCACGAAAAAAATGCCCGTCGCATGTTGCTGGAAAAGGAACAGTATGCGCTGCTTGATCATGTGGGACGTTCCTACGGGTTGCTGCGCCATGCGTACAAATTGACTTATGACGAGGCTCTCAACTCCCTGTCCGGCATCCGGATCGGAGTGGATATGGGGATGTTCAATTCCGTCGATATCAAGACTGTGAATGAACTGTTCATCTGTATCAATCCGGCTCATCTGCGCAAATTCGCCGGTCGGTCACTGACCGATGCGGAAGCAGATATTCAACGGGCGGCACTGGTTCGGGAACGCTTGAAGAAGGTGGCGGAAGCCTGAGCGGTGATGGCTGCCTCTTTATCCAGCGAGAGCGGAACTGGATCGGATGAAAAAGTTTTTCCATATCTGATATGAAAATGAAGGAACAAGGCCGAAAGAGAAAACAGGCCGAAAAACAGGAAAGGGCAATCGGATGAAGACAAAGATGTGGCTTTCATGTCTGGCTGCCGGTGCGGCTTTTGCCGTGTGCGGTGGTGAAGTAATTGAGCAATTCACCGATGGAGAAGGCGGTTGCTGGAAGGGCACGCAGCTGAATACCACGATGGCGAAGAGCGGCAGTGCCTGCATGCAGACGGACTTGCGTCCGGCCTGGCTCTATTCGCCGAAAGCCCATTCGATTGATCCTGCGAAAAAATATCGCTTCAAAATTGCCCTGAAAACCATCGATCCAGCCACCGTCAGCCACGGCTATGTCGGCATTGCCCAGTACGATGCCAATAACCGGGCGATTTTCCGGAATCAGGTTCAGACCATTCCCGGGACTGCCGCGAAGCTCGCCGCGCCTGCGGCCAAGGGCGATACCGAACTGCGCATAACCGGTGCAGACTGGTCCGGAAAACTCAGTAAGCTGGGAACCATGATCGCATTCAATGCCAAAGAAGATTTTTCCGACCTGCCGAATCGCCGACTGTCTCCGCAGATCAAATCGGTCAAGACGGAAGGAGATGTGCAGGTCGTTACTCTGAGCAAACCGCTTGCCGCGGCCTATCCGGTGGATACTCCGGTGCGGTTGCATGAAGCGCCGGCGGGACATTCCTACGGACTGCTCAACGCCAATGTTCCGGCGGAATGGAAGGAATGCCAGGCGACGGTGACGGGGCGCAGTCAAAATTCCGGCCCGTATACGGAATTCTGGCCGGGCGCAGAGTCCTTCCGGGTGATTGTCGTCGTCAATTACAATCCCAAACTGCAATCCTCGGTGCTGATTGACGACCTGTCGGTCGAAGTCGAAGACGCCGAATAATTGCATCCATTTCAAAACGTCAAGACGGTGTCGGATGGTTCCGGCACCGTCTTTTTCAGTCATCATGATGCAGGAATGGCAAATCCATAACCATAGAATCGTTGCGGTCGAACAACATCACGAAGTTCTCTTTCCGTGGGCGGAGCTCCGACGTGCAACGGGGCGGGCGGCACGGGCCTTGACACTGGATCATCATACCGATGTACTGGAGGCATTCAGCCACTGCGGCGGCGCGAGACCGGGAGATTTTGATCGCGTTGATGCAGCGTCCGTTTCAGCGGCGATTGCGCGGCTCCGCCATGACGAACATCTGGACTGGGCACTGCGCAGCGGTATTCTGGCAGAATCCTGGGTGCTGGCTCACGAAAACTTTACTGTTCCCGCCCATCCCGCCATGCATTTGCTCCATGATCCGGAATGGCCGGAAGAAATGGTTATGTTGAACGATTCCTCCGTCTACCGGCCGTTTGCCGACCAGGTGCTGGAGAGTGATTTTCTACGCCGGATTCTGCCGGAGACGCTGCTGCATGCTTCGGATGAAATGCCGCTGATTCTGGATATCGACCTGGATTATTTCGCTACGGCACAGGCCATCCGACCGGTTGAGCCCTCGGTATTCGGAGCTCTGGCACGCCGGAGCATGCTGATCACCCTGTCGCTGGAGAGTGACTGGGTGCGATTGCTCCGGTTGGAGGAAGAAACCATCAGCGGTGAATTTTTACTGCAGGAGATGATTCGACTGTTGACGGCGGTTTTGGCCGAAGATTATTGATGCGAGTGTTTTTTCTTTTTTTTCTTTTTTTTCCTGTTTTTCTCTGGTACCGGTTCCGGTACCGCGGGATCGGGAGCGGGCTGCGGTGGAAGCGGGGCAGATTCTGGTGCAGCTTGTTGCAGATTCCGGTGATATAGATTTTTTCCAGATCGACTGTGGCGGGCGGAATGACCGGATTCATCTGTTCGAGAGTCCGGATCAGAATTTCGGAAACAGCGAGATTGCGGAATTTTTTATCGTCGGCAGGAATGATAAACCAGGGGGCCTCTTCCGGGGAACAGTAACGGAAGATATCGTTAAAGGCATCCATGTAATCATCCCAGAATTCGCGTTCCCGATAGTCGCTTTCGGAAATCTTCCAGTGTTTTTCCGGATCATTCAGCCGTTCACCGAAGCGCTTGAGCTGCTCCTCTTTGCTGATATGCAGGAAGAATTTGACCACGGTGGTTCGATTGCCGTGCAGAAGGCGTTCAAAATCATTGATCGCCTGAAAGTGTTCCTTCAATTCCCTGCCGTCTATTTCGCCATGCACCTGTCCGGCCAGCACATTTTCATAATGGGACCGGTTGAAAATCACCACTTCGCCGTGACGCGGCGCCACGCAGTGCTCGCGCCATAGAAAATCATGAGCGGCTTCCAACGGCGTCGGCACTTTGAATGCCTGCACTCGGCAGCCCTGCGGATTCATTGTTGCCATCACGTGGTTGATTGTGCCGTCCTTGCCGCCTGCGTCGAGTGCCTGAAGTACGATCAGCAGCGACTGTCGATTTTCCGCAAAAAGCCGATATTGCAGTTCAAAAAGTTTCCGGGTATTGGCTGCCAGCTGTTTCTCCATGTACTCGTCATTTTCTTTCCAGCCATATTCCCGCTCGTGAGTGGCGATTTTACGGAGATTGACCCTGCGCCAGGAGGCGCCGACCCGGAATGTTTCATAAAAATCCATGAAAACCCTCCTGTTTTTCCGGTTGCGAATGACGGTTCCCACGCTGATGCTGGCGGAGAGCCATTGCTATTTTACAGTAGATGGAATGGATAAAAAATCAAGAGACAAAATGATCGTTTTCCGGTATCTGCCGACATGAAAACGAATGAATCCAATAAAAAAAACGCGCCCGTTCAGGAGCGCGTTTTTTTTAGAAGACGGCCTGGTCAGTTCAAGCTGGCCAGCAGTGTTTCCACCCGCTGGAGCTTTTCTTCCAGTTCAACCAGATGCGCCCGGGCATCCGCGACCACTTGTGCCGGGGCCTTGGCAACGAAACGCTCGTTCGAGAGTTTCGCCCGGCTGGATGTAATCCACGTCTGGAGTTCCTTCTGCTGTTTTTCCAGTTTGGCCCGTTCTGCGGCGATATCCACCAGTCCGGCCAACGGCAGGAACATGGTTCCCAGCCGCGCCGGTTGTGCCGGTGCCGCACCATGAGCCGCAATATCGAAGTCATCCAGTGACAGTTCGACGCTCTCGGCATTGAGCAGACTGCGCAACGATTCTTCCTGGCTCTTCAGAAAGTCAAAGATTGCCTGATCATTGGCCTTCAGATGGAAGCGCACCTTTTTCCCGTCCGGAAGATTATAGCTTGATTTGAGGAAACGACCGGCCCGGACAAGTTCGAATTTGCCATCCACAAGTTCCATTTCCCGGGGATCTCCGGCAAAACCGTCGTTTTTCGGATAGCTTTCGAACATGATCGACTCGGCCTCTCCGAGGAATCCCATCTGATGGGCCAGCTCCTCGGTAATGAACGGCATGAAGGGATGCAGCAGTCGGAGAATCCGGAACAACGCATAGTCCAGCACCGCCAGCGCGGTTTCCCGGGCTTCGCCGCCCCGGCGCATCGGTACTTTCTCCGCTTCAATGAACCAGTCACAGAAGTTACTCCACACCAGTTCATAAATCTCATGGACGGCGGAGTGGAATCGAAATTCCGCCAGCGCGGTGTCTACCGAACCGATCGCGGCATCCAGCCGGGCAAGCATCCATTTTTCATCCGCGGACAACCGGGCGGCAACGGTGGAAGACAGTTCCCGGAAGCCCGGAGTGGTCGGCCCCTGCATCCGACGGAACCGGCAGGCATTCCACAGTTTGTTGGCAAAATTACGACCGATTTCACATTTTTCGTTGCTGTAGCGGATGTCCATCCCCACCGGAGCAATGTAGGTGATCGAAAAACGCAGCGCATCCGCCCCGTATTCGGCGATCACATCCAGCGGGTCAGGCGAATTGCCGAGCGACTTACTCAGCTTCCGCCCCTGTTCGTCCCGGATGATGCTGGTGAAGTAAACATTGCGGAACGGCACTTCTCCGGTAAATTCGCATCCCGCCATAATCATGCGGGCCACCCAGAAGAAAATAATGTCCGGACCGGTTACCAGATCGCAGGTCGGATAGAAGAATTTCAGTTCCGGCGTCTTTTCCGGCCAGCCCATTACCGAGAACGGCCACAGCCAGCTGGAAAACCAGGTATCCAGCACATCTTCCTCCTGACGCCAGGTGCCGGGCGCAGTCGGCGCTTCCATGCCGACATAGGTTTCTCCGGTGGCGTCGTTGTACCAGGCGGGAATCCGATGTCCCCACCAGATCTGACGGGAAATGCACCAGTCCTGGATGTTTTCCATCCAGTGAAAATAGGTTTTGCTCCAGCGTTCCGGGTGAAATTTGATTTTACCGGAGCGGACGGCTTCGATGGCGGGTTTGGCCAATTCCTTCATATTGCAGAACCACTGGTAGGAGACCAGCGTTTCGATCGGCACATCGCCCCGTTCGGAATAGCCGACCGCGTGTCGAATATCCTCGATTTTTTCGACGAGACCGAGTTTTTCCAGTTCTGCAACAACTTTTTTGCGTGCTTCAAAGCGGTCAAGTCCGGCAAACGCCTCGCCGCAGCGGGCGTTCAGGCTGGCGTCCGGATTCATGATATTGATGACTTCGAGTTTATGACGTTTCCCTACCTCAAAGTCATTCGGGTCATGTGCCGGGGTGATTTTGACACAACCGGTTCCCTTGGTCGGATCGGCGTGTTCGTCGGCAATAATCGGGATTTCCCGGTCAGTCAGCGGCAGGTGCACGGTTTTGCCGATCAGGTGCCGGTAACGTTCATCCTCCGGATTCACGGCGACGGCGGTATCCCCGAACATGGTTTCCGGCCGGGTGGTTGCCACCACCAGAAAACCGGATCCATCGGTCAATGGATAACGGAAATGATAAAATTTCCCGTTTTCTTCCTTGTAGATCACCTCTTCGTCGGAAAGGGCGCTCTTGGCGACCGGACACCAGTTAATCATGCGTCGTCCGCGATAGATGTAGCCTTTGTGATAAAGTTCTACGAAGACTTTGCGCACCGCCTTACTGAGTCCTTCGTCCATGGTGAAGCGCTCGCGTTCCCAGTCGCAGGAGCAGCCGAGCTTGCGCAGCTGGCGGATGATGGTGCCGCCGTACTGTTCCTTCCACTGCCAGACACGGCGGATGAATTCCTCGCGGCCGAGTTCGTCCCGTCCGGTTTTTTCTTCCTTGCGCAGGTATTTTTCCACCCGGGCCTCGGTGGCGATGCCGGCGTGGTCGGTACCGGGAAACCAGCATACTTCTTTTCCCTGCATCCGGTTGTAACGGATCAAAATGTCCTGAAGGGTATTATTCAGGACATGTCCGAGGGTGAGAATGCCGGTTACGTTCGGCGGCGGAATCACAATGGAATAAGGCTTTTTGTCCGCCTGGGGATTGCCGTGAAAATAACGGCGTTGTTCCCAGACAGGGTACCATTTGGCTTCCACTTCGGCGGCCTCGTAGGCCTTGATCATGGTCGGTTCTTCTGACATGCTGCTTCGGGCGCTCCGTGTATATGAATAAAATCGTTGGTTACAATTATTTGGATAATATAGCACCGAAACGAAATTTTTCACCCCCGGAACGCCTTCGATTTTCAGGAAAAGCCTATTCCGGCAACGGCAGGCTGTAGAGTCTGCCCCGACTTCCGAAATAAATCCGGCCGTCCGCAATCGCGCCGCCGACTTCGATCGGTACAGGCGAGGCAAGAGCGGGAGTAACTTCCAGCGTTTCGGGGGTCAAACGCAGCACTCCTTTGCGGGTCAGCAGCCAGACGAATTTCCCGTGCGGCAGGAAGAAGCGGGGGCCCTGCTGGTAAATAACACCGCCAAACTCCGCAAGAGAACGTTTCCCGGTTATTTCCCAGGCTGCCGGATCAAAACGGAAAAGCGTTTTACCGTCCACCACACCGAGCAGGGTGCCATCCGGCAGCGGCAGTAAACTGAAATAGGTTCGGGCTTTCGGGAAAAGAACTTCGTGTCGGAGAATTTTTCCGGAGGCAAGATCCAGTTCGAAAAATTCCGCCTCTTTCGCTTTGACCTTGCCACCCGTTCCGGCGTTGATGGTGGTTCCCCCGAAAATCCGCCCCCCGGGCAATGTCGCCAATGCGTGAACCGACTGATCTGGAATCAGTTGCCGGTCTGTCAGCACCCGCATGGCGCTCGTTTCCCGGTCGTAAATTGCCAGTCCGCCGCCGGTCAGGCCATAATGCGGCGTTCCCCCCATCAGCAGGTACCGACCATCCGGAGTGATAGCCAGGGCATTGGGGCGGCCGATATGTGGCCGGGCAGGGGGGGCAAGCAAACGTGGATTGCCATCGGCATCATCAGCACGGGGCGGCATGAAATACGGTTGATCCACTTGCCAGTCCAGCAGATAACCGCCAAGATAGGCGGCAACGAACAGATGATTACGGTACGGAAGTACGACATTCCATTGTACGGCACCGTTGCGGTGCATCATCTGGTCGTTGGCGGGATCGTACACGAAATTGCTCATGGGAAAAGATGTTCCCCCGCTGATCCTGCCGTCCTCAAGAGCGGCGATGGAAACCTGATGCGCGCCCTGACTTGGATAATCAAAAGAGATTTCCCGTTTCTTCCCGTTCCGATCGATTGTCGTCAGCCGGCGGGCAGGAATGTCGATCTCCACCGTGCGTCCGTCGGGGTAACGCAGATCATAAAAATCCTGCGTTCCGGACAGGATATCGGCGATAGGGACTTCCGGTTTTGCATGGATTTTCTCAAACGTGCCATCGTGCAGCCGGTACCACTCCCGACCGGGGGTATTGTGCCAGAATTCACGCACATTCCGGTACTGAATGGCGGCTCCGAAAGTGCCGTATACATTTCCATCCTCCGCCCGGAAAACCAGTCCTGCACCGGGTGTCGGACGATCCTTTTCAGCAAGAACCGTCATTGTTCTGCCGCTTTCCGGATGGAAGCCGGCAATCTGACCGGCGGCATTTCCGTATCCGATGTAAACCCAGCCCCGGTCATCAGTGGCGACGCTGCGGGCATATTGTGGGAAGGTTTCTGCAAAGGGGGCCCCGTAATCCTGCAGCTTTTGGGTCTCCGGATCAAACGCGGTGATGCCGCAGTCGGGATAGGAGATGCTCCAGATGCGACCGCGGTCGTCTTCGGTCATACTCATGGACATTTTCCCGGAACGGATCGGTTCGGCGAATGTCCATTTCCCCTGTTCCGGATTGTACTCGAAGAAGTGTTCCGAGTGCTGGGCGTAAAAACGATTCCGACGGGAGAACATGGCGCTGAAAATCGAATTGAGCGAATTCGGCTGCACCGGGAGTTCCGCAAAATCACAACGGCCGGAATCCAGATCAATTCGCAGCATACCATAGCCGCCGCGTACATCCAGCAGCTGAGCCAGCAGCAGCGGTTCTCCCTGACGACCGCGCGCTGCGCAGACCCCTCGAGCGATGCTGACTGGCGCACAGACGCCATGGTCACGCAAACCGTTTTCCAACTCCACAGTCCGAGCTGATACGGCCAACGGAACAAGAGCGGTTGATAGAATGATGCAAGCGGCAAACAGAGGCATGGTCCAGCGTTTCATCAGTCTCTTCCTTTACTGGTAAAGATCCCGCATGCCGAACCAGAAACGGTTGTTCGGAGTATCGGAATAAGCGATGGGGAAATAATTCATTACCTTGCGTTTTTCCACATGGCCGTCGAGAAAGGCGATATTGACGGTGCCGCCGTGACGCATTTGCACCAGTTCATCCTTGACGGCGCCGGGGGCGATATTCGGGTCATCGCCGCTGATGTATCCCCAGTTGGCATTGCTCCAGGCCCCAGAAATATTCAGCCGTCCGTCACCCATCGCAAAAACAGCCGACGGCATCTGCGAATTGGCGATTTTCAGGGGAGGGCGATTGGTTGATCCGGTCCGATAACCGAAGAGATAGCGGTTCCGGTTCCGGCTGTCCCGGGCGGATGCATTGAAACCATAACTGAGTTCGATATTATCGATGAGTTTGTAACTCATTTTGAACATGGCGGACGGGCACTGGTAGACTTTTTTCCGATAGGGCACGTCTTTATTGCGATATTCATCCCCCGGATACTCTCCTCCCGCCACATAGGGGTGCAGGTAGGCGAACAAAGTCTTCAGGTCCGTGGCATTGTATCCGTAAGGAACAAAGTCGTCATAGTCATTGGCATACATGACAACGGCAGTGCCAAGCTGTTTGAGGTTATTCTGACAACTGGCGGATTTGGCCGTTTCCCGCGCCCGCCCCAATGCCGGGAGCAGCATTCCGGCCAGAATGGCGATGATGGCGATCACGACTATGACCACTTGTTAAATATACAATATAGTGTATATTAAAACAAGTAGAATGAGGAGCAAAAACAATGAAAGCACTGATTTATGCACGGCAGAGCAGCGGGAAGGATGATTTTTCGGAGTCAGTGGAGGCGCAGATTGCCAACTGCAAGAAACTGGCGGCAAAAGAAAAACTTGAGGTCATTGGCATTTATAAAGACCTGAACACCAGCGGCGAGACTTATCCTGTGGGTGCGGAGGAAATTGCCCGGCTTGACAAAGCATATATGAAATGGGTTCTCAACCAAAGTTCCAAGAAAGATTTCCGGTTGGGGCTATGTCAGGTTCTGCAAAAACTTTCTGAGGTTGATTTTGTGCTGGTTAATGAATTGACCCGACTGTACCGTCCGATCAACGGGAGTTTTCTGGAGGGGCATATCAATCAGCTTCTGAAAGAAAATGAAGTGAAGGTTCTGCAGGTTCAAGGCGGAGCGATTGACCTGAGCAAATTTGACCAGCAGTTAATTACCTTGATCAAAAATCAGATTC